>JBMDXB010000162.1:0-91308 GCA_048594885.1 Vicinamibacterales bacterium
TGGCGTTGCTCTTCGCCACTTCTCGATGTACGTCCACTGCCTTCTTGTCATCGCGCATGCCGAGATACACCGGGTGACGCAGCTTGCCATCGGCGGTCCACTCGGTGAACCGCACCTCGGCGACGAGCTCGGGACGGATCCAGCGCGCGGGTTCGTTGGTCTTGATGCGCTCGGAGAAGGGCGACCGCGAGATCTCGCGCGGCTTCAGCAGCATCGATACACGTTCGAGCTCGGCGCCGTCGAATCCAGTGCCCGTGTGGCCGACGTACGTGAGCGATCCATCCTTCTCGCGCACGCCGAGCAGCAGCGCGCCGAAGTACTGCCGCGTCTGCCGCGGCTGGGTCCAGCCACCGACGATGAACTCCTGGCGGCGGACGAGTTTGAGCTTGCGCCACGTGGGGCTGCGGCGGCCGGACTGATACGGCGCGCGCGCCTCCTTGGCGATCAGCCCTTCCCATCCTTCTTTGAGCGCCCGCTCGTGCAGCGCGCGTCCGTCCGCCGCGGCCTGCTCGCTGAGGCGCAAGAAGGGTTCCAGGGGTTCTGCGGGTTCTCTGGGTTCCCAAAAGCTCTCCAGCCGACGGCGGCGCTCGGTCAGCGGCAGGCCGCGCACGTCCTCGTCGCCGTCGCGCAGCAGATCGAACGCAATGAAGGCGACGGGCTGCTGACGTTCGATCCGCTCGACCTCGCGCGCGCCGGTGAGATGGATGCGGCCCTGCAGCCGCTGGAAGCCAGCGGGGTGACCCTGTTCGTCGAGCGCGACCAGCTCGCCATCGACGAGCAGCGGCCGGCCGATGCGCGCCGCCGCGCGGTCGAGGGCGTGGACGATCGACGGGAATTGCGAGGTCTTCTCGTTGCCCAGCCGCGACCAGATGCGGACCCTCTGCCCCGGCGGGCTCGCCGGATCGACGTGGATCAGCGCGCGGATACCGTCGTACTTCGGCTCATAGACGAGCCCCGCGCCCGTGAGCGGCGGCTCGGCGAGCGTCGCCAGCATCGGCCGGACTGCGGCGGGATCATCACGCCAGCGCATGACCATTCACAGATGGTACACAGCGTCTGAACACGGAGGGCACGGAGGGCACGGAGCAGGTCTTTCTCAAGAAAGAAGACAAAGATGCTCCGTGTCCTCCGTGTTCTCCGTGTTGAAACGCTGCGGCCTTGGTGAATCAGAATCTCGCACTGACGGTGGCCAGTATCGACGCGCCGGGCGCGAGGACGGTGCGGGTGTCGGCGCTGGCGAGGTACGGCTGATCGAGGACGTTGCGCCCGAGCAGGCGCAGCTCGAGTCCGTCGCGGATCGTCCAGCCGCCCGCGAGATCGACGAGCGCGTAGCCCGGCGTGATGCGCTCGGTCGGCCCGGGGCGCTCGTCGCGCGCGTGCAGCGCGGTGCGCGCCTGCACGAAGCCGCGCGTGCCGAGCTGCTTGCGCACCTGCAGCGACAACGACTCGGGCGGCACCGCGTCGAGCGGCGCGCCATCGTCCAGCGCCTCGCCGCGCGTGAGCTGCGACGCGATCTCGAGCGACACGCCGCCGCCGAGATCGATCTGGCTCTCCAGCTCGACGCCGCTCATCTCCGCGCGGCCGCGATTGCGGAAGAAGAAGAAGTCGCGGGTCGTCTCGAACCGCTCGACCAGATCGTGGATGCGATAGTGGAAGACATAGACGGCCGCGCGGTACCGGCCGGCGGTGAAACGCACCGCGCCGTCGAACTGCGTGCTGGTCTCCGGATCGAGATCCGGATTGCCGGTGATGAAGCCGCGTCCCGACGGCCCGCGGAAGTAGCGGTCGGACAGCGTTGGATCGCGGAAGCCGCGCGCGGCCTGTGCGGTGAAGCTGAAACCGCCGAACGACCCGAGCGTCGCCGACAGGTATCCGGAACCGGCGGCCTGCGCCGTCGACCGATCCCCGAAGTAGCCGCCGCGATTCTCCGCGGCGACGCGATCGCCGCGCACGCCGGCGGCGATCAGCACGCGCGTCGTGACGGGCACCTGCACGCTGGCGAACACGCCCGTATCGGTGCGATGGGCATCGTCGACCGACACGGTGCTGTCCACGCCCAGCTCGGTGCCGGACGCCGCGAACGTCACGCGGTCCTCGAGCGCGTGCAGATCGAACCGGCCGTTGATGTCCGTTCCGAACTCCACGTGCGCGGTGGCGACGGTCTTTTCGGCGAGCACGCGGACGTGAAAGTCCTTCGCGCGGATGTCCGAGCGCTCGATGCTGCGCGGTGCCGTCGCCGTGGCGAACCGATCCTGATCCGTGACGACCGTGCTCGTGCCGAAGAAGCCCGTCATCACGACGCGCTCGAAGCCACTGAACTTGCGCAGCTCGTAGCCGGTCGTCAGTCGGTGCGAGTCCTCTTCGGGATAGTAGAAGCGCACCGTGCGCGAGTTGTTGCGCGGGCGCTCGACGTCGCGGCCGAAGTCGCTCTGCAGGCCGATGGAGAACGTCCCCGGCCCGAGCGCGTGTTCGACGCGCGCGAGGAACCCCTGGTCGCGCGAGCCGGAGTTGAAAACCTCGCCGTCGGGACTGCGGTAGTCCTCGAAGCGGCGTGCGTGCACCTGAAACAGGATGCCGCCGCGCTCGACGCCCTTGGACATCTCGAACGCGCCGCGCAGTTCAGGCGTGCCGGCACCGAGCGTCGCCAGCGCGCGGAACTGCAGCGGCGATCTTGGCGCCACCCGGCGCGTGCGCGCGGAGATGACACCGCCGAACGCGTCGGATCCATACGCCACCGATCCCGGACCGCGCGAGACTTCGACCGAGTCGAGCGAAAACGGATCGAGGAAGGTGGCGCTCGGCCCGACACGCCGCTCGGACGTGACGCGCGCGCCGTCGATCAGAATCAGCGTGCGGCCTCCGGCAAAACCGCGAATGACGGGCACGGCGGCCTTGCCCTCGGAGACCGTGGACACGCCCGGCACGTTCTCGAGCGCCTGCGCCACGTTGGCCGGCGCCCGCGCCGCGATCTCACCGCCCGTCAGCAGCGTCGTCCCCGCGCCCGGCGTGACCTCGATGTTCGGCGCGACGGTTGCGGCGACGGTAATCGATTCGTTGAGGAGCCCCTCGACCGCGATCTCCAGCGGACCGTTCGCCGGAAGCCTCTCGACGAGCACCGGCTTCATGAACTGACCGCCCGGCAGGATGACGAGCACCTCGAACGGCGGCGGCGGCGCCGGCTGCCAGGTGAACCGCCCCTCCGCGTTCGTGAAACGTTCTCCTGGGTAGCCGAGGATCGTGACCTCGGCGCCGGCGATGGGCTGTCCCGTCGCTTTGTCGATGACCCGCGCCTCGAGCTGCGGAGGCGCGGCGGCTGCGGGGAGCGTGGCGAGAACGAGGATGGCTGTCAGCAAACCTTTTGCGATCAACGACATGGACCTTCCGGGCGCCGGCAGGCGTCCAGTGTACTACGCCGTCTGCCGGCACCCGCTTACCTGTGCAATCGTGTGCACAGTGCGACTGAGCGGCGTCCCGACCGATAATGGAACAGGCGAACGGTCAGGTGTAGTGCAGCCCTTCAGGGCTGCCGTGGGAGTTTCAAAATGGCAGCGCGTCCGACGTGGAAGGGCTTTCTCAAGATCAGCCTCGTCAACATCCCGGTGCGGGTGTTCCCCGCGACCGACTCCGCCGCAACGATCAGCTTCAATCAGCTGCATGGCGAATGTCAGACGCGCATCCAGCAGAAGCGCTGGTGCCCGTCCTGCGAGCGCGAGGTGCCGCACTCCGAGATCGTCAAAGGCTACGAGTTCGAGAAGGGCCGCTACGTGGTCGTCGAAGAGGACGACATCGCCAAAGTGCGACCGGAATCGACGCGCGTGATCGACCTCGTGCAGTTCACCGAGGCCGCGGCGATCGATCCGATCTACGTCGAGCGCCCGTACTACCTTGCGCCCGACGGTGGGATGGCGACGGAAGCGTTCGCCGTCATGCGCGAAGGGATGAAAGGGAAGGCGGGCATCGGCAAGCTCGCGCTCTACGGCCGCGAATACCTCGTCGCCGTGCAGCCGAAGGACAAGGGGCTCGTGATGTACACCATGCGGCACTCGAAAGAGGTTCGCAGCATGGAGAACATCGAGGAACTCGATAGCGTACCGTCGAAGGTGAAGCCGGAAGAGATCAAGCTGGCCAAGCAGGTGATCGAGAACTTCGAGAGCGAGCTGGATCTCACGGAATATCGCGACGAATATCAGGAAGAACTCCAGCGCATCATCGACGCGAAGATCGCCGGCGAGGAAGTCGTGGCGCCGGCCGAGGAGACGCCGCCGAAGGTCGTGAACCTGATGGACGCACTGCGCCAGAGCCTCGACCGCGTCAGCACGGGCAAGAAAAAGACGGCAAAGGTGGAGGCGGCCAAGGCGCCGCGCGCCGTGGCCGCCAAACCGGCCAGCAAGGAGAAGAAGCGCGCGGCGCGTTAGTGCCGCGCTCCGCACGCTCAGTCAGCGATTTGCCCGACCGTCGGGTGGACGACGCGATCGAAGTCGTCGTACTTCAGCTTGATCGCGTCGGTGTGCGATCCCGCATGAAAGACGATCTCCTGGTCTGACGCGATCTGCCGATCGACGAACACCCGCTGGCCGTACAGCGGTCCGAGCGGCGGCATCGCGCCCGGCTCGCAGTCGGGGAACAGCGACTCGAACTCACGCTCCGTCAGCACGCGCACGCCGCGCGCGTGCATCAGCGACCGCAGCTCGGCGACGTCCACGTAGCGATCCGCGGGAACGACCGCGAGGACCGGATCGCCGTCGGCCATGCAGACGACCGTTTTCGCCCACATGTAACCGGGTGTGTGCGTCACTGCCGCTTCGTGCTGCGCGGTGAACGCCGGCGCGTGGTGCAGCACGGAATAATGGATGTGCCGTTCGTCGAGGAAGCGCTGGATCGATTGTGGAATGGCCATGGCCGACGTCCTTTCTTCGGTGACAGGGCCTCAGGCCGATTCTCCCGCCATCCGCGGCGCGAATCAACGGGCTAAACGCCGCCGGCCCGCGCCAGCGGCCACCACCGGTATTCCACCCTCCCGACGATGTAGTTCTTCGGCACGAAGCCCCAGTGACGGCTGTCCGAGCTGTTGTTCCGCCAGTCGCCCATCACGAAGTAGTAACCGTCGGGCACGACGCGGGGACCCCACGTCTCGTGGCTGTGGTTCTGCGCCGGTATGAACGAATCGTCCGTTGCGGAGCCGTTCACCTGGACCGTGCCGTCCACGATGTGCACGTGGTCGCCCGGCTCGGCGACGATGCGCTTGACGAAACTCCGCCGCGGGTCGAGCGGGTAGAGGAGCATCACGATCTCCCCCTTTCGCGGGTCGCGCGTCCGGTAGGCGGACTTGCGGACGAGCACGCGGTCCTGATCCGCGAGCGTCGGCTCCATCGCGTGGCCTTGAATGCGCGCGTTGGTGAACAACACCGGCACGAACAGTCCCGCGGCGACGACGATGGTGAGCGCGACGTGTGTCGCCGCGAGCGGGAGGCCGAGAACGCGCAGTCCCCACCGGCGCGACGGTTCGAGCCGATCGACGACCACCGGTGCGCGACGGCGAACGACCAGCCAGGGGATGACGCCGAGAAATCCGACGAAGGTGAGCAGCGCGGCCCACGCCGTCGAGTTGCGTCCGCGGCGTGCCGCGTCGGTGGCCACCCAGCCGATGGCCATCGCGAGCAGCACGGTCGCCACTGCGAGAAGCGCTCCTTCCATCGTCCGGCTAGTTCTGGGCGAGGTACTGCTGGAAGATCTGCTCGCGCACCCACTGCGCGGTGGTGCCTGGGCCGCACTTGATGCGCATCCGGCCGGGGCCGGCTGCGCCTTCGTAGTCGATGCGCCACTCGGACGCGGCGTCCTGCGCCACGCTGATGCGATCGGGCGCGGTGACGCCGAGCTCCTTGAGCGCGGTCCGCGCGATGCGTTCGACGTCCTGCTGATCCACGATGGCCGCATGTTACCGCAATCGCCCACGCGGCGCGAATGCGCTTGACAGCGCGATGTGGCCGGGCTATGTAGATACGCTCCTAGCGATGCCTCCCGACGGCGCACCCGCTTTGTCGTACACCAGTCTGTTCGTGCTGCAGGCGCTCGCGCGCGGACATCGTTTCGGCTTCGACATCATGGAGGTCACCGGGTTGCCGAGCGGCACGATCTATCCGGCGCTGCGCCGCCTCGAGGCGCTCGAACTCGTCCGGTCCGACTGGGAGTCCGACCGCCGCGCCCGCGAGCTTGGGCGACCGCGCCGCCGCTATTACGAGCTCACCGCGGCCGGAAGACGCCGCCTGGCCGAAGCGGACGCTCGCTACCGCGCGCTCGGCCGGCTGTTCCCCGCAAGCGAGCGCAATAGCGGAGGGTAAATGGAGCGGGACATGACGCGGAGCATCGCCCGTGCGCTCGTTGCGTTGCTGGCCCCGCTCGTACGCCGGGACGTCCGCGGGCGATGGACCGAGGAATGGCGCGCCGAGATCGATCACGCGGACATCGCGTTCGCAGGTCGGCGGCTCGCTGCCCTGCGCCTGCTGCGCATGGCGCTCGGCGCGTTCCCCGACGCCATCGCCATCCGCCGGCTGCCGCCCTCGCTGCGCCACAACCGTGCCCTGCGGCGCCGCCGCGCTGGCATGGCGCACGGCATGGCGCACGATGTCCGCTACGCGCTGCGCTCGCTGGCGGCCGCGCGCGGCTTCTCTCTCGGCGTCATCGGCAGCCTGACGATCGGCATCGTCGCCAACGCGGTGGCGTTCGCGCTCATCAACGGCTTCTTCTTCCGGCCGCGGCCCGGCGTGACGGCGCCCGATCGTCTGGTGCGCATCGAGCCGTGCCGCGACATGCACGGGAGCTGCCTGCCGCAACGATCGACCTACGACGAGTACCTCACGATGCGGAACGCGCTGCCGAGCGTCCCTGCAATTGCCGCGCGGGCGCAGGCGACCGTGGCGGCGCGAATCCGCGGCGAGGCGCTCACGCTCCGTGCCGCCGTCGTGTCGCCGAACTACTTCGAGGTCCTCGGTGTGCCGTTCGCGCTCGGCACGCCTGCCGCTGCGGCGGCGCCGGACCACAACGTGGCGGTGCTCAGCCACGGACTGTGGCGGAGCCGTTTCAACGGGGACGGCTCGGTGCTTGGCGAGTTCGTTGATGTGGGCACGGTCTCGCTGCGCATCGCCGGCGTGGCCGGCCGCGACTTCGGCGACGGCATCGCTGTCTGGGCTCCGTTCGCGTTGGCAGACGCGGTGATCGGTGATGAGCAACTGAACCCGTTTTCGCGACCTTACGCACGCGGCGAGCTGTACATCGAGTACGCGGGCCGGCTGGCGCCGGGCGCGACGATCCGCCAGGCCTTCGCCGAAGCGCAGGTGTTCGTGTCGCGTCTGGTGGCCCGCGGCGACGGGCACGGCCGCCCGTCGGCGCGCGTCGCACGCCTGGGCACGAAGGGCGATCCCAACGAGCCTCTCGTGGCGATCGCGCTCGTCATGCCGCTGCCGGTGCTCGTGCTCGTCATCGCCTGTCTGAACGCGGCAAACCTGCTGCTGGCGCGCGCGACTGCACGCGGGCGCGACATTTCCGTGCGCCTCGCTCTCGGCGCGACGCGCTGGCGCATCGTCCGCCACGTGCTCGTCGAGAGCCTGGTGCTCGCCGCTGGCGCTGCCGCGCTGTCGGTGCCGTTCACCTGGTGGGTCACGCGATCGGCGTCGCGTGCGCTGACCTCATACGGCGTTGCGTGGCCGGCGATCGACGTGGACTGGCGCGTTCTCGCGTTCACGGCCGCCGCGGCGATCATCAGCGCGTTGCTGTTCGCGCTCGGGCCCGCGCTGCGGGCGACGACCGGCGTGAGCACGGCAACCCTGGGTTCATCGCGTTCGGGAGACAGGGGCCCGCGACCGCCGCGCCTCAGACGAGCGCTCGTCGTCGCGCAGGTGGCGGCGTCGCTGGCGCTGCTCGCGATCGGCAGCCAGTCGGCGAGCGCCGTGTCGCGGCTGATCGCGCACACCGGCGCAGACGATCCGGCGCGGCTCTTGATGGCGTCGTTCGATCTCGGGAAGTTGAAGATACCCGAGGAGGAAGGGCGTGTGTTCTACGAGCGGCTCCTCGAGCGCACCTCGCGGCTTCCACAGGTCGAAGCCGCGGGCCTGGCCCGGGATACCGCCTTCTGGACGTTCGGCCGCGGCATGACGACGGCGACGTTCGTGTGGAGGCAGGACGACGCGCCGGCGAAAGGCAGCGCGTTTCTCGGCGGCTATGCGGGCGGCGAGCTGCTCCACGCCGTCGGTCTCGACGTGCTGCAGGGCCGTGGCTTCACCGCGGCCGACCGGGCCGGGCGACGGCCTCGCGTTGCCCTGATCAATCGCCCACTCGCGGAGCGGCACTTCGCCGGCGGCGGTGTCGGCGAATCCATCCGGGTGGCGGCGCGCAATCGCTTCCAGGACGCGGTGGACGTCACCATCGTCGGCATCATCGAGCCGACCGTGGAGGAGTCCTACAGCCGAAACCGGCTCGTTCCCGCGATCTACCTCCCGGCGCCGCTCCAGTACGAGCCGGCGCTCACGCTCTACCTGCGGTCGCGCACGCCGATCGATGCGCTCGTGCCGGCCGTGCGTCAGGCGGTTGCCGGCATCGACCCGCGCGTGCCGATCGTCGAGATGAGCACGCTGCACGATCGCACGGCGCGGCGCAATCTCGAGGAACGTACGCTGGCGATTGGTGCGACCGCGCTCGGCGGCCTCGCGCTCGTGCTCGCCGCGGCGGGACTCTACGGGCTGTTCTCGTTCATGGTGACGCTGCGCCGGCGCGAGATTGGCGTCCGCATGGCGCTCGGCGCCGAACCGCGATCGGTGCTGCAGCTCGTGCTGACGCAGGCGATGCGTCTGGCCGCGATCGGCGGCGGGATTGGAGGACTGGCGGCTGTCGCCGGCGGCGCGATCGTCCACGCGAACATCTACGGCACCGCGTCGATCGATCCCGGGATGTTCCTCGCGTCGGCCGCGGTGCTGTCCGTCGCGATGCTCGGCGCCGCCTGCATCCCGGCGTGGCGCGCGGCGCGTGTCGATCCGATGGTGGTGCTGAGGGAAGAGTGACCCAACCCTGACGCACGCAGCTCAGTTTCGAGCGGCGGTGCTGGAATGCTGGGTGCGAGTCAGGCCTGGTCGGGACTTGTCGGATGAACCACCAACTCGAACGCGCGGCCGTCGCGGAGTCGAACGGCTGCGAAGTGGCGCACGTCGCGTGTCGCGAGACGACGGACGCCGAGTGACTCGGCGAGCGCGACGATCGAGCCGTCGACGAGGCCCAGTCGCTGATCTGCGAAGCGTCGGTCCACTTCCATGGCGCGTGAGAGTTGGCCGACCGTCGGCGCCGCGTAGGTGAAGGCGCCGCGCGCGAGATCCTCCATGAACACCTGCATGGCGCCGCGCTGGTCGCGGAGAAAGTAGTCCACCTCGGCGAGCACGAGGCCCGGGACGTACCGAGTGCGTGCCGCGTCGATGGCCTCCCGGAAGCGCCTGTGGTCCGGCGCGGTTTCGACGAGGTAGTCGATGAGCGCACCGGTATCGCAGATGAGCGCAGCCGCGCTAGCGGCCGGCACTGAACAGCTCGCGCTCGTCGCCGCGTTCGTTCAGCGCCCGGATAATGCCCGCGCTTCGCGGCTTGGGATGCCGTCGATACTGTTCCAGCACCAGGGCCAGGTGCTGCCGGATGAACTCTGAACGCGAAATCCCGCGCTCGCGAGCGGCCCGGGAGAGCAGCCGATCGTCGTCCGGATCCAGTGCGATGGTCGTCGCTTTCTTCCTCGAGAGTGCCATGGAAGTAATATGACTTGAGGCGAGACGAGCGTCAAGCACCCACCCGGCTGACGGGGTGGCATTCCATGTTCAGCAGGCGCCCGGCCCGCGGCCGGGCGCTCACGTGAAGCGCGGCGCGGCGGATGAGCCGGTTGCGCTCGACGCGCGTGTCGCAAACGTCGAGAACAGCTTCTCGAGGTCGGTCGACTCGCAGCCCGGGCACGCGGCCTGACGGCTCGCGGTGACGAGCGCCTCGAACCGGCGCCCGCAGCGCCGGCAGGTGTATTCGAACAGAGGCATGCGTTCTCTCAGATCTCTCCCATAGCAGTGGATGCACGCTGGCGGCCGGAGGTTACACCACTTCCGCGCCACCACCGCCCCGTCCACTTCCATCGAGCATCGAGGCGTGGCGGGATACGCCTGCGGATTGCGACTAAGGAGACGGGGAGGGACATTCATGACTGTCCAGCAACTTCGTCGACATCCGGGCCATCGCGCATTCAGCGTGGTCCTCGCTCTTACGATCGCACTTTCGAACGTCGAGGCCGCGGCAGGACAACGGAGGACGGATCCGGCGCGTACCGACGGCGAGGCACTGTTCCGGGCGGTCTTCCTCCTGGAGGGGCCGCTGGCCGGCGAGATTCCCCAGCTCGAACGGCTCAGGTCTCTGCGGACCTCGCGCCGCCTCACTCCACGGCAGCAGAAGGCAGTCCAGGCCTTCGAGACGAGGCTGATCCAGGAATTGCGCGCAGCAAAGCCGACGTTCTTTCAGGGCTTCGAACGAGACCTGAAGACGGGTGACCGGGTCGTCATCTCTCGTGCGATCGGAGAAGCCTCCCGGCTTGCCAGGGACGTGATGCGCAAGGGCGATCCGGCCGTCGCGCGGTTTCTCAGCCGGCACGAAGCCAGTCTGGCCCGGGCGCTGAAGTCGGCCGCCAGTAGCGCTGGTAAGGGCGGCCCGCCCGATGTGCGGGCGCTCCAGCGCGCGATTCCGCAGGCGGCTGCGAGAGATGCCGAGAAGCTGGAGCTCGCGTGGCTGAAGGGCTTCGAGATCGGGCCGTCGGCATCCGAACCGCAGCAGCCCGACACCGATCACAACATCGCCGTCATCCTGCTCACATTCATCGCCGTCGTCGTGCTCGCACTCGTGGCGCTGCCGCTCGTCGCTCCTGGCGGCGACGACGATCTGTATCACGAACAGCTCGTGAGCTCGCTCGCCGTCCGGCTCGGAGGGCGTTGATGGCTGGCGGCTTCGGCGTCCAGAAAGCCCGATGGCTCGGCTCGCTGGCCGCAGCGCTCGTGGCGTCGAGCGCGCTCGTGTCGCCGCCGCCGGTGGGCGCCCAGATTCGATCCGCGTCGCAACCGGATGACGGTGAGGCGCTGTTCCGGGCCATCTTCTTTCTCGACGGAGCGGCGGCCGCCGAGATTCCCGAGCTGCGCCGGATGAAGAGCGGCGATGAGCTGCGGAATGTCACCGCCCGGCAGCGTTCGGCGATCAGCCGCTTTCAGAACGGCGTGCTGGCGGAGATCCGCAGCTCCGAAGCAGCCTTTCTTCGAGAGTTCGGCGGGTGCGTGCGCAGTGGCGACCGGCGGGCGATCTCGCGATGCCTCACCGACGGGATCGCGCTGATCGATCGCGTCGTCGAGCGAACGCCGTCGCTGGCGAAGTCGCGCGAAAGCATCCGGGCCACGTGGGGCGGCGGCTCGCGCGCCGCCGACGCGAACAAGACCGGCGTCGGGCGTGCCGTGGCCGTCGCGTGGCCGCCGCTGACCTACAACTGGCCGAACGTCCTGGTCTTTGCTTCGCGCGAGGGCGAAAGCGGTCTCCTCCGCGAGGAGCTGGTGAATTCCATCGCCACACGGCTGAAAGGATCGCGGTGAGTGCAGGCTCTTCTCCGGTGGGCGTGACGATCAGCGTCAGGCTGACGTTTGCTGCGCTGGTGTTGTTCTGGGGGACGCTCTTCACCACGGTGACGATCGCGTCGCTGCCTTACAGCCCGATCTCCATGGCGCTCGACGTGGAGGTCGGCGTTCGATCGCTGGTGCCGGAAGGCTGGGGGTTCTTCACCCGAGAGCCGAGGAGCCTCGACGTCTACCTCTCGCAGCAAGTTGGGAACGACTGGCGACCCGTGGATCGTCTGCCGATCGCGAACCCGCGCAATCTCTTCGGGATCGATCGCCGGCCGCGGGCCATCCCGGTCGAGCTCGCGGTCCTGCTCGATCAGGTGAACGCCTCGCAGTGGACCGAGACGACGAACCATTCCGTCGTCGCATCCGAGGCGCCCGTCGTGGCCGTCGTCAATCCGATGAAGCATCCGCTCTTCTGCGGTCCGCTTCGCGTCATGAGCCGCGAGCCCGTGCCCTGGGCCTGGTTCGCCGACGGCGCCGACGTCGAGATGCCCTCCTGGGTCGTCACGCTGGACGTGCAATGCCACGCCGCCTGAATCGTCTGATCGACGGTGTGATCGGCTCGATGCTCGCGGTCGATCCGTGGACGAACGTCTACGGCGTTGCCCGAAGCCTGCTCGCCCTGGGCACGCTGCTGACGCTGGCGTCCACGGCCGACGAAATCCTCTTCAAGCCCGCGCTCGACATCGAGCAGGTGCCGGTCTGTGTCGGCGTCGGCTCCCGTGTCAGTCTCTTTTGCGTGCTACAAGACGACGTCGGGCTTGCGCGGTGGGTGGCGATCCTGATCATGCTGGTCGTGGTGTCGGGATGGCGGCCGAGGATCACCGGAGTCCTCCACTGGTGGGTGTGTTTCAGCCTGGTGAATTCGGTGCTCCTCGTGGACGGAGGCGACCACGTCGGGCTGGTGCTCTCGTTCCTCCTCCTGCCCATGACATTGACCGATGACAGGCGCTGGCACTTCGAGCGACGGCCACACGCGCAGGACGAGCGGGTCGCTCCAGCAGAAGCCGCCCGGCGGCTCATCGCCGCCTTCGGGCACCTCGCCATCCGCGTCCAGCTCGCGGTGCTGTACCTGCACGCAGCATTCGCGAAGTGCGCCGTCACCGAATGGCAGAACGGCACGGCTATCTACTACTGGCTCATCGATCCCCAGTACGGCGTGGCCGAGTGGCTGCAGCCGCTCGTCTTTCCGCTCCTGCGCCTTCCGTATGTGGTGGCTCCGGTCACCTGGGGTGTGATCGCGTTCGAGTTCCTGCTGTTCGCGGGGCTGCTCGCGGAGCGCCGGTTCCGTCCGTACCTCCTGGGCGGCGGGCTGCTCCTGCACCTGTCGATCGCCCTCTTCCACGGCCTGATCAGCTTTTCGCTGGCGATGACCGGCGCGCTGATTCTCTACCTGCGGCCACTCGAGCAGCCGTTCAGGCTGCCAATCTTCGGCGCCTGGCCTGCTCGACCCGCGCTCCCGGTCTACTCGGGCGCTGCGCGCGTCGCCACGGGCTCGGTCGGCGCGGACGCGACGCGGTAATCTCTCCTCTGGGTGCCGCGTTCTGGACTGGGTGCTGCGTTGGGGTGGATGACGCGGTTCGAACCCGCGACTCCGGAGCCACCGACGGAAAGAAGTGCCGTCATCGTCACGTCAGGTCGCTAGCGCGCTTCAGCAGTTCGCCGTTCTTGGCCCCCGTCGTCACACGTTCATCAGCGGCGCAGAATGGACACTTGTTTGAAACCGGAAGACGTGAGCTGGTGCGCGGCGACGGCGCACGCGTCCGGTGTATCACGACAATCGATCACGATGTGGCGCGACGCGGGCAATTCCGCTGGCCCGCGCGCCAGGATCTCTCCGAGAGGGATGTTCACCGCGCCCTTCTCGTGGCCCTCCGCGAACGTTTCCCGATCCCGAATGTCGAGCAGCACTGGTCCGGGCCGAGTTGAGAGGCCGCGAAACTCCCGATCCGTGATTAGCTTGGCACTCGGCTCGTCTTCTCGTTTCACGTCTTTGACTCCAGGGTTGATCACCTCGCGCATTTCGGCGGGGCTCAGTACGACACCGCGTCTTCCGTTCATGTGGAAGTAAAAAACGAGCTTTCCCTCCGCGGCAAGTCCCATGATCGGTCTGAAGTTCCACTTCATGATGGCATCGCGCACGGCGCGGCCGGTATCAGCATCGGGAGATTGGAGGATTTCGGCAGCCTCGGGGACTCCCGTAGAGTCGATTCGAATAGCGGCGACGACCACGCCGGCGATCTTCTTTTCGAGCGAGGCGCGAGGATACGCCGGCGTCGGCGATGCGATCGCGAACCGGCGGAGCTGTTCGTCGTTGGAGTGGATGCGTGCAGCTCGGCGCGCCTGTTCGGGTGCCGCGGTCAGAGCATACGCGACCGTTCCACAAAGGATGCTGCCTGCAAAGATGCAGATGGCCGGAAAGATCCTCGTCATAATGCTCCGATTGGTGCGGCCAATCACAGCCGCAGCGCGCTGGCTGGATTCAGGCGCGCAGCGCGAATGGCCGGGAGCAGGGACCCCAGTGTCGCGATGCCGCACAGTAAGAGCGTCACGGAGGCGATGACGGCTGGCTCCGTCGGCCTGACTTCGAACAACAGCCCCTCGAGGAACCGCCCCAGGAACAGAATCAGCATCATCGCCAGTACCCAGCCCGCTGCCAGCAACGCGGCCACGTGGCGGACGACCATGGCGATCACCGTACCGGTTGTTGCGCCGAGCACCATGCGGATCGCCAGTTCGGCGGCTCGCTGCCGCACCATGAGCGCCAGGGCGGCAAACAGACCGACGCCGGCCATGATCGTCGCTGTGACACCGAACAGGCCGAACAACTTTGCCCCGAGGCGCCACGACTTCGTGCCCTCGTCCGCCAGATCGAGCAGCGGCCGCACGCTGCCTCTTGGCGTCTCGGGGACGACGCTCTGGAGAACGGCAACGATCGCCGGCATCACGTCTCGCACCGGCGCGCTGGTTCGAATCAATACGGTACGCGGCGCCGTGTGCAGCCGATAGGGCGCAGCCTGAGCGGCGGGCACGAAGAACTCCTGACGCACGCGGTGGAGGAACGTCGAGCGCCTGGACTCGCTGATGCCGACGACCTCGATGCAGTCCTGGCGACTTCCGATGAATGCGCACCTCCCGAGCGGATCCTCACCCGGCCACTCGGTACGCGCCATCCCCTCGTCGACGATCACGACCGGTCTGGCATTCGCGTCGTCCGCAGCCACAAACGCGCGGCCGCGGAGAATTCGTGTACCCAGCGTCGCGAAGTAATCGGGCGTCACGGCGTTCATCGAGTGCGTCTGCCTGACGATCGAATTGTTGTTGCGCGCACCCGGCGAGGATCTGATCGCGACGGCCACTGTCATGCCGCCGGAATCGAGCAGCGTATCGGAGCTCGCGCTGACACTGACCACGGCCGGAATCGACCGTGCCCGCCCGGCAAACGTCTCGATCTTCGACCATGTGTCTGGGATGGCGTATCCCTCTTTCTCGAGTTCAACGGTCGCGACGATGATCTCCTGCACGTCATAGCCGGCACCCGCCAGCAGGTTGTTCACGGATCGCACGAACAGTCCACTTCCGACAAGCAGAGCCTGGGCGAGCGCCAGCTGCAGGACGAGCAGCACACTGCGTGTGCGGGAACCGCCCTCAACGATCTGCTGACCGCCGCGCAGCAGTATCGATCCGTTGGACCGCGCGATCTGCACGGCTGGGATGATCCCGCTAGCGAGGCCCGCAAACAGCGCGAAGCCTGCGACGATGTTCAGGGATCTCGCGTTCACGTGGACGCCAGTCAACGCCGGGAAGAACGCGCGAACCGCCGTGTCAACCCACGTGGCGACGAGGACGGCGCTGCCGATGCAGAGGAGCGCCAATGCCACGTTCTCCAGAAAGAACAGCAGGAACACTCTTCTGACTGTCGCGCCGAGCTGCATGCGGATGGCGATTTCCAGCCGCCGCTCCCACGCGCGCAGCGCCATGAGGACGGCGACGTTGGCGCATGCGATCAGCAGCACGAGGAGCGCGCCCCCGGCCAGCCAGACGGCCATGCGGCCGTCCTGCGACAGTCGTGCGCGTCTCGAGCTGGCAAGCGGCCGAAGTGATGTGGCCGGCGCATCGAGCGCCGCGAACGGCCGCGTGTCGGCAGCGGCGACCTCGGAGGCTGCCTGCTCGAGCGGAAACGGATCGCGGATTCGGCCGATGGTCGACAACCACGCGCTGTTCGATGAGGAAAGCAGGCTGCGGCCCGTGAACGAGCACAGCTCGGGTGAATGCGTCAGCGCCAGCCAGATGTCCACGGGCTCCAGCCGGACGCCGGTGAAGTTCGCCGGCGCGACGCCGCCCACGACGTGCCGTTTCCGGCCCAGCTCGATACTCGCGCCGACCACGTCCGCTGCACCGCTGAAAAGACGTCTCCACAGTCCATAGCTCAGGACCACGGGCAGACTCCCGTCGGTCGACGTCGAGAACCCATGTCCGACGATTGGCGTAACGCCCAGTATTTGGAAGTAGTTCTCGCTCACGCACTCTGCACGCAGCACGGACGCATCCGGATCGCGGCCGCTCGTCACGGAGAGCCGCGTATACGCGGCGAGGTCCAACGATTCGACCTTACGCTGCAGACGGCGGTACCGAACGAAATTGTTCGCACCTGGTACTTCGACTAGCCGATCGGGATCGCTGACATGCGCCGGCGGACGAAACAGCAGCACGTCGACGAGATTGAACATCGCGGCGCTCACGCCGACACCGGTCGAGAGCGTCACGATCACGACTGCCGTGAGCGCGCGATTGCGTCTGAACGGATGCATCGTCACGAGCCCGCGGAGGTCTTGCGTGTCACGTCAGGCCACCTGTCGCCCCTGAGCGGCGTCATCATGTAATCCTCGCCGCCGTGTGTCGATGAGCCTTCGACATGCCGCGGGTGATCACGGACGGAGTCACGGCCGCGTTATGGGGAGCCGCTCGAGGAACGACGGTCGCAGACGTTGAACGGGAATGACGATGGTGGTTCGGAGAGCTGACGAGGGGATCTGCAGCGAGAAATCGTTCGACGACAAGGGAAGTTGGGTGCAGGGGGCCGGTTTCGTGTGCAATGTTTCACGTTTCTTTCAACTCGGCACTCAGCCCCTTGGCGTCACCACGTTCAACCCCAGAGCGAGGGCGAGCTGCCGCTGGCGATTATCGAACGTCACGAAACTCCGCAGGCCGAGTTCGACGGCGGCGGCGACGTGAAGCACATCGAGCGTCCGGCAGCCGATCGCCGCGGTCTGGCGGCGACTGATCTCGCCGGCGCGTCTCAGCGTCGCTCGCCACAGAATGTCGACGACGGTGTACCGTTCTTCCGCGACGTCTTCGTCGAACGACGCCAGTGCGTCGCGGGCCGCGTCGGCGGTCACGGCCTTCCGGAAGGCCGCCAGGTGAATGCCGTTGACGATCTCCAGGCGGCCGTGCTCGGCGAGAGGCAGCGCCCCACCGGTCCGCGCGCGCCAGCGGCTCATCGCCGCGGATTCGCGCTCGTGGATATACAGCTTGAGCAGCGCGCTCGGATCCGCGTAGGTTCGCTCAGCGCGCGCCACGGTTGGCGTCGTGGAGGGCCTTGGCGGCAGCGGGGGAGAGGGCCGTCGGCTGATGACGCCGCAGTCGCGCGAGGTAGTCTTTCGGCGGCGGCGCGGCCTTGCGCGGCCGCCGATACGGCGTCAAGCGGTATTTCGGCGCGCCCTGTTCCGTGACCACCACCTCGCCCTCGGCTTCGACGAGCTTCCGGACACGCGGAAAGTTGTTGCGCAGCTCACGTATCGTCGTCGTAGCAGGCATCTGTGAGACAAGTATGTCTCACAAGCGGGGGGGACGTCAATATACCGCTCGCGAGCGGCGCCTGCGCCGGCGAGCGTCACGCTTCCTCATGAATACTTCCGTTCAGCCCGTGTCGCGTGCCGGGCACTGATGATTCGAGTTGTACTGCCAGTGTCCCTGTGCGCGAGGACCAGAACTCGGCCGAGGACCGCGAGGCCGATGGTGAGAAGGCGGCGCTCAGATGCCGGCGCCTTCGTTGATGTAGGGATCGGGCGTCGGCAGTCGCCGGAGACCGCGGTGTCGAACGGAGTGACCGAGGGGACGTGCTGATCGCGTTCAACGCGCGGTCGCACGCACAGATGGTGGAGCGCAACGCCGCTGAGATCAGGAGGCGCGGCGCCGAGGAGATGGCGAGCGCCGTCGCCGAGGCGATGGTGAGCCGCGCCACCGCCGACCATCCCGACGTCTTTCGCGGGAGGAACACGGCGGGACTCGTGAGCCTGATCCGAGGCTGGATCTTGGGAGGAGGTGAGTGATGCCGAAGGCCGCGACGACGGACGAAGCGAACCCGATCCTTCACCCCGACGAGGCGCCGGAGGTGCAGCAGGCGCGTGCCACTCTCGACGCTTCGCTGAACCGCGAGGCGTCGCTGGACTCGCAGCGCCGCCGCTATGAGGCTGCGCTCGATCCGTGGGTCGACATGGAGGACGTGTCCGAGGATTTCGTGCTGGAGGCGACCGAGAAGCTCGCAGCGGTCCGCGTCGAGCACGCCTGGGCGACACGCGAGCGACGGCAAGCGGAGGCGGCTTGGCACCACGCGCGGGACGCCGAGCGCGAGCGGCTGCGCCGCCGGTTTCACGACCTGAAACGCCCGCTCGTGCAGCGACTGGACGCGCTGCTCATGCAGGCGGCCGTCGTCAGTCGCGAGCTGGCGGAAGTCGAGGATCGGCAGAGGGCTCTGACCGGCGATTGGAGCTTGGACGGTCTCTCGTGGCACGAACTGGCGGCGCCATCACCCCTGAAGGGCTCACGCGTCTCCGACTGGAGGTCGGCCGCCGTCGAGGCGAAGCTGCTCGCCTAGCCGTCGCGAACGCTCGCGATGCCCACGCGCCCGGCTCCTTGGGCTGGACCGGCAGCCTCAAACCCTCGTCGCGGGGCGCGGCGGCCCGCAGGCCCCTGCGGGCCGTGTCAAACGCGCGAGGGTCCGGTGCTCTCAGGGGTCGCCGACCAGACAAGGCCCACACGCTCTCTCTGGGTTTCAAACGCACTCCGAACGCGCTGTTGCTTGAACATCAACGCCGAGCGTGAGCGGCTCACGCTGGTCGACGCAGATGCCGCGCCGCGCAGCCCACTCACGGACTTGAGCCTCTGTCATGATCACCAAGCGTCCAGACGGCCGTGATTCCGCAAACACCCAGCCGTAGACACGGTTCATTAGAACTCGCGCGACTTCTTCTTCGGAGTGGGCGGAGAAGGCCTTCGTTCTCTTCTTCAACGCGTCGACGCTTTCATTACAGATGACGATCACGCTCAGTTGAGCACCGAGGTTCGCCAAGTTGGACACGCTACCCTTGACATGCTTGGCGTTCCCGCCTGTCGACATCTCCACCTCAAATGCAACGACCGGCAGCACCGGCACTTCGCGCAAAAGCGCGTATGACTTGATGCCAAATGTAGACGGAGCAAGGCGTTTGTCAAACCAGACTGCATCCACGCAGGCGCCTTCCGAGGCGACGACCTCGCGATGCACTTCGAACCCGAGCTCGTCGCCGAGTTTGGAGATGATGTCGATCAGCGCCATAGACATGGGATCCGCCTCGTTACGCGCGCTGGCCGCGCTGGAATTTTCCGTCTCAGGGGGGGCGGGGAAGAATAACACGCGGCACTCGCGCTGTCCGTCGCCGAGCGGGAGCACGCGCGGGCACAAGGGCGAGGCGGCCTCAGCCCGGGAGGCGTGGGGCGGCGGCGGTCGTGGAGGGTCGGCGCGTCGCGCGGCTGGTGCGGGTCGAGCAGGCGACGGGGCGCAGCTTCCCCAACGACGCGGGCCTCTGGCTGCCTCTGGCCGGAGCTGCACCGGGGCGGCATGGACGGCAGCCGCCTCGAACGGTTCGAGGCGTGGGCGCGCGAGCGCCGGGGCCTCACGGACTCGACGTCATGATCGGGACGACCAGCGACGATGCAGGCGGTCTGGGAGCACCTCTCGGCGGTGCTGCCGGACCCTGACGACCGGCACGCGCCGGAGACGGCGCTCGCGCTGGTGCTCGTCGACGCGCTGAGCCGCGTGCGCCGCGGCGAGACCGCTGCAGGCGGCCTGCGTCCACGCGCTGCTGTCCCCTGGGTGGGACGACGTGGCTCACGTGCCCCTGCACGAGCCTCGCCAGCGCGCGGTTATGGCAGACCGAACGGGTTCTGGATGGGGCCGCCGGGTATAGCTCCCGCAGACGGCACGGTCTTGTTCTTCCTCGACTTGATCACGCGCCCGGTGGACAGTTTGGCACGTCCGAGCGTAAACGCGGCATCGCCTATGTCGGTCGGTAGGCGTTCGGCCTCGACCCACGTTTCCCACGGTTCGTCCGGCTTCAGTCTGACGGGCAACGGCCGGTCCTCCTGTAGCGCGTGCTCCGCCGGAACGGTGTCGAACCAGACGTGGGTGATTACCACCTCCCGATTGCGCGAGTGGTTCGTGAGGTTGAGGAAGTAGCAGTCACGGTCCCGAAAGGATGCTCGGTGAACGAGCAGACGAACCTGTCGCCTCTCGACTATCCCTTTTAGCGCAGGCTCGAACGCATGCTGCATGACCCACCTGAGACCAGCGGCACCACCAATAAGTGCGATGGCTTCCGGTAACGTCACTCCGAGCCCTCTTCGTCTATCGCAACTCTCCACCGCTCTGGCACGTCGAGCCCCCCTACTAGCTATGAGACCACGTCTTGGCTAGTCACTCGTCCGGATTCATCGACGAAGATAGACCGTCGCGTCCGTCGGCTGCCAAGAGCAAGCAGCAGCCAGACGATCCACCAAGCGCCGATGGTGAACACGCCGATGAGGAAGTGCAGCAGGTGGTTGACCGGCTGGCCGAAGACGACAACGGCCTGAAAGTCACTTGAACTTTCGACGCGCCCGCCGACGCTGCACTGGTGCTGCAAGGCGCGGGCTAGGATGGTCTTCCGTTCGTCTGCTGTTCGCGTTGTACGTTCGGTCACCGGCGGTGCGGCCGTTACGAGGTCCATGGCGTCCTCCAACAATCGACATGGTGTCTTACCGGAATGCTGCCGTCAGCGTCTCGTTCAGGCCACTTACGTTGCAGCTCACGTGCACACCACGGTCGCGACCGAGGTGACCCGGCATGGGCTGGCCCTTCGCGGTGAAACTCGACCAGTCAAACGTGGCGGTCTGCAGCGGCGCGATGGCCTCGGCCCGGAAAACCGACCACACCACGCCCTGAGCATCCCGAACGTATAGTTGGCACTGCGTGAGTGGCGTCTCCTCACGGTTCGTGATCGAGCACACGAACGGACCCTTGGCGGCTGTGATGTTCAGGAGTCGCTCAGGCTGCTCGGTTCTCTGGAACCGGGGACGAACACCCTGCGTCGGTCTTGGCGAAAGCAAGGCCACCAAAGCGAACAGCGCGAGCAAACCGACGAGGATCCACGCGATGCCCTTGTGGCGCTTCGGCGGCGACGGTGACGGCTGCTCTGACCGCGTCGTCACCGCAGCCGGTGGTCCCTCAGCGGGCGACGGAACGGCCGTTGACGTCAGCGGACTCTGACAAAACCTGCAGACGACGGCGGCGTCTTGGATCTGCTCCGCGCAATACGGGCAGGCTTTCATGGCTGCACCTCGGCGAGCCTTAAACTGCAGGGGGAAACGGGTCGGATCGTAGCACATCAGCCGCCTCTTACGGGTGGGTCCAGCGTCGTCAGCCTTTAGGGGTGGCCCCCGCAGCCCTGCGGCCGTCAATAATTAGAGGAGGACAGCGAGAGAGGACCGACGACGGACGATCGCGATTGGTCCGACTCGATACTCGGGAGGGCACTGTTGTGGCGCTGAAGGCGTGGGGCGGCGACGCGTTGTGCGAACTGAGTGAAGGGACCACGGTTTCCATCGCCGACGACGACACGGAGCCGAACCAGACAAGCCGAAGTTCATTTACCTCGAACAAGTGGCCCATCCGCCAGTGAGGAGCGCACGTCGGAGCCCGGCCAAGCACTCCCTCCTGCTCTCCCGCGATGAAGCACGCAAGCTGGCGGCCTATCTCACCGAGACGCTTGGCGCGCTCGACCAAGACGACGAGGTCTTGAAGGAACTGGAACAGCGGGGCGTCTTGCGGCGCACGCCGGAAGGGGTCCTGCGGCCGACCGGCACGAGGCGCGGGACGCGCCGCCGACGACGGAGAGCATAGGCACGAAACAACAACGAGGGCGACCGAGCGTCAGTGGACGCGCTCACCGGCATACTCGAACGGCGAGGAGACCGAGTCCTCGTCGCTCGCCGCCTCTGGCGGCTCGGGCACGACGTCACCGTCCTTCATCAACGGAGACCACGCAGCGGTGGTGACATCCCCGGAGCAGACGGCGGCTTGCCGGTTGGGAACGAGGTCGAATCCGTGCTCGTGGCCGCGCGGAAGACGAGGCTGACGAAGAGCGCGGTGGCCACCCAAGGATGGCCGGTGAAGATGGCCCACACGGCGACGCCGAACACGATCACGTCATTTCGAGGAATCCAGCGGCCAGAATATGATTTCCGGAACTGCAAAAGAGCGGAAGCAAAGAAGGAGAAATGCCAACATATTGCGGTGTCGACACGTTTCTTAATACGCGATCCGAAGTCGCCGAGGAGTTGAATAGATGGTTTCGCGAACATGAGGACAGCAACTATCGGATCATCTCGGTATCCGTTCACCTTGCTGAACCGCCATCCATAGAAGTTCCGGACGCGAAGTATTCAATCTTCCTCGTCTGGCAAGTCAACGTGTAGTCTTTACTACATGGCGGACAACGCCGAGTCCGACATCGGAGAGATGTTGTCCCCGCTGGCGACGAGACTCTTCGCCCTTTGTCGTCGCCGACCGTCGGGATGCGGGTTGTCGTCAGAACGCAAGAGGCAGCAATAATCAGCCGCGTCTGCGACAAGGACGTGTGGTTGCTGTGGGTGGTCTCGCTTGCGTTTTAGTGCCACCCCGCGGAGTGATTCAGGTTGACGTCAATGGATTCGAGGGAAAGTCCCCGGAATAGAGGGTGCCGCATGCGACGCGAGGTGACCGTCAGGCTGGCGAATGGCGAAACTAAACTCTACAAAGTAGAAAACGTCGGTCGAAAGTTCTATGTGAGGCGGCTTAGCGCCTTCGGCGGCGTCGATATCGGAGAAGCTGATTCGTTCGAGTCAGCCCTTAATGTAGTCAGAGCGGATGCGGGTGGCGAAGTGGTGCACACGAAGGTGCAGGACGTGTAACATCAGTCTTACCGTTATGTCGGCGAGCCCACGGGAGGGTCCGAACACGCCTAGTCACGACGGCCGAGATGCGCGCCCTCGCTATCGATCCGCACCACTTTCACGGAGACTGGAATTACACCGTGCGGCCTCGGGCAACTTGATCACTCAATTTCGATCAGCGCCCTAATGCTCCTCGCATCGCTCGATCCGTCCATTAGCGAACCATTAGCGTGTCGGCGTCAGTGAATGGAAAAGGCCCGAGATCCTCGGGCCTTTTCGTTATTGGGGTGGATGACGGGGTTCGAACCCGCGACTTCCGGAGCCACAGTCCGGCGCTCTACCGCTGAGCTACACCCACCACAAATGGATTGCGGAGCGTCGATTGCGGATTGCCGATTGGGATTGGCGATTGTCGATTGTCGATCGGGATTGACGATTGACGACTGACGATTTCGGCGATCCGCGAACAGTAAAGTGTAGCATCCCGGCCCAAAACCGGGCAATCCGCGCTCAGCGGCGACGGACCGTCGCGCGGCGCTCGCGGACGGCGGGGAACGCGCCGGGAATGTCCACCAGCGTGCCGTTCTCCACACGCACCGCAGCGGTATGGACGTGTTCGGCCTGCTGTCCCTTCGCGTCGTACATCAGACTGTCGGCGCGCTGAATCAGCTCGGCGGCCAGCTTCCGCGCGACGCCGCGCCGCTCCGACACCGCACCCAGCCGCAGGCAGACGATGCCGACGTCAACCCGCACGGGACGCTCGGCGAGACGCCGGTCGTCGCGGCTCCAGTCGTGACCCTCGACGGCGTGCTTGAAGCGGCCCGCGATCTCGGCGGCCTCGGCACAGCCCGGCAAATCGGGAATCAGGAAGCAGAATTCGTCGCCGCCGAACCGCGCGTGCAGATCGCGCGCTTCACCCGCGCGCTCGAGCGCGAGGAAGTCCTCGGATCGAATCTGGTCCGCGAGGATCGACGCCACTCGCTCGATGATCCGATCGCCGACGGCGTGGCCGAGCGAGTCGTTGTACCACTTGAAGCTGTTGATGTCGACGACCCCGATGCCGCACCAGCGGACGCGCTGCTCGACGGCCAGGTAGGACTCGACGCGCTCCATGAACCAGTCGAAGTTGAGCAGCTTCGTCTTCGGGTCGCGGTGCGACTTCTCGGTCAGGTCGGCGACGACCTCCTCGAAGTAGCGGGCGATGTTGCTGACGGTGACGTCCTTCTCGGTGAGCTGCTGCTGGAGGAGGTCCATCTTCGCGGCAAACCCCTCCGACAGCGCGCGAATCGCATCGTCCTTCGACTCCTCGATCAGCTGACGCTGACGGGCGAGGAGGGATTCGATTCGGCGAAACAGCTCGCCGACGGCGCGATCGTCCAAGGCGAGCCGGTCCCGGACCCAGCGGCGAAGATCCTCGGTCGTCCGCACGGAGACGTCATCGTTGCGGTCGTCGCGACGCGACGCCTGGTGGCGTGGGAGGACGTGCGCGATGGCCATGCGCTCGCCACTACATCAAGGGGTATGCCGTTCTGCGGGGACGTTTCGAGGCTGAAGACGCGCACGCACGAAGCTCTGCCGTGTAACCTTCTACAACTAGTAGGAAAAAAAGGTGCAGTTCAGGAGCTGAGCCGTTCGAGCTGCTTGTCCGCCGCGGCGGCTCGCTTGCTGGCGCCGGCGAGGTCGCGCGCGGCGGCATCCACGGCGCGCTCCGCCGCCTGTTTCTGGCGCTCGGCTCGCGTCACCTCGGCGTCCGCTTCCTCGAGCTCGGCGCGCGCGGCGTCGAGGTTCGCGCGTGCGGCGGAGACGCGCTCGCCGGCTTTGTCCGCCGCGCGGGCCGCGCGCGCGGACTCGAATTCCGCCCGTCGCGACGTTTGCTCCGCCTGCCGCAATTCGCGCGCGGCAGCAGTAGCTTCTTCGCGTGCCTTGGCGAGGGCCACCTCTTCCTTTCGGGCCTCGCGCGCTTTGCCATCCTCGTCGCGCTCATCCTTCGCGACGCGAGTCTTCGACGCCCGCGCAGGTTTGGGCGCCGGGAGGACACGCGCGGACGTACGTGAGCGGCCGCCGCCGGCCGTGATCCCTGCCAGGGCTTCGAAGCCCCCCGGCTGCAACGCACGGGTGAGACGTCCCGGCGGATCGGTCGCCGGCAGCGCGCGCAGCGTTTGCGCGACGGCTTGCCGGCTCGCATCCGTCACCGGGTGACCGGCATCAGCGAGGATGGCGAGGGTGGCCTTCAGCGCCCGCTCGATTGCCTCGTCATGGTCCTTGCCCGCCGCGCGCAGGTCGCCCCGCCTCCCGGCCATGACTGCCGCATGCGTCGCGCGCACCGTCTCCGCCGCCTCGACCAGCGCGTCGTAGACGTCGCGTTTCTGCCAATAGAGTTGATTGACGGCCCACGCGGCGATCGGCGGCTTCGACAGCGCTTTGACCGCCGCCGCCTGCGGCCCGGCGCGCTTCGCGAGCGCGTTGCGCTCGCCGGTGAATTCACTCAGCGGCAGCTGGAACAGCTTGTCGATCTCTTCTTCGAGCCGCATCGCGGTGGGAAGGAGGGCCGGGGGACGAATGTCCCCCGGTTGATTTACGAACCGATGCGGGTAATCGGCGTGACGGTCACCTTGCGGTACCAGACCTTGCCGTGGTCGCCCTGCAGCATGATCGGACCCGCCTCCGTCTCGTTGGCGTCGAGCGCGCCGCCGGTGATCGCTTCGAGGGTGGCGTTGTCGTGGACCTTCTGTCCGTTCAGCGTCACCGTCACCTTGTTGCCAACGACGATGGCTTCCATCGTCTGCCACTCGCCGGCCGGCTTGCTGGCGTTGGTGAGAGGGGCCGTCCATCCGTAGATGGACATGTGCGCGTGCTCTTCGATGGGCTTGCCGAAGTCGTCCAGGACCTGCATTTCGTAGCGGCCGCGCAGATAGATGCCGCTGTTGCTGGCCTTGTCCAGCTTGTATTCAGCGTTGATCTTGAAGTCCTTGAACGTCTGCTTCGAGACGAGATTGTTGGCGCCGGGGACTTCGTTGGTCATCGCGCCGTCCTCGACGCTCCACTTGATCGGCCGGTCCTTGCGCTGCACGTCCCAGGCGTCGAGCGACTTGCCATCGAAGAGCTCCACCGGCTTGCCGTAGACGTGTTTTGCGTTGGCGTTGACGGCCGGCCACTTGTGTGGGCGCACGCCGTAGAAGGTGCGCACGCCCTGCGGCGTCTGAACGGATCCGGTCAGCTTGCCGCCTTCGACCTTCGCACGGAACTCGGGGCCAACGATGCCGGGCTTGCCGCCGCGCGGATTCCAGATCAGCTCGCCGTTCTCGACGCGGATCTGCGGCACGGGAAACGGGCTGCTCGAGCGGTTGAGGAACTTTGCGGTCAGCTTCCCATCGTCTTCTTTCACTTCCAGCCAGTAGACGGCGCCGGCGTTGTCGCCGGTGCCGATCAGATTCCACCGCCCGAGAAACGGGTTCTGCTGCGCGGCGGCGGGCGGGAGCCATGCGGCGACAGCAACGATTGCGAGAGCCGATGCGAATGCGCGAAGTCGAGTGGTCATGATGAGGTCCTCAGTGGCGGCGATTATATCTCTCGCACTACAATCGCGGCGACATGCTGCAGCTGGTGCGGAACCGCAAAGTCTTCGACGTCGCCATCGTCGGGTCGGGCGCCGGCGGCGGCATGGCCGCGAAGGTGCTGACCGAGGCGGGCGCCGACGTCGTGATGCTCGAGGCCGGCCCGATGTGGGATCCCGTCAAGCAGTCCTACATGTTCAAGTGGTCCTACGACACCGAGCGGCGAGGCGCCGCGACCGAGAAGCAGCAGTTCGGCGAGTTCGACGCGGCGTTCGGCGGCTGGACGCTGGACGGGGAACCCTACACGACGGGCGCCGGCAGCGAGTTCGACTGGTTCCGCTCGCGCATGCTCGGTGGCCGGACCAACCACTGGGGCCGCATCTCGCTGCGTTACGGTCCGGACGATTTCCGCCGCAAGAGCCTCGACGGCCTGGGGGACGACTGGCCGATCACCTACGACGAGCTGAAGCCATACTACGACGCCATCGATCGGCTGATCGGCATCTTCGGCAGCAACGAAGGACTGCCGAACGATCCCGACGGCGTGTTCCTGCCGCCGCCGGCGCCGCGGTGCTACGAGCTGCTGATCAAGGAAGCGTCGGACACGCTGAAGATTCCGTGCATCGCCAGCCGGCTGTCGATCCTGACGCAGTCGGTCAACGGCCGCGCGAAGTGCCATTTCTGCGGCCAGTGCGGCCGCGGCTGCGCCACCTCTTCGAACTTCCAGTCGCCGACGGTGTTGATCCCGCCGGCGATGGCGACCAAGCGCCTGACGATCATCGCCAACGCGATGGCGCGCGAGGTAACGGTCGATGGGGCGGGGCTCGCCTCCGGCGTGTCGTACGTCGACAAGAACACCCGTCGCGACAACCACGTCCGCGCGCGCATCGTCGTGCTCGCGGCGAGCGCGTGCGAGTCGGCGCGCCTGCTGCTGAACTCGAAATCCGGGAAGTTCCCGCGGGGACTGGCGAATTCGAGCGGCACGGTCGGCAAATACCTGACCGATTCGACCGGCCTCGGCGTCAGTGGATTCATCCCCAAATTGATGAACACGCCCGCACACAACTGCGACGGCGTCGGCGGCGGTCATCTCTTCATGCCGTGGTGGCTGGATAACAAGAAACTCGATTTCGCACGCGGGTATCACATCGAGATTGGCGGCGGCCGGCGGATGCCGAGCGCCGGCTTCATGGGCGCGATTCAGAACTACCACAACTACACGCCGGTCGACGCGGCGAGCCGGCCGCCGGCTGGACCCGGCTATGGCAAGTCGCTCAAGGACGACTACCGTCGCTTCTACGGATCGACCGTGAACTTCGCCGGCCGCGGCGAGATGATCCCGAACAAGGACTCGTACATGGACATCGATCCGAACGTCGTGGATCGATGGGGCATCCCGGTGCCGCGTTTCCACTTCAAGTTCAGCGATCACGAGATCAACCAGGCGAAGCACATGCAGGAGACCTTCCGTGCGCTGATTCAGGAGATGGGCGGCGTGCCGACGTCGCCGATGCCGTCGCGCGAGCGGAACTACGGGCTTGCCGCCGGCGGCCGCATCATCCACGAGGTCGGCGTCACGCGCATGGGGAACGATCCATCGACGTCGGTGCTGAACAAGCACTGCCGGGCACACGACGTCAGGAACCTGTTCGTCGCCGACGGCGGGCCGTTCGTGTCGAACCCGGACAAGAACTGCACGTGGACGATCCTCGCGCTGGCGATGAAAACGGCCGAGTACATCGCCGAGCAGCGGAAGGCAGGAGCCGTCTGATGGACACGAACCGGCGCGCGCTGCTCAAGCTGATGTCGTCGGCGCCCGTAGCGGCGGCGTTCACGCTGACCGACGCGGAGGCACAGCAGGCGCACGAGATGGCGCAGGCTGCGCGGCAGACGGCGCGCCAGACGCGCACCGCCTACAAGCCGACGTTCTTCACGCCGCACGAATACAGTACGGTGCGCGTGCTGGTCGATCTCATCATCCCGAAGGACGAGCGCTCGGGCAGCGCGACCGATGCCGGCGTGCCGGAGTTCATGGACTTCACCATGGTCGA
The DNA here is from genome assembly GCA_048594885.1 of Vicinamibacterales bacterium. Taxonomy (GTDB): domain Bacteria; phylum Acidobacteriota; class Vicinamibacteria; order Vicinamibacterales; family 2-12-FULL-66-21; genus JBMDXB01. The sequence continues at coordinate 28,495 of JBMDXB010000162.1, forward strand.
TCAGCCGGCGCGGCAGACGGCGATGCGCGGCGGCCTCGCGTGGCTCGACGCGGAGGCCAACCGCCGTTTCGACAAGACCTTCCTCGCGAGCAGCGACACGGAGCGGCGGCAGATCCTCGACGACATCTCCGGGTTCGGCGAGCCGCCGGCCGGCATGACGCACGGCGCGGCGTTTTTCCGCAGCTTCCGCGACCTGACGGCCAGCGGCTTCTGGACGAGCAAGATGGGGATCGCGGATCTCGGCTACATCGGCAACACCTTCGTCGCCGAGTGGACCGGATGCCCGGCCGATGCGCTGAAGAAGATCGGAGTGCGTAGAGCCGAATGACGTTTCCTCAGCCGAGCGCCCTGCGCACTTTTCTCGCGTCCTTTCTCGTCCTGTTCCTCGAAGTTGCGTTGATTCGGTGGATGCCGGCGTACATCCGGCTCCTCTCGTACTTCTCCAACTTCATCCTGCTCGCCAGCTTCCTCGGGATCGGCGTCGGCTGCCTGCTGGCAACGTCGCGGAAGCGGCTGTTCCTGTGGTTCCCGCTGATTCAGGCGCTCGTCGTCGCGGCGGTGTATTTCTTCCGCCTCGAGGTCGGCGTCCCCACGGCCGGCGACATCTACTTCACGAGCGGCACCGACGAGCGGGTCGTCCTCGTCGAGAGCACGATGCTGCTGCCGCTGCTCTTCGTCATCGTCGCAGTGCTGTTCATCGCGCTGGCGCAGCGCATGGCGCAGGAGATGAACGCGCTGCCGCCGTTGCGCGGCTACACGATCAATCTTGCCGGCAGCCTCGCCGGAGTCGCGGCGTTCGGCGTGATTTCCTGGCTGGAGCTGCCGCCGGCGTGGTGGTTCGGGATTGCGGCGCTCTCGGCCGTACCGCTGCTGGTCTCGCAAAATGGGGACACCCCCCATTTCCGGAGAACGCACGCGGAAATGGGGAGTGTCCCCATTTTGCTGGCTCGGCTGATCAACGTCGCGCTGCTCATCGCAACCGTCGCCGCCGTCCACATGATGGCGCGCGGCGCGCTGTGGTCGCCCTACTACAAGATCACCGTCGGCCAGGAAGGGGAGGACACCGTCGTCGAGGTGAACAACATCTTTCACCAGTCGATGGCGCCGGTGGACCGCAAGGAGTACTTCTACCAGTGGCCGTACATGGCCTTCGGCGACACGTTCGAGGACGTGCTGATACTCGGCGCCGGCTCGGGCACCGACGTCGCCGCGGCGCTGCGGCACGGCGCCAAGCGCGTCGACGCGGTCGAGATCGACCCGATGATCATTCGCCTCGGCCGCGAGCACCATCCCGATCGGCCGTACTGGGACCCGCGCGTGACGGTCGTCAACGACGACGCGCGGCATTTCCTGCGGACGACGGAGAAGCAGTACGACCTCGTCGTGTTCGCGCTGATCGACTCGCTGACGCTGCAATCGAGCTTCTCGGGCGTGCGGCTCGAGAGCTACATGTTCACGGAGGAGTCGTTCCGCGCCGTCCGCGATCGGCTGAAGCCGGACGGCCTGCTCGTCATCTACAACTACTTCCGCGAGCGCTGGCTCGTCGATCGCCTCGCGAACACCGCCGCGGTCGCGTTCGGCGAAGAGCCGCGCGTGCACGTGCACGAGGCGCGCGCGTATCTCGGCGTGCTGATGGCCGGCCCCCGCCTCGAGCAATTGACGACGGAGCCGCAGGTGCCGGAGCGGGTGACGGCATTCGGGCAGTCCCACGCGCCGAGTCCCGCGCGGATGCACCGGCGCGACGCGTCGGTGGAGCCCGCCAGCGACGACTGGCCGTTTCTCTACCTGCGCAACCGGCATCTGCCGCGCCATTACGGCGCCGCGCTCCTCATCATCTTGATCGTGTCGACCGTCGCCGTGCTCGGCGTACAGAAGATGACCATCGCGCAGCCCTTCAGGGCTGCGGAACGCCGCTGGTCGTGGCAGTTCTTCCTGCTCGGCGCCGGGTTCATGCTGCTCGAGACGAAGTCGATCATCCAGTTCGCGCTGTTGTGGGGCTCGACCTGGGTGGTGGCCTCGCTGGCAATCGCGTCGGTGCTGACGATGGCGCTGGTCGCAAACTACGTCGTGTCGCGCGTCGAGATCCGGCGGCCGTGGCTCGTCGGCCTCGTCCTGGTCGCGCTGCTCGGCGCCAACTACCTCATTCCGATCGGCCGCGTCGCGTTCGAGAGCCGTGCGCTGGAGTCGGTGTTCTACGCCGTGCTCGTCTTCAGTCCGATCCTGTGTGCCGGCCTGCTGTTCGGCTCGGGCATCAAGCACTCGACGTCGCTCGCGCGCGATTACGGCACGAACCTGCTGGGCGCAATGGTCGGCGGCGTCGGCGAGTACTTGTCGTTGCTCACAGGGTTCCGTATCCTTTTATTTCTGATTGCGCTCTGTTACGTCGGGGCGCTCGTGGCGAGGCGCGCCGAGGGGACCGATCGGGTCGGCAGCCCGCATGGCGTCTGAACACGGAGAACACGGAGAACACGGAGTAAAATCTGTTTGGCTCCGTGACCTCCGTGGCCTCCGTGTTGGAACGCTGTGGATCTGTTCGAAAAGGCTTATTGCGAGAATCTATCGATGTTCACACCCACTAAGTTCGCATTCGCACTGATGTCCGTCTGCCTGGCGACCGCTGTTGTCGCTGGCGCGCAAACGAAGACGAAACCGAATCCGAAGGCGCCCGCGGCGAAGGCCGAGCAGTCCGAGCAGGCGGGGAAGACCGGGAAGAGTTCAGCGGCCGCGGAGAAGGCGGCCGAGGGCTACAAGACAATCTGTCAGACCTGCCACCTTGCCGATGGCAAGGGGCTGACGCCGGACATGAGCTTCACCGACGGCGTCTGGAAGCACGGCACGACGACCCAGGCGATGGCGAAGGTGATCACCGAGGGAGTACCCGGCACCGTGATGCTGTCGTACAAGGATCGGTTCACGAAGGAAGAGATCCTCGAGCTGGTAAAGATCGTCCGCTCGTTCGATCCGAAGCTGAAGGCGAAGAAGTAGGGCGGCACGTCAGTGCCGCCGACAGGACCAGCGATGCGCACCGTGAATGTTGCTTTGATCGGCTACGCCTTCATGGGGAAGGCGCACAGCAACGCCTACCGCCAGGTGGGCCCCTTTTTCTCGCCGAAGCTGACGCCGAAGATGAAGGTCATCTGCGGCCGGACGAAGGACAAGGTCGAGGCCGCGGCGCGCGCGTACGGCTGGGAGGAAGCCAGCACGGATTGGCAAGCCGTCGTCACGCGCGAGGACATCGACATCGTCGACATCGTGACGCCCGGCGATCTGCACGCGCCGATTGCCATCGCCGCCGCGAAGGCTGGCAAGGTGGTGTTCTGCGAGAAGCCGCTCGCGAATACCGTCGCCGAAGCGGAACGCATGCTTGCCACCGCCGAGAAGGCCGGCGTGCTGCACATGATCTGCCACAACTACCGGCGCATCCCGGCCGTCATGCACGCGAAGAAACTGATCGCGGACGGGCGCATCGGCGAGATCCGGCACTATCGCGGCACCTACCTGCAGGACTGGCCTTCCGATCCGAACTTCCCGCTGGTCTGGCGTCTCGACAAGACCAAGGCCGGATCGGGAGCGCTCGGCGACCTCGCGGCGCACACGATCGATCTCGCGCGGTTCCTCGTCGGCGAGATCACGGAGGCCACAGGCGACCTCAAGACGTTCGTCACGGAGCGGCCGCTGGCGGACAACCCGAAAAAGAAAGGGCCCGTCACCGTCGACGATGCGGCCATTGCACTGGTGCGGTTTGCGAACGGCGCGATCGGGACGATCGAAGCCACGCGCATGGCACCGGGCCGCAAGAACTACAACCGGTTCGAGGTCAACGGCAGTCGCGGCAGCATCGCGTTCGACCTCGAGCGTATGAACGAGCTCGATGTCTACTTCTCGGACGACCCGCAGACCGAACGCGGCTTCCGGACGATTCTCGCCACCGACCCCGCGCACCCCTACTTCAAGGCGTGGTGGCCGGCCGGCCACATCATCGGCTACGAGCACACGTTCATCCACACCGTCTACGACCTGCTCGAAGGGATCGAGACGAACAAGCAGCCGATCCCCAGCTTCGCCGACGGCGTCAGGAACCAGCACGTGCTGGGCGCCATCGAGAAGTCCGCGCAGACCGGCCGCTGGGTGAGGGTCCCGCAGTAAGCTGACGGCGCCCGGACGTCGTATACTCCACGTCTTACGGGACTTATCTTTCACGGAGGCACTATGTCGAGACGCGTCGCCCGCTTCGCGCCGGCGGTGGTCCTGGTTCTCCTGTCTGCTTCGCTGCTGGCGCAGCAGGCCGCGAGTCCGTCCTCGTGGGCAGACGACATCATCAAGCAGGAGTCGTACGCGACGCCGCCGCCCGAGCTGGCGGATGCCGTCCTCGCGCCGCGCTACAAGAACGTCGCGCTGACGAATGCCAGCCCCGACAAGAAGTGGTTCGCCGACGAGATCGGCGACGGCCCCGTGGCGATGAAGACCTTCGCCAAGCCGTTCCACGAGCTCGGCGGGGTGTTCATCGACTTCAAGGCGAACCGCGCGCGCACGCTGACGATTCGGAACAACATCGGCATCCAGGTGATCTCGGCGGCCGACGGAACCAGGCGGACGCTGCAGATTCCGGCCGGCGCGCGCGTCTCGAACGCCGTGTGGTCGCCGGACAGCCGATCGATCGCCTACTTCGCGCACACCGACGACGCGACGCACATCCATGTTGCGGACGTCGTGACCGGGCAGTCGCGTCAGCTCACGAAGACGCCGGTGCTCGCCACGTTCGTCTCCAGCTTCGAGTTCACAACCGACGGCAAGAGCATCGCCGCCGTGATCGTGCCGGACGGCCGCGCGCCGATGCCGGCTGCACCGGCGGCACCGACCGGGCCGACGGTCAAGATCGCCGACGCCGAGAAGAACCGCCTGCGCACGTTCCCGAGCCTGATGGCCACCCCGTACGAGAAGGAGCTGCTCGAGTGGCATGCCACGGGGCAGGTCGCGCTCATCGACGTGCAGTCACGCTCCGTGAAGAAGATCGGCCAGCCCACGATGGTGCGGTCGATCGACGCGTCGCCCGACGGCAAATACGTCCGCGTCACGCGCATCGTGAAGCCGTTCTCGTACGACGTGCCGGTGAGCAGCTTCGGGACGATCGAGGAAATCTGGGATGCCGCGGATGGCAAGGTCCTCGCCGAAGTCCGCAAGCAGCCGATGAATCTCGGCGTGCAGGACGACACGCAGCCGCCGCCCGATCCGGGGCAGCCGCCGGCGGCGGGGGGCGGCCGTGGCGCCCAACAGACTGGAAAGCGCGAGCTCGCGTGGCGGATCGACGGCCAGGGGCTCACGTATCTCGAGCAGGAGCAGCCGCCGGCCGGCGAGGGACGCAGCGGCCGCGGTGCCGGCCGTACCGGTGGCGCCGCAGTGGATCCGGCCGATGCGCCGGCGGGCGGACGGCAGGGTCGCGGCACGCAGACGCCGCAGCGGCCCGATCGGTTGTATCAGTGGCTGCCGCCGTTCACCGACGCGGCCAGGAAGGTCGTCTTCGAGAACCCGACGCGCATGAGCGGGCACCGGTTCTCTCCGGACATGCAGATCCTTTTCTTCAGCGAGCGGCAGGGGCAGAACGCGATCGAGACCGCCGTCTACCTGACCGAGCCGTCGAAGAAGTACACGCTGGCGCGGTACCGTTCGGACGACGTCTACGCGAATCCCGGATCGATCGTTGGCGTGCGCGGCGGCGGTGGCGGCGGCGGGCGGGGCGGCGGCGGACGCGGCGGCTTCACGCCGGGTGGCGGCGGTCCCGTGCTCCTCTCGGCCGACAAGGAAGCGGTGTTCTTTCAGGGCACGCTCAACGACAAGAACCCGAACGCCGTCGGGCCGAAGACGTTCGTCGATCGCGTCGCGATCAAGACGGGCGAGAAGCAGCGCATCTACGAGAGTGACAACAACGACGTCTACGAGCGCGTCTCGACCGTGATCGATCCAGACGCCAAGCGCTTCATCGTCACGCGCGAGGGACCGACGGAGGTGCCGCAGCAGTACCTTGTCGAGAACGGTCAGCGCAAGCAGTTGACCCAGAATGTCGACGTCACGCCCGACTTGACGAAGATGCGCGTCGAGCGCTTCATCGTGACGCGCTCCGACGGCTTCACGTTCCGCACCACCGTCAACCTGCCGGCGACCTACAACCCGGACACGCCGCCGCCGGCGATCTTCTGGTTCTACCCGCGCGAGTACACGGATCAGGAGTCGTACGATCGGCCTGACCGCACGTTCAACAAGAACGCCTTCCCGAACTTCGGCACGCGGTCGATGGAGTTCTTCGTCCGCCTCGGCTACGCCGTCGTCGAGCCCGACTCGCCGATCATCGGCGCGCAGGGCGCGATGAACAACAACTACGTCCACGATTTGCGGAACAATCTCGCGGCCGTGATCGACGAGCTCGATCGGCGCAAGTTCGCCGATCGCAACCGGCTCGCGATTGGCGGCCACAGCTACGGCGCGTTCTCGACGGTCAACGCGATGGTGCACACGCCGTTCTTCAAGGCGGGCATCGCCGGCGACGGCGCCTACAACCGCACGCTGACGCCGCTCGGCTTCCAGTCGGAGCGCCGCGATCTATGGGAAGCGCCGAACGTCTACCTGAACATGTCGCCGTTCCTCTACGCGAACAACCTGACGGGCTCGCTGCTGATGTACCACGGCCTCGCGGATCAGAACGTCGGCACGGATCCGACGAACTCGATCCGGCTGTATCACGCGCTGAACGGGCTGGGAAAGACGACGGCGCTGTACTTGTATCCGCTCGAGGACCACGGACCGGCCAGCCGCGAGACGTTGCTCGATCTGTGGGCGCGCTGGGCAGCGTGGCTGGACAAATACGTCAAAAACCCGCAGAAGCCGCAGAAGAAACCGATCACGACGGATTCCGCGGCGAGTCGCATTCGCTAGATCGCGTTCAACAGGAGGAGGGGAGAAGGGGAGAATCTCATTTTCAATGTCTCCCTTCCTCCCCTTCTCCTGTTTGGCCGCGATCTCTCATCAAGGTACCGATGAAGATTATTCGCACCACCACCATCATGCTGTTGATCGCTTCCTTTTTCGTGGTCGGTCCCTCGGCGCAGCAGGGTGCACAGCCTCCAGTTGCGAAGAAGGTCCCGCACACGACGAAGATCCACGGCCACACGCTCGTCGACGACTATTTCTGGATGCGCGAGAAGGCGAATCCTGAGGTCACCACGCATCTCGAGGCGGAGAACGCTTATACCGAGCAGGTGATGGCGCCGACCAAGGCGCTGCAGGAGACGCTCTACACGGAGATGCTCGCCCGCATCAAGCAGACCGATCTCAGCGTCCCGTCGCGCATCGGTGAGTACTTCTATTACTCGCGCACCGAGGAGGGGAAGCAGTATCCGTTCATGTGCCGGCGCAAGGGCAGCATGGAAGCTGCCGAGGAGATGCTGCTCGATCTGAATCAGCTCGCCGAGGGGAAGAAGTACCTGGGGCTCGGCGCCTTCGCCGTCAGCGACGACCACAACTGGCTGGCGTACTCGACCGATACGACCGGCTACCGGCAGTACACGCTGTTCGTCAAGGACCTCCGCACCGGCAAGCTGTCAACGGAGGCCATCGAGCGCGCCGGGTCGATCGTCTGGGCGACCGACAACAAGACGCTGTTCTACACGACGGAAGACGCCGTCTCCAAGCGCTCCGACAGGTTCTGGCGGCACGCCGTCGGCGAAAAGGGCAGCGACCTGCTCTACGAGGAGAAGGACGAGCTGTTCGACATCGGCGCCGGCCGTTCCCTCGACAAGAAGGTCATCTTCCTCACCTCATACGCCAAGACGATGAGAGAAGTGCGGTGGCTGCCGGCGAGCGACCCGTCGGCGGCGATGAAGATCGTGCTGCCGCGCCAGGAAGGCCACGAGTACGGCGTCGCGCACTACGGCGGCACGTTCTACATCGTCACGAACCGCGGCGCGAAGAACTTCCGCGTCGTCACGGCGCCGATGGCGGATCCGGTTGAGAAGAACTGGAAGCCGTTCATCGAGCACAATCCCGCCGTCCGGATCGGCGGCCTGACGTTCTTCGCCAATCATCTCGCCGTCTCCGAGCGCGAAGGCGGCCTGCCGCACGTGCGCATCATCGACATGAAGACACGGCAGTCGCACCGGATCGCCGTGGACGAGGCGGATTCGATCATCGGCCTCTCGAACAATCCGGAGTTCGACACGACGACGGTGCGCCTGGCCTACCAATCGATGGTGACGCCCTCGACTGTGCTCGACTACGACATGCACACGAAGCAGCGCACCGTGCTGAAGCGGCAGGAGGTGCTCGGCGGCTACGATCCGGCGCGCTACGAGGCGAAGCGCGTGTGGGCGACGGCGCGTGACAACACGAAGGTGCCGATCTCGCTCGTCTACAAGAAAGGCCTGCAGCTCGATGGCCGTGCGCCGCTGCTGCTCTACGCGTACGGCTCGTACGGCGCGTCGCAGGCGCCGACGTTCTCGTCGACGCGTCTCAGCCTGCTCGACCGCGGCGCCATCTTCGCGCTCGCCTACATCCGCGGCGGCGGTGAGATGGGAGAGGAGTGGCGCGAGCAGGGACGCATGATGCAGAAGATGAACACGTTCAACGACTTCATCGACTGCGCCGACTTCCTGGTCAAGAGCAAATACACGTCGAGCGACCGGATCGTCATCCAGGGCGGCAGCGCCGGCGGCCTGCTCGTCGGCGCCGTCATCAACATGCGTCCGGATCTTTTCAAGGCGGCGGTCGCGCAGGTCCCGTTCGTGGACGTGGTCAACACGATGCTCGACGCCTCGCTGCCGCTCACGACCAGCGAGTACATCGAGTGGGGGAACCCGAACAACAAGGCCGAGTTCGACTACATGATGCAGTACTCGCCCTACGACAACGTGAAGGCGCAGCCGTATCCGGCGCTCCTGGTGCAGGTGTCGCTGAACGACAGCCAGGTGCCGTACTGGGAGGGTGCCAAGTTCGCCGCGAAGATCCGCGCGACGAAGCGCGACGCGAACCCGCTGCTCGTGAAGGCGAACATGGGCGCCGGGCACGGCGGCTCGTCGGGCCGCTACGACGCGCTGCGAGAGACCGCATTCACCTACGCGTTCATCCTTTGGCAGATGGGACTGGCCGGCGGCGGCAGCTGATCTCCGTTCGACGGCTTTCGCGGCGCCGAGTGGACCGAATCGGCGTTTCCTCCGTCTAACTCCATCATGGTGGAAACGTTCGTACGAGACCTCAGGCATTCGCTGCGCATGTTCGCGCAGAGTCCGGTATTCACGCTGGCGGCCATCGCCGCGCTGACGCTCGGCATCGGCGCGAACACGGCCATCTTCTCCGTCGTCAATGCCGTGCTGCTGAAGCCGGTCGACATCCCGGATCCCGATCGAGTCGTCGCCTTCATGAACACGTCGCCGCAGGGCTCCGGCCCGGCTGCGTCGCCAGCGAAATTCTGGCACTACCGCCAGCAGCAGTCCGTCGTGCGCGACGTCTCCGCCTTCAACACCGGGATCGTCAATTACACCGGTGGCGGATTCCCCGAACAGCTCCGCTCCGGACGCGTCACCGCGGACTTCTTCCGGCTGTTCGGCGCGCCAGTCACACTGGGCCGCACGTTCAGCGCGGACGAAGACGCGCCCGGCGGACCCAAGCTCGTCGTCATCGGACGGTCCGTGTGGACATCGCGGTTCAACAGCGATCCCGACGTCGTTGGCAAGTCCATCTCGCTCAGCGGCGAGCCGCACACGATCGTCGGCGTGCTCGGTGAGTTCGACTTCCGGGAATTCGGTCCGGCGCCGCAGGTGTGGCTGCCATTTCAGTTCGATCCCAACACCACCGACCAGGGCCACTACTTCCAGGCCGCGGGCCGGCTCGTCGACGGCGTGTCCCTGCAGCAGGCGCAGGCGAAGCTGCAGGCCTCGGCCGCGGATTACCGCGCGAAGTTCCCGATGGCGCTCGGTCCGAACAACAGCTTCACCGTCGAGCGGATTCGCGACGTGCTCGTGAGCGACGCGCGTGACTCGCTGCTGGTGCTCGGTGGCGCGGTGGCGTTCGTGCTGCTCATAGCCTGCGCGAACGTCGCGAACCTGCTGTTGGTGCGTGCCACCGGACGCCGACGCGAGATCGCCATCCGCGCGGCGATCGGCGGATCGCGCGGGCGCATCATTCGCCAGTTGCTCACCGAGAGCGTGCTGCTCTCGCTCGCCGGCGGCGTGCTCGGCCTCGCCTTCGGGTGGCTCGGCATTCGGGCGCTGCTCGCCGTCAATACGGCGGGCCTGCCGCGCGTCGGCGAGGACGGCGCGTTCGTCGCCATGGACTGGCGTGTGCTCGGCTTCACGCTGCTCGTCGCGCTCGCCACCGGCCTGTTGTTCGGCCTGATTCCCGCACTGCAAGGCTCACGCACCGATCTGACGACGACGCTGAAGGAGAGCAGCGGCCGCTCGGGCACCGGCTTCAGGCAGAACAAGATGCGGTCGGTGCTCGTCGTGACGGAGGTCGCGCTCGCGTTGGCCCTGCTCATCGGATCCGCCCTCCTCATTCGCACGGCGGTCGCGCTGACGCGCGTCGATCCGGGCTTCGACACGCACAACGTGCTGACGATGCGGATGTCGTTGACCGGGCCGAGGTTCGAGAAAGCCGAAGCGGTGGACCAGTTGATCCGCACCGGCGCCGAGCGCCTGCGCGCGCTGCCGGGCGTCGTCACCGCGAGCGCGACGTGCTGCGTGCCGCTGCAGGGCGGCTACGGTTTGCCGTTCCAGGTCGTGGGACGGCCGCTCACGGACGGCCCGTTCCACGGCGGCGGCGGGTGGACGACCGTGTCACCCGGCTTCTTCGACGTGTTCAGGATTCCGGTGAAGCGTGGTCGCGCGTTTTCCGAGACGGACGATGCGCGCGCCACACCGGTGGCGATGATCAACGAGGCGATGGCGCGCGAGTTCTGGCCGAATGCGGATCCGCTGAGCGATCGGCTCATCATCGGACGCGGCGTGATGCGCGAGTTCGCCGCCGAGCGCGAGCGTCAGATCGTCGGCATCGTGGCCGACACGCGCGCGTTCGGCCTCGAGCGCGAGCCCCAGCCGATGATGTTCATTCCGCAGGCGCAGGTCCCGGACCTTGCCAACGCGCTGAATGTCAGGCTGTCGCCGATGGCGTGGGTCGTGCGCACGCATGCCGAACCGCTGTCGATGAGCAACGCCATCCAGGAGCAGCTCCGGCAGGCGACGGGCCTTCCGGTGTCCAACATCCGGCCCATGTCGGAGGTCGTGTCGCGGTCGATCTCGCGGCAGCAGTTCAACATGTGGCTGATGACGGTGTTCGGCGCCGCCGCGCTGCTGCTCGCCGCCATCGGCATCTACGGTCTGATGGCCTATTCGGTGGAGCAGCGCACGCAGGAGCTCGGCATCCGCCTCGCGCTGGGCGCGCAGGCCGCGCAGGTCAAGAACCTGGTCGTGTTCCAGGGCATGCGGCTTACGATCGTGGGCGTCGTCATTGGCGGCGCGGCGTCGTACTGGCTCGCGCGGCTGATCGCCTCGTTACTGTTCGGCGTCACGGCGCACGATGCGCTCGTTTTCGCCGGTGTGCCCGTGCTGCTGGTGTTCGTCGCGCTGCTAGCCGTGTGGATCCCGGCGCGGCGGGCGAGCCGCGTCGATCCCATCATTGCCTTGCGATATGAATAGGCTTGGCGATATGAATAGGCTTGGTACACAGCGTTTGAACACGGAGAACACGGAGGACACGGAGTAACTCGTTCTTTTCCGTACAAAGACCAAATCGCTCCGTGCCCTCCGTGCGCTCCGTGTTCGAACGCGGCGTACCATCTTGAACATCGCGCGGCCGTCGCGCTAGACTGCGCGCGATCCGCGATGAAGCCCCCCCTTCAGCACGGCATCCACACCGCCACTGCCGATGATCTTCCGCGCGTGGTGGACGTCTGGGAGGCCGCGGTCCGCGCCACGCATCACTTCCTTTCCGAGGACGACATCCAGTTCTTCAAGCCGCTCGTGTGGCAGGAGCTCGCCGAGCTGCACCTCGACTGCGTCCGCGACGCGGATGGCGTCGTTGCCGGCTTCATGGCCGTCGTCGAGGACAAGATCGACGCGCTGTTCGTGGACCCGGCATGGCATCGCTCGGGCATCGGCCGCCGGCTGGTGACGTATGCGATCGAGGATCGCGCGGCGGTCCGCGTCGACGTGAACGAGCAGAACGCGCAGGCGGTGTCGTTCTACAGCCGCATGGGATTCCGCGTGGAAGGACGCTCGGAGCTCGACGCCACCGGCAGGCCGTTCCCGCTGCTGCACATGCGCTACCGCCGGCCCTATCCGAAGGAGCTGGCGTGCGCGCCGCGCTTGAGCGTCCGCCTGATGCGTGAAGCCGTCGAGTCGCTCGAGCTGCTGCTCGACGAGCTGTGCGCGGGCACCGTTCCGGGCGACACGTACGCCGCCGACGACCTCCGTACGCTCTGCGCGTCGCTCGTGGAGCGTCAGCTTCCCGCCGGCGCCGAGTGGGGCGGGCTGTGGTTCGTCGGTCCGGAAATCGAAGACGACGAGGATCTGCGTCAGCGGATGAGCGAGTACGGAACCGGCGACTTCTTCAAGGACTTCGTCGCGCGGCCAAGCGACGCCGTCATCGCGATCCTCACGCGGACGCTCGCCGACCACCCGCAGATCGCGCGGCAGATCCCACGGTACGTCGAGGTGCTACACCGCGCGCTGTCGGCCACGCGTCTCAGCCGCGATCTGCTCAGCAGGCGCGGCCTGCACGCGTTCGAGGTGCTGACCAAGGGCGGCGTGTTCGACTATCTCGCGCGCCTGTCGCACGTCGCGCCGCAGCTCGTCGCGACGAGCCGGCAGATCGTCGAGGACGCGCTCAGCGTGCGCGCGGGCGTTCCGGATGACTTGTACCACCACGTCCGAACGCTGCAACAGGGACTGCGGCCCTGAGCTGCAGGATTGCGGATCCGTGGCGGGATTTCGGCGCTACACTAGGCGCGTGCTCCGACGGCGCAGTGCCGCATTCGCAGTATTGATTGCCGCGGTCGTCCTCGCCGTGATCGACATCGGCGCGCAGCCGCCATTCCGCCGCGGCGGCCGCGTCCGCTACGACGTTCGTACGCCATCCCCGGACAGCTTCGACGGCGCCTTCAACTTCTGCCGCGCCTGGGTCCAGACGAACCGTTACGGCGACGGTGGCGGCTGGCTCGTCGACTACCCGCGCGCGGACATCAATCTCTCGATCCGCATCTCCGAGCTGACGAAGACGCACGTCAGCCGCGACTCCGCGGGAGAGCCGAACCACTTCGTCGTGCGCCTCACCTCCGACGAGCTGTTCAACTGCCCGTTCGTGATGATGACGGAGGTCGGCTCCGTCTTCTTCGACGAGGACGAGGCGGTGAAGCTGCGCGAGTACCTGCAGAAGGGCGGCTTCCTCTGGGCCGACGACTTCTGGGGCAGCTACGCCTGGGACGCGTTCTCGCAGGAGCTGCGGAAGGTGCTGCCCGAGGCGGAGTACCCGATCGTCGATCTGCCGCTGTCGCACCCGATGTTCCGCACGCTGTTCCAGGTCGCGCGCGTGCCGCAGATCCCGTCGATCAATCACTGGGCGTCGTCGGGCACGACCTCGGAGCGCGGCGCCGACAGCGCCGAGCCGCACGCCCGCGCCATCCTCGATGCGAAGGGCCGCCTGATGGTGCTCATCACGCACAACACCGACTTCGGCGACTCGTGGGAGCGGGAGGGAGACGACCCGCAGTACTTCTACAACTTCTCCGTCGACGGCTATGCGTTCGGCATCAACGTCCTGCTCTACGCCATGACTCACTGAGGCGATCGTGACAGCCCACCTGACCGCCTGCATCGTCGCACTCTGGTTCGTGTACGGCGCCGCGCAGCAGCCCGAGCCGTCCGCGCCGCAGTCGCAGCAGCCGCGCCCGCCCACGATCCGCACCGGCACGAACATCGTCCGCGTCGACGTCACCGTGCTGAACCGCCGCGGCGAGCCGGTGATCGACCTGGCGCGCGACGACTTCGAGGTGGAGGAGGACGGCGTGGTGCAGCCGCTGCAGGCGTTTCAGCTCGTGCGCGCCACCGGGTTTCCCGACACCGGCGACGAGCTGTCGCTGCCGATTCGATCGCCGGAGCATGCGGCGGCCGAAGCCGCGCGCGAGGACGTTCGCGTCTTCCTGATCTTCTGGGACGAATACCATCTGCACCCCTTCGGCAGCAGCATGCTGGCGCGGCAGGCGCTCGCCGACTTCGTGCTGAACGCGTTCGGGCCGCGCGATCTCGTCGCGCTGATGGATCCGCTGCTGCCGACCGACGCCATCCGGTTCACGCGCGATCGACGGTCGCTCGCCGACGCGATCGCCAGGCTGCAGGGCCGCCGCGGCGTCTACGTGCCGGCGCGCAGCGCCCTCGAGCAGGAGATGCTGGGACGGCCGCGCGACATCGAACGGATCCGGTTCGAAGTGACGATGACGGCGCTGAAGGCGGCGGCGGTGTTTCTCGGCACGCTGCGCGAGGGACGGAAGTCGATCGTGTTCGTGAGCGAGGGCTTCGGGCGCGGCGCGATGGGTCACCCGTTGCCGCGCGAGGTCGTGCGCGCCGCCAACGAGCACAACACGGCGATCTATGCGCTCGATCCGCGAGGGCTCGGGCCGCGGCCGTCCGATATCCTGCTCGATCTCGCGAGCAGCACCGGCGGGCAGGCGTTCATCAACACCAACGCTCCCGCCCGGCTGCTGCGGAGCGTCGTCACGCATGCGAGCGCGTACTACCTGATTGGGTATTCGGCGCAGAACAGCCCGGCGGACGGGAAGTTCCACCGGATCCGCGTGAAGGTCAAACGACCCGACCTCGAGGTCCGCGCGCGCACCGGCTACTGGGCGCCGACCGTGGGCGAGCTGACGCGGGCGCGCGCGGCGGCGGAGACACCGCAGGCGCGCCCGCTGCAGGCGGACGCGCGCGCGGCGCTGGCGGCCGCCAGTTCACGCCGCCTGATCGATCTGTGGGTCGGCTCGTCTCGAGGCGAGGGCGGCCGCGCGACCGTGACCGTGGCGTGGAGCCCGCACGAAAACGGACGCGATCCGATGTACCAGGCGAGTGCGCTGGAAGTGACGGCAGTCGGCGCGGACGGCCGTGAGTGGTTCCAGGGTGTGCTGGACGGCCGCCACCTGTCATTCGCGGCGCCGCCGGGGCTGCTGCAGCTCAAGCTGTCGGTGCGCGACGGCGAAGGCGAGGTGCTCGAGCGCGACGTGCGCCGCATCAGCGTCCCGGATTTCTCGAGGGCGCACCTGTCGGTGAGCTCGCCGATCCTGCTGTGCGCGCGCAACGCGATGGAGTTGAAGGCGCTGCTCGCGAATCCGGACGCGCCGCCGCACATCGGCCGCGAGTTCCGCCGCAGCGAGCGCCTGCTGGTCCGCTTCGAGGTGTACGGGCCGGCGTCGGTGCCTCCCACCATCGCCGCGCGCCTGATGACGCGCGCCGGCGCGGCGCTCGTCACGCTCCCGGTGACGAACGTCGCCGGTCGCGACGGGCGGTATCAGATCGATCTGCCGCTCGCCTCCGCCGCGCGCGGCGAGTACATGATCGCCATCGAGGTCAGCTCGGACGGCGAGCAGGTCCAATCAGTGGTACCGCTTCGAGTGGCGGGGTAACAACTTCCAAGGGACCAAAGGCCAAGGACCAAACGCTAGGAGCAACACCTGTCAAATCCCAAGGAGACAGCGCTCAGCGCGAAGCGGTCCGCTCCCTTGTGTCCGGTTTGAACAGCAGCGCGAACAGGACCAGCACGACGGCGGCCGCCCCGGCGGGGATCAGCCAGATCGTCTGCCAGTCGTGCACCTGATCCTGCACAAACCGCTGCGCCACCCATCCCGACACCAGCGAGCCGATGAACATGCCCACACCCAGCGTCACGAACGCGATGAATCCCTGAGCGGCCGCGCGGAGGTCGCCGGGCGCCTTCTGGTCCATGTAGATCTGGCCGGTGACGAAGAAGAAGTCGTAGCAGATGCCGTGGAGCAGGATGCCGATGAAGAGCATCCACACGCCAGGCCCGGGATCGCCGTACGCGAAGAGCACGTAGCGAAGCGTCCAGGCGAGCATGCCCGTAATCAGCATCCACTTCACGCCGAGGCGGACGAAGAACCACGGCATCACGATCATGAAGCCGATTTCCGACCACTGACCGAGCGTCATCTTGCTGGTCGGGTTCGTGACGCCGATCTCGCTCAGGAACGGATTCGCCCACGCGTAGTAGAAGCTGAGGGGAATGCAGATGAGGAACGAAGCGACGACGAAGATCGCGAACGATCGCTCCTTCATCAACTTCAGCGCATCGAGGCCGAGCACGTCGCGAGCCGTGATGGCGTGTCCGAGCTTGGCCGGCGGCGTGTGCGGCAGCGTCAGACAGTAGAGGCCGAGGACGACCGACGCGACCGCGGCCGACTGGAACATCCCCGCCGTGCGCCCGTATCCGAGCAGGTCGATCACGTAGCCGGCGACGATCCACCCGATGGTGCCGAGCACGCGGACGCGCGGAAACTCCGCCTCCGGCTTCTTCATGTTGTGGAACGAGATCGAATTCGTCAACGCCAGCGTTGGCATGTAGAACAGCGTGTAGGCGATGAGCACCGGGTAGAACGTGTCGAAGCTGGTCAGCGTGGAGACGAGCAGCAGGAGCAGGCCGCCGCCGACGTGCAGCGCCGCCAGCATGCGCTCGGTCGCGAAGAAGCGATCGGCGACCATGCCGACGAAAAACGGCGAGATCATCGCCGCCAGCGCCGTCGATCCGTACGCCAGGCCGATCTGCTGGCCCTCGAACTTCAGCGTTTCATTGAGGTACGTCCCCATGGCGACGTACCACGACCCCCAGACGAAGTACTGGAGGAACATCATGATCGAAAGCTTGACGCGTACGCTCATTTATGCAGGTCCTCCGCTTGGTACACAGCGTTCGAACACGGAAGACACGGAGGGCACGGAGGGACGGAGGGCACGGAGCCAGTGTTCTCAGTCGTCGAAAGACCAAACTGCTCCGTGTGCTCCGTGTCCTCCGTGTTGAAACGCTGTGGATCCGTTGCGATGGAAGTGTATGTCATCTGCCGGCGATTTCAACGCTCGACGCGCAGCGGCACGAAGCGCCGCGCGGACGATCCGCCGGCGTCGACGGTGAGCTCGATGGTGTAATCGCCGGGCGACAGCGGGGCGAGCCGCAGATCGGCCACGAGCCAGCGGCTGCCGTTCTCGTCGCGGATCGCCGCGTTGACGGGAACGGCCATCGGGTTGCCGGCGCGATCGAGGATGCGCGCGGCAGGCGACGTGGCCGCCGGCGCCACGGGCGCCTCGAAGCGCGCGACTTCCGTGCGCCACCAGAAGAACGACGCGACCGGATTCTGCCGATCGGCCGAGCGGAATGCGATCGGCTCCCCGATCGGCGACGCTCCAATCGCGGCGCGCGTCGTCTCGAGCAGGGGCGCGGCACCGGCCGCCGGCCGGAGGCGTACGGAGATCTCATAGTCGCCGGATGTGGCGCCCATGACCGGCACGCGCGCGAGGAAACTGCGGCCGCCGGGCCCGATCGTCGCGCGGCCTGTGCCCGCCGCCGTGCCCTGCGGGCCGGTGACCAGGATCTGCGCATCGGCGCCCTGGCGCCATTCCGTCGCCTTCGCCGCTGCGGCGCTCAGCTCGCCGGTGACGTGCAGCTCCGAGCGCGCGGCGTCGAACGATGCGTGCAGGAAAAACGCCGTCGAAGGCGCGATGCGCGCCAGCCGCCCGAGCGCCTCGGTCCGATCGACGGTCGCGGGATCGCGCGGCGCGGGGGTGGCGGCGGCCGCGGCGCGTGCCTCGTTCATCGCTTTCAGATCCGCGGCAGTCCACGCGCGGTAGCCTTTGCGCGCGCGCACCTCCACGCCGGGCCGCGTCACCTTGACCCTGATCGTTCGGTACCCGCCGTCGCTTTTCGTGTTCGTCGAGTAGTAGGCGAGCAGGTAATAGCCCGAGATGTCATCGACGACCCGCTGCAGCGCGCCGGCGACGTCGTTGGTGCGCACGATGGCGTTGCCGTCGGTGTTCGCTGAGAGCGTTTGCAGCGTCTCGACGTGGCTCATGCCGAGATCGCCGGGCCGGCGCACGGGCGACCGCGGCTCATCGACGCGGAGTCCGCCCGGATCCACCGTGTAAAAGCTCACATTGTTGCGGTTCGCATCGTCGATGAGATCCTGGTACGTCCGCTGGTTGTCGAGCGCGGCGGCCGCGCGCAGGTGACGGTCGCACTCGTCGGTGTCGACGTTGTAGGCGTTGGGGTTCTTGGTTCCGAGGCGGCCGCCAGGCCCGATGCGGACCTGCGGCGGATTCTTCGCGCCAATGCTCGAGAGCGCATTGCTTTCGCGCACCAGCGGCCAGCCTTCGCTGACGAGCACCATGTGCGTGCGCGCCTCGCGGCGCGCTCCGATCGACTGCACCAGCTCGCGGAGCACGCCGAACGTGAACGCCTCGCGGCGGCGGTGAATCAGCTGCCACGCAATCGCAGAGATCGCGCACTGTCCGGTCGATGGGTAGCACACGGTGTACATCTTCTCGATCGGATCGAGGTGTTGAACGTCGTTGCAGTCGCGGAGCTTCGTGCCCCAGCGCCGCTCCTGCAGCAGGCCGTTGCGCAGGACGTCGGTGTTCCGGCCGAGAATCAGGTCGCGGAAATCCATCTGCGGCATCATCAGGCCGATGAGATCCGAGGGGCCGATGAGGCTGTCGATGAGCCGCACGAGCGGCATCGGCGTCTGCATCGAGTTCTCTTCGAGGACGTGAAACGCGTCGAGAAACAGGACGAAGACGCGATTGCGTGGATCGGCGGCGAGCTCCAGCGCGGCCGCAGTACTGCTCGGATTCACAGCCGGCGCGGACTGCGGCGCGTCGACGCGGATGTACTCGAACTGATCGATCTTCTGCGCGACGCCGTCTTCGAGCAGCTCGAAGTCGGCGGCCCTCAGATCCGTGATGGGTTTGCCGTCCTTCAGAACGTGGACGTCGACGCGTACGAGATTCGCTTCCGTGCGGAACACCTGGCGCTTCGCAGCAGGCTCCTGCGGCGGTGCGGTCTGCGCCGACAAGACAACCGCGGCCACCGACGCGAGCAGCGCGAGTGCGGTCCGCTTCACCGTTCGACTCGCAAGGGCGCGTAGCGGCGGATGGTGGTACCCGCGGTCGTCGCGGCCAGCTCCAGGAGGTAATCGCCGGGCGAGAGCGGCGCCAGCTTCAGCTCGGCCACCAGCCAGCGGCTGCCGTTCTCGTCGCGGATCGATGCCGTCACCGGGACCGCCGTGGGATTGCCGACGCGATCGAGGACACGCGCTGCGGGCGTTTCGGCGTCCGTCGAGACTGGCGCCTCGAAGCGAGCCGTCTCCGTGCGCCACCAGAAGAAGGATGCGACCGGATTCTGCCTGTCTGGCGACCGGAACGCGATGGGCTCCCCGATGCCGGGTCGCGCGGTCGGCACGCGCGCCGTCTCGAGCCACGCCGTCGTCCCGGAGGCCGGCTTCACCCGCACCGCGACATCGTAGTCGCCGGCCGACGCTCGCGTGACCGGCACTCGCGCGAGGAAACTGCGGCCGCCTTCGGCGATCGCCGCACGTCCCGAACCGGCAGGGGATCCGTCGGGCCCTGTGACCATGATCTGCGCGTCGCCGCCCTGGCGCCACTCGGCGGATTTCGACGCCGCTGCGCTGAGCTCGCCTGTAACGTACAGCTCCGATTTCAGCGGGTCGAGCGATGTGTGCAGGAAGAAGACGGTCGATGGCGCGATGCGCGCGAGTCGGCCGAGCGCGTCGGCGCGATCGGCCGTCGCCGGATCCCGCACCGCTGGAGCCGCCGCCACTGCGCGAGCAGCGTTTATCGCCTTCAGATCCTCAGCGGTCCACGCGCGGTAGCCCTTGCGCGCGCGTACCTCCACGCCGGGCCGCGTGACTCTGACCTTGATCGATCGATACCCGCCGTCCGCCTTCGTGTTCGTCGAGTAGTAGCCGAGCAGGTAATAGCCGGAGATGTCGTCGACGGCGCGCTGCAGCCCTCCGGCGAGATCGTTCGTGCGGATGATCGCGTTGCCGTCGGTGTTGTCCGCCAGGACCTGCAGCGTCTCGACGTGGCGCATGCCGAAATCGCCGGGCCTCCTGACGGGCGAGCGCGGCTCGTCGACGCGCAGGCCGCCGGGATCCACCGCGTAGAAGCTGACGTTGTTCCGGTTCGCGTCTGCGATGAGATCCTGGTACGTGCGCTGGTTGTCGAGCGTCGCGGCCGCCCGGAGGTGCCGGTCGCACTCGTCGGTGTCGACGTTGTAGCTGTTCGGGTTCTTCGTCCCCAGCCGCCCGCCGGGTTGGATGCGCACCTTCGGCGGATCGGCGGCGACGCTCGCCAGCCCGTCGTCCTCGCGCCGCAGCGGCCAGCCCTCGCTGACGAGGACGATGTGGGTCCGTGCCTCGCGCCTCGCGCCGATCGACCGCACCAGTTCACGGAGCGCGCCCAGCGTGAACGCCTCGCGGCGGCGGTTGATCAGTTCCATTGCCAAGGGTGAGATCTGGCAGACCGGCGGCGGCGCCGGCGGTGGATAGCACACCGTGTACTTGTTCTCGATCTCGTCCAGGTACTGGACGTCGTTGCAGTGGCGGACGCGCTTTCCCCAGCGTCCGTTCGCGAGCAGCGCGTTGCGCAGCACGTCGGTGTTCCGGCCGAGAATCAGATCGCGAAAAGCCATCTGCGGCGTCATCAATCCGATGAGATCGGACGGTCCGATGAGGCTGTCGATCAGGCGGACCAACGCGATCGGCGTCTGCATCGAGTGCTCTTCCAGCACGTGGTACGCGTCGAGAAACAGAATGAAGACGCGATTGCGCGGATCGGCGGCGGCGTCGAGCGCCGCAGCGCTGCTGCTCGGGTTGACGACGGCTCTGGCCTGCGGCGCAGCGGCGCGGATGTACTCGAACTGATCGACCGTCTGCCGCGCGCCGTCCTCGAGCAGCTCGAAGTCGGCGGCGGTCAGGTCGGTGATCGGCTTGCCGTCCTTCAGGACGTGGACGTCGACGCGGACGAGGTTCGCCTCGGTGCGGAAAATCTGGCGCGGCTGCGGTGCGGCGGTCTGTGCCGACAGCGCCGTCAGTCCGCAGACGACCGCCAGGGCGATCGCCCGAAAGGGGTCAGGTCTTGAATCATCGGAAAAGTGTGAATTCAAGACCTGACCCCCTAGGTGAGCTTCCAGCCGGCGCGGTAGTCACGTTTCAGGAACTGGTTCGGATCCGTCTCCTTGCCGCCGGATCCTTTGATCGTGTTCGTGACGCGCATGTTGGCGCCGTCGTAATGGATCTTGCCGCCGGCGCGGAGCGCGACGATGCCAAGGAGCATGACCTCGGTCAGCGGTCCGGCGTACTCGAACGGGCAGGAGATTTCCGCCTTGCCCCGAATCGCCTCGATCCAGTTCAGCTCGTGCTCCGACTCGCCGTGCGTGATACGCGGCAGCAACGCCTTCGGCTCGCCGACCGTCTCGTGCAGCGATTTCGGCAGCAGCCGCGGGTCGTGCCCGTAGGTGTGCTGCAGCATCTTCCCCTTCGTGCCTATATAGAGGATGGCGCCCTCGGGGTTGTACCGCTCGTCGCCCAACTCGTCGGCAAGCGGCGGCGTCAGGCCGCCGTCGTACCACGTCAGCTTCACGGCCGGCATGCTGCCGCGCGCCGGGAACTGATAGTGCGTCATCGTCGCGTGCGGGAAGCTGACGCCGTTGAAGGGAGTCGAGACCGTCTCGATGACGGTGGGATAGCCGAGGTCCAGCGCCCAAAACGGATGATCGACCAGATGCGCGCCCATGTCGCCGAGCGCGCCCTGCCCCCAGTCCACCCAGCCGCGCCAGTGGTGTGGATGATAGATCGGGTGATATTCGACCATCGGCGCCACGCCGAGAAACAGGTCCCACGCGAGGCCCGCTGGCACCGGCGTGGTCTCCTGATGAAGCGCGGCGGCGGTCAGCGGACCGACGCGGCCTGACGGGAAGCGCAACGGACGCTGCTGGTCGGATGCGGCGGGCATCGGCGCCGGACGCGGAATCCCCTGCGGCCAGAAACCGAGCGGCCGATTCGTGAACACGTGGACCTCGCGCACGTCGCCGATCGCGCCGCCCCGGATGTACTCGTAGCCGGTACGCGCGCCGTCGCTCGAGTGTCCCTGGTTGCCCATCTGCGTCACGATCTTCTTGTTCTCTCTCGCCTTCTTCGCCAGGAACCGCGCTTCTTCCACCGACCAGCAGAGCGGCTTCTGCACGTAGACGTGCTTGCCGAGATCCATCGCCGCGGTCGCGATCGCCGCGTGCATGTGATCGGGCGTGGCGATGACGACGGCGTCGATGTCCTTCTGCTTGTCGAGCATCTCGCGGTAGTCGCGGTATTTCTTCACCTTCGGCAACTGTTCGCCGACGAATCGTTTGAGGGCGGCGGCGTTGTCGATCGGCGCTCGGCGCGCGTTCGCCTGTTGCTGTGCTTTCGAGAGCGGACGCGGGCGCAGCGGGCTGGCCGCCTGCGGCGCCGCCGTCGCAGCTCGCTGCATGCCCTGAATCGCCGCCTCCATCATCCGGTCGTCGACATCGCAGAACGCGACGATGTTCTGCGTCATCAGCCGGCGCGTGTTGCTCCCGCCCATGCCGCCGATGCCGACGGTCGCGATGTTGACAGTATCGCTCGGCGCCTGGAAGCCATGGCCGAGGACATGGCGCGGCACGATGGTGAGGCCCGCGCCGGCGATCGCCGCCGTCCTGACGAACGTGCGTCTGCTTGTGCTCATCATGTGGTCCTTTCCCGACGGACAACTGTCGCGCGGATTATATGCCTTGTATCGGCCGGGCGCGTGATGTATGTTGTGCCCACATATGGTCATGAACGCGTTGGAGCGGGAGCTGAAACGCGGCAGCACCGAGCTGCTGATCCTGGCACTGCTCGAGGAACGCGAGCGCCACGGCTACGACCTCGCCCGCCTCATCGACGAACGGTCGCGCGGCGCCATCAGCTTTCACGTCGCGTCGCTCTATCCCACGCTCTACCGGATGGAGGACCGCGGGCTGATCGAGGGGCGCTGGGTGGAGAAGGCGGGGCAGCGCCGCCGGCGCTATTACAGGCTGACGGCGGCCGGACGCAAGATGCTCGCGAGCCAGCGCAGCGTCTGGGAGAACTTCTTCGATGCGCTGAACCGAGTCGCGCGCATCCGCCACGCGTAGGCGGGGCTGTGGCGGAACTGAAGTTCCGCCCTACGTACGCCACGACCGTGAGTCACGCCGCCAATATCCGTAGGGAGGAACTTCAGTTCCGCCGGAGATGACGATGGATTGGAAATCGCAAATCCGCGCCGCGCTCGCGTCGACGCCGCATCCGCCGGACGAGGACGTCCTCGAGGAGCTGGCGCAGCACGCGCGGGCCGTGTACCGAAAGGAGCGCGCCGACGGCGCGCCGGAAGACGAAGCGGTGCGTCGAGTCATGATGCAGGTCGAGCGCTGGCAATCGGAAGCGGCCGCACTGCAGCGCCGCTCCAGGCGCGAGCCGGCCGTCGAACCGCCTCCTGCAGCCGCAGATTCGCCGTGGCAGGGACTGGGCGGCGATCTGCGGTACGCCGCGCGGCTGCTGCGGCGCCAGATCGGCTTCGCGCTGCTCGTCATCCTCACGATGGCGCTCGGCATCGGCGCGACGACCGTCCTCTTCAGCGTGACGTACGGCGTGCTGATGAAGCCGCTGCCGTGGCCGAACGGGGGTCGCCTGGTACAGATCAAAGAAACGCGCGGCGGCGCCGCTCCGCGGTTCGGAGAATTCACCAACGCGGCGTACCTGGCGTGGAGCGAGCAGGCGGCCACGATCGAGCGCATGGCCGCGTGGTCGCAGCGGCCGATGACGCTCTCCGGCGCCGGCGAGCCCGAGCGCATTCGCGTCACGATGGCCACGGCGTCGCTCTTCGACGTGCTCGGCACGCGTCCGCTGATCGGCTCGTTCTTCGGCGCGCAGGACGAGTCCTCGCCCGTGATCGTCCTGTCGGAAGGTCTCTGGCGGCAGCGCTTCGGCGCCGATCCCGGCGTGCTCGGCAGCGCCGCGCAGCTCGACGGCCGGCCGTACACCATCGTCGGCGTGCTTCGGGACGAAGCGATGTTCCCGGATCGTCAGGCGCGGGCGATCGTTCCGTTCCAGATCCGGCCGGCGAAGGGCAATTACCTCTCGATGTTCTACGCGGTCGCCGTGCTCCGGCCAGGCGTGACGGCGGCGCAGGCAGCGGCGGAAGGCACGTCGCGCGGCCGCTACGTCGCCGACACCGGCATGACGACGAGAGCGATCTTCGGCAACAGCGGCCCGGTCGAGATCGTCGTGCGTCCGCTGCGCGACGCGGTGACGGCCGAGGTACGGCGGCCGCTGATCGTGCTGCTCGTCGCCGTGGCGCTGCTGCTCGTGACGGCGACCGCCAACGTCGCCAGCCTCCAGCTCGCGCGCATGACGACGAGGAGCCGTGAGATGGCGATCCGTGCCGCGCTCGGCGCGGGCGGCGCGCGCGTGGTGCGTCAGCTGCTCGTCGAAAGCCTGCTGCTCGGCGGCATCGGCGGCGCGGCCGGCCTCGCGCTGGCGTGGGCTCTGCACCGCTCGCTGCCGGCGCTGCTGCCGGCGGATTTTCCACGCGCGACTGACCTCGGCGTCGATCTGATGGTCGTCACGTTTGCGATTGGCGTGTCGATTGCCGCGAGCGTCTTCTTCGGCGTGCTGCCCGCGCTTCGCCTCCGCCGCCTCAATCTGGTGGAGACGCTGGCGGAAGACGGCACCAGCGCCATCGGCACATCGCGCCGTTCGCGCACGGCGCAGGCGCGGATCCTGATCATGGCCGGGCAGGTGGCGATTGCGTGCGCGCTGCTCGTCGGCGCGTCGCTCGTCGGCCGCAGCTTCGTGGCGCTGCTCGACGCGGACCGCGGCCTCGATCCTGCCCGAGTGCTGAGCGCGCGCGTGTCGCTGCCGGACCCACTCTACACACCCGAGCGGCGCGGCGCGATTTGGTCGGACATCCTCGACCGCCTCGCGACGGTTCCCGGCGTCCGAGCCGCTGCCTGCTCGACGGAGCTTCCGCTGATCCCCGGCGGATCGACATCGGCGTTCACGCTGCCATCGCGCAATGCGCAGGAGGGAAGCGTCTCCGTGCAGGCCTCGCCGCGCGTCGTCAGCCCGCGTTACTTCTCGACCCTCGGACTCGATGTCCTCCGCGGCCGCAGCCTGACGGACGCTGACACCAAAACCTCCCAGCCGGTCGTCGTCGTCAACGAGACGTTCGCGCGCCGCTATCTCGGCGACGCGCCGTTCGATGCGCGCATTCCGATGGCGGTGTGGGAGGGCGATACCGATGCGACGGCACCAGTCGTCGGCGTTGTCGAAGACGTACGCTACATCGGCGCGCAGACGACGTCGTTGCCGGAGATGTATGTGTCGTACCGCCAGCTCGCGTCGGGCATGCCCCAGACGACCGCGACGATTCTGCTGCGCAGCGACGAGGACCCGTCGCGGATTGCGCCGGCGCTGCGCAGCGTCGTCGCGCAGACTGACGGCCGGCTCGTTGCAGAGGCGGTGATGACGCTCGAGGATCGGCTGCTGGCGTCGAGCCTGGCGAGGCCGCGGCTCTACGCCGTCGTGCTCGGCGGCTTCGCGGGCGTGGCGCTCCTCATCGCCGCCGTCGGGTTGTTCGGCGTGTTGTCGTACAGCGTCGCGCAGCGCTCGCGCGAACTGGCCGTGCGCTCCGCCCTCGGCGCGCGACAGATCGACATCGTCACGCTCGTCCTGCGGCAGGGCGCGGCGATTGCCGGCGCCGGCATCGTCGCCGGCCTGTTCGCGTCGGCCGCCGTGGCGCGCTGGATAGCGGCGCTGCTCTACGGCGTGACGGCGCGCGATCCACTGACGTACGGTCTCGTCCCGCTGGTGCTCCTCCTCGTTGCTGCCGTGGCGTGCATCGTCCCCGCGCGCCGCGCGGCGACGCTCGATCCGCTGCGAGTGCTGCGCGGGACATAGGTCGCGCGACGTCGCTGGGATGCGGCGCGCTTCGATCGCCGCCAGTTGCCGGATCGCGCGACAACAGGAGAAGGGGAGAAGGAGAGCAGTTCCTTCTTTTCTGAAGAAGAAGAAGAAATGCTCCCCTTCTCCCCTTCTCCTGTTGATCGCGCGATCTCCAATACATTCTCTGTCGCCCGACAGCGACGCGGCCCGCATGCTACGATACGGTCCCCGGTCAGTTCATCCCGCTTGGTTGGAGGATCCACGATGTCGAAGCCGCGTCGCTCGCTGACGTTGACGATGTTCATTTGCGTGGCGTGTGCTGCGTTCGCGGCCTCGCGCCAGGCGACGCTTTACAGCAACGGCACGCCGACGCGGTTGCTACGGATGCCGACGGTCAGCGCCAGTCACATCGCCTTCGCCTACGCGAACAACATCTGGTCGGTCGAGCGCGGCGGCGGCACGGCGCGGCGGCTCACCAGCTTCCAGGGGCAGACGCAGAACCCGCAGTTTTCGCCTGACGGGAAGTGGATCACGTTCAGCGCCGAGTATGCGGGAAACACCGACGTCTACGTCATCCCGGCGCAGGGCGGCGAGCCGAAGCGCCTGACGTGGCATCCGGGCAGCGACGCGGTGCAAGGGTGGACGGCCGATGGGAAGGCGATCGTGTTCGCGTCGGGCCGCGCGACGTGGGCGCCGAGCGGCGCGCCGCGATTCTGGACGGTGCCGGTGGAAGGCGGCGTCGAGGAGCCACTGCCGCTGCCGCGCGCGTATCAAGGCAAGATCTCGCCTGACGGCAGCCGCGTCGCCTACCGCATGAACACGTCGTGGGACGAGGAGCGCCGCAACTATCGCGGCGGCCAGAACCGTCCGGTATGGATCGTCGATCTGAAAACGTTCGATCTCATGTCGCCGCCGTGGACCGACTCGAACGACAAGGAGCCGGTGTGGCTCGGCGACACGGTGTACTTCCTCTCGGATCGGGACGACGTGTCGAACGTCTGGGCGTTCGAGACGAAGGCGAAGAAGCTGTCGCAGGTGACGACGTTCACCGACTTCGACGTGAAGACGCTCAACGCGGGCGCCGGCGTGCTCGTGTTCGAGCAGGCCGGTTCCATTCACGAGCTCGACCCGAAGACGGGCAAGGCGCGCGTCCTCAACATCACGGCGTCCGGGGACTTTCCGTGGATGATGCCGCGGTGGCAGGACGTCACGGCGCGGATCTCGAACATGGCGCTGTCACCGACGGGCAAGCGCGTTGTCGTCGAGGCGCGCGGCGAGATCTTCACGATCCCGGCGGAGAAGGGCGACGTTCGCAACCTGACGAACTCGTCGCGGTCCGCGGAGCGTCAGCCCGCGTGGTCCCCGGATGGGAAGTACGTGTCGTACTTCAGCGATCGATCCGGCGAGTACACGCTGGTGATCGAGGAGCAGGACGGACTGAAGAAGCCGCGCGAGATCGTGCTGCCGAACCCGACGCATTACTACACGCCGTCGTGGTCGCCCGACTCGAAGAAGCTGCTCTACACGGACACGAACCTGAACGTGTGGGTACTCGACGTCGAGAGCGGGCAGACGAAGACGATCGGCAACGATCCGTGGATGGTGCCGCAGCGGACGCTCGACCCGACGTGGAGCCCGGACTCGAAGTGGGTCGCCTACGCGAGCCGTCTGAAGAGCCTCTACCGCGCGATCTTCGTGGCGAACGTCGAGACGGGCGAGCGGAAACAGATCACCGACGGGCTCGCCGATGCGATGTATCCGGTGTGGGACTCGAGCGGCAAATATCTCTGGTTCCTGGCGTCGACCGACTTCGCGCTCCGGTCGCAGTGGCTCGACATGACCTCGTACGACCGCGAAGAAAACTTCGGCCTCTACTTCGCGGTGCTGAAGAAGGGCGAAGCGAGCCCGCTGTTGCCGGAAAGCGATGAAGATCCCGGCGTCTCCAGTGCGCCTGCGCCGGGGGGGCGAGGGGCCGGAGGCACGGGGGGCCGGGGGGCCGGGGTGCCGGGGAGCCAGGGGGCCGGAGCTGACGCGCAGGATCAGCCGGCGCGGCCGCGTGGGCCGGTCACGGTGCAGATCGACTTCGACGGCTTGCAGCAGCGGATCATCTCGGTGCCCGGCGTTCCGGAGCGTCAGTACGCGCGATTGATGGCGGGCGTGCCGGGAGCCGTCTTCTTTCTCGAAGCGCCGCCTGCCGGCGGCGGTGGACGGGGCGGCGCGGGCGGCGGCGCCACGCTGCATCGCTATCGCCTCAGCGATCGGCGCGCCGCGCCGTTCATGACCGGCGTCGCCGACTACGAGGTGAGCGCCGACGGCCGCAAGCTGCTGTATCGCACGGGCGGTGGCGGTGGCGGCCGCGGCCGCGGCGGTGAGGCGACCGGTGGCGGTGTCTCGCTGTTTCTCGTCGACGCCGATCGTCCGCAACCGCCGCAGGCGGGACAGGGACGGCTGAACGTCTCGCTGCGGATGTTCCTCGAGCCGAAGGAGGAGTTCCGGCAGATCTTCGACGAAGGCTGGCGCAACCAGCGCGACTACCTCTACGTGCCGAACGTCCACGGATCCGACTGGCCGAAGATGAAGCAGATGTACGGCCAGATGCTGCCGTTCGTGAACCACCGCGCGGATCTGAACTACCTGCTCGACAACATGGGCGCGGAGATCGCCATCGGCCACTCGTACGTGCGCGGCGGCGACATGCCGGACGTGCCGCAATCGCCCGGCGGCCTGCTCGGCGCGGACTTCACGATCGACAACGGGAGATACCGCATCAAGCGCATCTACGACAGCGAAAGCTGGAACCCCGATCTCCGCGCGCCGCTTGCCGCGCCGGGCGTCGACGTTTCGGTGGGGGACTACGTCCTCGCGATCAACGGCATCGAGCTGCGCGCGCCGGACAACATCTACCGTCTGCTCGACGGCACCGCGAATCGCCAGACTGTGCTGACCGTCAACAGCAAGCCAGTGCGGGAGGGGGCGCGGCAGGCGACGGTGGAGCCCGTCGCCAGCGAGCAGGCGCTGCGCACGCGCGCGTGGGTCGAGCACAATCGCCGGCTCGTCGACAGGCTGTCGGGCGGGCAGCTCGCCTACGTCTACGTGCCGAACACCGGACAGGGCGGCTACGCGAGCTTCAACCGGTATTACTTCGCGCAGCAGGATCGCAAGGGCGCGATCATCGACGAGCGCTTCAACGGCGGCGGCTCCGCGGCCGACTACATCATCGAGATCCTCGGCCGCGAATTCGACGGGTACTTCAACAACGTCGCGGGCGAGCGATTTCCGTTCACCTCGCCATCGGCCGGCATCTGGGGACCGAAGGTGATGATCGTCAACGAGATGGCCGGTTCGGGCGGCGATCTGATGCCGTACATGTTCAAGCGGCGCAAGATCGGGCCGCTGGTCGGCAAGCGCACATGGGGCGGCCTCGTCCACACCGCCGATACGCCGCCGTTCGTCGACGGCGGATCGATGATCGCGCCGCGCGGCGGCTTCTTCACGCGCGACGGCAAGTGGGCGGTGGAGAACGAAGGCGTCGCGCCGGACATCGACGTCGAGAACTGGCCGAAGGACGTGATCGCCGGTCGGGACCCGCAGCTCGAACGCGCCGTCGAGGAGGCGATGAAGCTGCTCAAGGCGAAGCCGGTCGACCGGCTGACGATCGAGCCGCCGCCGCCGACGTGGGGGAAGCGAAAGAGCGGTTCATCCGAGTAGCCGAGCCGTTCGGCCACCGGTTTGCGCATTCCCGAGCATGATGGTCTCAAGATTTCGCAAAACGGTCGGATTCATCGTCGTCGCATGCCTCTGCGCCGCGCCTGCCCTGGCGCAGGAGCGCCGCGTTCTGGTCGTCGGCAGCATCGGAGGCGCGAGCCTCGGGAACGCCGACTCGGAGATGGGCAACGCGCTGATCGTCGGCGGCGGTGCCGGCTTTCATTTGACGCCGCGGTTGATCGTCGAAGCGGACGTCCACCGCGGAAGCGTCCGCAACGTCTTCGGCCGCGCGCATCACGACTTCACGGAGACGACGTTCACGGGGAGCGTGATCTTCCGCTCCGCGCCGGAGGGCCGCGTTCACTTCATCGGCGGCGGCGGCATCGGCCTGCAGCGCGCGCACAATGACGTCGATGATCCTCCCTTCCGTATCGTGCGGACCGATACGATCCGGCTCCTTCATGGACGCGCCGGCGCCGAATGGGACATCTCGAACCGGTTGTCGATCCGCACCGAAGCCGTGATGTGGTTCGGCGAAGGGCTGGATTGGGTCTTCGGCGGGCGAGGCGGAGTCGTCTATCGGTTCTGACCGGCGGGAGTCGATTCGCCGGCGCCGTGGCATAAGATAGGTCCACCCCGACGGCTGCCTGTCTCCTGACGGGCGTGCCATGGGCAAGCCTTTGCCCGTCCCACCCGAACAGCAGCCGTCCTGGTAGGGAGGCTGACATGATGCACCCGCGACACCGCTGCGCCTTGTTGCTCGTGCCGCTGCTGCTTCTGAACTCCACGCGCGGGCTGCCGGCGCCCCTCCTCGCGCAGGAGGCGACCGTACCGAGCATTGAAGCGCTGCGCGCGAAGGCGCAGGATCGCATGCGCCAGGATCGCGCCCGCCTCTCGAACCAGGACTTCCGTGAGATCGAGACGACGTATCAGTCGGCGAACAAGGATCTTCGCGCCCCGTCCGCCAGGGACGCGCTGCGACAGCTCGTACAGAAGTACCCGACATCGAACCGTGCCGGCTGCGCGGTGCTCTATCTTGCGCAGATGTCGAGTGGGTCGGAGCGGGAGGAGTACTTGACGTCGGCGATCGCCAACCACGGTGACGCATGGTACGGCGACGGTGTGCAGGTGGGCGCGTACGCGCGTGCGCAGCTTGCCTCGTTCTACGCGAACAGCAATCGCCTGTCGGAGGCGCTCAAGCTGACGGACGAGGTGAAGACGCAATTCCCTGGGGCCGTCGACCACAGCGGTGTGCCGTTGGCCGACACACTGCGGAAGATGAAACTGCTGCAGTAGACCGGAGCGCTTCGATGACGGCACGACTCGCCATGGTGGCCCTCTCGGCTGCTGCAACCGTCGCGGCGCTGGCGCAGACGGCCGAACCGACGGCTGCGCAGCTCGAGTGGCTCAAAACGACGGCGATCCCTGTGAAGACGGTCGAGGCTGGATCCGGCTTCGCCGATTTGCAGCGGCTGAAGGCCGCGATCGGCAGCGCGCGCATCGTCGCGCTCGGCGAGGCGACACACGGCACGCGCGAGATCTTTCAGATGAAGCACCGGCTCACGGAGTTTCTCGCCTCCGAGCTCGGGTTCACCATCTTCGCGATCGAAGCGAACATGCCGGAAGCCTATCGGGTCAACGATTACGTGCTCCACGGCAAGGGCGATCCCAAATCGCTGCTCCAGGGGATGTACTTCTGGACGTGGAACACAGAAGAAGTGCTCGCGATGATCGAGTGGATGCGGCAGTTCAACGCGTCCGGCAAGGGCAGGATTCAGTTCACCGGATTCGACATGCAGACCGAGACCGTCGCGGCACAAACGGTCGAGGACTTCCTGCGCAAGGTCGATCCGGAGTATGCGACGAAGGTCCAACCGGTGTACGGGGACGCGCGCAACCTGAGAGCGTCGCAGCGCCAGAGCGCCTTCGGCGTGGCGACCGGCTCGTTCCCGGTGAGTCACGCGGCAGGGAAGAAGATCAAGTTCAGCGGCGCCGTCAGGACGAGAGACCTGGAGGGTTATGCCGGCCTGTGGTGGAGGGTCGACGGCCCCAAGGGGACGCTCGCATTCGACAACATGCAGACTCGCGGCCCCAGGGGTACGAGCGACTGGACCCGCTACGAGATCGTGCTCAGCGTGCCCGTGGAAGCCGTCAACATCAATTTCGGCGTGTTGATGCCTGGCAAGGGCGCTGCCTGGTTCGACGACCTGCGGATCGAGATTGACGACAAGCCGTACGACGCGAGCACATACGACTTCGATTTCGAATCCGGCCAGATCAAGGGCTTCACGATCCCGCAAACCGGATTCGTCGTCCGTGTCGACGACACGACGGCCGCACGGGGCACGCGCAGCTTGCTGATTCAATCGCCGTCCGCCGGCGCACCGCCTGCGACAACGGTGAACGCGTCCGAATTGAGCCGGCGCCTCGCCGAGGTGGTCTCGCGCATGGAGAAGAGCCGCGACGAGTACCGCAAGCGCGCCGACGCGCAAGAGATCGCGTGGGCGATTCAGAACGCGCGTGTCGTTCACCAGTACGCGCAGATGACATCGGGTGAGGTGACGCGCGACGAGAACATGGCGCGCAACGTCAAATGGATCCTCGATTCGGCGCCGAAGGGAACCCGCATCGTCCTCTGGGCGCACAACGGGCACGTCGCCCGGACGGCTGTCGGCGGGTATCGTCCGATGGGCGCATATCTCGACGACTGGTACGGCAAGGAGCAGATCGTCGTCGGGTTCGCCCTCAACCGCGGCGAGTATACGGCGGTGGCACGCGAAGCCGGATTGGGCCGGCATCCGCTCACGCCGGCTTCCGCGGGATCGTACGAGCATGCGTTTGCGCGGACCGGGCTGCCGCGGTTCATGCTCGACCTGCGCGCCGCCCGACCGGGCGACGCCGCGTCCGGATGGCTGAAAAGCCCGCTGCAGTTCCGCTCCATCGGGGCGATGGCGATGGACCAGCAGTTCTATCCGGTGAATCTGGGCAGCCTCTTCGATCTGGTCGTCTTCCTCGACGAGACAACAGCAACGCGCGGGTTGTGGATCAAGCCATAGCGGACCCGGTGTTATCCTGAGAGGCATGTGCCGGCTGGCGATCGTTGTCGCGACGCTGCTCCTCGCCGGCTGCGGCAGCAACCCTGCCGCGCCGGATTCGTCGACGACGGCTCCGGGATGGGTGACGGCGCTGATTCGCCAGCTCGAATCACAGCCGGTCGCCAATCCGCCGGCGTTCGTTGCGCGCTACGACTACAAGGCTCAAGATGTCTTCTTCGTCCCGCAGCGCTGCTGCGACGTGATGAGCGTCGTGTATCGAGCAAACGGCACCATCCTCTGCCATCCTGACGGCGGCATCACGGGCGCCGGCGACGGCACCTGCGCCGACTTCTTCGCCGAACGCCGCAACGAGCGCATCATCTGGCGCGACCCGCGACGATAGTGCGCATCCGCTTCTCGCCCGGCCGACTCATCATCCTGCTGGTCGTGCTCGCGGCCGCGATTCCCGGATTCGCGGAGTTCTACACCGACCTGTTGTGGTTCCGCGAGGTCGGCTACGAGCAGGTCTACCTGCGATCGATCACGGTGCGATCGATGGTGACGACCGTGACGGCGGCGGTCGTGTTCACCATCCTCGCGGTGAACCTGCTGCCGGCGTTCCGCGCGTTCCGGCCGCGGCGGTTCATGATCGTCACGCACGAGGGGCCGCAACCGGTGACGATCGACCCGGCGCGGCTGCGGCCGCTGGTGATGCTGGCGGCCGCAGGCGTGTCCATCCTCCTCGGTCTCTCCGCCGGGGCGAACTGGGAAACGGTCCTGTACTTCTGGTACGGCGTGCCGTTCGGCACGACGGACCCGGTGCTGGGCCGCGACATCGGCTTCTACGTGTTCACGCTGCCGCTGCTGCAGGTGCTGCACGGCGGCCTGATGGTCACGCTGACGCTGTCGGCGATCGCCGTCGTCGCGGCCTACGTGTTCGGCGGCGCGCTCGGGACGGACACGCAGGGATTCTCCGCCTCGCCGCAGGCGATACGGCACGTCGGACTGCTGGCGGCGGCGCTGCTGCTGGTGCTCGCGTTCGGCGCCTGGCTCCGTATTCCGCAGATGCTGATCGATCCGTCCGGCGTCGTGTTCGGCGCGTCGTACGTCGACGTCCATGCGCGAATGCCGGCGCTGCGCGCGCTCATCGGCGCGGCGGTGTTCGGCGCTGCGCTGGCGTTGTGGCAGTCGACGCGGCGGCGCGGGCTCAAGCCGATCTTCGTCGCCGCCGGGGTGTATCTGGTCGTCGCCATTGCCGGCTCGGTCTACGCAGCGATCGTCCAGCGCTTCGTCGTCGCGCCGAACGAGCAGGTCCGCGAAACGCCGTACATCACCCACAACATCCACGCGACGCGCGCCGCCTTCCGCCTCGACGCCGTCGAGGAGCGAGGGCTGTCGGGCGAGGCGCGGCTGACGCGCGCCGATCTCGATCGCAACGCCGCGACCATCGACAACGTTCCGCTCTGGAACGATCGTCCGCTGCTCGACACCTTCAGCCAGCTTCAGGAGATCCGCACCTACTACGACTTCGTCGCCGTCGACAACGATCGCTACACGATCGACGGGAAGTACCGGCAGATCATGCTCTCGGCGCGCGAGCTGAACTCCGACAGCCTGCCGAGCCGTACGTGGATCAACGACCGCCTGACATTCACGCACGGCTACGGCATCACGCTGGGGCCGGTGAACGAGGTGACGCGCGAAGGGCTGCCGGTGCTCTTCGTGCGCGACCTGCCGCCCGAGTCCACGATCGATCTGAAGCTCACGCAGCCGGCCGTCTACTACGGCGAGCTGGCCAACGATCACGTGTTCGTGAAGACGGCGACCGAGGAATTCGACTACCCGCGCGGCGATGCCAACGTGTTCACGACCTACGCCGGGGACGGCGGCGTCCCGCTGTCGAACGTGTTCCGCCGTCTCATGTTCGCGATCCGGTTCCGCTCGACCGATACGTTCTTCTCGCCGAACCTGACGCGCGAGAGCCGCGTGATGCTGTACCGGCGCATTGCCGACCGCCTGCAGCGCATCGCGCCGTTCCTGACCTACGACCCCGATCCGTACCTGACGATCTCCGAAGGCCGCCTGGTCTGGATGCAGGACGTCTACACCACGTCGTCGCGCTACCCGTATTCGTCGAGCCTCAACGGCATCAACTACATTCGCAATTCCGTGAAGGTGACGATCGACGCCTATCACGGGACGACCAGGTTCCACCTGCTCGACAGCGCGGATCCCGTCGCGGCGACGATCGGCCGCATGTTCCCCGCGCTGTTCCAGCCGCTCGAGGCGATGCCGGAAGACCTGAGGAAGCGGCTGCGCTACCCGCAGCAGATCTTCGCGATCCAGGCGTCGATGTTCGCGACGTACCACATGCTGAACCCGGCGGTGTTCTACAACCGAGAGGATCAGTGGGAGGTGCCGGCGTTCGAGGTCGAGGGCCGCTCGCAGCCGATGGATCCGTACTACACGATCATGAAGCTGCCCGGGCAGACGGACCCGGAGTACATCCAGATGCTGCCGTTCACGCCGCGGCAGAAGGACAACCTCGCGGCGTGGATGGTCGCGCGCAGCGACGGCGACAACTACGGCCGCCTCGCCGTGTTCCAGTTCCCGAAGCAGACGGTGATCTTCGGCCCGCGGCAGATCGCCGCGCGCATCAGCCAGGATCAGGTGATCGCCCCTCAGATTACGCTGTGGAACCAGCAGGGCTCCGAAGTGATCCAGGGCACACTCCTGGTGATTCCGATCGAGGAGTCGCTGATTTACATCCGTCCCCTCTATCTGCGCGCGGCCGGCGGCAAGATCCCGGAGTTGAAGCGCGTGATCGTCGCGTACCAGAACCAGATCGTGATGGAGGAGACGCTCGACGCCGCGCTCGACCGCCTGTTCCCCGGCGACGGCTCGCGGCCGCGGCCGGCGGTCGAACCAGAGGCGGCGCCGCCGGACACGGCGGGCCAGAAGGAGCCCGCAGTGCCAGCCGGCGATCTCGCCACACTTGCCGCACAAGCGCGCACGCACTACCAGCGCGCATTGCAGGCGCAGCGCGAGGGCAACTGGGCGCTCTACGGCGAGGAGATCAAGCGGCTCGGAGACGTGCTCGAGAAGATGGCGCGCCGCTGACGCGGCGTGCCCTCCCCGCTCTTACTCCGCGCGTTGCCGGATGGTTGCGGTGAGCCCACGCGCGAGGCGGTCGCGGTCGGCATCGGTCAGCCGCGCGTGGCCGTGCATGAGGCGATACGCGAGCGGCGGCATCTCCCCCTCCCGTACCTTCTCCGCGGCTTCGTCGGCTTCCTTCTGCTTCCGGTTCCATTCGGAGAAGTTCAGCACCGCGCGTCCCTCGTCGACGTTTCGCCTGAGCATCCACGACGTCGGCGCGACATGCGAGTAGAGCGGCCACTGCGTCTCGTTGCTGTGGCAGTCGAAGCACGCCTGCCGCGCGAGCTGCCGTGTTGCCGGCGAGTCCCACGAGGGTTCAGCCACCACCGGCGGGTTGGTTCGCGACCGGCCGTAGGGCACGACCTGCGCGAGGACGAAGAGCACCACGATTGCACCGCCCACGAGCTTCCAGCGCGATCGCGATTGGGACATACACACCTCGATTCCGGCGCTTCCCGCAATGGCTGTGCCAGGCATCGCGTTCGCTCTGGACTCGAGGCCGTGAGGCACGCCATCATCGGAACTGGCGTGTTCGCGGGAGGTGACCGCATGCAGTGGAACAAGGCGAAGAAGTTACGGTTCCTGAAGGCGGCTCCGGTGATCCGTGTCGCAACGGTAAACCGTCGCGGAAAGCCGCAGGTGACGCCGGTCTGTCACGTCGAGCACAAAGGGAAGATCTACTGGGCGTCGGATCCGGGCACCGCGAAGCTGGCCAACCTGCATCGACATCGCTCCGTCGCGCTGGTCGCCGACACCTACAAGGCGGACTGGCAGAACATGGGCGGTGTCATGGCGCAGGGCACGGCGAAGCTGATTCGCGGCGGCCCGCAGTTCCGCCAGATTCGCGGGCTCCTCTACCGCAAGTTCAGGATCTACAAGTCCAACGCGCCGTTCGAGGAAGGCGAGTCCGTCATCATCGAGGTGACGCCGTCGAAGCTCGTGAGCTGGTGGTACAAATAGCGATTCAGTCAACGCGCGCTGCGAGCCCGCCGGTACACGAAGGCGTAGATCGCGACGTGGCCGGCCAGCGCGGCGAGCCCGAGCGCGATCTGCGCTTCCCTGGTCAGCCCTTCCGGATAGATGAACGGCATCAGATACCGCGCGATGAAGTCGCCGTGGTAGCTTGCCTCGCCCGCCAGTTCGCGCAGCCGGATCTCGAGCGGCGTGAGCGGGCAAATCCAGCCGCCGAACTCGATGGCCACGCCCCACGCTGCCGCGGGCACGTGTGCCCACGCGACGCGCGGCCACCTCAAGACCAACAGGCCTCCGAGTGCCACGAAGAGCACAAATGTGAAGTGCAGGACCAGCACGGCGTCGGCGGCGGCAGAGTAGGCGTTCACGGCGGGTCTATAATCGGACGGCGGAACTGAAGTTCCGCCCTACTGAATAATGAGCGTACCCCGCAAGCCGCCGGTGACGCCCGCCGCTGAAAGCGCGGATCTTCTCCAGGTCCTGATGTTCCGGAAGCTCCTCACGCGTGAGCAGGCGGAGCGGGTCCGCAAGTACTCGCGGCAGCACAACGTCGGCGTCATCCCGACGACCGTCGAGCTGAAGTTCGCGACCGAGAACCAGATCGGCGAAGCGCTCGCGGCGTTCGCCGGCCTGCCGTTCGTCAAGATCAACCCCCTCGAGCTCGATCTCGACGTCGTCACCGGCGCGCTCTCGGCCGCGTTCTCGCGGCGCCACGGCATGGTCGCGATCTCGAAGTCCTCGACGACGCTGACCGTCGCAGTGCACGATCCGTTCGCGCCGTTCCCGGCCGACGACATCCGCCGCGTCAGCGGCCTCGACGTCCAGCGCGTCGTCGCGACCCGTGCCGACATCGAGGCCATCACCAAGAGCTTCTACGATCTGCGTGCCAGCCTCCAGTCGGCAGAGAAACAGTTGTCCGCGCGGCGGCTGCCCGCGTTCGATCTGGGCAACCAGGAGTACCTGTCGACGCAGGCCGACGAGCTCGATCCCGCGGCCGCCCCCGTCGTCAACGCGCTCGATCACCTCCTCAACTACGCGTTCGAGCAGCGCGCGTCCGACATTCACTTCGAGCCGAAGCGCAACGTCACGCTCGTGCGGCTGCGCATCGACGGCATGCTGCACGACGTCCACGTCATCCCGCGCATCGTCTACCAGGCGGTCGTGTCGCGCATCAAGCTGCTGTCCGGCTGCAACCTGGCTGAGAAGCGCAGGCCGCAGGACGGACGGCTGAAGCGCGATCGACAGGGACGCGAGATCGAGATCCGCGTCTCGACGATGCCGACGGTGTTCGGCGAGAAGGCGGTGCTGCGCATCTTCGACCCGGACATCCTGCTCAAGAGTCTCGATCAGCTCGGCTTCTCGCCGCCGGACCTCGCCACGTTCCAGGGCTTTCTCGCGCAGACGCACGGCATCATCCTCGTCACCGGCCCGACCGGCAGCGGCAAGACGACGACGCTCTACTCCGTGCTGAAGCACCTGTCGCGCCCGGACGTGAACATCGTCACGATCGAGGACCCGATCGAGATGGTGAACGAGGACTTCAACCAGGTCGCCGTGCGTCCGCAGATCGATCTCACGTTCGCCAACGCGCTGCGAACCGTGCTGCGACAGGACCCGGACATCATCATGGTCGGCGAAATCCGCGACACCGAGACGGCGGAGAACGCGGTGCAGGCGGCATTGACCGGACACCTGGTGCTGTCGACGCTCCACACCAACGACGCCCCGTCGTCGATCACGCGGCTGCTCGATCTCGAGATCCCGCACTTCCTCGTACTCTCGACTGTGGTCGGCATCATCGCGCAGCGGCTCGTCCGCGTGACCTGCAGCCAGTGCGGGGAGCCGTACGCCGCGACGGCCGAGGATGCGGCGGCGCTCGACGTCGCGCTCGACACGCTCCGCGAGCGGCCGCTCCGGCGCGGCACCGGCTGCCTCCACTGCCGGCAGACGGGCTACGCGGGACGCGACGGCATCTTCCAGATCATGCCGATGACAGAACGGATTCGCGGCCTCGTCGCGCGCCACCGTCCGGCTCCGGAGGTCGTCGAGGCGGCGCGTGCCGAAGGGATGCGGACGCTGCGCGAGGCTGCCGTCGAGAAGGTGCTCGCCGGCGTCACGACCGTCTCGGAGATGCTTCGCGTCACGGGCACGTAAAGTCGCGAGAGACGGAACCATCGTAGAGCTGCGCTGTCAGCACCATATTTGCAGACGGTTGCCGGGGGTCGCTCTTGGAACAACCGGTTGCCGACGGCGCCGCGGGAAGCCTGCCGGATCTCGCCACGCTGCCGCCCATCGAGCGTGTAACGTGTCGCGCGATCTTACAGAGCCTGCCTCACGCCGTTGTCGTCCTCGACGCCGAGTGGCGGATCGTATTCGGCAACGCGCACGCCACGCAGATGTTTGGCGTCGGTACTGCGCAGCTGCGCGGTCAGCCGATTACAGTCTTGATCCCCGACCCGCGATTCGCGGTCTGGTTGACGGAGTTCGGTACTCCGCGCCGGACAGTCGTGGAGTCGTCGATTCCGGGAGCCACGCCAGAGTTGCCCGCCAGGACGCTGAACATTGAAGCGGCTCCCCTTCCGTTGACGGCAGCGCCGCAGGATGGCGCCATTGCGACGCGGCCCGCCGAGGACGCTCACCTGCTCGTCATTGAAGACATCAGCAACCGGGTCATGCTGGAGCGGCGGCTGATCGATTCCGAGAAGCGCGCGATTGCAGGCGAAGTTGCGGCAGGCATCCTCACCGACGCTGCCGAGCCGATTACCGTTCTTGGAGCCAAGTTGACGTTCATTCGAACGGCACTGGATGCGATGGAACCGGAAGACGTCAAGCAGGCGCTCGACAGCGCGTTCGATCAGATCGATCGGCTGCGCGTGCTGCTCGGCCGCATGGCAGGGGTCGCCGAGTCCGGGCTGACGCAGTCGGCCGCACTGAGGAGCTAGGCGACTCTGACACCTCGAGCGTGAGGGATTCCGTACCGCCGTCGGCGAGCACGAACCGCGCGGCGGCGTCGCGCAGGCTCTCCAGGTACGCGCGATCCTCCCATTGGCCCGGTTCGATCGTGCGGACGGCCGCTGCGCGATAGATGCCAGCCGGCAGGCCGACGATCGTGAATCGCCCGTCCGGCGTCGGTCTCGCCGTCCGCAGCAGCCGCGAAAACGGCATCCAGTGCTGGGCGTCCTCCGAGAAGACGACGACAGTCGCCGCCGCTGTCGGCTTGCCGCGGCTGTCCAGCACCGTCCCCGAGACGCGGCCGACGCTCTGCGTCACAACAATCGTCAAACCGGTAATCGTCTTTCCGCCGGTCGGGACGTCCCACGCCGCGTCCGTGATGTCCCTGTCGCCGAACCGCACCGCGCGCAGGTCCCAGTCCTCGGGAAGCCCGACGATGCGGAACAGAAACGGTCCGCCGAGGCTCTTCATTTCGAACGACCAGTCGCTCTCGACCGAGACGACCCGGACGGTCGGCAGCACGCGATCGAACGGCGCCGCCAGGGCGACGCGCACCCCCGAATGCGAGAACGGCGGCGGCGCGCCGGTGTCGGTGGTGAGCGTACCCGTGACCGTGCTGCCGACCTTCGAACTGAGAACCACGTTGTCGATGTCCGCGCCGGCGACCGTGACGTAACGTTCGTCGCCTCCGGCCATCACGCTGTAGGAGCCGCCGGGGACCTCTTTGATCTCGAATCCGCCGTCCGCCCCTGCACGCACCGACCGCATGCCGGCGGTGAAGATT
Source organism: Vicinamibacterales bacterium (assembly GCA_048594885.1). Taxonomy (GTDB): domain Bacteria; phylum Acidobacteriota; class Vicinamibacteria; order Vicinamibacterales; family 2-12-FULL-66-21; genus JBMDXB01. Next base: position 69,128 of record JBMDXB010000162.1, read on the forward strand.
CCTCCTGCGCCTGGGTAACTCATCGCAATCGTGACGCCGGCGTTGGCGGCTGGCTGGCCGTCTTCCCGGACGACGCGGCCGGAAATCGTTGCCGCGCGGCCCGACTGAAGACTGAAATCCAGGCCGGCGCGATGCTGCGACGGACCGAGCGCGATCGGCTGCGCGAGGTCGGCCGAGCCGCCAGGGTAATACGTCGCGGCGAACGCCAGCGTCTCCTTCTTCTCGTTGCGCCAGGTCTCGGATGACGAGGCGACGACGTGGTAGCTGCCGGGCGGCAGTCCCGCGATCCTGAACTGGCCGGCGTCGTCCGTCGTGGCGATTCCGACCGGTGTCTGCACGCGTTTGCCGAGGCGATAGCGCAGCGCCAGCGCGTGGACCTGGACGCCGGGATACGGCTCGCCGAGTTCGTCGGTGATGCGTCCCGTCAGCACGGCGCCGCGCGGCAGCGCCATGTCGACACGATCGACGATTCCGCCCGGTGGCACGTCTACGGTGGCGCCCGTCTCACCTGGCTGACGCTCGCCGAATTGCATGGCGAGATATCCGGCGCGCGACGCGGCGACCGTATACGCGCCCGCCGGGACGTCCCTTGCCTCGAACACGCCGAGTGAGTTCGTGTTCGCTACGATCGGCATCTGACCCGGGGTCTGCGATCCGATGCTCACGCGAGCGCGGCGCAGTGGCCTGCCGGTATCGGCGGCGGATACGCGTCCGCGAATGACGCCCGTCTTCGCGGCTTCTGCCGTCTGCCGTTGCCCGATCGTGACGGCGGGATAGGCGACGACGGTGGCTGCACCGAACGCGAGTGCGATGAGCGTCCTCATGGCCGCCCTCCGGCGGTCAACTGGATCGTCGCCGTCGATCCCTCCGTCAGCTCGATCCGCACGGCTTCCCGTACGAGCGAATCGAGGAATGCGGGATCTTCCCATTGACCGTCGATGACGAAGTCCCTGGCAATCGCGCGGTAGACACCGGACGGAAGACCCGCGATCGTGAAGCGTCCCTTGTCGTCGGGGCGAGCGGCTTTGATGAAGCGGGAGCCCGGTCCCCAGAGCGCTCTGTTCTCGGCAAAGACGACGATCGTTGCATCGGGAAATGGCGCGCCCGCTCGATCGACGACGTCGCCGGCCACCCGCGCACCGGTGCGGCTGATGACGACCTGCAGCCGCTCGACGTCCGGCGCGCCGCGCACAATCGGGAGCGGCACGTCCGTGATGTCGCGGCCGTCGAGCAGCACGCGCTTCAGCATCCATTCCTGCGGCAGGCCGGTCATTCGAAAGAGGTACTGCCCCTCCGCCCGTGCGATGCGGAAGCTCCAGTTCGAACTGGGCAAGGACTCGCGTGGCGCCGCCCAGACAGGCAGCACGGATTCCGCGTCAACCTGGATCGGAATCACGCGTGCCGCCGTCGGCGGGAACGGCGGAGGCGCGCCCTCGTCGGTTACCACGGTCCCGGCGATCGCGGTCGGCTTTCGCGGCGCCACCACGACGTGCTTTACCTCGCCATCGTTGACGACCGCCTGCACTCCGACCCGGTCGCTCTCGGTGCCGGAGTAGATCTGGTACTCGCCGGCCGCCAGCTTCGTCAGCTCGAAGGCGCCGCGTGCGTCGCTCTTCGTGCGGCCGCCGAAGCCGGCGCTCTGCAGCGCGCCGCCGATCGTCCGCGTGATGCGATCCATGTTGACCACTTGGCCGGCGATAGGCTGCCCGTTGGCGTCCTCGAGCACGCCGGTGACGCGCGCCGCGCGTCCGGCGATCAGGCGGAACTCGAGCCCCGCAACCTCTTGTCCGAGCGCCACGGGGATGGTCTGCGGCTCGTCGCGTTCCTTCACACCGGGGAAGTACGTCACCGCGAATACGTAGGTCTCCTTGCCATCGTCTCCCTCCCACACCTCGGTGGAGGAGGCGCGGATCTGGTACGCGCCGGGGTCGAGGCCGCTCAGGCGAAACTCGCCGGCGTCGTTGGTGGTGGTGATGCGGGCGGCCACCGGCACGCGACGGCCGCGGATGTATCGGTGATCGATGGCTTCGACCCTCGCGCCCGGGCAGGGTTCGCCGATTTCGTCGAGCACGCGGCCGGCGAGCACGCCGCCGCGATAGAGCGCGATCTCGATTCCTTCGAGGGTCTCGCCGCCGCGCACGTCGACGGTTCTTCCTGCCTCACGTGGGCGCCGCTGGCCGTACTGAATGGTCAAGTAGCCGGCGCGCGCCGCCGTGAGCGAATACGCACCGGCCGGGACGCCCGCGATCTCGAATATCCCGCGCGTATCGGTCACACCGGACGGCGGGTTGGGCATCTGCGTGTTGACCGTCACGCGCACGCGATGCAGCGGCCGGCCGTCGGCTGCGGCGACGACTCGGCCGCGGATGATGCCGGTGGCTGCCGACGGTGTGGTGTCGCGCGCCGGTGTTGTCTGCGCAGCGGCAGCGGCGGCGAGCACGAGAAGCAGGATGCCCATCGGGCCTCGGGTTCGCGGCGCCATGATAACCGAGCCGACGCTGCACGGCCAATGAATGGTGCCGTAGCGCACGGCTACGATGACGTGGTGAGTCGCCGGATTACACAGCGAGAGCTCCGCAACGACAGCGGCCGCATCATGCGCGCGCTCGACAAGGGGAAGGCGTTCGTGGTCACGCGTAATGGCGTTCCCGTGGGCGAGTTGATCCCGCTGCGTCAGCGAGCGTTCGTACCTTCAGAGGTCGTAGTGGCAGCGTTTGCCGGTGCGCCGGCGCAGATGGCGTCAGTCCGTGGGCTGAAATGGGAGTATAATCAGAGGCTAGAGTGAGCTGAAATGAGCACTACCAGAGTCCAGCCAGTTCTAACGCCGACCGAACTGGCGCTCGTCGACCAGATGGCCGAGCTGACGGGCTCGAAGCGGACAGACGTGATCAAAAGCGCACTGGCCGTCTATCACTGGTTCGTCCGTCAGGTATTGACCGGCGGCAGCGTCGTCGCCCGCAAGCCGACAGGAGAGGAAATCGTGCTCGAGACCGCCGAACTCGCCGCACTCGCCGGAAAGGGCCATCGTCTGAGTCCCGAGGAACTTGGCCTGCTTGCGAAGGAGCTCGTTTCAGCACCGAATGCCGTCGAAGCCGCAAGAATCAAGGAGCGGCTGACGCGCGGTTTTTACGGCATCTGAGCGTGTCGTGCCGAAGGTCCGGCGTCACAGTCTTCCCCCTGCGCTGTTTCAACATCTCCTGGACCGTATTCACGCCCGCAAGATTCCCGCGACACAAATCGAGCTGCTCGCGAACTGGCTCGACGGGGAACCAGACGTACCGGACGGTGAATGGTACAAGCGGTTCTCCGGGATGATCGTCTGTGGTGAAGGCGAACTGATCAAAACGTTCCTTCTGCCAGGACAGTCTCCCAAAGGCGTGCGCGTCTCGTAGGCGCTGCCACATCAGCGCAGCGGCATCGCCTCAGACCGCGACATCATCGACTGATACGACAGCGGCATCTGGCCGGCGCGGATGGCGCCCGCGTCCTTCAACAGCCGCTCGCGGTCGGCAGGCCGGAGCGCGGCGGAACGCTCCAGGAACTCGGCGACCGATTCGCGCTCGCCTTCCTTCAGCAGGTAGTTGACCAGCCGCATGTCGAGGCCGAAGACATGGGTTTCGAGCGCGCGCGACGCCGGTGCCTTGGTGGCGTCGAGCATGTAGCGGACGGCACTGGCGCGATCCCCTTCGCGCAGCGCATGCGCAGCGAGGGCGACGGTCGCGTTGTAGACGACGCCGCCGTGCCAGGGATGCTCCGTGAATTTCGGCGCGAGCGCGAGCGCGTCCTGCGCGTATCGCTTCGACAGCGTGTAGCTGGAATCGGACGCGGTCTTGTCGGTGGCCGCGAGCGACTCGGCGCCCATGTAGCGCGTCGCCGGAAGCTGATACAGCAGCTCGAAGCGTTCATTCTCCGGCATGGCGGCCAGCGCCTCGGGTTCCTTGTCGCCCAATGCGCGCTGCTCGTCCGGCGTGAGCCCCCAGCCCTTGCTGACGCGCTCGGCGATCGAGCCGCCGACGAGCGCCGCCTCGCGCGCCCGCAGCTTCTCCCGCAACTCCCACTCGCGGTCGTGCACCTCGAACGCAATCAGCCCTTCGCGCGCGCGCGCGTCGTTCGGGTCGAGCTGCACGGCGCGCTGCAGGAGCTGGATGCCGAAGCGCTGCCGGTTCTGGTCGCTGTAAACCCTCGACAACCGCATGCCTGCGATCGACAGGACCTTGGCCTCGCTGGACGCGAGGAGCCGCCGCCGCACGTCGCGCGCGTACGGGTCCGAGTCGAATGCGGTGAGCGGCGCGCCGTTGCGCGGGTCGGTCGGTCCGGTGACGACGCTCGCATACAGCTCGCCGAGACGCGCCGACGCCTTGTATCGCAGCAACAGCTCCTCGGCAATCCTCGGCTCCTCGGCGAAGAAGAAGAGGGCCGCATTGGCGAGCACCTTCTCGCTCGCCGTCGGACTCGCGGTGTGCTTCAGCCAGCGCTTCTTCGCCTCGGCGTAGGTGACCGGATCCGCCTGTGCCGACACCTGCCACATCGCCAGGTCATGTTCCGGATGATTCTCGATGAGCCAGAGGATGTGCGGCCGCCGGCGCGCGACCATCTCGTTCCAGCCGAGCACCCGCTGCCCGCTCGTCTGGTAGAACGTGCGCAACGTGCTGAGCGTCCCGAAGTCCTCGGGCGTTCGTTTCAGCGACTGCTCCAGCGCATCGACCTCCGCCGCCGTCATGTTCCGCGCGCGTTCGTACTCGGCCTGACGCGCCTTCTGCTGCTCGAGCCGCTCGGCCACTTCCGGATTCGGCGCCAGCGCCGGCGGCGCCGGCTGCGGCTGGCGGCAGGCCACGACGACGAGGATCGCGGTGGCGCACGCGGCGAGCACGCCGGCGGTGCGGAGGCGGGACATCGCGCCCGCTTCGCCACGCAGCACGCGCTCCACGCGCCGCTCGAAATGGCCGGTGCCGTCGACGCCGATCCCCTGCCAGGCGACGCGTCCGCCGCGCACGCGCACCGCCTCGGCGATGTCGACCAGCACCGCCGCATAGCGCTGGCGCTCCCCGACGACGAGTACGGCCGCTTCGTCCGCCGCTTCCTCGGCGGAGGCCGCCAGCGCCCGTTCGAGCCACCAGGCGAGCGGGTGGAACCAATAGAGGCAGCGGTTGACGCGCGCGGCGAGCCTCACCAGCCCGTCGCGCCGCCGGATGTGCGCGCGCTCGTGCGCGAGGCACGCCTGCAACTTCTCGTCCGGCCAGCCGCGCCAGTCCGACGGCAGGATGATCGACGGCCGCAGTACGCCTGCCGAGAGCGGCGTGGCCACGCGCGTCGATTCACGGACCGGAACGTCGCACGCCATCGCGACCGGCGTCGCGCCGCGGGCGAGCCGCGCGACGGCATGCCAGCCGGCCGCCAAATGCAACAGAAGCACGCATACACCGAGCAGGTAGACGACCAACAGGACGCGCTGCATGGACCATTCGCCGCGCCGAGTGACCGTGACGCCCGTGGGCTCGAACCGAACCGTCACCGGTTCGGAGCCGGCGGCGGCCACACCCTGCAGCCGGGTCGTCGAAGAGGGCAGTGCGTACGGAATCCCGCCGGTTTCCGCGGTCTGCTCCGCCGCGGCGGGACGCGTGGGGATGAACGGGATGCCGATTGGCGGCACGATGGTGGTCAACAGCGGCATCGACAGCATCGCGATGAGCACGAACATCCATGCCGCATGACGCACGCCGCTGCGCCGTACCCGCATCACCCTGAGCACGAGTCCGACGAGCGCCGCGACGGCGAGCACCCGAAGCGAAACATCGAGGAGCATCATGGCTTGCCGACTTTCTTTGCCAGGCGTTTGATGGCGTCCGCGCTCAACACCTTCTCGTCAACCATTCCCGCGAGGAACTGCTCGGCCGACCCCGCCCAGAAGCGGTCGATGATCTGCCGCACCGCCCGCGCCGCCACGCTCGTCCGCTGCGTCGTCGCGCGGTAGACGAAGACCTTGCCCTCGGTGGCGTGCGTCAGGTAGCCGCGCTGCTCGAGCCGGCGCAGCAGCGTGCGCATGCTGGAATCCTTCAATGGGTGCCGCGGCTGCAGCCCGTGGCGGATCTGCTCGGAGGTCGACGGTCCGTTCGTCCAGATGAAATCGAGGATGGCCTGCTGGAGCTCGGTGAGCGGCTGACGGGGTCTGTTACGCTGTGTCACGTTACAAGTTGTAACACTTGGCGGGCGGCGTGGCAACTGTTTTCTTCCGGACCGCGCTAAGATAGGCGCCTCGATACCGGAGGCGAACATGCGACGTGCCGGGCTGTGGGGAATGCTGCTGCTCGTGACCGTGTCCGCGCTGGAGGCGCAGCGCGCGAAGCCAGCCGCGAAGAACGATCCGAACGCCAAGGAGTGGATTCAACTGTTCAACGGCCGCGATCTCAACGGCTGGACGCCGAAGTTCGCGAAGCACGATCTCGGCGAGAACTTGAACGACACGTTCCGCGTCGCCGACGGGCTGCTGCAGGTCCGCTACGACAAGTGGACGGCGTTCGATCGCGAGTTCGGGCACCTCTTCTACCGCGAGCCGTTCTCGTACTATCTGCTCGCCGCAGAGTACCGCTTCGTCGGCGAACAGATTCCGCACGCCGGTCCCAGCCTTTCATGGGCGATCCGCAACAACGGCCTGATGCTGCACTCGCCGGACCCGAAGACGATGCTGAAGGACCAGGATTTCCCGATCTCGATCGAAGTGCAGCTGCTGGGAGGACTGGGGAACGGCAAGCCGCGCTCCACGGCGAATCTCTGCACGCCGGGAACCCACGTGGTGATGAACGGCAAGCTGCACACGGCGCACTGCACGAACTCGACGTCGAAGACCTACGACGGCGATCAGTGGGTCAGGGTGGAGGTCCTGGTCCACGGCGACGAAGTCATCAAGCACATGGTCGAAGGGCAGACGGTGCTCGAATATACCAAGCCGCAGATCGGCGGAGGGTCCGCGTCACCGACGGATCCGGCCGTGAAAGTGGATGGGACACCGCTCACCGGCGGCTACATCTCAATCCAAGCGGAGACCGCGCCGACGGACTTCCGCAAGATCGAGCTGCTCAACCTCGAAGGCTGCATGGATCCGAAGGCGGCGAACTACAAATCGCACTTCGTGAAAGCAAACCCAAAGGCCTGCCGCTTCTGAGGCACGTCTATTCCTGCGTTTCCTCTTCCGCTTCGGCGAGGAAGCCGGTGATCTTCTTCACGTAGTTGCGGGTCTCCTTGAACGGCGGAATGCCCTTGTAGCGTCTGACGTTAGCGGGGCCCGCATTGTAGCTGGCCAGCGTCAGCGCGATATTGCCGCGGTGCGCGTCGAGCAGTTGCCGCAGGTACCGGGCCCCGGCCATCACGTTCTGCCGCGGATCGAACGGGTCGGTGACGCCGAGGTCCTTGGCGAGCCCCGGCATGATCTGCATCAGTCCTTTCGCGCCGACGCGCGACACCGCGTTCGGGTTGAATGCCGACTCGGCGCGCATCACGGCGCGAATCAGCTCCGGATTCAGATTGTGCTTCTTCGCCGCCTCCTGGATCAGCGCCTCGTAGCGCAGTTCCGGCGCGAGGGCGCGGAACTCGTCAATCGTCACCGAGACGATCGGCTCGAGCGCCTGCGTCGCGGCCGCCGCGTAGCTGCTGTTGCTGACCCCGCCGACGCTCTGCGGCGTGCGATGCTTCATGCCCTGGGTGCTCGCCAGCGCGGCCGCAGCCAGCAGCAGCCCGTGCAGCTGACGCCGTCGGCGGTCGCCACGCCGGCGATCGGGCATCCACCGGGAATGCGCCCGGCGCTCGTGTGTACGCCGATCGCCATTCCCGCGCAGCCCGACTGCGGGTCGCTCAGTGTCCGTCGCGTGTTCCGGGTCACCCATGCTGCACCACTGATGAAGGGTGCAAGCCGTGGTGCCTCAGGTGTTTGGGTGCCGGGTGCGCGTCAGTTCATCCGTTCGGGACGCGTCGACAGTGGCCGAGTTCGCGCGTACTGGCGTGGCTTAAGTTAACCGACGGCTCCAGCCGCGCGTAACAGACAGCCATGAAACATCGGCATCGCACTTCTCGTCCCCTGCCGCTATGACTCGCCTGCTACAGGATCTGCAGTACGCCGCGCGGACCCATATCAAGGCGCCAGCATTCACCGGCATCGCGGTTCTGGTGCTCGGCCTCGGCATCGGCGCCAACAGCGCCATCTTCACGCTGGTCAACGCGATGCTGCTCCAGCCGCTGTCAGGAAGGGCCGGGGAGTTGTTCGGCCTTTACAGCCACGACACCACGAAGCCGGACTCGTACCGGTCGTTCTCGTACCCGAACTACGTGGACATCAGGCAGCAGAGCGACGTGTTCGACGGGTTGATGGCGCACACGTTCAGCATGGTCGGCCTGCCGGACGGTGAGACCATGCGCCGGACGTTCGCCGAGCTCGTGTCGTCGAACTACTTCGACACGCTGGGCGTCCGACTGGCAGCCGGACGTCCGTTCACGCTGGACGAGGAACGGCCCGGCGCCGGCATTCGCGTCGTCATCACGACGTACGCCCGTTGGAAAGCCGCCGGGCTGCGGCCGGACTTCGTCGGCAGCACGATGCGCATCAATGCCGACAACTACACGATTGTCGGCGTCGCGCCGGAGCGCTTCACCGGCACGATGGCCGTCATCGCACCGGAGCTGTACTTCCCGCTCGGCCTGTTCGACCTCGTCGTCAACGACATGTTCAAGAACAACCGGATGCGGTTCGGCGATCGTGCGAACGAGACGCTGATCCTCGCCGGCCGGCTGAAGCCGGACGTCGATCCGGCAGCCGCCAACGCACGGCTCGAGACATTCTCCAGAGAGATGGAACGTGCCTTTCCCGCTGAGAACACGAACCAGCGACTGACGGTGAACCGGCTGCCGCGCATGTCGACGAGCACGAGCCCGCAGACCGACGGGCCGATGGCAATCGCCACCGGCTTGTTCATGGCGATGTCCGGCGTCGTGTTGCTGATCGCCTCGCTGAACATCGCGAACATGCTCCTGGCGCGCGGTACCGCGCGGCAGAAGGAAATCGCCGTGCGGCTCGCCATCGGCGCCTCGCGCGGGCGGATCGTTCGGCAACTGCTGACCGAAAGTTTCACGCTGGCGATGGGGGGTGCGGCGGCGGGTCTCGCGCTGGGGTTCTGGGCGATGGATGCGCTGGTCGCATCGCTCGCCGCCATCGTCCCGGTGCCGGTGACGCTCGACTTCAGGCCTGATGTGACGGTGCTGATGGCGACCGGCGGATTTGCGATGCTCAGCACGCTGCTCTTCGGCCTCGGACCTGCGCTCCGCCTCTCACGCCGAGACCTGGTGTCCGATCTCAAGGAGCTTGGCTCGAGCGGAGGGGCGGCGGGTCGTCTGTTCGACGTCCGCAACGCGCTGGTCATCGCGCAACTGTCGCTCTCGCTGATGCTGTTGATCGCCGGCGGGCTGTTCGGGCGGGCGGCGATCGCGGCGAGGCTCGCCGATCCCGGGTATCGCTACGATCGGCTGCTGCTGGCGAGCATCGATCCGAGCATGGCGGCCTACGACGAGGAGCGCGGCCGCCCGATGTACCGGGCCGTGCTCGATGGCGTCCGCTCGCTGACGGGCGTCGAGGAGGTCAGTATGGCCTCGACGCTCCCGTTCGGCGAGTTCCGCGAAGGCAAGGACGTCGAGCGCGTCGGGGGAAAGCCCGAGAGCGGGCGTTCTCCCGTCTATCGCGTCATCGGCGCCGGCTATTTCAGGACGCTGAACCTGTCGCTCGTTCGCGGCCGCGAGTTCACGCGCCAGGAAGAGGAGTCGCCCACCGCTCCCGGCGTCGCGATCATCGATGAGACGTTCGCGAAGCAGCTGTTCGGGAGCGACGATCCGCTCGGCCAGATGATCAGAATCACGCGTCGGCCCGGCGCGGAGGGCTCGCCGCAGGCGATTCCGCTGCAGATTGTCGGCATCGCCCCGCCGATCCGGGAAGAGATGACGGCTCGCGCCCCCGAGCCGCACTTCTACGTGCCGTTCGGCCGCTTCTACCGCGCGAACATGCACATCCACGCACGCATCGGGCGGACCGGCGACGAAGGTCGGATTCTTGCGGACATCCGTCGCGAGATCCGCCGGGTCGACGAGCGTCTGCCCGTGGTCGAATTGACGACCATGAGTGCGTTCCACAAGAAGAGCCTCGAGCTGTGGCTCGTCGAAGCGGGCGGGAAGATGTTCACGACGATTGGCTGCCTCGCCCTGACACTGGCGGTCGTGGGCGTCTACGGCGTCAAATCCTATGTCGTCTCGCAGCGCACGCGTGAGATCGGCATCCGCATGGCGCTCGGCGCCGACGGCCGGGACGTCCTGTATCTCGTGCTGCGCGACGGACTGCGGCTGACGCTCGCAGGCCTCGCCATCGGCCTGCCGCTCGCGGGGCTGATCGGCCTGGCGCTCTCCAAGGTGCTCTCCGAGGTGATCCCGTTCGATCCCGTCGTCTTCACCGCCGCCCCGGTAATACTCGGCACGGCGGCGCTGCTCGCCAGTTTCATCCCGGCGCGCCGCGCGGCACACGTCACGCCGCTGCAGGCGCTCCGCCGCGAGTAGCGAACATGGGGCGCAACTGAAGTTGCGCCCCAGGGCAGATGCGTCGTGGCAGGCGTAGGGCGGAACTTCAGTTCCGCCTTACCCGCGACGGCCAGCCTGCTGCCGCCGTCGTCCTATCTACGTGCGGCGCTCGTTCAGCAACGCGATGGGCGTGTCGGCCATCACCCACGTCGCGGTCTTCGTGATCGTCCTCTTCGTCATGTCCCACATGCCGGACCCGATGCCGGACCAGCGCAGCGCGCCGCTGGGGAGCGTCGTCTGGATGCCGCCGGGCGGGCCCGGCGGCGGTGGCGGAGGCGGGGGGAACAGAAAGCCGGAACCGCCGCGACGCGCGGAATCACGCGGGCGCGATCGCGTGACGGCGCCTGCGCCGCGGCCGGCGCAATTGTCGATGACTGAATCCGCTGCACCACGCGTCGTCGACATCCCCGCGATGCCGGCGTCGACCGGATTGACGGAGATGCCGGGCGTCGTGTCCGGCGTGCCGGGCTCGTCGCCGTCACTCGGCCCGGGATCGGATGGCGCTGGTGGTCCCGGGCGTGGCGGCATCGGTCCAGGAGATGGGCCTGGCCTCGACGATGGGCGCGGCGGTGGGATGGGCGGCGGTCCGTTTCAGCCGGGCGCTGACGGCATCACCTATCCGCAACTGATTCGAGAAGTCGCGCCCGCCTACACGAACGGCGCGCTCCAGGCTCGGATTCAAGGCGTCGTGATGCTGCAGGCGGAAGTGCTCGCCGACGGCAGCGTCGGCCGCGTCTGGATCACGCGGTCGCTCGACGAGACGTTCGGCCTCGATCGAGAGGCCGTGCGGACGGTGAAGCAGTAGCGCTTCGTCCCGGCGAAACGACGGGCACGCGCCGTCCCCGTCGTCGTTCCGATTGAGCTGCGCTTCACGATCCGGTAGCGACGCGCAAACACGATCAGCGATCAGCGATCGGCGATCAGCGATCAGCGATCGGCGATCAGCGATCAGCAATCAGCGAATCTGCAAATCCTGCGTCTTCTTCTCGCCGTCGGCAAGCGTGAGCTTCATGCCCGACGGAGCGAGCCGCTGCAGGAACGCGGGGTCGTACCACTCACCCTGCTCGATATCGATGATCGCAACAACCAGATACTCGCCGGCCGGCAGATTGCGCAGCGTGTATTTCCCGTCCTGCGAGGGGCGCACCGCCTGGATGCGCCGCGAATTCGGGATCCAGTGCGTGCGATCCATCGGAAACACGACGATGTGGTAGTCGGTCGCGGCCTTGCCCGACGCGTCCTGCAGCCGTCCGGTGATCTCGGAGGGATCGTCGCGGAACGTCAGCACGACGTCGGTCACGTTCTGCTGGGGCCGGATCTCAATGGGCGTGTCGAGCGTGTCGCGTCCGGCGGCCGTGGACGATGTCAGCGCCCACCGCGCGCCTCCCGTCGGCACGGCGGACACGATTCGGTAACGCCCCGGTGTGGCGCCCACGATCGAGAAGGCGCCGGACGCATCGACGGTGGCCGGCATCGCGCCGACGTTGACGCCGGTGCCGACTGGCATCAATGACACGCGCATTCCAGCCGGATTGGGCGGCGCCGCGTTCGAGGCGCTCTGAAACTGCACGCGTCCGGAGACCGTCATCCCGGGCTGCATTTCCAGCGACAGGGTCGTCTGATCGTTGCCGTCAACGGTGAGATCGACCATCGCCCACAGCGGCCCAGGCGCGGCCGCGTCTCCCGACTCCGGCTTCAGCCGCCGTACCGCGGCCCGCTGCGCCGTGAGGACGTAGGAGCCTGCGGCGATGCCGTTCAGCGTGAAGCGGCCGTCCGGCCCCGTCCTCGCGGTTCGTACCGTTTCGAGCATGCCTCCGATCGGTTGCGAGCCTGTTGTCACCAGCGTGACGGCGATACCTGTCGGCGGCCAGTTGTCCGGAACCGACACGGTTCCGGCGATCGTGGCCGTCGGCACGAGCTGCAACTGGATGTCGATCCCTGCGCGCTCCTCGCCGGCCGCGAGCGTGATGGTCGCGGCCTGCGCCGCCATGGTGGTGCCCGGATAGAACACGGGGGAGTACGACACCGTGCGCCGCCTGACCGGCGTCGCCTCGCCGCGCGAGGCCTGCACTCCCGGCGCGCTCTGCACGGCCGACGGGGCGCTGAGCGCCTGACGCGCGCGCGAGACGTCGGCCGTGGTGGTCATCTCGAGACCGGTCGTCGCAAACGGCGACAGGCTGTACGACGCGACCACGACATATTCACCCGCCGCCAGTCCATATAGCCGGTAGACGCCGCGATCGTCCACCGTGCCGCCGCTCAAACCGATCGGCCCGAGCCGCCGCTCGCCGTTGAGGAACGAATAGCGCGCCGCACGCACGCTCGCACCCTGTGCGGGAAGACCGTTCGGGTCCAGCACCGTGCCGGTAATCACCGCGCCGCGCGGCAGCCGGCAGGTGATGTCCTTCACGTGCTGTCCGTCAGCGAGCACAATCGAGACGCCCGGACGCCCCGGCCGCGTTGCGCCGTAGGCGACGGCCGGGTGAGCTTCCTTCGTGGCGTTGAGCATGAAACTGCCGGGCGGCAGATCCGTGATCGTGAAGGAGCCGCGGTCATCGGTCGTCGCCATCGTCGGGAACGTGATATCGCCGCCGCGCAGGCTGACGCGCGCACGGCGCACCGGCCGCGGCTGCGGTTCATCCGTCACGACGAACCCGCTGATCGAGCCCGTGCCGGTCGCCGCCGGGCGCGCATCCCGAACGGGTTGCGCCGGAGCAGGCGGCTGCGCCTGCGCGAGCAGGAAGACGAGCCAGGCAATCTCGATCATGGCAGCCTCGCGATGTCAGACACGCGCAGCGACAGCGTCTTCTTCTGTCCGTCCTCGATGCGGACGAGCGTTGCGCCGCGCGACAGCGATTCGAGCACCTTCTGGTCCTGCCAGTCCGAGGAGATCTCGTCGGGCACGGCGATGGCGTGGTAGTCGCCGGACGGCAGGGACGTGATGCGATAGGTTCCGTTCTGCTGCGGACGCGCCGCGCGCAGGCGCCGCGAATTCACGCGGAGCTCCGTCCACGCGGCGGCGTCGGCCGGGAACAGCAGGACGATCGCTCCCGGATCGTTTGCGCCGCCCGCGCCGAGCACCGTTCCGGTGAGCTCCGACGGACGATCCGTGAACGTGATGACCACGCCCGACAGGTCGGCAGTGGCGTCGAGCGGAACGTCCGCAAGATCGCGGCCTTCGTGCGTGGCCGATTTGAACGACCAGCCCTGCGGCGCGCCGCCGGCGCGGATGAAGTACTGGCCGCCGGGCAGACTCGCCGTCGCGAACCGGCCGTCAGCCTCCACACGGCCGCGCATCAAGGAGAACACGCTGCGCAGTTCGCCGGGGGAGAGAGGTTCGACGCTGACCTGAATCCGTTGAACCGCATCCGGCTTCGGCGGCGCACTGGTGCCCTCGAACTCGACACGCCCCGTGACGCGTACGCCCGTCCTGATCGGGACTGCGAGATCCTGAATATCCGAGGCGCCGACTGAAACGGGAATGGAGGTCCACAGCGTGTTGCCAACCGGCAATGCCGGCGGCGCGTTCGCTTCGGCGCCAAACGACATCGACACCGTGCCGCTGCCTGTCTGGATGATCGTGGACGGCGTGTTCGCCGACGGCGGCAGCGGCGGCTGCTTCATCACCTTCAGCGTGTACTGTCCGGGCGTGACGCCGATGAAGGTGAAGGCACCGGAGCTGTCCGACATCGTGTTCGCAACTTCGAGCTCGGTCATCATCGGTTCCGATGCCGCGGGAATCAGCCGCAGCGCGGCGTGTGGTGTTGGACCTTCCGGGCCCGAGACGACACCAGAGACGCGGATCGTGGGTACCGGCTTCATCTGAATGTCCACGCCGGAGCGTTCGTCGCCGGACGCCAGCGTGATCACGGTGGCCTGCAGCGCGGCGCCGGCCGCTGGATAAAACGTGGTGGGATAGGCGAACACGCGTCCGTCCGGTCCGACGGGCGGAAGCGACAGCGTCCGGTTGAAGCCGCCAGACGTGATCAGGTTGCCGACGCGAACGCCGTTCGGGAAACCTCTGATCGCGGACAACTCGCGGACGATGGCCTGCCGTCCCGGATCGCCGGTGGTGATTCCGGATCGATAGAGGTCGGCAACGTCCGTGGGGACCGCCACGGTCGTCGATTCGACGCCGACGATGTACTCGCCGGGCACGAGATTCGGGAGGCGATAGACACCGCGATCGTCCGTGGTTGCCCCGGTCTGCGAGGTCAGACGCCGGCGGCCGCCCGTCAGCGTCCGTCGATACGCGCGCACCTCGATGCCGACGATCGGCTCACCGGCCTCGTCGACGACGGCGCCGGTGATGACGGCAACCTTCCAAATCGGAATGACGATGTCGCCGAGGCGCTCGCCTTCGGCCATTTCGACCGGCGTGCTGCTGCCGAGCGGCCGCAGCCGGCCGTGCGCGCCGTCGACGTATCCGGGCTTGGTGGCTGTAATCGAGAAGATGCCCCTGGGCACTCGGAAAAAGACGAACTGCCCTTCGCCGTCGGTCAGCACGCGGCCCGAGCCCCCCACGCTCACCGTGGCGCCGCCCACCGGGCGGCCGGAGGCGGCCTCGACGACGCGGCCCAGGATGACGCCTGTGCCGTCGCGTGGTTCGGATGTTTGCGGCGGCGACCAGCCAGGCGGCGGCGCCGGGGGTGGCGGCGGCGGCGGAGGCACCTGCGCCACAGCGAACGCCGGTAACAGTCCGCAAAGGAACGTCGCGACGGCCGTTCGGCGGATCGCGCGATTCATATGACCTCCCCGGAAGCTCGTTAGAGGTCTCTGCGTGGTGAGTGGCTCCGAAAGATTACCAGAAAGACGACCGCGAGCCACGCGCCGGCCATCGTGGCGTGATTGCGCCAGCCGGTCGCGAGCGCGCTGCCGGCCGCCGCAGGGCTGCTGTCGGCGATCTGCGCGATCCATGCGGGGTCTCCGAATGCCCGGCCAGCCGGATCGTAGGCAACCGTCCGTCCGGCGCGGATGGCGTCCAGCACGCCGGTGGCGGTGAGCTCGGTCACGAACAGACGGGTCCGGCAGGCGCCGATCGGCAGACCGCCACCGAAATGAAAATCAGACGAGCCGATGGCGGCGATGGTTGGCTTCAATCGACGCGCCCGGTCGAAGACGGCGTCCATTCGGGCGCGGGCCTGTGCGTCCAGCATTCTCCCGATATGAGCCACTTCGAGACCGTCGAACAACACGAGCGTGCTGTCGTCGAGGCGCTCCCAATCACGGGTACCCGGATGAGCCCCGATCGCGACGCCACCCTGTGCGTGGATGGCACGAATCGCGTCGGCCAGCGGCAATCGCCAGTCGATCGGCTCCCGGATCCCGATCGCGCTGATATGGAACTTCGGTGTCGTCAGTTCCATTCCCGGCAGCATGATGGGATGCGCAACCGGCGGAAACAGCGCTCGATCGAGCCGCAGGGCGTACATCTGGTTGTGATTGGTGACGGCGACGGCGTCGAGCCCGCGGCGCACCGCTTCGCGGCGGATGTCCCACGGCGGCAGCGCGCCGTCGCCGGCATACGCGTGGACGTGGAGATCGGCTGAGATGATCTGGAACTCGCCAGCGGCGATCGGCGCCCGAGACGGGTCGCGAACGGCCGCCGCGGCGACGGAAGCGGCGGCGAGAACGATCCACGCAACGGCCCGCGCGGTCATCGGATCACGCCGACTATGCGCGGCCACAGCGCCACGGCGGCCGCGAAATAGCCGAGCAGCACCAGCCAGATGACCGTCTGGTGGAGCGCGGTACGCCTCACCGCCGCGCGCCGATCCAGACCGAGCACCGTCTGCGCGAACGCGACGAGGATCCGTGCCGTCAACGCAGCCGCCACCGCCATCGCCAGGAGCACAATCCAGCTGAAGTACGGGAGAAGCCACGTGATGGGCGCGCGCGCGCCCGCGGCGCAGGCGAGTAGCCACAGCGACCACGGCGCATGACCGAGATAGAACAGATCGACGGCGCGGGTAAACGACACGGCGCGCCGGGGCGCGGACAGAATAAGTGCCGTGCCGGCGAGCAATTGGACGAGTACGGCAGCCGACCAGCAGAGCGTCACGCTCGCCACCGTCGGCGCTGCGACGGTATTGGTTGCCATCATCGCGATAGCGACGCCCTGCAGCAGCGCGACGAAGAGCGGCCGCCGCGCGGCGACCCAGAGTCCGCCACCGCCGGCCCGCGTCGCGCAGCGGCGGTACGCCGCGGCGGGCGACAGCATCACCTGGATTTCAGGGCTCAGCGCCACTGTCATTCGTCGTTCAGCATTTACCGCATTCCGACATTTTCAGCATTCGACATTCAACTATCTGCATCCCGACATTTTCAGCATTCAGCATTCAGCATTGACTACCAGTCCCGCCACGAGCACGGCGACTCGATCCGCCGCAGCCACTCCATCGCCGGCTCGCCGATCGGCGCTCCCGGCGGCGCTTCCGGCAGGTCGATGCGCTGCGCCGGCGGCGCCGGCCGCTCGAGGAACCGCTTGATGTCCGCTGACAGCAACGAGGCGTGCGCCGCCTGCGCAGTATCCGCGACGGTGGGAGACAGTCTGGCGCCCTGGCGCGACAACATGTGCGACGCGATCGCGCGCACCTGCGGCATCGGCGAGCCGCCGGCGAGGTTCATCACGTGCTCGACGGCGACGCGCTGCACGACGCGCGCGATCTCGGCTTCGTACGGGTTCGCGGCGGTGGCGCCGAACGTGGCAGCGAAGAGCCGCCCGATGACCGCGTCGAGACCGGGAATCGACGGATCGATCGCGTGCTGCTCGACGACGCGCGCGGCGCGCTGCGGGTTGAGGAGGAAGCCGAGCGTCAGGTCGGCCGCCGCGGCTGCGGGCGTCAGCGCGTCGAACATGCCGCCGGTGTTCCGCGGGAACAGCTCGCGCGTCATGCCGTACCCGCCGGGACGTGGCGGCAGCAGCTTCAGCAGCGAGGGCGGCAGCGCGAGCACCGATGGCTTGATCGTCGCGAGCAGCCCTTCGAGCGCCGCCTTCTGCTCCGCCGCGGGCACGAACCGCACCGGCTCACGGCCTTCGCCGCGCAGCGCGTACGTGTAGTAGAGGCCGCCGATCGACGAGGCCGCGGCTTCGACCTGATAGCGGTGGTGCAAGTAGAGCGGAACGAGGACGTCTTCAATCGTTGCCATCGGCTCGCCGCGCTTGATCGCCTGCTCGCCGAAGCGCGACAGCGCGACCCGACGGACCTCCATCATGCGTTTGAGCTCCGCCGTCGCGTTGGTGCCGTTCGACCATTGATCGACGCGCGCGTGCGTGTCGGTGTCCTGGTTGCTCAAGTAGAACAGGTCTTTCTTGTGCCCCTCCTCGATGATGGCGTTCAGCGCGCGCGCTTCGTCGGTGCCGGCGGGGAAGTCCTGGTAGCCGTAGCGGATCGCGATCTTGTCCCACTCGCCGATGCCGGCGGCATACACCTGTGAGTGGTCGAGCGATCCATCCGGCCGCAACGTGACGAGCGGGTGCGGGTAATCCATCACCGAGATGCGGCCCGCGTCGCTGTCGTAGTAGTTGTGGCCGAGGCCCAGCGTGTGGCCGACTTCGTGCGCGGAGAGCTGGCGAATCCGCGCGAGCCCCCATTCCATCAGCTCGGGCGGCTTTTCCGTCCCCGTGCGGTAGGGACTGAGCAGCCCCTCGGCGATCATGTAGTCCTGCCGGACCCGCAGCGATCCGAGCGTCACGACACCTTTGATGATCTCGCCGGTGCGCGGATCCGTGATGGACGATCCGAAGCTCCAGCCGCGCGTCGATCGGTGGACCCAGTTGATCACGTTGTAGCGGATGTCGAGCGGGTGCGCGCCTTCCGGCAGCAGCTCCACGCGGAACCCGTTGCGGTAGCCCGCCGCCTCGAACGCCTGGTTCCACCAGCGCGCCCCCTCGAGCAGCGCCGTGCGGATCGGCTCCGGCGCGCCGGGATCCAGGTAGTAGACGATCGGCTTCACCGGATCGCTCACGGCGGCCGACGGGTCTTTCTTCTGCAGCCGGTGACGATTGATGAACCGCTGCCGCATCGGTTCGCCCGGCAGCGCCGAGTAGTTCTCGAACGTCGTGGCGCCGTAGCCGGCGCGCGGATCGAAGCGGCGCGGCTTGTAGTTCGCGTCCGGCAGCTCCGCGAACGAGTGGTGCACGCGGAGCGTCGCTGCATCCGCGCTCGCCGCCACGCTGCCGACGCCCTCGAAGAACGCGCCTCCGCCGCCGCGTCCACCGCCGCCGCGCCCGCCGCCACCGGGCGCGCCGCCGCCCGGCTGGCGGACGAACGTCAGCTCCGCTTCCATCTCGGTATTCTTCGGAAACGCTGCGACGCCCGGCATGTGAACGGAGGCGCGGTTCGCCTCGAAGCGGTAGGTGCCGGGCTGCAGCCGGCCCGCAATGTCGGTCGCGTCGCGGACGATGAGCTCGTTGGCCTCGACGAGGACGCGGCTGCCGGTTGACGCCACGATCGGGAAGCTCCAGAGAATCGATCGGGCGAACGCGTCGCGCACCGTGCGCGCTTCCGCGGGATTGCCCGTCAGCGCGCGGAAACGGTAGTTCGGCTGCACCATCATCAGCCGCGGGCCGGCCCGCTCGAACTTCACGATCCGCGATCCCGTCAGCATGCCGCGATCGAGGCCGATGTCGTTCGACCCGAGCCCCGAGGCGAGGCCGGTCGAGTAGATGACTTCCGTGTCGAGCGCCGGCACCTCGAAAAACAGCCGTCCGCCCGTTTCGTCCCAGTAGAGCGGGAAGAAGCCGTCGATCTTCTTGAGGGCCTTCGTCCGCTCATCAATCGACGGAATCGGCTCGGCGCCACCTCTGCGGGCTTGCGGCGGCTGCGCCTGCGGCGGCTGCGCCGCGGCTGGTGTCGAAAATGCAAGAAACAACGTCGCGAGCGCGAGCGCTCGCGTACCTGACACGATCATCGATAACCTCCGTGAGACGCTGCGAGTGTATTACAGACGGCAGGCTGCCCGAGCGAAGCGAGGGCGGCAAGCCCGAAGGGCGTCGCGCGCGGAGCGCGCGTGAGCGCGTTGGGGGTGGGGCCCCAACGCGCCTTGAGCAAAGCTGACCAAACCTCCGAGCAACGCGGATCGGCCGTAAGATTCAGGCAGGCATGGCCCCACGCCTTTTCACGGCGCTCGTCATCGCGACCGTCGCGGCATCCGCGCTGACCGGGCAGCAGCAGCCGCCGCCGACCTTCCGTACCGGCACCAGCGTGGTGCGTGTGGACGTGACGGTGATCGATCGCCGCGGCAGCCCGGTGACGTCGCTGACCGCGGACGACTTCGACGTCCGCGAGGACGGGCAGCCGCAAACCATCACCGCGTTCAAGCTGGTCGAGGCGAGCGGCGCGCCGATGGACGACCTCTCGCTCGAGATCCGCAACCCCGAGCACGCGAAGGCGGAGGCGGCCCGCGATGACGTCCGCGTGTTCCTGATCTTCTGGGATGAGTACCACATCGAGGAGTTCCGCAGCGCGCTCTACGCCCGCACCGGCTTCGAGAAGATCATGATGAAGGCGTTCGGTCCGACCGATCTCGTCGGCGTCATGGACCAGCTCACGCCGACCGATGCGATCCGCTTCTCGCGCGATCGCCGCGCGCTCTCCGATCAGATTCACAAGCTGAAGGGCCGGCAGCGCGTCTACGTCCCGACGCGGAGCTTCGTCGAGGAGGAGCACCTCCGCCTCGGGCCGCATTACGGCGGCGTCGAAGTGATTCGCGGCGATGTCACGCGCACCGCGATCAAGGCGGCCGCGACGTTCCTCGGCACGCTGAAGGAAGGGCGCAAGACGCTGATCATCATCAGCGAGTCGCTCGGCCCGTTCCGGTTTCCGGAAGATCGCTGGCAGTATCTCAATGACGTGATGCGCGCGGCCAACGACGCCAACACGGCGATCTACGCCTTCGATCCGCGCGGCCTCATGATCAGCGGGCGCATGTCCGAGCTGCTCGAGACGCTGGCCTACGGCACCGGCGGCGAGCCGCTGCGCACCAACGACATCGCCCAGCACTTCCCGCGCGTGGTCAAGCAGTCGAGCGCCTTCTACCTGCTCGGCTACGCGAAGGAGATGCCGCAGGACGGCAAGTTCCACGAGATCAAGGTGCGCGTGAAGCGGCCCGGGCTCGAAGTGCGGGCGCGATCGGGCTACTGGGCGCCGCGGGCGGCGGTCGTCGCGCGCGCCAAGGAGATTGCCGCCGAGTCCGTGCGCCCGCCGGCGGTGGCGCAGGCGTTCGAGAGCCTGACGCCGGCGAATGCGCGGCAGCCGATCGATCTGTGGGCGGGAGTGACCGGCGCGACTGGCGGCGCGCCGCAGGTCACCGTCGCCTGGACGCCGCGCCACGGTGTCGACGCGCGCATGGCCGCTGCCGAGGTCGTCCTGCGTGCCACGTCCGGCGGCGACGTGCTATTCGAAGGACCGGTGAAGCCGCAGGGGACGTCGTTCGACGTCAAGCCCGGGCCGCTGCAACTCGCCTTCACGATGCACGATGGCACCGGCGAGATCGTCGATCGCGTGACGCGCGCGCTGCCGGTGCCGGATGCTGCGGCGCTGTCGCTCACCACGCCGACCGTCGCTCGCTCGCGGAATCCGGCGGAGCTCAAGACCGTCATGTCCGAGGCGCAGCCGCCGATCTTCGCAGGACGGGACTTCGCGCGAACCGATCGGCTGCTGCTGCGATTCGCGGCGCGCGGCGCGGAGGCTGCCAGCGTGGCCGCGCGGCTGCTGACGGGCACGGGCGCGCGGCTCGTCGACCTGCCGGTGCGGTCCAACACGGCGCGCGGCGGCTACGAGATCGATCTGCCGCTCTCCACCGTCGCGCGCGGCGAGTATGTCATCGCGATTGAGGCGTCGGCCGCCGATCAGCGCGCCGACGCGCACGTCGCCTTCCGCGTCGTCCGCTAGCAGCAGTCACCATCGAGAGGTGACGCCGATCGCTGGCTGGATGCTGGTGTGCGGCGCGAGGTCGTCGCCGGTGTCGAGCAGGCCGTAAAGCCGGATGCGGCCGACAACCGACACCCGGCCGGAGACTCTGACCTCCACGCCCGTCGACGCCGTGAACATCGCGAGCGTGTACTCGTGGCGCGTGACGTCGTCGCGCGTCCAGACACTGTCGTCGTTCATCATCCCGACCCCGATCGTGGTGAACGGACGATTGCGCCGCCTGCGCGACTGGAACGAACCTTCGATCCCGGTGAAGATGAAGTGGCCGTCGATTGTGAGGTAAGACGCCTCCCACCGGTACGGTACGCGGCTGAGCAGCGCCTGGATCGTCCAGCGCTCCGAGACGCGGAAGCCGGCTCCGGCCGAAAGCGCCGCGCCCGTGCCGAGAAGTCCCTCGTCATCCCACGTGCGAGCGTACCCGAATTCGACGAAGGCAACGCCTCGCGGCTCAGAGGCCTGCGCGGCTGCTGCCGGCGCGAGCAGCAGGAATAGCAGTGTGAGCGAATGCCTCACGGAGCCTATGGCGCAGGGCAGCGGGTCAGAGGCTCACCGCGCCCGGGCACGCGCCAGACAGAAGCGCGCCGCAGGCGCGCCCGCCGGAGCGGAGCGGGGCACGGGGCCCCCGGCGCGCGCCGGAGCCTCTGG
>JBMDXB010000163.1:0-39045 GCA_048594885.1 Vicinamibacterales bacterium
TTCGTACAAGGAGGACTTAATGAAAGCGGCACGTGTTCTTGTGACCGCGCTCGCCTTGTGGGCCGTCGCATCGGCCGCCGTTTGGGCGCAGGAGTCGCGCGGCACCATCACCGGCACCGTCGTCGACAGCAGCAAGGCCGTCGTCCCAGGCGCGACCGTGACCGTCACGAACGTCGCGATGGGCACCAGCGTGACGGCCGTGACCAACGAGGTCGGCTTCTTCCAGGCGCCGTACCTCATTCCCGGCACCTACCGGGTCACCGTGGAGCTCTCCGGATTCAAGAAGCTCGTTCGTGAAGGCATCGAGGTGCGCGTCGACGACAAGCTGAATCTCGAGCTGCCGCTGGAAGTCGGCGGCGCGGAGGAAGCGATCACCGTCACGGCCGAAGCCCCGCTGCTGTCGACGACGAACGCGTCGCTTGGGCAGGTCATCGACGCCAAGCGCGTCGCCGAGCTGCCGATTCCGCACGGCGACCCCTACGCACTCATCGGCCTCGCGGCAGGCGCGTCGTTCATGCGCTCCGCGCGCCTCGACCGTCCCTTCGAGCCGACGCACATCGTCGGCTACTCGATGAACGGTGTCCGCTCGAACCGCAGCGACATCACCATCGACGGGCTGCCGAGCACGTCGGTGGCGAACGCCGGCGAAGTCACGGCGTCGTTCGTGCCGCCGCAGGGGCTCGTTCAGGAGTTCAAGGTCCAGACGGCGATCTTCGACGCGAGCTTCGGCAACACCGAGGGGGGCGTGACGAACCTGGTGCTCAAGTCCGGCACCAACAGGTTCGCGGGCGAGGCCTACTTCGTGAAGACACCGAAGAAGCTGTGGGCGAACGACTACTTCGCCAATATGAACAACATCCCGATCGCCGATTTCCGGTACACGCGGGGCGCCGCGGTGGTCGGTGGTCCGGTCATCAAGAACAAGACGTTCTTCATCTACGGCTACGAGACGCTGCCGGAGGCGCGCCCGCGCAACAACGGCACGCCCACGGTGCCGACCGAGAAGATGCGCAACGGCGACTTCTCCGAGCTGCTCGCGCTCGGCTCGCAGTACCAGATCTACAACCCGTTCACGCGCCGCGCGATCAGCGGCGGCCGCTACCAGCAGGACCCGTTCCCCGGCAACACCGTCCCGCGCGAGCTGATGAACCCGGTCGCGCTGAAGGTCCTCGATTACATCGGCCGGCCGCGCACGGCCGGGCGCAACGACGGCACGCAGAACTACCAGCGGCCGGAGCTGGTCGAGGCGACCGACTACGGCTCCCACAGCATCCGCGTCGACCACAACATCACGCAGACCCAGCGCATGTACGGCCGCGTGAGCTGGTACGACCGCGACAGCAACTACAACAATTACTTCGACAACATGTCGACCGGCAGCTGGTTCCGGTTCGTGTCGCGTCAGGCGGTCGTCGATCACGTCTGGACGATGAACTCCACCACCATCCTGAACGTCCGCTACGGCTACGACCGGTTCCTGCGCGGCGACCAGACGAACCCGGCCGCACATGGCCTGGATCTGACGACGCTCGGCTTCCCTTCCCGCTATAACGACCTGATTCCGGCGAGCATCCGCCGATTCCCGCGCTTCGACATCAGCGGCTACCAGGGAATGGGCGGCGGTGGCGAGGATCGCTTCACCGAGAACCAGACGGCGATGGGCGTCATCACCAGGACGATGGGCGCGCACTCGCTGAGAACGGGTGCCGAATGGCGCCAGTACCGCGAGAAGAGCGTGTTTACCACCAGCGCTCAGACCGGCCAGTTCAGCTTCACGAACACCTGGACGCGCGGCCCGCTCGACAACTCCCCGGCGGCGCCCGGCAACCTCGGACAGTCGTTCGCCGCGTTCCTGCTCGGCCTGCCGGACACCAGCAGCAACGTCAACCGCGACGACGGCTACGACGAGTGGTCGTCGACAACCGGCCTGTTCGTCCAGGACGACTGGCGCATCGGCGGGAGGCTGACGCTGAATCTCGGACTGCGCTACGAGTTCGAGATGCCGATGGTCGAGAGGGGCAACCGCAGCATCCGCGGCTTCGACGCCGGCGCGACGCAGGCATTCGAGGCGGCGGCGCGCGCGGCGCTCAACGAGGCCGTCACCGGCGTATCGCGTGCGAACTTCAACGTCAAGGGAGGCGTGACGTTCCCCGACGTCAACGGGCAGCCGCGCGGCCTGTACGAGACCCCGAAGGACAACCTCATGCCGCGGGCCGGCTTCGCCTACACGCTCGACAGCAAGACCGTCGTGCGCGGCGGCTACGGCATGTTCTACGGCTTCCTCGGCCAGCGGCGCGGCGATGTCATCCGCAGCGGCTTCAGCCAGACGACCCCGATGAACGTGACGCTCAACAACGGACTGACGTTCATCGAGACGCTCTCCAATCCGTTCCAGGGCGGCATTCTCGAGCCAGTCGGCGCGGCCAACGGTATCGCCACCTCGCTCGGGCAGTCCGTCACCTTCTTCGATCCCGACCCCGAGCGGCCGCGCATGCAGCGGTGGCAGATCGGCATCCAGCGCGACCTCGGGAAGAACTGGTCCGGCGAGCTGCGCTACGTCGGGAACTACGGCTCGCAGATCCAGACGTCGCGCAACCTCAATGCGACGCCGAACGAGTTCCTCAGCACCAGCCCGACGCGCGACCAGGCGCGGATTGACTACCTTGGCGCGTCCGTGCCGAACCCGTTCGTCGGCCTGATGCCGCCGACGGCGAGCGGAACGTTCCGCTCGACGAACATCGCCCGCGAGCGTCTGCTGCGCCCCTATCCGCACTTCGACGCGGTCAACACGACCACCAACGAAGGCAAGTCGTGGTACCACGGCATGCAGATCCAGCTCGATCGCCGCTTCAACAACGGCTACACCATCGGCGCCAGCTACACGTGGTCGCGCTTCCAGGAGGCGATCGAGTTCCTCAACGCCGGCGACCCGAATCCGTGGAAGGGCGTGTCGAGTGAGGACGTGCCGCATCGGCTCACCGTCAACGGCATCCTCGAGCTCCCGTTCGGCAAGGGGCGTCGATTCGCCAAGGACGTGCACCCGGTCGTCGACGTCCTGATCGGCGGCTGGCAGCTCGCCGGGGTGTACCAGTTCCAGAGCGGCGTGCCGATCGGGTTCGGCAACATCCTCTTCACCGGCAACATCGACGACATCGATCTGCCGCGCAGCGAACGCACGCGCCTGCGGTGGTTCAACACCGACGCCGGGTTCAACAAGATCACCGCGCAGCAGCTCGGGTCGAACGTCCGCACCTTCCCGCTGCGACTGGCCAACGTCCGCACGCACGAAGTGAACAACGTCGACCTGTCGCTCATCAAGAACACGATGATCTACGGCCGGACGCTGCAGTTCCGCGCCGAGGCGTTGAACGCGTTCAACCACGTGCTGCTCCCGGGACCCACCACCGGGCCGACATCCAGCTCGTTCGGACAGATCAGCGGCTCGACGCAGAACAACTACGCGCGCCGCGTTCAGGCGATGGTGAAGTTCATCTTCTAGTCGCTTGTCAAAGACCAAAGGCCAAAGGGCCAAAGGCCAAGTCAAGAAACTCCCAAGGACCAAGGGCAAAGACCAAAAGACCCCTTGGGAGTTTCCAGCTTTGGTCTTTGGCCCTTTGGCCTTTGGGCGTTAGTGTGTTTGGGTCTTTGGGCTTTGGGCGTCACTGTGTTTGGCCTTTGGTCTTTGGCCCTTGGGAGTTACTGTGTTTGGCCTTTGGTCCTTGGCCTTTGGGAGTTAAAAGTGTTTGGCCTTTGGTCCTTGGCCTTTGGGAGTTGACGAGATGCCGCAGACAACGAGACGCCAGTTTCTGGTCACCTGCGCGGCGGCCGCGCTGGCGCCGCGAAGCGCGCGGGCGGCCGACGCGCGCATCGAAATTCTGGCAACCGAGCCGATCGGCCCGATCACCGCCGACTTCTACGGCCACTTCGTCGAGCATCTCGGCGGCGTCGTCTACGACGGCATCTGGGTCGGCGAGAAGTCGAAGGTGCCGAACACGCGCGGCATCCGCCAGGCGCTCGTCGATCACATGCGCCGGCTGCCGCCGGGCGCGATCCGCTGGCCGGGCGGCTGCTTCGCCGACAGCTACGACTGGCGCGACGGCATCGGTCCCGCCGCACAGCGTCCCGGCCGCACCAACTTCTGGGTCGACGAGCGGACGATGCCGAAGCGGCCGGACGGGCCGTGGAAGCAGGATCCGAATACGTTCGGCAGCACCGAGTTCGTCCGGTTCTGCCGCCTCGCCGGCGGGCAGCCGTACATCGCTGCCAACCTGCGCAGCCTGCCGGCCCGCGACCTCTATCAGTGGATTGAGTACTGCAACGCCCCGGCCGGCGTGAACACGCTGGCAAACATGCGCGCGGCGGCCGGCGATCGCGAGCCGTTCAACGTGCGCTTCTGGGGCGTCGGCAACGAGTCGTGGGGCTGCGGCGGCGAGTTCACGCCGGAGGAGTACGCGACCGAGTACCGCCGCTTCACCGCGTGGGTGCCGCGCTTCGGCGTCCCCATCTCGTTCGTCGGCTCGGGACCGAACAGCGGCGATCTGTCGTGGACGCGGCGCTTTCTCACCAAGCTGCTCGAGAAGGGCGAAGGACAGCTTGGCCGGCTGTGGGGCTGGGGCCTCCATCACTACTCGTGGAACACGAGCCGCGGCGCCACCACCGACTGGTTCCAGGGCAAGGGCGACGCGGTGAAGTTCTCGATCGACGAGTGGTACGAGCTGCTGAACGAAGCCAGCCGCATGGACGATCTCATCACCGGCCACTGGGCCGTGATGGGCGAGCTCGATCGACGCCGCCGGGTGAAGCTCGTCGTCGACGAGTGGGGCGCCTGGCATCGCGAGGGCAGCGAGCTCGATCCCAGCCACCTGCTCGGCCAGCAGAACACGATGCGCGACGCGCTGCTCGCGGCGCTCACGTTCGACATCTTCCACAAGCACGCCGACAAGGTGGCGATGGCCAACATCGCGCAGCTCGCCAACTGCCTGCAATCGCTGTTCTTCGCGCACGAGGACAAGTTCGCGGCGACGCCGACATTCGAGGTGTTCGAGATGTACGGCGCGCACGTTGGCGGCCAGTCGGTGCGGACGATTGTCTCGGCGCCGCGGATCTCCTACCAGCGCGTCAAGGAAAACGGTTCGCTGTGGGGGCTCAGCGGATCCGCGTCGGTGAAGGACAAGACCGTCATGCTGACGGTGGTGAACCCGCACGTCAGCGAGCCGCGAACCGTGGACATCAGCGTTCGCGGCGGCGCGCCGGGCGCTGCGAAGGCCGTCGTGTTGGCGGCGCCGGACATCCACGCGCACAACACCTTCGCGCAGCCGAAGAACGTGCGGCAGAGAGAAGAAAAGATCGACCCGCCCCGGGGTGGAACCCTCACTCACACGTTTCCGCCTGCCTCGGTCACGCGTGTCACGCTGACGTTGGCGTAGGCCACGATACCTTCGGTGGCGTCGGTTGTCGCAGATCACGCCATGAACAGGAGAAGGGGAGCAACTTTCCATTTGGAAAGAAGAAAGTGCTCCGCTTGCGACTCAGAACCCGCCACTGCGAAGCCGCGATTTCACGCGATGTCAGCCTGACGAGATCGGCGATCGTCACGGGCGCGCGCTTGCCGACGTTCCGGATGACGTACATCTCCCGCTCTTCGCCTGGATCCCACGCCTGCCGCTCGAAGTCGCGGACCTCCATCCGGCCCTTCGTGCCGTTGAACGCGAGGCGGTAACCTTCGATCGGCATGAATGGCGTGCCGCTTTGCCCATTCCGCATTCCGGCATTTTCAGCATTCGGCATTCAGCATTCAGCATTGACCAAGCCTCACGATCCAGCTTCGCGTTCGAGAGTGGCGTACCGATCCTTCAACTCGATCCACTGATCAATGTCCAAAGGCTCGTACTTCCGCAGCGGGAACGACGCGGCGATGAGGCGCCGCCCATCCGCCCACGTCGTCTCGCCACAGGCCACTGCCTGCAGCAGCATGTTGCCCAGCCCCGTCGCCTCGACCGGTCCGGCGACGACCGGGAGCCCCGTGGCATTTGCCGTCGCTTGATTGAGGTAATCGTTCAGCGATCCACCGCCAACGATGTGCACGCCCGGGATGTCTTCGCCAGTCAGCCGCTCGATTGCACTGACGACGGAGGCGTAGCGGCAGGCCAGCGAATCGAGAATCACTTTCGTCATCGCGACGGGATCGCTTGGTACGGCCTGGCCGCTCTCCGAGAGGGCGGCGCCGAGCTCCGCGATCATGCTCGGGGGATTGAAGAACCGCAGCGCGTCGGGATAGACCAGACCCGCCGGCTGTCGCATCGCGGCGGCGCCGGCGAGCAAGCGCGGCAGCTCGGCGTCGACGCCGGCGGCCTGCCATTCGCGGCGGCAGGACTCGAGCAGCCACAGGCCCGCAACGTTCTTGAGAAACCGAAACGTGCCTGCCGCGCCGCGCTCGTTGGTGAAGTTCGCGGCGAGCACTGCTGCGCCGGCCAGCGGCGCCGTCCGCTCGACGCCGCCGAGCGACCACGTGCCCGACGATATGTAGGCCCAGCCGCGAGCGAGCGGCGTCCCCGCAACCGCGCTGCCGGTGTCGTGGGTCGCCGGCTGGACGACGGCGAGCGGCGGGAGATCGAGCTCGCGACGGAGCGGCTCGCGCAACATCCCCAATTCCGTCGCTGGTGCCGTCACCGGCGGCATCAGCCCGCGCGGCAGGTTCAACGCCTGAAACAACCGGTCGTCCCACTGCCCCGTCCGCAGCGCAAGCAACTGCGTCGTCGATGCATTCGAGAGCTCGGTCGACGTCGATCCGCAGAGCTCGTGATGACATAGATCCGGAATCATCAACAGCCGCGCAGCGGAAGACGGCAATCCTTCTTCGACGTGCGCCATCAACTGGAACAGCGTGTTGATTTGCATGAATTGAATGCCGGTGGCCTCGAAGAGCGCCTCGCGGCCCACGATCGAGAAGGCACGCTCCATCACGCCGTTCGTGCGCTCGTCGCGGTAGCACACCGGCTCCTCGACGAGCCGGCCTTCGGCATCGACGAGCGCGTAGTCAACGCCCCAGGAGTCGACGCCCACCGATCGCAGCGTGCCGTTGTCGTGGACGGCAATGTCGGCGGCCTTCCGAAGTCCGCTGCGCAGGCCTGCGAACAGCTTGTCGATGTCCCAGCGGAGATGGCCGCCGGCGTGGCGCGGCGGGTAGACGAAGCGGTGCGCTTCCTTCAGGGTGACGCCGCCGTCCGATAGGCCGCCGACGAGAACGCGGCCGCTCCCCGCGCCAAGGTCCACGGCCGCGCGCAGAGAGGAGGATGCATGCATCGATCAATTCCCAAGGACCAAGAGGCCAAAGGCCAAACAGAGTAACTCCCAACCTCCAAAAGCCAACCTCCAAAGGCCAACCTCCAAAGCGAACTCATTGAGAGTTGGACGTTGGGATTTGGTCTCTTCCATGCGTTGGGAGTTGGCCCTTTGGTCTTTGGTCCTTGATAGCGTCAGTTCCCAGATGGAAGACCTCGCGGAGATCGCGCGAGACAGGACTGCTGTCGGCGTTGGTGGGCATCACGTCGCGCATGTAGCGCCACCAGCGGCGGCAGACGTCCGTCTCGGCGATGGTGGCCCATTGCTGGTCGCTCTCGAGCTCGACATACCCGAACAGGTCATTGGTCACCGGATCGAGAAAGATCGAGTACGAGCGGACGCCGTGATGCACCAGCGTCTCCTCGAGCTCGCGCCATATCGGCCGATGGCGCCGCTCGTATTCGGCTGCCTGGGCCGGATCGACGGACATGCGGAAGGCCCTGCGGATCACGGCTCTATCCTTGCGCGAATGGCCGTTTCGGGAAACGGTCTTTCCACGCGAGGCCATTGTTCTGGCAAGCGTAACTTTTTGGATCGGCCCAAGGCTCCCCTGTTTCGGCGCCTGCCATCAGCCAAGCTACTGACCTACAGTGGCTTAGGGCGTCGCCTGTTTCGAGGCCGCTGTCCGGTGTCCGAAACGTGGGCCGTCTCACAGAGCGTACTTTCGCGTGGCCGTGACCGGGCGCAACGTGTTGCGCGAGGGGACTCCATGAAACTGTCTGTCCGCATACTGGCGACCATGGTCTTCGCGCTGACCGCGGCAACCGCAACGGCGCAATCGAACAAGGGCGGTATCAGCGGCACGGTGTTCGACGAAACGGGATCGGTCGTCGCGGCAGCGACGGTTGTCATCACGAATCTCGGCACCGGCGAGAAGTTGGAGCTGACGACGTCGACGGCCGGAACGTTCTCGGCGCCGCTGCTCGATCCGGTCGAGTATCGCGTCACCGTCGACGCGCAGGGCTTCAAGCAGTCCGTGGTGTCGCGCGTGAAGGTCGATACCGCCACGACGGCGTCGCTGACGATCACGCTGAAGCTCGGCGACCTGGCAACCGAGGTGAGCGTCACGGCCGAGGCGCCGATGCTGACACGCGCGTCAGGCACGCCGGGCCAGACCATCACCGAGAAGCAGATCGTCGAGATGCCGCTGAACAACCGCAGCGTCCTCGATCTCGCGCTGACGGTCGGCAACGTCACAGGCGCGGCAGGCACGGAGGATCCGGATCTGGGCTCGGAGATCCCGACGCCCGGCTACAACCTCTTCGTCAACGGCGGGCGCGCCGGCAGCACCAGCATCCTCGCCGATGGCGCGCGCAACACCGGCGTCGGCCTCGGGCGCGCCGTGGTGACGTTCTCCCCCGACACGGTGCGCGAGTTCACGGTGCAGACGTCGAACTTTTCCGCCGAGTTCGGCCAGACGGGCGGCGGCGTCATCAACATGAGCACCAAGTCCGGCACGAACCGGTACGAGGGGCTGCTCACCTGGTACCACCGGAATCCGGCGCTGAACGCCTCGCCCTTCACGACTGCGAGCGTCAATCGCCCGCAGGCAAACCGGCGGCAGCACCAGTTCGGTCTCACCTACGGCGGCCCGGTCGTGCTGCCGAAGTACAACGGACGCAACCGCACGTTTTTCTTCACGGCCTACGAGCCGCGCTACTACTACGACAGCTCGCCGTTCAACTCGCTGCTGCCCACCGAGGCGATGCGCCGTGGAGATTTCGGCAATCTCGTGTCCGTATCCGGTGGCGTGACGACGCGCGACGTGGCTGAGCGCATGGGGCTGCAGTGGCAGCCGCTGACGATCTACAACCAGTTCGAGGTGGTCGGCAACCAGTTCCGGCGGAGGACGCTGGCGGCAGGCGAGACGTTCCCAGAGTTCCCGAACAACATCATCCCGGCGTCGATGCTCGATCCGCTCTCGCAGCAGCTGCTCAAGTACCTGCCGCCGGCGGGCGACTACTTCCTCGACACGAACGGCGCCTTGCGGAATTACGCCGACGCCAACTTCGTTCGCAATCTCGAGCAGCGGCTGACGGTGCGGCTCGATCACCACGTCACGGCCTCGAATCGCCTCGCCGGCCGGTACACGCAGGTGCCGATTCGCGGCGACCGCGGGCGGGCGGGGTTCCAGGTCGGCCGCGACGAGGTGAACACGGGCGGGACGGATTACAGTTGGTCCCGCCAGATCCTGCTGACCGACACGCACATCTTCTCGCCCAACGTGTTCAACGAGCTGCGGCTGAACTACACGTACGGCCGCTTCACCCGCAACTTCCCGCCCGGCTACGATGCGTTCACGGGCAAGAACCTGTCGACCGAGCTCGGTCTGCCGAGCCTCACGCCCGGCGGCCTCCCCGAGTTCGCCACCGGCGCCGGCAACATCGGCTGGAGCCAGTCGCAGCAGAACGAGAACGCCGAGCATTCGTACAACATCGCGAGCACGCTGTCGTGGGTGCGAGGCCGACAGACGTGGAAGTTCGGCGTCGACGCACTGCAGCAGCGGCTGAAGACGATCCCGATGTTCGGCGCCTCGGGCGGCCGCTATGAATTCGCGCGCAATACGACGCTGACCAACAGCGCCCTGACCAATGCCACTGGCGGGTACGGCTTCGCGCAGTTCCTGCTCGGCGTCTACAACCAGACCACGCTGCGCGATTCGCTGATTCCGTACTACTACCAATGGAACTCGGTGGCGGGCTTCGCGCAGAACGACTGGCAGGTCCGCCGCAATCTCACGCTGAATTTCGGGCTGCGCTATTCGCTGCAGCTGCCGCGCACGGAGAAGTACGACATCCAGGGCGCCTTCCGCCCGGACCTCGCGAAGGAATTCCCGCTGCCGGCGCCGGTCACGCTGCCGACGGGTCAGGTCGTCACGACCGCGCTGGTGCCGCCGTTCGCGTACGCCGGCCGCGGCGGGCGATCGCGCTACATCACGCCAATCGACTGGAACGCCTGGGAGCCGCGGTTCGGGTTCGCGTGGGTGCCCGAGACGAGCTGGAATTCGTCGGGACGGTTCGTAATCCGCGGCGGTTATGGCTTGTCGCACGCTGCGTTGACCGGCGGCGGCCGCAATCCATCACCCGACTTCGCGTCCGGCACGACGACCTACGGCTTCAACACGCGCGTCACGGATCCCAACTTCGTCGCGCGCATCTGCTGCAACAAGCCGCTCTGGGTCCCGAAGGCGCCGAACGAAGTGCTGAACATCCCGGAAGACGGCCTGTTGTACCTGGAAGGGATCAACATCGCGGCGGCTGCCATCTCGGAGAACGCGCGCGTTCCCGCGATTCACAGCTGGAGCGCCACCTTCGGCTACGAGTTGCCCTGGCGGACGGTCGTCGAATTCACTTACAACGGCAGCCGCAGCGTGCACCTGTTCCTGCCGCCGGTCAACACGAATCCGGTGCCGTTCGAGCTGTCGGAGGCATACATCGGCCTCGGGCTCGATCCGCTGTCGAACGTCGCCGATCCGCTCGGCCGCCGCGATCCGAACGGCAACGTGATTCAGTTCTCGCAGGGCTATCTCGGGACGAAGTATCTCGGCTTCGAGGGACTGAACGTGATGCTCGACTCGCGCGCGAGCAGCCAGTATCACGGCGGCACCCTGAGCGTGCGCCGCCGCACCGGCGGCCTGTCGTACACCGCGAACTACACGTACGGCAAGAGCATGGACAACGCGTCGGACTCCGGCGGCGTGCGGTTCACCGACTTCAATCCCGTGCGCACCAACGGCCACATCTCGTTCGGCGCCCCGCTCGACGCGGACTGGTCGGTCTCCACCTATGACGTGAAGCACTCGTTCAGCGCGTCGATGCTCTACGAGCTGCCGTTCGGCCGGAACCGCCGGTTCCTCAGGGATGCGAACGGCTTTGTCAACACGCTCGTGGGCGGCTGGAGCCTCAGCGGCATCGGCCGTATCCAGGGCGGCCCGCCGCTCGTCGTCTTTTTGCGCGACGACAACCGGCTCGGCATCGAAGGCAACGTTCGCGCGATCCGCCCCGATCTCGTGGCCGGCGTGCCGCTCTACAACCCGCGCTGGTCGAGGGATTGCCCGGTCGGCCAGGAATGCGAGCCGTACTTCAATCCCGCGGCGTTCATGCGCCCGCCGAAAGGCACGCTCGGCGATGCGCCGCGCACGCTCGACAACGCGCGCTGGCCGACGCAGCATTTCCTGGATCTGTCCATCCAGAAGAACTTCGCGCTCGGCCGCAACGGTCAGCGCCGCTTCCAGCTCCGCGTCGACGCCATCAACGCACTGAATCACCCGGTGTTCAAGGCGGGTCGCGACAGCGACAACGGCGAGGTCTTCGCGCTGCCGGCCGAGGGCCTGCTCACCGTCGCGCAGTTCAACGCGTGGGCGGACTTCAACAACCGGCCGCGCTCCGGCACGCCTGAAGGCAACGCGCTTCGTGCGATGGCCGATCAGATCATCCTTGCCGGCCGGATCCCGGGCACGCAGGTGCTGCGTCCGGACTTCTTCCGCGTCCCCGTGCCGGAAGGGTTCCACTCGATGAACGCGAACCAGTTCGACATCACGACGGCGGAAGGACTGAAGCTGTATCGCCTGCGGCAGGCGTACACGCCCGACCGGTGGGGCTTCCTGAACGCGCGCTCACCCTATACGCCGAGGTTCGTCCAGATCGCGCTGAAGATTTATTTCTGACGCGGGTCTCTCAGCCTCCGCCGCGCCGATCAGTTCGTCGAGCCGCGCCGGATCCGGTGGCTTCGTGAGGTGGGCGTCGAATCCGGCATCGAGGGCCGCCTCGATGTCGGAATCCTGCCCGTAGCCGCTCAGCGCGACCAGCCGCGTGGACGCGTTCTCCGGCTTGCTGCGGATCGCACGCGCGACGTCGAAGCCGCTCATCACCGGCAGCCCCAGATCGACGAGCGCGAGGTCCGGGTGCAGGCGCTCGATCAACTCGAGCCCTTCCACGCCGTTCTCCGCCGCAAAAACGACGACGCCTTGCGTCTCGAGCAGCAGCTGCAGCATCCGCCGCGCGTCCGCCTGGTCCTCGACGATGACGACGGTCTTCACCGCGGCGCGCGCCGGCACCAGCGATTCCGTCGTGCTGGAGGACGCGACGGTCTCCAACGGCAGCCAGACCGTGAACGTGCTGCCGCGTCCCACGCCGTCGCTGGCGGCGTCGACGCGGCCGTCGTGCAGTTCGACGAGCGACCGCAGCAGCGTCAGGCCGATGCCCAGGCCGCCCTCCTGCCTCGCGATGGACTGCTGTCCCTGAACGAACAGATCGAACACCCGCGGCAGCATCTCCGGCTCGATGCCACGGCCGTCGTCCTTGACGCGGACCATCGCCTCTTTGCCGTGGCGTCGAATCTCTACATGAACATGTCCGCCGCGTGACGAGTACTTCGACGCGTTGCTCAGCAGGTTCGCCTGGATCTGCTGCAGCCGCGCCGGATCGCCGTTGACGATGAGCGGCTCCGGATCGATGTCGATCGTCAACTGCGTGTCGCGCTCCGCCATGAACGGGCCCAGCGCCTCGATCGCCGAGTGCGTCGTCTCGCGGAGATCGACCGGCTCCTTGCGAAGGACGATGCGGCCGTGCGTGATGCGCGACACGTCGAGCAGGTCGTCGAGCAGCCGCGCCATGTGCTTGGCTTGACGCTCCACCACGCGTCCTGCCTCCTGGCACGCGTCGTCGGGAAGCATGACGCCGCTCAGGATGCGCGTCGCGCTCAGGATCGCCGCGAGCGGATTGCGCAGCTCGTGCGACAGCATGGCGAGGAACTGCTCGCGGCGCTTGATGCCCTCGCGGATCTCCTCCTCCGCGCGGCGGCGCTCGCTGATGTCGAGGAACGTCACCACCGCGCCAATCACTTCGTCGTTGCGGTAGATCGGATGGCTCCAGTACTCCGCCGGGAACGACGTCCCGTCGGCGCGCCACAGCACCTCGTCGTCCACGTGCGCGCCCTCGCGGCGCCGCATCGCCTCGTAGATGGGTGATCGCTCTGCCAGATACGGCGCGCCGTCCGGCTTCGTGTGATGAATGAGCGGATGCATCTGGCGGCCGATGAGCGCCGCGGGTGAGTCGTACCCGAGAATCCGCGCGCAGGCGGCGTTGCAGAACGTGCAGACGCCGCTCAGATCCACGCCGTAGATGGCTTCCGCCGTCGAATCGAGCAGGAGGCGGATCCGCTCCTCGCGCTCCGCCACCTCCTGCCGTGCCCGCAGGATCTGGGTGATGTCGCGGGAGATCGACGACAGCCCGACGATCGCGCCGGAGGCGTCGAACACCGGCGAGAACTTCACCGAGACGTCGACGATGCTGCCGTCCTTGCGGACGAGCGCGGTCTCGAGCCGTTCGACGTGCCGCCCGTCGCGTGCCTGCGCAAGGATCGAATCGATCTCGCTCTTGCGTTCCGGCGGCAGCAGGAAGCCGATGTGGCAGCCGACGGCCTCCTCGGCCGAATAGCCGTACAGCCGGCACGCGCCGTTGTTCCAGCTCGTGACGACGCCGTCGAGCGTCTGGCCGACGATCGCGTCATCGGACGACTCGACGATGGCCGAGAGCTGCGCCAGGCGCATGCGCGCCTGTTCCAGCGCGGAGATGTCGGTCAGAGTGAGCACGACGCCGTCGGGGACCGACGATTTCTCCGCATCCTTGTTGCGCGCGCAGTACGGGAGGATCCGCAGGAAGTAGCAGCGGCCGGTCTGGTCCCACGTCTGCGCCTCGACGGTGACGCCCTCGCGCAGCACGCGCTCGATGTCGGCGATCAGCGTCGCGTGCTTGAGATCGTGGGAGAAGGTCCGGATCGGCCGGCCGATGTCCTGCGGCAGGACGTTGAAGATGCCGGCGATGCGCGGCGTGAACTTGCGGATACAGAGCTGCCGATCGAGAAAGATCGTGGCGACGTCGGTGCCGTTCAGCAGGTGCTCGATGTCGTCGTTCAGCTCCTGCAGCTCGACGTTCTTCTTCTGGTACTCCGCGTTGACGGTGTAGAGCTCCTCGTTGACCGAGTGCAGCTCCTCGTTGGTGCTCTGGAGCTCTTCGTTCGAGGCGATCAGCTCCTCGTTGGTCGCCTGCAGCTCCTCGTTCGCGGTCTCGAGTTCCTGGATGGCGGCCTGCAGGTTCTCTTTCGTGTAGGAGAGCTCGTCCTGCAGCGCGTTCATCTGGTCGAGCGACAGTTGCCGGACGTCGCCAGCTTCGATTGTCGCCGCGCCGCCGTCGGCGGCGGTCTCGCGCCCTGCGGCGCCGAAGGTGTCCGCCAGCTCCTCCTGGATGAAGCTGACGAAGGTGTGGCTGAGCGCCCCATGCGGGTCCTTCAGCGGCTCGGCGACGACCGTGCACCGGCCGGCGCGTCCCTCACACGTGACGCCGGTGTAGCGCACGGCCTCGCCGCCGCG
Organism: Vicinamibacterales bacterium; assembly: GCA_048594885.1. Taxonomy (GTDB): domain Bacteria; phylum Acidobacteriota; class Vicinamibacteria; order Vicinamibacterales; family 2-12-FULL-66-21; genus JBMDXB01. The sequence continues at coordinate 14,711 of JBMDXB010000163.1, forward strand.
GCGAATCCGGTGCAGCGCGCCGGCGACCACCGTCCGCAGCTCGTCTTCCAGCATGTCGACGAGCAGATGCGACGGCCTCCTCGCCTTCATCGTCAGCAGCGTCTCGACGCCGCCGTAGGAGTCGACGAGCACGCCGTCGGCGTCGACGAGGAAGCCTGGCGGCATGTGGCGATCGAGGAGCTGGTCGTAGAGCGCGACCAGCTTCGGGCTCACCGACACGCCGCGTGTCGGCGAGGACGGCGGGAGCCGGTGCACGCCCGCGCCGCGCGGCAGCGGCAGCTTGAGATCGCGCGGCAGCGCGATATCGCGCTGCTTGCGGTAGATCTTCGCGTGCTCGTCGATCGTGTCGAACTCGTCCAACAGCCCGCCGGGGCTCTCGCTCGACCCGAGGAAGAGGAAGCCCCCCGGCTTCAGCGCGAAGTGGAAGAGCGTGAGCACGGTCTTCTGCGCGTGCGGCTGGAAGTAGATCAGCAGGTTGCGGCACGTGATCAGATCGAGCCGCGTGAACGGCGCGTCGCGAATCAGGTTGTGGGGCGCGAAGACGATGCTCTCGCGCAGCGCCTGCGAGATCTGGAAGCCGTTGGACTTCTGCGTGAAAAAATGATGGCGGCGCTCGGCGCTGATGCCGGCCAGCTGCGCTTCCGTGAACAGCCCGACACTGGCGATCTCGAGCGACGCCTTGTGCACGTCGGTCGCGAGGATCTTCAGGTTGACCGGCCGCTCTCGCGCGGCGAAGGCCTCGTGGAAGAGGATGGCGATCGAATACGCTTCCTCGCCCGTCGCGCAGCCCGGTACCCAGACGCGGATCTGGTCGTCCGGATTCGTCCGATCGAGGATCTCCGGAATGATCCGCTGCTCGAGCACGTCGAACGCCTTGTCGTCGCGGAAGAACCTCGTGACGCCGATGAGGAGGTCTTCGTACAGCGAGTTCAGCTCGCGCGGATCCCTCCGAATCTGCTCGAGGTAGGTGTCGAGATCGACGGATCGATTGAGCGCGAGCCGCCGCTCGATGCGGCGCGTGACGGTGCTCGTCTTGTAATGCGAAAAGTCGATGCCGTATTCGTCGCGGAGCAGCCGCAACACCGCGTCGACGCCGCGGTCCTCCACCGGTGCTTCCGCCGCCCTGGGGATCGAGCGGCTGATCGCCGTGAGCGCCCCGGCGATCTCCTCCGGCGTCAGCACCTGATCGACAACGCCGGTGCGGATGGCACTGAGCGGCATGCTGTTGAACTGCGCCGTGTCGGGACTCTCGCAGAAGACGATGCCGCCGGTGCGGCTGATCTCGAGGACGCCGCGCGATCCGTCGCTGCCGCTGCCGGACAGCACGACCGCGACGGCGCGATCGCCAATGTCCTGCGCGAGCGATCTGAAGAAGAGGTCGATGGGAAGCGCGAGGCCGTGCCGCGGATCCTTGTCGTTCAGCAGCAGCCGCCGCTGACGGATGATCATTTCTTTCTGCGGCGGCAGCAGGTAGACGGTGTCCGCCTCGACCGCCATCTCGTGCTCGGCCAGTCGCACCGGCATAGCGGTGCGGCGCGACAAAAGCTCATCCATCAGGCTGCGAAAGTCGGGTGAGAGGTGCTGTAGGACGACGAATGCCATTCCTGTGTCAGCCGGGAGATTGGAAAACAGACGCTCGAGTGCTTCGAGCCCCCCGGCCGATGCGCCAATGCCGACGACGATGCAGTCGCTGGGAGACGGCGCCTCCGTGCCGTCTACTGGTTGAGCCGTAAGATCTTTTTCTTCATCGAACGCCGCCAATGTGGCCTCCGCGAGCGTTGCCTCCATAGGGGAAGGCAACTCACTGCAGAGCACAAAGTGAGCCAACAGAGCATTGCCGATTGCCGGTCGTCGATTGCGGATTGACGCTATTGGCGATTGGCGATTGGGATTGTTGGATTGAGGGATTGGATTGGGGATTGGCGATTGGCGATTTGGTTGGGGATTGGGGATTGGGGATTTGGGGGATTGGGGATTGGGGATTGGGGATTGGGGATTGGGGGATTGGCGGATTGGGGGATTGGGGGATGGGCGATGGGGGATTGGGGAATGGGGATTGACGATAGAGATTGCTGAACCTGTGATCGGCGAATGGTCGAGCCGGAAATCAGGGCCGGCAATGGCCAATCCACTCGCCCATCAACCAACCGAAATCCAATCAATCACCGATCGACAACCCAATCACCAATCCCCAATCGGCAATCCCCAATCGGCAATCCAATCACCAATCCCCAATCGGCAATCCAAATCGCCAATCCCCAATCCCAATCCCTAATCGCCAATAGCGTCAATCGGCAATCGACGCTCGGCAATCGGCAATCGACTTAGGAGTGCCGATAGAGCTGCCAGCCCTGATAGGTGGCCAAGGCATCGGCGACGGCGTCGGCCACGGTGGAGCGTGTGGCGGCGACGTGATGCTCGAACCCCTCGCGGCAGATGTACTGGAGCAGGTGCTGGAAGCGCGGCACCTCGATGACGCCGTAGCCGCCGAACGTGTCGAGCTTGTCGTCGGTGAACCGCCCCTCGCCGACATAGGCGCGGATCGCGCCGTGGTTGTCATCCGTCGAGACGCGACAGTAGGTGAACGGTCCGGCTGCGACGCGGCCGACGATCGTTCCGTAGGTGTTCTCCTTGCCGACCGTGCCGGCGATGATCTCCTGGTAGTCCATACGGTGATCGGTGAAGAACGCCTTCGGCAGGTTCGAGCAGTGGAAGACGACCCCCTTGTTCGGGTCCTCGCCGTAGTTGTTGTTCCAGTCGAGGAGCGCCGCCGGCTGCTCCGACGCCGCCTGCAGCACGAACATGCCGACGAGGCCGGCGATATCGGTCTCGCACGCGCTCGGCAGCAGCGAGTTCGACATCATGCTCATGAGCGTGCAGGGCACGACGCCGTAGAACTCCTCGAGTGCCGTCCAGCACTGGATGGCGGTGGCGCTGAGCGCGCGTTCCTTCATCCAGCGATCGATCGCGACCCCCAGCTTCGCCATCTTCATCGTCGCGGCGGTCGGGATCGTACGGACGTTGGTGTAGCCGCCGATCGATGCGAGCTTCTCCTGGACGACAGGATCGGCGTCGGTCATCTTGCCGACCCACCCGAGCAGCTCCGACAGATCGAGCGTCTCGACCGTGATCCCCGCCTGCTCGAGCAGCTTCTCGCTGTAGCGGACGGTGTTGAATGCGGCGGGCCGGGCGCCGATCGCGCCGATGCGCGCGTGCTTCAGCCGCTGCACGACGCGGCAGGTCGCGGCGAAGCGCTGCAGATCCTGACGGAACGACGGGTTCGACGGCGAGACGGTGTGCAGCGCCGTCAGCGAGTACGGGATGCCGTACTGGCGCAGGTTGTTGCAGACCGACATCTTCCCGCAGAAGCTGTCGCGACGGTGCTGCACGCTCATCTTCGCGTCATCGTCGGCGAACGCGTGAACGAGGACGGGGACGCCGAGCTCCGCCCAGCGCAGCGTGTTCGCGACGCCGCGCTCGTCGCCGAAGTTCGGAAGGGTCACGAGCACGCCATCGAGCTCGTCGCGGTAGCCGCGAAAGAGGTCCGCGCACTTGCGCGCGTCCTCGAGACTCTCGACCGCGCCGTGCTTCGTCGCGTGCTCGGGCAGCGCGACGGCGCGAATACCTTCCCGCTCGAGCGCGGTCAGGACATCCGCACGGCCGGTTGCGCAGAGATGATCGGGAAAGAAGCCACGATTGCCAACGACAACGCCAAGGGTGACGGACATGTATGAATCCTCGGGTGAATGGACGACTAGTCAATCCAGTGGTGCGCGCGCATCCACGCTTCGAGCCGCGCGGGCCAGTCCGATGCCGGACCGAGACCGTTGCCGAGACCGAAGCCGTGCGCTCCTCTTTCGTACAAATGCATTTCCGCGGTTCCGCCGGCGGCGCGGATCGCCTGATAGAACTGCACGCTGTTCTCGAGCGGCACGCCCTTGTCCTCCGCGGTGTGAACGAGAAATGCCGGCGGTGTATTCTTCGTCACCTGCAGGTCCGCTGACAACCGGTCGATTTGCTCCGGTGGCGGATTGTCGCCAATCAGGTTGCGCCGGGATCCCGTATGCGCGAACGGGCCCTTGAACGTGATGACCGGGTAGATCAGCGCGACGAAGTCCGGCCGCGCGCTGACCGAGTCGATCGGAGCGCCCGTGCGCCCTTCCGGCGCGTCGAAGAGCGTCGCCGCCGTGGCCGTCACGTGGCCGCCTGCGGAGAAGCCGATCACGCCGATGCGCTGCGGCGAGACGCCGAATTCGGCGGCGCGCGAGCGCACGGTCCGGACCGCGCGCAGCACGTCCTGCAACGGCGCCGGATGGCCGTACTCGGCGAGCCGGTATTTGAGGATGAACGCCGACACGCCCATCGCGTTCAGGCGGCGGGCGACATCGATCCCTTCGTGGCTCCAGGCGAGCAGCCGGTATCCGCCGCCAGGACAAATGATCACCGCGGCCTCGTCGGAACGGCCGCCCGCGGCGGGAAAGTGGGTGAGCGTCGGCACATGGACGTTGGAGATGCGGTTGTTCTCCATCCGCTCCTCGCCGGCCTTCGCGGTGGGCACCCCCTCGGGCCAGAGCGGAATGACGGAGGCGGGATCCTGAACGGCCCAGATCACGGCCGCAGCAATGGCAAGAAGGTGGATCATGTGCCCACCATATTACTTTTCCGTGCGAGGTGACGCATGTACGTGAGCCCGACGCCGTATCGCGCCGAGCGCATCTACGCCGCGGCGATGTACTGCTCCGACGGCCGCATCGGCGACCAGGTGGACGAGTTCCTCCATCACGGCGCTGGCTTCCCACGCTACGACCGCCTGGTGTGCCCGGGCGGCCCGGTGGCGCTCTCGAGCAGGCTGCTGGCGCTCTGGGACGCGCGCGGCGTCGAAGAGCAGGTGAGGTTTCTGGTGGAAGTACACGATATCCGCACCGTTGTCCTCGTCGCGCACGAGGGCTGTGCCTACTACGCGCATCGGCTTGGCGTCGCGGTCGACCGCATCGAGCACGAGCAGCGCGCCGATCTGGTCAAAGCCGGCGCCGCCGTGGCGAAGCTCGCCCCCGGCGTTGCCGTGCAGTCGTATTTCGCGCGCGTGTCGGGAACCGCGATCCGCTTCGAACGGGTTATATAAAGATTCGATATATCAATTTGACTTATCACTGGCCGGGTCCGTACAGTAGCGAATGGACCTGCGGCAACTGGAAATCCTGCGGGCGGTCGCCGAGTCCGGATCCTTCACGAGCGCCGGCCGCCAGCTGCACCTCTCGCAATCCGCCGTCAGCCGGCAGATTCTCCTCCTCGAAGACGAGCTCAACGAACAGCTGTTCCTGCGCATCGGCCGCAAGATCCGCATCACGCCAACGGGCGCGACGCTGCTGCGTCTGAGCCAGCGTGTCATCGACGACATCGCCGAAACGCGCGCCGGCATCGTCGAGAGCCAGACGACGTTGAACGGAACGCTGCGGATCGTCGGGGGCATGACGGTATGCCTCTACGTGCTGCCGGCGCTGCTGAAGGAATACCGGCGCATTCATCCGAACGTCGAAGTGCGCGTCACGCCGGGCGCGACGCCGCGTCTGATTCGACGCCTGCGGTCGGGCGCCGCGGACCTCGGGTTGCTGACGCTGCCGGTCGACGATCCGAACCTCGTGACCGTCCCGGTGATGCGCGAGGAGCTGATGGTGGCCATGGCGCCGCAGCATGCGCTCGCGCGCCGCAAGCAGGTGTCGCCGACCGATCTCGTGCGGCAGCCGTTCGTGCTCTTCGAATCCGGGTCCAACACGCGCCGTTCGATCGACGACTTCTTCCAGCGCGAGCAGATCGAGCCGAAGGTCGTGACCGAGACCGAGAACGTCGAGATCATCAAGGCGCTGGTGCGGATCGGGATGGGCATCGCGATCCTGCCGTATCAGGCGGTGGCTCGCGAGGTGCGTGCCGGCTACCTGTTCTGCGCCCGCATCACCGGCCAGCCGCTGTTCCGCGAGACCGGCTGGGTCCATCTCCGCTCGAACCGCGTGCCGCGCGCGGTGCAGGAGATGATGCAGACGCTCGAGCGCATCCGGCCGAAGCTGAAGCTCGCGCCCACTGCCCCGCCGCTGCGCCAGGTCGTGCCCGCGCCGCAGCCCGCCTCAGAAGCGGTCGACTCGTAATCCAAGACTTCGGGGCGACGAATCGATCGATGCGCTTCGATCTACAGCCCGTCCTGCGCGGCGAATTCCTGGAGCTGCGCCCATTGCGCGATGCCGACTTCGACGAGCTCTTTGCCGTCGCGTCCGATCCGCTCATCTGGGAGCAGCATCCGTCCAGCGACCGCTACAAGGAAGACGTGTTCAGGACGTTCTTCCGCGAGGCGATGGCATCCGGAGGCGCCTTCGCCATCGTCGACACCCGCAACGGGCGGATCATCGGTTCCACACGGTTCGATCGCTACGACGAAGCGAAGAGCGAAATCGAGATCGGCTGGACGTTTCTCGCGCGCTCGTACTGGGGAGGCGCGCACAACGCCGAGATGAAGCGCCTGATGCTGCAGCACGCGTTCCGGTTCGTCGACCACGCCGTGTTCATCGTCGGAACGCGGAATTTCCGGTCGCAGCGCGCCATGGAGAAGATCGGCGGAGTGCGCGTCGGTACCAGAACGGACACGAGCGGCCGCGAGGCGTTCGTCTATCGAATCGACCGGCCCTACGACCTCATTCGTCGTCCTTGAACAACAACGGCAGACAGATGACTGGAGCGCCGACGGTGAGGTGCTCCGAGCAACCGGCGATTGCCGCCTCGACGAGCGTCGAGGAACACGTCTCGACGATGCAGGCAAGCTCGTCGGCGGCGCTCGACGCGCCGGCACCCGCCTCCAGCACCGTCACACGGCGGTCGCCGCCAGCCAACATGTCCAGGACGCATCGCCGGCGCTGCGCATCGCGCAGCCGGACGCGGACGTAGTGCGGAGCGCAGACGGCGTCCCGCACCCGCCGCGGCACGCTGAATGCCGACGGCACGCGCGACCCCGACCCTCGCGCGATGGCGAGCAGATCCGAAACGATCGCAACCGCCGTCGGATCGCCTCCGGCACCGAATCCCGAATACACCGTGTCCCCCCCGAACAGTCCGCGGACGACGACCACGTTCGTGCTGCCAGTCGCGCGCGCGAACGGCGAGTGCGAGGGCACGATGGCCGGGCCGACGCGGGCTGTGACGCAGCCGTCGTGATGCGGCGACGGTGCGACCGCCGCAATTTGGCGGATCGTGCCGCCGCAGCGTCGTGCGTGCGCGAAATCGACAGGACCTATCCCCCGGATCGTCCGCGCGGCGATGTGATCCGGCGTCAGCCGCGTGCCGAGAGCGACCATCGACAGGATCGCGAGCTTCGCCCGTGCATCGAGTCCATCGACGTCGGCGGATGGGTCGGCCTCGGCATATCCGAGCGTACGCGCTTCGTCCAGCGCGGCCTCGAAGCGCGCGCCCGTTTCTTCCATGCGGCTCAAGATGTAGTTTGAGGTGCCGTTCAGGACACCGGCGACCGACACGAGCTCGTCACCCGCAAGTCCGGCGCCGATCGCCTGGATGACCGGCACGCCTCCCGCGACGGCAGCCTCGAACCCGAGCGCCTGCTGCATGCGCCGCGCCGCCTGAAACAGCTCGGGGCCGAACTCGGCCACCACCTGCTTGTTCGCCGTCACGACCGACCGTCCGGATTCCAGCGCTCGGCGGATCCACGAGCGGGCCGGCTCGCGCCCGCCAATCACCTCGACGAGCACGTCCGCGCCGCTCGCGAACACGTCCTCGATGTCCTCGAGCCAGGCGACGGACCGAGGGACCCAGTCCGCCCGCCGCCGGCTGACGTTGCGGTTCAAGATGTGTGTGAGGCGCAGCTCGGGATGGCGGCCGGAACAGAGAATCCGCGCGACCGACTGGCCGACGGTGCCGAACCCGCACAGCGCGACGGAACGCGGCCGGACGGCGGTCGCCGACAGCGGAACCCGAGCGGCAAGATCGACGGCGTGGGCGCTCATGACACGACTCCTGCGACTTCGTCGGCCTGGCGTGGCGCGGCCGGCGGGAAGAACTGGTCGTAGACGCGCTGCATCGCGTCGGCGACATCCGCGTCGTCGACGAGCATCGTGATCGAGCGGCCCGCCGGCGGCTGGGCGACGGCATGCACCGCCAGGCCGTCGAGTGCCGACAGCAGGTTCGCCGCCAGACGCGGCGCCGAGCCGAGGCCTTCACCCACCGCCGCGAGCAACGCGAGCTCGCCGCGCACCGTCACCATCGCGGCGTCCGACAGCGCCGCGGCGGCAGCACGCGCCCGCGCCTCGTCGTCGAACGCTGCGACCACGACGGCATCCGAGACCGTCGTGACGCACGGATGCAGCCTCGCGTCCTCGAACGCCTGAAACACCTCGCGCACGAACGTCGCCGGCCGCTGGCGGTCGCGCGGCGCCGCCTCGACGACGGCGATCGCCCGCTTGCACGCGAGCGCGGCGGGCGTGTCCTGGGCGCGCGACGTCGAGCCGTTCACGAGCGTGCCGGCGCCCTCCGGCCGCCGTGAGTTGAGGATGCGGACCGGAATGCCGCGCTCGACCGCCGGTTCGAGCGTCGAAGGGTGCAGGACCTTCGCGCCGAAGTACGCGAGCTCGCGGGCCTCGGCGAACGTGAGCTGGGGAACCTGGTGAGGATCGGAAACGATGCGCGGATCGGCGGCGAGGAGGCCGTCGACGTCGATCCAGATCTGGATCTCGCGCGCGCCGAGACATGCACCCAGGATCGCGGCGCTGTAGTCCGAGCCGCCGCGGCCGAGCGTCGTCGTCGCGCCGTCCAGCGTTGCGCCGACGTAGCCGCCGACGACCGGCACCCTCCCGGCGTCCACGAGCGGGGTGACGTGAAGCGCCGCGCGCGCCGCCGTCTCTCGCATGGTCGGCGCGGCCTCGCCATGGTGGCCGTCGGTCACGACGACATCACGTGCGTCAACCCACGCCGCGGGAACGCCGAGCTGCTCGAACGCGGCCGCGACGATGCGGCTGCTCATCACCTCGCCGGCGGCGCAGACGGCATCGCGCGTCAGGGGAGAGACGTCGCGCAGCACGACGGCTGCGCGGACGATGGCGTCGAGCTCGCTGCAGGCGGCGTCGACGAATTCCATCAGCGCGTGGTTGCTGCCGGGCAGCAGCGCCTGGATCAGGTCGAGGTGCCGTTGCCGAACGCGGCCGACGAGGGCGAGCGCGCTTTCGAGGCGGCCACTCCTGGCGAACTCGACGATCTGCAGCAGTCGATCCGTCACGCCGGCGAGCGCGGACACGACGACCAGCCGCGGCCCCTGCCCTCTCGCGACGATCTCCGCGGCCCTGACGATCGGCTGCGCATCCGCCACCGACGTTCCGCCGAACTTCAGCACCACCACGATTTCCTCCCCGCAAAGCCAAAAAAAAACCCGCCGGCTGGTCAGGCCGGCGGGTTCTGCAAGTTCGCTTTTCCTAAAGTGCTATGAAGCCATTGCGGATGAACCACCAGCCTTCGCGCCCCGGATAATCCGGGTGCGCGTATTAATGGTCGAAATGGTGGTCAGGCGCCGCTGCATTGACGGCAGTATAGAGCCGCCTCTAGGCAATTCCTCTATGAAATTTTCTTGCGCAAAGCATCAATGCTGCTAATGGGGCGCGGGTTGATGCTTGACAGGCCGCGTTTCGGCCGATACCCTCAGCTCCAGTGACACGCGTTCCGGCAAGCACCTCCGCCTGTTGTTGTCCGGTGGCCTTGGGGGCCGTCGTGGCGGGGTGTTGCTGCATGCGTTGACGTAAGCCGTTAACCGGATCTCGATCGAAGCACCCGCCCGGCAGGCCATCTGGCTTGCCGGGCTTTTTCTTTTTTCCGTGGTCAATGCTGAATGCCGAATGCCGAATGCTGAATTGTTTCCGGTGTTTCTGAAACTCGCCGGACGCCGCGCGCTACTCGTCGGCGGCGGGCGTGTCGCGGCGGCCAAGCTGCGGGGGCTCCTCGACACCGGGGCACAGGTCACCGTCGTTGCGCCCGAGGTCCGCGACGAGATCGCTGCGGCGCCCGTGACGATCGAGCGGCGGTGCTTCGCCGCCGGCGATCTCGACGGCGCATGGCTCGTCGTCGCGGCGGCGACTCCTGAAGTGAACCGGCAAGTGGCGCTCAGCGCGGAGCCCCGCTGCGTGTTCGTCAACGCCGTGGACGACGTGCAGAACGCGAGCGCGTATCTCGGCGGCGTGCTGCGGCGCGGCGGCGTGACGATCGCAATCTCGACCGATGGCGCCGCTCCGGCACTCGCCGGACTGCTGCGCCAGGGACTGGACGCACTGCTGCCGGCGGATCTCGATGAGTGGCTGCAGACGGCACGGGACACGCGACAGCGGTGGATCGCCGACGGCGTGCCGATGGAACGACGGCGACCGTTGTTACTGGAAGCATTGATCTCGCTGTATGGCGCGGGACGTCAATGCTGAATGCCGAATGCCAAATGCTGCATGTGAAGGGACGGAGGAACGGAGGCATTCAGCATCCGGCATTCAGCATTGACTGAATGTTCGAAGGTCGAACGTCACATGCACATGGGATCAGTCGCACTCATCGGCGCAGGACCTGGCGATCCGGAACTGCTGACGGTTCGCGCAACGAAGCGCCTCGCCGGCGCAGACGTCGTCTTCTACGACGCGCTCGTCGATCTGCGCGCGCTCGACCTGGCGCCGCGCGCGAAGCGGGTGTTCGTCGGCAAGCGCGCCGGGCGTCATGCGATGCCGCAGGACGCGATCAACCGCTTGATGATTCGCGCGGCGCGCAGAGGACTTGCGGTCGTCCGGCTGAAGGGCGGCGACCCGTTCGTGTTCGGGCGAGGCGGCGAAGAGGCCCTCGCGCTCGTCGCCGCGGGCGTGCCGTTCGAGATCGTCCCCGGCATCAGCTCCGCGATCGCGGCGCCTGCGCTCGCGGGCGTTCCGGTGACGCATCGCGGCATCAGCACTGGCTTTCTGGTGGTCTCCGGGCACGCCGAGGAGGCATACCGGCCGCTGCTCGAAAGCGTCGCACCGGCGAGCGCGACCATCGTCGTCCTGATGGGACTGGGTCGTATCGATTCGATCGCGAAGCTGCTCGTCGAGCGCGGCTGGATGCCGTCCACGCCTGTCGCCGTCGTCGTTGGCGCGTCCACGGAAAGCGGCAGCACGTGGACGTCGTCGCTCGCCGACATCTGCGCTGGATTGCCGTTCGAGGACACCGGCCCCCCCGGTACCATCGTCATCGGCGACGTCGTCCGGTTGCGAGCGATTCTGGCGTCCCGCGAGGCGCAACTGAAGTTGCGCCCAACGGCTGAAGGCAGAAACGGGTGGAACACACACACGCCTGTAGGGCGCAACGTCAGTGGCGCCACACACGACGAGGAGAACGATCATGGCGTCCATCGATCGCGGCGAGACGCTCGGCCGCGCGCGGCTCTCGTTCGCTGACGAAGCGGAGATCGACGAGTTCGTCACCGTGCTCAATCGCTTCGAGCGCGGCGACATCAGCGCGGACGAGTGGCGGGCGTTCCGGCTCGTTCGCGGCACCTACGCACAGCGGCAGGCCGACGACGCGCAGATGCTGCGGGTGAAGATCCCGCAGGGCATTCTCACCGGCGCGCAGCTCGAGGCGCTCGCGGACGTCGCCGAATGGTACTCACGCGGCTTCGGGCACATCACGACGCGGCAGAACGTGCAGTTTCACTTCGTCAGGCTGCACGACGTCGAGCCGGCGATGCGGCGACTCGCGGAAGCCGGGTTGACGACGCGCGAGGCGTGCGGCAACTCCGTTCGCAACATCACGGCGTGCCCGTACGCCGGCGTCGCGGCCGGTGAGGCGTTCGACGTCACGCCCTACGCGGAAGCGCTGACGCGCTATCTGCTGCGGCATCCGCTGAGCGCTTCGCTGCCGCGAAAGTTCAAGATCGCGTTCGAGGGCTGCCCCGAGGATCACATCGCCGCCGCGATCAACGACATCGGCCTTCACGCGCGCATCGAGATACGCGGCGGCCGGCCGGTGCACGGGTTCCGCGTGACGGTCGCGGGCGGCACCTCCACGATGCCGCGAGCCGGCCAGGTGCTCTACGAGTTCCTGCCCGCCGCCGACATCCTCGACCTCGCCGAGGCGGTGATCCGCGTGTTCCACCGGCTCGGCGACTACAAGCACAAACAGCGCAATCGCCTGAAGTTCCTCTTGAAGACGCTCGGATGGGAGCGCTTCCGCGTGGAAGTGGATGTGGAGTTCGCCCGGGCGCAGGCGCTGGCCAGCGCGCGACTGCCGTTCGACCCCGACAATCCACCGGTCGAAGAAGCGCCAAACGATGCACTGGGTGGATTGGAGCCGTCGCTCGTGGACATCGCCGCGCGCGCCGCCACATCGCGCGTGCGAGGGCCGGGCCTGCTGCCGATGGTGCAGCCGCAGATCGACCCGGCGCGGACGGAGTTCGCGCGCTGGGCATCGACGAACGTCCGGCGGCAGAAGCAGCCGGGCTTTGCCGTCGTCATTGCCGCCACACTGCTTGGCGACCTCACCGCCGCGCAGATGCGGCTTGCCGCCGATCTCGCCGCCGCCTACGCCGACGGCGTCGTCCGCGTGATGTCGGATCAGAACCTGATGTTCCGGTGGGTGCGAACGACGAAGGTCGAACGGCTGTACCGAAGCCTGGCCGCCGCCGGGCTGTCCCGCCCGGGAGCGGGCACGCTCGCCGACGTCACGAGCTGCCCCGGAGCCGAGTCGTGCCGCCTCGCGGTCACGCAGTCGCGCGGTCTCGGCCGCGTGCTCGCCGATCATCTGCACGACCGCCGCACTCTCGTCGAGGCGGTGCCCGGCCTCGACATCCGGATCAGCGGCTGCCCCAACGGATGCGGCCAGCATCACATCGCCGGCATCGGCTTCCAGGGAAGCCTGCGCAAGGTCGGCGGCCGGCCCGCGCCGCACTACTTCGTGATGGTCGGCGGCGGCACGAGGGAAGGTTCGGCAACGTTCGGCCGCTTCGCCGGCGCGATTCCCGCGCGGCGATGCGCCGAAGCGGTCGAGCGGCTCGTGGCGCTCTACACGGCGTCGCGGCGGCGCGGCGAGACCGCGCTGGCATTCTTCCGTCGCGTCGAGCTCGACGCGGTGAAGCGCGCGCTCGCCGGCCTGGAGCTCCCCGCGCAAGCGCAGCCGGAGGATTTCATCGACCTCGGCGATGAACGGGAATTTCAGCCGGAGATACAGGAAGGCGAATGCACGGCGTGAACGAAGGTGGGTCGGTGCTCAGTCGGTCCGGCGCTCAGCCGTTGTGCCGCGCTGTGGCATTGAACTCGCACCAGTCAACCCTATGCGAACCGTTCAGCTTCTTGAAGGTGCGATGTTGATTGCGTTGCTCGGCGCCGCAGGCGCGGCACGCACCCCGACCACCCTGGACGCGCAAGACTCTCCCCAGGCGCGCATCACCCGCATCGAATTCCGGCCGGCGACGGTCGAGGAAGGCGGCGGCATTCACATCTCGCTGCTCGGCAGCGGGCGGTGCACCTACACGATCGATTACGGCGACGGCCAGAGCGAGAAGCGAACGGACGCACTGCCGGCGCACATGCGGCACAACTACGCCGCCGACCGTGCCTACGACGTCGTCGCGACGCCGGAAGCGCCGTGCGAAGGCGTGGCCCGGGCGCGGATCGACATCCGGGCGATCGAGCGCGGCATCTGGCGGATCAACGTGGAGCTCGCCTCGGCAACCGCGCCGGAAATCGTCGTCACGATCGACGGCAAGGGCACGTGCGCCGTGGTGATCGACTTCGGCGACGGCCAGAGCGAAAAGCACGACGTGACGCTGCCCGCGAAGGTCCCTCACAAGTACCTGAAGGCCGGAACCTACGACATCGTCGCGAAAGCGCAGCAGCCGTGCAGCGGCGAGGGACGCGCGCGGATCGAGATCAAGCAGCCTCCTGCGGCTGCGCGGTGAACGCGAGCCGCAGGCGGAACTCGCGATACAGGAGCACGAGGTTCAGCGCGAGCTGGAAGAGAATCGACGCCGCCGAGAGATACCAGATCCAGCGGAGCTGAAAGTCCGGACGCCTCGCGAGCCACAACGCGGGCACTGCGACCGACACGATCCTGAGCACCGACGCCACGAGCGGCGGGATCGTGTTGCCCATCGCCTGGAACATGCTCGAGCCGACGTAGATGATGCCGGACGCGGCGAACGTCCACGATACGATGGTCAGATAATCGATCGCGACCGCGATCACTTCGGCGTCGTTCGAAAACACGCGGATCATGCCGGCGCCGAACACATTGCAGACGATCGCGAACGCGATCATGATGGCGGTCGCGAGGACGACCGCCGTCCTGAACGTATCCCTGACTCGACTCGGGTGCGCCGCGCCGAAGTTCTGGCCTGCAACCGGCGCGACCGCGAATCCCAGCGCGACGACCGGCATGAAGCCGGCCTGCACGAGCCGCATGCCGATGCCGAATCCCGCCTGCGCGGCGGCGCCGAAGGGACGGCTGACGGTGTAGACCACGACCAGGTACAGCGCGAGCAGTGCGAACTCTGTGCCCGGAGGCAGGCCGATCTTCAGCATCTGACCCCATAGCTTCAGGTCGGGCCGCCAGCTCGCCGGATCCAGGCGCAGATACGTGCTGACGCGCACGAGGTACAGCGACAGCCAGACGGTGCTCGCGGCGACGGCAATCAGCGAGGCGATCGCCGCGCCGGCCACGCCGAACGGACGGCCCGTCACCCAGCCGAAGATCAGAAACGGCGCGAGGACCATGTTCAGGATCACGGCAGCTGTCTGCACGACCATGCCCGGCCTGAAATTGCCCGTCCCTCGCAGCGCCGCCGCCATGCCGGCGACCGCGAACTGCAGCGCCATCGCCGGAAGGAACCATTTGAGATAGTCGGACGCGAGCGCGGCGGTCTGCGCGTCGGCGCTCAGGACGCGGACGTACGGGTCGCGCAGCACCGTCGACGCGAGCAGGAACAGCACGCCGGCAACGACCGCCAGCACCTGCGATTGATTGAAGACCGACACCGCGCGATCGCGATCCTGGCGTCCCACCGCGTGCGCGACGAGCGTCGTCGTGCCGACACCGAGCATCTGCGTGAGCGCGACGACGATGAAGGTGAGATTGCCGGCCACGCCGACGGCGGCGACCGCCTCTTTTCCCAGCCGGCCGACCCAGTAGAGATCGATGAGGAAGTACAGCGTCTGGAAGACCATCGTCACGAGCATGTAGCCGGCGGTCTTCAGCAGATGCCGCGTGATCGAGCCGGAGGTGAGGTCCTGCATTGGCGGCACATTGTACCGCTCCGGTTTACGTGTGAGCGGCGGCGTCGCGACGGTGCTGCGTGCCGCGGCTCGTCAAGCGGGAGATCGCCAGCCACCCCAGCGGCAGCAGGACGAGCAGGTACGTGAGGTACTGGCCGTAAACGCCGTCGGGCCCGTACGGCTCCGTGGCGTCGTGCAGCGGTCCGCTGTTGGCGAAGATGTTCGCCTCGGTCAGCTCGTGGAAGCCGTAGATCAGCAACTGGAATACGAAGACGAAGAGGAAGACCGCGGTGACCTGGAAGAAGCGTCCGAGATTCACGCGGTGGCCGTAGCGCGACCACAGCCACGCGACGGACGCCGCGATCAGGAGCCCGCCGACGGCGCCCGAAACGATCTGCACCGAGCGGACCTGGAACAGCAGCGCGTTCATCAGCAGCGCGGTCTCCATCCCCTCGCGCGTGATCATCAGCAGCGTGAAGCCGAAGACGCCGAGGAACGCGGCTCTGCCGGTGCGCACCGACGACGCCTCGAGCCGGTCTTCGATTTCGGTCTTCATGCGCCGGCCGGCGCGCCACATGTGCACCGTCAGGCTGGCGACGAGCACGGCCGCGACCACAGCCAGCACGCCTTCCCACAGCGCCTTGTTGGCGGCGCGCGAGAACAGTACGCCGGCGCCGATGCTGAGCAGCACCGATGCGCCGATGCCCCAGTGGACGGCCGGAACGAGCGCCGTCCGGCCGGTCTTCTTCAGGTAGGCGAGGCTGATCGCGATGATCAGAAACGCCTCGAGGCCTTCCCGCAAGGTGATGACGAATGCCTGCAGCATGAGTCCGTGTCGCGTCGTGGAGGAGGTCGTTCAGCCGTAGGGCGGAACTTCAGTTCCGCCAAGCAGCAAACTGCGACTAATCGCGTTTTCAAGCGTATCCGGGGATATCCGACCAGTCAAGTCGGATATCCTAGTCCCTGGTCCCCAGTCCCTGGTCCCTAGTCCCTGGTCCCGGATCCCTAGTCCCGGGTCCCGGGTCATCGCGTCCTGAGTCCGGGACCGCTCCTCGCACCGTTATAGTCACCGTCCTGAAGGAAACCGGCTCGATGCCAAAAATCAAAGCCCCATTGATGGCGGCGGCGCTGCTCGCCGCAATCGCGCTTGACGCCGCGGAGCAACCGGCGCCCTGGCCCGGCGACCGCTTCGACGTCATGGAGAAATCGATCCTCCAGCTTCAGGAGGCGATGCAGAAGAAAGCCGTCACGTCTCGCGAACTGGTCCAGATCTACCTGGCGCGCATCGACGCCTACGACAGCCGCGGGCCGCGGATCAACGCCATGGTCGCGCTCAACCCACGCGCGCTGGACGAGGCGGCGGCGCTCGATCGCGAGCGGACCGACCGGGGGCCGCGCGGGCCGCTGCACGGAATCCCGGTCGTGATCAAGGACAACTTCGATTTCGCCGGGCTGCCCACCACGGCCGGCACCCTCGCGTTCGTGACCCTGCATCCAAAAGACGACGCGTTTCAGGTGAGGAAGCTCCGCGAAGCCGGCGCCGTCATCGTCGGCAAGACCAATCTCCACGAGCTCGCATCGGGGATCACGACGATCGGATCCGCCGCCGGCCAGACCCGAAACCCTTACGACCTGATGCGCAATCCCGGCGGCTCCAGCGGCGGCACGGGCGCGGCCGTCGCCGCGAATTTCGCGGCGGCAGGCCTCGGCAGCGACACGTGCGGGTCCATACGGATCCCCGCATCGCACAACGCGCTCGTCGGCCTTCGCGGCAGCTTCGGCCTCGCCAGCCGCGATGGGGTCGTCCCGCTGTCGCACACGCAGGACGTCGCCGGTCCGCTCGCGCGCACCATCACGGACCTCGCGATCCTGCTGGACGCGACGGTAGCCTCCGATCCCGCAGACTCGACGACCTCAGTCGGCGACGGCAAGCGGCCGAAAAGCTACCGTGCTGCGTTGAGCGCCGACGCGCTGACAGGCGCGCGCATCGGGCTGCTGGCGTCGATGTTCGGCACGGCGCCCGAGGACAACGAGGCGGGCACGATCGTGCGCCGCGCGCTCGACGAGATGAAGAAGCGTGGCGCCGAGGTGGTCGACGTCTCCGTGCCAGGGCTCGACGACCTCCTGCGCAACAGCGGCGTGATCGACATGGAGTTCAAGTTCGACCTGGACGAATACCTCGCGACCGTGCCGGACGCGCCGGTGAAGTCGCTCGGCGAGATTCTCGACCGCGGTCTCCACCACACAGCGGTCGAAGCCTCGATGCGCCGCCGCAACGCGGCGAAGGAGCGGGAGAGCGAGCAGTACCGCCGCGCCAAGATCAAGCGCGAGGCAGTGCGCGCTGCGGTTGTCGCCGCGATCGAGGAGCATCGGCTCGACGCGCTGGCGTATCCGACGATGCGGCGCAAGCCGGCGTTGATTGGCGAACCGCAGGGAGGAAGCACTTGCCAGTTGAGCGCGGCGTCAGGACTGCCGGCACTCGCCATGCCGGCGGGCTTCACGGACGACGGGCTGCCGAGCGCGGTCGAACTGCTCGGCAACGCGTTTACCGAGCCGCGCCTGCTCGCGCTCGGCTACGCCTTCGAGCAGCACGAGTCGATCCGCCGTCCGCCGTTCAGCACGCCGGCGCTGGAAGGCCGCGCCGCCCCGCCGCCGGTCACGTTCGAGACGACCGCGACGGCAAAGCCCGGAGCCTCGCCGTCACTCGCGGTGCGCTTCACGTTCGATCGCACGACGGGCGAGCTGAAGTACGACGCGGCCGCGAAGGGTGTTGACCCTGCGGACGTGATCGCAGCGTGGATTCATCGCGGTGCCGCGGGCGAGCACGGCGGTGCGGTGTATCAACTGCTTGGACGTGGAGAAGCGAATCGGTCCGGATCAATCTACGTCCGGCCTGCCGAGCACGCGCGGCTGCGCGAGGGACGATTCTACGCGGCACTCTACACGCGGCAGAACGCCACCGGCGGCGTGCGGGCGCAACTCAAGATGCGCTGATCCCTGAAGCGGACACGCTCGAGCACTAGGGCAGCCGCTTCGGCGCGCACGGCAGCGTCCTCAGCGCGTTCTCCACGGCACTGACAGGCAGGCCCCGGCGTCCAGCTGCGCAGGCAGGGAGATGCCGAACGTTCTCACGACTCTGCCGGCTTGACGGGGACAAAGGGGGGACAACGTCGGATCTGAGTTGTCCCCGTCAAGCCGCTGAACTGGACGGCGGATCGGCGATGCTGACCGTGCCGCCTCGCGGACGACACCGAGCGACGAAGCCGCGCAGCGGCGAAGTCGGGCACAATTCGGGCACAGTGGAACCCGATCGCGGTCCCCCCCTGACAGTCAGTTTCTAAATGTCTTCGGGAATTCTTGGAGCCGCCCGGATTTGAACCGGGGATGGAGGTTTTGCAGACGACGCCCTGCTGCTCTCGGATCACGGCATCACGGGGGTCTTCGTCCGCGCGGATTCGTAGATCGCCTGCACGAGCGCGACGCTCTTGCGCCCTTCGGCGCCGTCGCACGCGGGGCGGCTGTTCGTCTCGATCGCGCGGATGAAATCCTCGAGCACGCGCTGGTGCGCGGTGGCGTCTGAGACCACTGCCGTCGTCGCGCTCGCGGTCGTGTCGCCTGCGTCCGCGCACTCGATACGCTCGCCCGAGCGGAGGTCGACGCGATCGAGGCGGTCGTGCTCGAGAATGGCGGTGCCCTCCGTGCCGGTCACTTCGAGCCGTCTTGCAAAGCCGGGAAACGCGGAAGTCGCCGACTCGATCGTGCCGATGGCGCCGCTGGCGAACTGCAGCACGGCGGCCGCCGTGTCCTCCACCTCGATCCGGTGCAGACGCGTCGCGGTCACGCCGTAGACGCGGTCCACGGGGCCGAAGAGCCACTGCATCAGGTCGACGGTGTGGATCCCCTGGTTCATGAGCGATCCGCCGCCGTCGAGCGTCCACGTGCCGCGCCAGCGCGACGTCGCGTAATACTCCGGAGGACGGTGCCACTTGACGTGGCCCGTGATCAGCACCGGCGATCCGAGGCGGCCGCTCTCGACGAGCGACTTGATCTGCGCGACCGCCGGACGCAGTCGATCCTGGAAGAAGACGCCCAGCTTGACGCCCGCTGTGTCCGCGGCCTCGATGAGCGCGTCGACGCGTTCGGTGGTGATGTCGAGCGGTTTTTCGACGAGGACGTGAAGACCGCGTCGCGCGACCGCGATCCCCTGGTCGGCGTGGCAGCCCGACGGACTCCCGATCGCCACGATGTCGAGCGGCCGGTGAGAGAGGAACCGGTCGTAGTCGTCGTAGGCCGTCGCGCCGAACCGTTCGGCCAGGCGGACGGCCTTCTCCTTGTTGTCGCCGTAGACGGCGGCGATCGCGACGCCGGGAATCGCCTGCGCAGCGCGCGCGTGCGTCTCGCTGATGTTCCCGGCGCCGACGATGCCGATGCGCATGTCGCTGTCCGCTGTCCGCTGATCGCTGATCGCTGATCGCCGATCGCTGATCGCTGATCGCGGATCGGTTACGAGCCGGAGGCGAACGCCTTGTACTCCGCTTCCACCTTCGCCGGCGTCGCGGCACCGCTGAAGATCACGACGCGGTAGCGGAACGTCGCCGATTTGCCCGGCTCGAGCGTGAAGTTGAACTTCTCCTTCTCGTTCGGGAAGGCGCTGCGGCCGAGCATGTTCGCGGCGAACAGCCCATAGCCGCGCGCGTGCCAGTGCGTCGGGTAGCCGGGGTTCGACGGATGGTCGATGATCGCCACCGTCACCGGTTCGCCGTCAACCGTGCCGCCGAGCATCATCCACCGGCCGCGCGTGCCCCACACCTTCTCGCCCTTGATGCCGTCGACGCTGGTGTAGGAGCCGGTCACGCCCGTGTTGTCGAGCACCGGGACCTTGGTCGCCTGGCCGGACGCGTCGAGAAATACTTCGGGCTTCTCCGCCGGGTGCTCCAGCGCGCGCGCGACGCGCAGGCCGAACACGCCCTCCTTCGTGTCGTTGAACACGACTTTCTTGTCGAGCGCCGTCAGCGTCGCGATGCGATCGATCGTGCGGACGTCCGTGCCCGCGCGGAAGACGAACCGCGTCTGCTCGCGCAGCAGCGTCGTCCCGTCGCCCGCGACCCAGTCGGACTCGGTGTTCAGCTCCGCGTGTCCCTCGCCGTTCTGGATCTTGCCGACCTTGCGATGGACGATCGTCCCCATCTTCGGCTTCTGATCGGGCCTGGTCGCCTCCGAATGACCCCAGAAATCGAAGCCGTTCACGTCGCCGTGGTTGAACCAGAGGCCGACCTGGTGCGGATGGTCGGTGCGCTCGCGCGACCGCGGCTCCATCGGAAACCCGCGGGTGATGAGCGTCCCTTTCGCCGAGCGGATCGGCCACAAAGACGGCTTCTTCAGCGTCTCCGGGTAGATGTACGAAGTGAACGGCTTGCCGTCGACGGTGACGTCGATACGGCGCGCCGACTCGTTCGCCTTGATGTCGATGCGCGGCGCCTTCTGCGCGGCGACGAGCGCCGGCAGCGCGACGAGCGCCCCGGCCATGAGAACACGGCTACCGAGCCGCAGTCGTCGAAACATCTCGCCCTCCAATGATCACTTCCTGTTTGCGGTCGTCGAACGTGATGCGCTGTCCCGTGTGCAGCGCGGCGATCGTCATGCACAGCGCGACCGAGTGGCTGTAGCCGGCCTCGATATCGGCGTTCGGGGTCTTGCGGCTGCGCACGCACTCCATCCAGTTGCGCATGTTCGCCGTCGTGTCGTTGTCGGCGCCGGTGTCGGCCGCCGTCTCGACCTTCGCCACTTCGGCGAGCGACTTTTCCGGGAGCAGATTCGGCTTCATGCCCATCGCCGTCGCGTAGTTCGGCCGCAGTCCTCCGTCGGGCGTGATCTTGCCGGTGTCGAGGTTCAGCGTGCCGCCGTTCGAGAAGTACAGCTCCTTGACGTCGCCCGCCGCGTTCGTCTGCCGCGACGTGTAGAGCACCTGGAACCCCTTCGTCATGTCGTTGAGCGGGCCGTAGTCGAACACCGCCGTCATCGTGTCGAAGTTGCGGCGGCCGTCCTTCCACAGATAGATGCCGCCGTTGGCGACGACGCTGCGCGGGCGGGGCAGGCCGGTGAACCAGTGGACGGTGTCGATCTGGTGCACGAGCCACTGATCGGGGATGCCCGACGAGTACGGCCAGAACAACCGGAACTCGAGGTACTTCCTTGCGTCGAACGGCTCGAACGGCCGGTTCAGGAGGTACCGCTTCCAGTCCGTGTCCTGCTCGCGCAGCTCCGGCACGAGCTTCGGCCGGCGCCAGCGTCCCGGCTGGTTGACGTTCCACGTCATCTCCGCCATCACGAGATCGCCGAACTGGCCCGACTTCAGGTACTCGTAGGCCTGCTGGTATTTCGTCGAGCTGCGGCGCTGCGTGCCGATCTGCACGATCTTCTTCGTCTCGCGCACCGCCTGACGGATGGCACGCGCGTCGGCCATCGTGTTGGCGAGGGGCTTCTCGACGTAGGCGTCGCGCCCGGCCTTCACCGCCTCGACGCCGTGCAGCGCGTGCTGGAAGTCGGCGGTGGCGACGATCACCGCGTCGACGTCCTTGCGGTCGTAGAGCTCGTCGTTGTTGCGGCAGGTCACCGGCTTCTTGCCGGTGAGCTTCTCGACGTAGGCGGCGCCTTCGTCGCGCCGGCGGCTCCAGATATCCGAGACCGCGACGATCTCGAAGTTCAGCGCCTCCGCGTTCTTCAGGAACGCGGGGATGAGCGCGCCGCGGCAGCGATCGGAAAACCCGACGATGCCGACGCGGACGCGGCTGTTCGATCCCTGGATCGCGGCGTAGCTCGCCGCCGATGGCGTGAGCGCGATGCCCGCGGCGCCGGCTCCCGCCACCTTTATGAAGTCACGTCGTGTTGTGGACATATCTGAGACCTCGCTTCTTCGTTCACCTGACATGCAGGGGCCGGCCTTGGCCGGCCCGTGCGGGCCGAGCAAGCTCGGCCCCTACGGGTTGGTCGCGCCGGCGAGCCGGCGGATCTTGACGTTGCGATACCACACCTGATTGCCGTGGTCCTGGATCAGGATGTGCCCGCTGTGCAGCTTGCCGAAGCGCGCGACGTCCTTGAACTTGCTGTCCTGGATCGCCTTGCGCAGCGCCGGGCTGTCCAGCTCGTACGACAGCACCCGGCCACCATTCAACCAGTGCTCGACGGTCGGCCCCATGGCGACGACGCGGCCGGTGTTCCACTCGCCGGCGGGCTTCAGCTTGCGGTCCTTCGGCTCGAGCACGTCGTAGAACGACGCCGTCTGCCGCTCCAGACCGATCTTCGCGTCGGCATGCCGCTCGTCGTCGATGATCTGGTACTCGTGGCCGATCGCGGAGTCGAGGTCCTCGAGCACGTAGTACTTGACGCCGCTGTTCGCTCCCTCCGCGACGCGGAAGTCGAATGAGAGCTCGAAGCGGTCGTAGGTGTTCGCCGAGATGATGTCGCGCTGCCCGCGCGTGTCCTTGCCGTCGCTCGGCGGCAGCGTGAGCATGCCGTTCTCGACCTTCCAGCGTGTCCCTTCGGCGTCCGGACGCTTGTAGCCGCGCCAGCCCTCGAGCGACGTGCCGTTGAAGAGCAGCGTCCATCCGGCTTTCTTCTCCGCGTCGGTGAGCTGGTTGCCAGCCGTGGTCGTGGGGCTGGTCGGATCCTGGCGGCGAGTCTGCATCGCGGCCGGAACGCTCAGCGCGGCAGCTACGGCAACGGCCGCCAGCGCGACCTGAATGGAAGTCTTCATGGATATGACCCTCTGGTGATGAAACGCAGCGTGCGCTGCGATCTTTCTCGAACGCGCCATCATATCGCTCTCACTCACAGAGCAAAAGCGGCGGCCGAGCTTGCGCCACCCGGGGATACAATCGGCAAATTTGAGGCTCGTCGACGTCTTCTACGACCGCGGGCTGGAACTGGCGTCCCGCGTCAACGACGACGGCGAGATTACGGCGACAATCGATAGCCGGAGGGTGGCGGCTGGCCGCCTGCGCTCGGACGGACCGAGCAGCGCGTATTTCCTGCATCCGGACACACGGCTGCGGATTGATGTGTTGTTCGATTTTCCGTTGCCCGCCTCAGCGCTTGCCGAGCATGCGACGCGAACCAGGATCCGCTCGCACGTCATCAACGTGGCGTCGGAAGCCGATTTGCTGCGCCTGAAGAAGCTCGCCCGCGCGCACCGTTCCTTCGCCGGCGACGCCGAGGACATCGCGTTTCTCGAGGCCCGCCGCAAGCGGCGCTGAATCGGCGATGATGCGTCTATGCCTCCGCAGCGGGTCCTGATCGCCGAAGACGAGCCCGACATCGCCGGCCTGATGGGGCACTATCTCGAGCGCGCCGGATACGAGACCGAGATCGTCATGTCCGGGCGCGACGTCCTGGCCCGCTTCCGCGAGCAGCCATTCGCGCTGCTGATTCTCGACTTGATGCTGCCGCAGCTCGACGGCCTCGAAGTCTGCCGCGCGCTGCGCGCAAATCCGGCGACTGCGTCGGTTCCGATCATCGTCGTGACGGCCCGCGCCGAGGAGGCCGACCGCGTCGCGGGACTGGAGCTCGGCGCCGACGACTACGTCACGAAGCCCTTCAGCCCGCGAGAGCTGGTCGCGCGCGTCGGCGCGCTGCTGCGCCGTGCCGGCCGCGGCGCACCGGCAGAGGGACCGTTGCGTCTTGGCGCGCTCGTCATGGATCGCGATCGCCACGTCGTGACGGCTGAGGGCACGCCGGTGCGGTTGACCGCGAAGGAATTCCGCCTGCTCGAGTACTTCCTCCTGCACCGCGGACGCGTGCTGTCGCGCGATCTGCTGCTGTCGGACGTGTGGGGCTATCAGTACGCGGGCAACACGCGCACCGTCGACGTGCACGTGCGGCGGCTGCGCGAGAAGATCCCGCTGCTGGTCGATGCCCTGCTGACCGTCAAGCAGTTCGGCTACAAACTCGCGGACGAGTAGGGCCGACCTTGGTCGGCTCGATCGTAGGGACCGACCTTGGTCGGCCCGATCGTAGGGGCCGACCTTGGTCGGCCCGATCGTAGGGGCCGACCTTGGTCGGCCCGATCGTAGGGGCCGACCTTGG
>JBMDXB010000164.1:0-78670 GCA_048594885.1 Vicinamibacterales bacterium
CCATTCGGGGGTTGGCAGATGGAAAGGCGAGGAACTGGAAATATCTCAGCCCCGAGTCCCTGGGCCCTGGGCATGAGTCCCGGGTCCCGCGGCCCGGGTCCCTGGACGTGACCGGGGACCCGGGACCAGGGACCCGGGACCAGGGACTCATGACCAGGGACCAGGGACCAGGGACTACTACTCGTAGCGCAGCGCCAGCATTGGATCGACGCGCGAGGCGCGGTGCGCGGGCAGGAAGCCGGCGCCGAGCGCGACGAGCGTGAGCACCGCCGCGGATCCGGCGAGCACGACCGGATCGTACCCCTTCAACTGAAACAGCAGCGATTGCGCCGCCTGGCCGGCATACACGGCGGCGGAGAGTCCGATCGCGCCGCCGGCGAGCGTCATCCACGCGACCTGCCTCAGGATCATCGCGCGCACGCGAGCGGGCGCGGCGCCGAGTGCCATCCGCAGGCCGATCTCGCGCGTGCGTTGCGTGACGGTGAACGCGAGGACACCGTACAGGCCGATGGCTGCGAGCAGGGTGGCCAGGATCGCGAACGAGGCCGACAACAGGCTGATGAACCGATCGAGAAAGACGTTCTCGCTCACCTGCTCGGTCATCGTCCGGAGATTGTCGTACGGGAGCGTCGAGTCGAGCCTCGCCAGCACCTTCGGGATGTTCGCCAGGAACGCTCGCGGATCCGTCGACGTGCGGACGTAGAAGGTCAGCCGTCCGTACGAGTCCTGACGGTACGGACGGAAGAACTGCGGCGGAACGTCCGCCTTCACCTGAGAGTATTTCGCGTCCTGTACCACTCCGACGATCTCGAGATTCAGTGTCGTCGTCCTGCCGCGGGCCATCCGTTTGCCCACGGCATCGCGGCCGAGATTGAACTTGCGCGCGAACGCCTCGTTGACGATGACGACCTGCGTTGAGGATCGCGCGTCGCTCGCGGTGAATTCCCGGCCGGCAATGAGCGGAATGCCCATGGTCCGGAAGTAGCCGGCGCCGATGACGTTGACGCGCGATTCGGCGTCGGTGTCCGGTCCCGCGTCGAACCCCTGGACCGAGACGTTGTTGCCCCAGTTGTTTCCGGCCAGCAGCGGAACGGCCGATGCGGTGACGGCGGTGACGCCCGGAAACGCCCGCAACTCGTCCTCGAGGCGCTCGAACAGCACCAGCGATCGCTCGAGCGTGTAGCCGCTTCGCGCGGGCGCGATCGTGAAGGTGACGAGATCGTCCACCTCGAGGCCGAGATCGATGCGACTGACGTTGAACAGGCTCTTGGTGAGCAATCCCGCGGACGCCAGCAGCAGCATCGAGAGCGCGATCTGGACCGTGGCAAGCGTCGTTCGAAATCGCGATGCGGCTCGAGCTCCCGCGGGCTGGCCCGCCTGCCCCTTCAATGTCGAGATCAGATCCGGCCGCGTGCTGTGCAGCGCGGGGAACAGGCCGAAGAGGACGCCGGTGCCGATCGTGACGGCGGCGGTAAAGAGGACCACGCGGGCGTCGAGATCCGCCGAGACCACATTCCCCGCATCGGCCGGCAGCAGCCCGAGAATTCCGGCGAGGATCCAGTGCGCCGCGACGAGGCCTGCCATGCCGCCGAATGCGGCGAGCAGGCAGGACTCGAGCAGGAGCTGGCCGATCAGTTGGCGCCGGCTGGCGCCGATCGAGAGCCGCACGGCCATCTCCGCGGCGCGTGCCGCGGAGCGTGCGAGCAACAGGTTGGCGATGTTCGCGCAGGCGATGAGCAGTACGAGCGCCGTCACGCCGAGCAGCAGCGTCAGCGGCGCTGCCGCTTCGCGGTGTACGTCGCTCTGCCCTCTCTCGCCGGCGACGA
Organism: Vicinamibacterales bacterium; assembly: GCA_048594885.1. Classification (GTDB taxonomy): domain Bacteria; phylum Acidobacteriota; class Vicinamibacteria; order Vicinamibacterales; family 2-12-FULL-66-21; genus JBMDXB01. The sequence continues at coordinate 1,827 of JBMDXB010000164.1, forward strand.
CCGTTATTGCCTTCGCCTTGAACTGCTGCAGCGTCTGCTCGCTCATGCCTTTCTGCAGCGGCGCTTCGACGTCGTTGATGATCGCGCGATACGGCACGTTGACCTGCACGCGGGCCTCGTCGATCGTGACGCCGGGCTTCAGCCGGGCGAACAGATAGGCCCAGTAATTCTGCCGATCGTCGAGACTCGATTGATCGTGTACGAGGCGTCGCATCGTGATCGGCACGTACACGTCCGGGCGCAAACCGATCGTCGTGCCGTGGAACTCGCGGGGCGCCACGCCGACAATGGTCAACTGGCGTCCGTTCACCGTGATGGGGGTGTTCAGAACGTTCAGATCTTGCGCGAACCGCGTCTTCCAGAACGTGTGGCTGAGCACGGCGATCGCCGGTTCTCCGACCACGCGGTCGTCGGCCGGCGTCAATAACCGCCCGAGCGCGGGCTGCACCCCGAGCACGGGGAAGTAGCTGCCGGACACCAGCAGCCCTTCGCCCGTCATCGTCTGGTTGCGGAACGCGAGGTTCGCCCCGAACTCGACATGCGCGGCGATGCCGGTAAACGACGTCTGCTGCCGCTCGAGATCGCGGAACATCGGATAGCTGAACACCTCCGTGGACGGGCCCGCCGTGCCCGACGACGTGGATCCACGCTTCGGCCCCGGCGCGCCGAGGTTCACGAGTTGCCCCGGCTCCTGGACCGGCAGGGCCCGCAGCAGAATTTGATTGAAGAGCGAAAAGATCGCCGCGTTCGCGCCGATGCCCAGCGCCAGCGACACGATCGCCACGATGGTCACGAATGGACTCTTGAAGAGCGTTCTGAGCGCAAACCTCACTCGGGCCATGGGCTATGGGACGTAATTCGGAGGCGAATAGTTTGCCGAACGCTCAGCCGAGGCGGCCTGCCTCCTGGAGGCTCGGTACGCTGTCGATGGCCCCGATGCGTGTGCAGCTGACGGCGGCGGCGGCGTTGGCGAAGCGTAGGATGTCCGGCGCCGCCTCTCCGCGGAGCAGTGCGACGATGAAGGCGCCGCGGAAGACGTCGCCGGCGCCGGTGGTGTCGATCGGCGTGATCTGGAACGCCGGCAGGTGATGAATCCGGTCGCCGTCGAGCGCCAGCGAGCCGTGCGCGCCGAGCGTGACGCACAGCATCCGGTGGTGCGGGCGCCGCAGCTTGCGAAGCGCGCGCTCCGGGTCCGTTTCACCCGTGATCGCCGGCGGCACGTGCTCGGCGAAGATCGGAATCGTCACCGCGTCGATCAGCTCGTTGGTGCGATTCGTGACGCGGTCGATGTCGCTCGTGACCGTGACGCCGGCGCCGCTGCCGATTCTGGCCGCCTCAATGCCCGCGCTCTGATCGACATCGTCGACGTGCACCACACGGGCCGAGGTCAGCGCCTCGTGCGGCAGCTCGTGCGGCTGCAGCGCCAGCGCCTCCGAGCGGTCCCACAGGACGATGCGCTCGCCGACCTGCTCGGCGACGAGAATCACGGCGTACGCGTTCAGCGTCTCGCGCTCGGCGATGTCCGAGACGTCGATGCCGCGGTGCAGCAGCTCCGCGCGCATGCGCTGGCCGTTGCCATCGGTGCCGACGACGCCGATGTACTTCGCGCGCAGCCCCATCGCCGCGCAGGTCGACAGCGTCGTCGCGATCTGCCCGCCGCAGGAGATGCGGTGGCTCGACACCTTCAGCTTCGACCGCGGCCCCTCGGGCTCCGGGTACGCCGGCAGCCGATACACGTAGTCCACCGAGTTGGCCCCGACACCGACAACGTCCCACTTTTTCATGTGCGGATCAGTGTAGCGTAGGCGAAAAGTCCCTGGTCCCTGGTCACGGGTCCTTGGTCACGGGTCCCTGGTCCCGGGTCGGCTCAGTCCAGGGACATAGGTAACACTTCAGTCCAGCGACATGGGTAACACTTATCGCCACAGGCCGGGGCAGCCAGGATGCCGGAGGTGCCTCGATGCCGTGGCGCGAAACGTCGCCCATGGAACAACGCCTGGAGTTCATCCGTGAGCATGAAACCGAGCTGTTCACGATGACCGAGCTCGCGGCGCAGTACGGGATTAGTCGCAAGACGGCCTACAAATGGGTCGAGCGGTATCAGGCCGACGGCGCCCGTGGGGTTGATCGATCAGTCGCGGCGCCCACGGCAGCAGCCGAACGCCACCGATCCGGAGCTGGTCGACGCCCTGCTCGCCGTGCGGCGTCGCCACCCGCGCTGGGGCCCCAAGAAATTGCTCGCCGTCGCGTCTGATCCCGTCGCGCCGCCGCGCGGCCCGGCCGCTGACCGGTGGTCGGCGGCCGCTGACCGTGCCCACGCGACCGAATGCGGTGTGGACGACGGATTTCAAAGGCGAGTTTCGCACGGGTGACGGCGTGTATTGCTATCCGCTGACGCTGCGCGACGGCTTCAGCCGCTTCGTCTTGCGCTGCGATGGCTGTCTCGGCCGCACCACCGAGGCGACGCGTCGGCGGTTCGACCGGGCCTTTCGCGAGTATGGACTGCCGGAGCGGATTCGCAGCGACAATGGCGGTCCGTTTGCCAGTCCCGGGCTCGGCAGCCTGTCCGCGCTGAGTATCTGGTGGGGCCGCCCGCGCTGAACTGCGCCGCGCAACAGCAACGCTTTCGGCGCTGCTGCCGCGTGTACAACGAGGAACGCCCGCATGAAGCGCTGCGCGATCAACCGCCGACCACGCACTACACGCCGTCGCGGCGATCGCTGCCCGCCCGCGTGCCGCCGGTGGGCTACCGGGGCACATGGAAGTGCGCCTCGTCAGCTGCAACGGCTGCGTCTCGTGGAAGAGCGAGCCGCTCTTCGTCGCGACGTCGCTCGCCGGCGAACATCACGGGTCACGCGTCGCTGGTCCCGGGTCATGGGTCACGGGTCCGGGTCCTTGGTCATGGGACACGGGACGAGGGACCCGCGACGAGGGACCAGGGACCAGGGACCAACGCGCGCGTGTACGTTAGAATCCGCCGCCTATGACATCACGAATACTGCGCGCGCTCCTGTCCGCGCTCGTCTTGACGCTTTCGTTGAGCGCCCAGGACGCGCCCGAGTATGGCCCGGCGAAGGGCGCGCTCGTCATCGTCGGCGGCGGGCAGACGGACGGCACCGGCATCGTCGAGAAATTCATCGAGCTCGCGGGCGGGCCCGAGGCGAAGTTCATCGTCGTGCCGACGGCCGGCGGCAACCGCACGGCGGACGGGACCGTCCGCGCCTATAAAGAGGAGGACGTGATCGCGCGCTGGCTGAAACGCGGCGTCAAGAACGTCAAGATGCTGCACACACACGATCCCAAGGTCGCCGACACCGAAGCGTTCGTGAAGGATCTGCGCGAAGCGAACGCGGTGTGGTTCGACGGCGGGCGGCAATGGAACATCGTCGATTCCTACGCGAACACGCTGACGTACCGCGAGTTCCACAAAGTGCTCGAGCGCGGCGGCGTGATCGGCGGCAGCTCCGCAGGTGCGACGATTCAGGGCGAATATCTCGTCCGCGGCGACACGTCAGGGCCCAACGTGATGATGACCGCCGAGCCACACCATCAGGAAGGCTTCAAGTTCCTGCGCAAGAGCGCGATCGATCAGCACATCAACGCGAGAAACCGCTGGGACGACCTGATCCCTGTCATTCAGAAGTATCCCAACCTGCTCGGCCTCGGCCTGTCCGAGGGCACCGCCATCGTCGTCAAAGGGGACACCTTCGAGGTGGTAGGGAAGTGGATGGTCGCCGTGCACGACAACACGCGACGGTATCAGCCGTGGGAGAAGCCGTACCATGTGCTCGCGCCCGGCGATATGTACAACATGAAGATGCGGAAGATCGAGAAGCTCGGGAACGGCGTGACGCCACGCCGCTCCGGATCCTCGCAGTAACGCCTATCCGCCGCTCGCGCGCTCGATAGCGTTCGATTAATCTCGTTCGCTTCCTGTGACGTGGATGACCGCCACCGTGATGTTGTCGAAGCCGCCGCGGCCGCGTGCGGCGGCGATCAGTTCGCGGCATGCGTCCTCGGGCGAACGCGTCGCCGCGAGGATCTGCCGCATCTCGTCTTCCGTCGCGACGCCGTGCAAGCCGTCGGTGCAGAGCAGCAGGCGATCGCCGTCGAAGAGCGGCAACGGCTCCGGCCAGCAGTCGATGGCGACCTCCGGCGCGGTCCCGAGCGCCCGCAGCAGGATGTTGCGATCCGCGTGCATGCGCGCCTCGGCCGCGGTCATCTTCCCCGTCGCGATGAGCGAGCCGACGTAGGAGTGGTCCGCCGTCATGGTGTAGAGGCCACCACCGCGAGCGAGATAGAGGCGCGAGTCCCCGACGTGCGCGCACGACACCATGCCGGCGCGGATCGCGACGGCGGTGCACGTCGTCCCCATGCCGCGGAGCTGCGCGTCCTGCTGCGCGGCGAAGAAGACGGAGCGGTTTGCCTGCTCGAGTGCGCCGCGCAGCGCCTCGGCCGGCGGGCGGTCGGCCGCGCTCTCGTACGCGCAGGCGACTGATTGAACGGCGAGCAGGCTCGCGACCTCGCCGTGGCCATGGCCGCCCATGCCGTCGGCAATGATGGCGAGCAGGTCCCCGTGTCTGTTGCCGTTCCGCAGCAGGCGAACGCAGTCCTCGTTCACCTGCCGGACGAGGCCGATGTCGGTGGCCGCCGCGGCCGTCGTGAGCAGCGTCGCGGTGCTCATTGACGCCGGTCTCCCGCCGGACGCATCGTGAATGTCCAGACCGGCCGCGCGCTGATGTCGAACCGCTCCATGATGGGCTCGTAGCCGGCGCGGTTCAGCTCCACCGCGACGACCTCGCCACGGCGCGCGATGTACTCGTACGGCGTGCGGCCGACGCGCGTGCCGTTGATCGTCACGTTCGCCCTGCCCTCCGACACCGCGATGCGATGCCGCGCGGCCCCGGCCGGCAGACGCTGGCCATCGACGAAGATGAGCGCGGTGAGGAGCGCGGCAAGCACGACGGCCGTCCAGGCTGTCTGCCGCGCCGGCAGCAGCGTCCGCGTGCCGGCGCGGAGCGCTCGCACGACCGCGTCGGCCGACGGGTACCGCCGCACGGGGCTCACGGCGAGGCAGCCGTCGAGGAGGCGATCGATCCGCGCCGCCGTCGCCGCATCGTGGACGGCGGCGTCAACCGAGGGCCGCGGGCCACACTGGATGGCAGTCCATACCTGATTCGGAGACTGGCCGGGGAACGGCACGCGTCCCGTGACCATCTCGTGCAGCAGCACGCCGAGCGCCCAGACGTCGGTGCGCGGCGTCGCGCGTCCGGTACGCAGCTGCTCTGGCGACGCGTATTCAGGCGTGCCGACGACCTGGCCCGCCGCCGTCAATGGCGGCGTGGTGTCGCTCCTGGCGATGCCGAAATCCAGCACTTTGACGCGGCCGTCGGGCATGATGCGCACGTTGGACGGCTTCAAGTCACGGTGGATGATCCCCTGGCCGTGCATGTACGCCGCGGCCGATGCGATCTCGCCGAAGACGCCGAGCGCCTCCGCCGGCTCGAGGCGCGCCCGGCGGCGAAGCTGCTGCGACAGCGACTCACCGGGCACGAACTCCATCACCAGGCCGCGGCGGCCATCCGCCTCGATGTAGTCGAAGAGCGCCGCGACATTGTCGTGTTCGAGGTTCGCCTGGATGCGTGCTTCGTTCTCGAACCGAGCCAGCCGCTCGCTCGTGACGTCGGCGCCGAGCACTCTGATCGCCGCCTCACGCCCGATGCGGGTGTGGACAGCCCGGTAGACTTCCCCCGTCGCGCCGGCGCCGAGGAACTCGACGACCCGATACTCGCCGAGCTTCTCTCCTGGTTTCAGCGTGCCCATGGCCTCCTCGACCTACTCGGATTCGGACTACTCGGATACTCGGACACTCGAACCACGCGGTCAGTCCACGACGGCCGTGACGCGCATCAACTCCATGCCGTAGCGAATCGGCACCGCGAATCCGAGCGAGCCGCCGCGGCCATCACTGCGCGCCGCGACGTAGATGGCGATCACACGGCCGCGGTCGTCCAACACCGGCCCGCCGCTGTTGCCGCCGCCAGGCGAATTGGCGAGCTGATACGCATCGCCCATTGCGCTGAAGCAGACCTCGTCGATGCCGTCGGTCGTCTTCTGCGTGCCGCGGAGGACGCGGCCAACAGCCGTTGGAGTGATGCTCGGTACCGGAAGCGATCGGATGATCCGTTCGCGATTGAACACGTCGCCCGATGCGGATCCGCCCGTCTGATCCGGCGAGATGGCGGGGTAACCCATGATCGTCGCGGCCATACCGGCGCGGATGGCGTCGTAGTTGTCGAGCAGTTCGACGCTCTTCACCGGCTGCGGCAGATCGACTTTGATGAGCGCAGCATCGTGCCGGTCGGACACGCGAACGAGCTTGGCCGGCACCCGCGTGCGGTTCCGGGCGAACGTGACGTCGAGATAGTCGAGGCGCCCCTCGATGTTCTTGCCGACGATCGGCCGCCGGCCGAGCAGCTTCGATGCTGCCGGCACCCATCGCAACGGCGGCTGCTGCAGCGCCTCGATCTTCTTCGTCTGCAGATCGAGCAGGAGGCCCGGCTGGAGACGTCCATATGACGTCTCCCAGGGAGCCGCCACGTGGCGGTTCGTCAGAATGAATCCGTCGCTCGCGACAACGAAGCCGCTGCCGCGGGCGTTGGAGCCGATCGGCTGGTTGATGCCCCACTTGCCGCGATCGAACGCGAGCGCCGGCTCGATCGTGCCGTCGGGCAACCGGAGGTAGAGCGCTATGGGGCTCTGCCCCTTGCGCTGCGGCGGCACGTACTCCTGGTAGATCTGATCGCCGGTGTCGGTGGCGATCAGCTCCCACCCCATCTCGATGAAGACGGTGGCTTCCGTGTGCCGCTCGGCGATCTGCGCCGGCGTCAGCGTGGTATCCGCCGGCGGGATCGTCGTCGACAGCTTCCAGGCGGCGACGCCGGTCAGCGCCAGGACGATGGCGGCAGCGGCCGCGATCAGCGCGAACGTGCGGCGCGACGACTGCTGCTGCGCGTCCACCACGATCCGCTGCACGCTTGCCGCGCCGACCGCCGCCTTGGCCGGCGCCGTTGCCAGCGGTGCGACCGGCGTCGGCTCGAGCGCCGCGGCTGCGGCGAGGCGCGTCGTCATGACGAACGGCTCCGGCAGCGGATCGATCTGAAATTCCAGTTCCGGCCCGCCGGGGCCGAACTGCACGACGTCGCCCGGCGTCAGCGCCGCCCTACCGACGATGCGCTGCCGGTTGACGAAGGTGCCGTTTCGGCTGTCGAGATCGGCGATGGTGAAGCGATAGGGCTCGCTGCCGTCCTTCTCGATGCGGGCGTGCTGCCGCCCGACCAGGTCGTCCCGGGTGGCGTCATATCGCAGCGCCGCCGATGGATCGCGGCCGATCAGGATGGAGCTGAACTGATCGAGCGGGTAGGACTCGACCTGGGTCGCTTTCGAGCCGGTGAGATGACGCAGGACCACGCGTTCCATCGACAAATCCTCCGGCGCCTCGCTCTGGCCGCAGGCGCTCTCGTTCCGTGGAAATGTGTTCGATGGCTTACGCGGACGTGGCGGGAAAACCGGCTCAGATGGCCGGATCGATGCCGCTATCGAGAAGGCGTGCGACCGAGCGTGCGGTTGAGACGCGCGAGCCGTTCGCGAGCGTCGCGGGTGCGTTCGTGGTTGGCGCCGCGATCGGCGAGGAGACGCTTGTAGCTGGCTTCGAGGAGCGGCTCGGCGGCGGCGTAGCGTCCCGCCGCCATCAGGCACTCGCCCAGGATGCTTTCCGTGTTGGCGATCAGCCAGTGACCCGGAGGCAGCAGCTTGCGGCGCATCGCCAGGGCCTCGCGCACGTACCGTTCAGCCGCCGGTGCATCGCCGCTGGCGAGGCGGATGCGGCCGAGCATTTGCAGCGCACCCGCCACCATCGGGTGGTCGGGGGGCACCGAGCGGCCGCGCCGCGACAGGATCCCGGCCGCGAGCGCCTCCGCCTGCGCCAGTTGACCACGCGCCAGCAGCAGATCGGCGTAGTTGTATTCGGTGAAGGTGACGTCCGGATGCTCGCTGCCCAGCAGCTTCCGTCTCAACGTCAGCGTCTTCTCGTAGCCGGCCTGCGCCTCATCGAGCTTGCCGAGCGAGTGCAACACGCCAGAGAGGTTGCTCATCGCCGCCGCCGTGCCGGGATACTCCTCGCCGCGCGCGGCCAGAACGATCCGCAGCGCTTCTCGGTAGAGACGTTCCGCCTCGCGAAGATCGGCGCGAGCCTGCGCCTGCACGGCGAGGTTGTTCACGATCTCTGCGACGGGCTCCGAGTCGCCGAACAGGCGGCGCCGGATCTCGAGGGCTTCGCGATAGTGGCGCTCGGCGTCCGCGCCGTTGCCGCGGGACGCCTCGATGAGGCCCAGCGCATTGATCGCCAACGCCCTCGCATCGTCTGCATCGGGTCCCGCAGACTGGAGTGCCTGCAGCGCGCCGCGAAATTCGCGCTCGGCCTCGTCCACCTGTCGCCGCTCGAGCGTGACGAAGGCGAGATCGATGCGGGCGCGCACCGTCTCCACTCCTGATGGTCCGTGAACCTGCTGCGCGATCGCGACGGCGTCCTTCAGCTCGCGGTCGGCGCGATCGTTGAGGCCCAGGCTGTAGTAGGTGTTGCCGATGGCGCGGCGCACCGCGGCGCGGACCTCCGGCTGATCCTTCAGCTCCACCGCGATGCGCTGCGACGCGGCGTCGAGCACCTCGGCGACGGTGACGTCGCGCCGCTCCACCGACGGATCGGCCGCCCGCAGCATCCCCTGCAGGACGGCGCTGACGCGCTCGGCCTTTGCCGCTTCCGTCTTCGCTCTGTCCCGCTCGGCCTGCGCCACCTGCGCCTGCCACCTCGTCGCGATGAGTCCGCCGACGAGCGAGACCGAGACGAGCAGCGTCGCAGCCACCGCACCCGCGTGGCGGCGGACGAATTTCGCCGTCACGTACCCGAGCGTGTCGCCGTGAGCGGCGACGGGCCGGCCGTCGAGATATCGCTCGATGTCCGCGTCCAGCTCGAACGCCGATCCATAGCGGCGCTCCGGCTCCTTGCGAATCGCCATCATGACGATGGCGTCGACGTCCGGCGCAATCTGCGGGCGCCGCGGCTCCTCTTCGCAGATCGCAGTCTCGACGGCCTGAGCGGAGCGATCCGGCGTCCGGAACGGATGGGCGCCGGACAGCAGCTCGTACAGCATCACGCCGAGCGCGAAGACGTCCGTCGCGGTCGACGCCGGCTCGCCGCGTAACTGTTCCGGGCTGGCGTAGTCCAGCGTCATCAGCCGGTCGGCCGCGCGTGTCTCCACGACCGCGCCGCGCTCGGGATCGGCGGTCAAGACCTTCGCGATGCCGAAGTCGAGCAGCTTGGGCGTGCCGTCCGCGGTGACGAGGATGTTGTCGGGCTTGAGATCGCGATGCACGACGAGATTGCGATGCGCGAACTGCACGGCGCCGCAGACGATGCGGAACAACCGCAGGCGATCGTTGACCGACAGGTTCCGCTCGCGGCAGAAGTCGTCGAGCGGCTGCCCGTCGACGTACTCCATGACGACGTAGGGCAGGCCATCGTCCGTGGTGCCTCCGTCGAGCAGGCGCGCGATGTTCGGATGCGCCAGGTTGGCGAGCGTCTGACGCTCGGCGCGGAAGCGGCGGACGATTTCGTCCGTGTCCATGCCGCGCTTGATGATCTTGACGGCGACGCGCTGACGGAACTCGTCGTCGGCGCGGACGGCGAGGTAGACCGCGCCCATGCCTCCGCGGCCGATCTCGCGCTCGAGCCGGTATGGCCCAATCGTCCTCCCCTCGAGCGGCGCCACCGCCGCGGCGGAGAGCACGGCCGGCCGATCGATGAAATCGCCGGCGGAGTCGTGGGAGCGAAGGAGAGATTCGACCTCCGCTCGCAATTGCGGGTCGGCCGCGCATCGCTCGTCCAGCACCCGGCACCGGGCGCGGTCGTCCATGTCGGCGAGCGCGTTGAAGAGCGCTTTGACCTCAGGCCAGCGATCCGGCGGGAAACGAGCGTCAGCCGCCATTGGCAGGGGGAGCGGTCAGCCGCCGATGCAGCCACGCGCGCGCCATGCTCCATTCGCGTTTCAGTGTGGCGGCGGAGACGGCCATGGCCTCGGCGGCCTCCTCGATTGTCAGCCCGCCGAAGTAGCGCAGCTCGACGACGCGCGCCTGGCCGCCGTCGATCGCGGCGAGCTCGGAGAGCGCCTCATCGAGCGCGAGCAAGTCTTCGGGCGACAGCGGCGGCTGGTCCGCGAGCACGACGGTGTCGTCGGTCGAGACGTGCCCCGCGCCGGCGCCGCGTTTGGACGCGGCGCGCGCGCGCGCGTGATCGACGAGGATGCGGCGCATGGCCTGCGACGCGATGGCGAAGAAGTGCGCGCGATCCTGCCACTGGACGCGCGTCTGATCGACCAGCTTGAGAAAGGCGTCGTGGACGAGCGCGGTCGGCTGCAGTGTGTGTCCCGGCCGCTCGCGACGCATGTGCCGCGCGGCAATCGCCCGCAGTTCGTCGTACACGAGCGGCAGGACCTCGTCGACCGCGCCGGCGCGTCCGGCGCGAAGCTCGCCCAGCAGCCGGGTCACTGCGCCCTGGCGCCGATCCATCGACTATTGGTGCAGGCGCCGAGATACTTTCCGGAGTACTTGGTGGACATCTCCTGCGCGGCGACTTTCATCTTCATGTGGCCGTCGAAGGTCGTGTCCGTGTAGGTGATCTCGCCGGCGCCGGTCATCTTCTGCTGCGGGCAGTCCACCGTCCAGCTCACTGTGTTGCCCTTCACCTTGTACTCGCCGACGTTGCACTTGGACTTCGGGTCGCTCGGCACCGCCTTCTGCGGGTCAGCCAGGTCCTCCTCCGTCACGCAGTGTTCCATTGTCACCGGCGGCATCTTCATTGGCATGCCGGGAATGTCCATCTCCATCTTGATCTGCCACTTCCCGGGCTTCTGCGGGCTCTTCGGCGTCTGGGCTCCGGCGAGGGCGGAGACGGCGATGGTGACGGCGGCGACACACACGGCGGACACGATTCGGCGCATGGAATCCTCTCGATGCTGGGAATGAGCTCGCTCTTTATATCGCATTTTCAGCGTAAGCTCACGGTTCATTCAGGACTCGCGGCGGCCGCGCAGCGTATTCTGTGGCCGTCGCTGGAGGCGACTCGCCATGCATTCAGCCGCACTCGTTCTGGCTGCGTTACTCGTCTCCTCGGGCACCGGCACTCAGCAGACGACGGCAATTTCGAAGGGCCTGAAGCTGGAGGCGCTGCCGATTGCCTACGTGCTCGACACTCGAGGCGTCGAGACGCAGGGCAGACTGCTGAACCTCGATAGCGCGGGAGTGGTGCTGCTCGTCAACGGATCCGAACGGCGGTTCGAGCTCACGGAGGTGTCACGGGTCTCGCGGCGCGGCGATTCGCTGAAGAACGGGGCGGCCATCGGCGCGGCGGTCGGAGTCGCGATGGGCCTGCTGAACGTCGCCATGGCGGACTGTGGCAGCGCCGGCTGCGGCGGGTGGCGCGTGGGCGCGCCCATCATGTCGGGGCTGATCTACTCGGCGATCGGCGTCGGCATCGACGCGCTCGTGCAGGGGCGGACGATGTTGTACGAGGCGTCGCCGCGCACGAGCGTCGTCCATTTCGGGCGCGGCGCCTCATTCGGCCTGCGCGTCAGCTGGTAGGCCCTGTCAATGCTGAATGCCGAATGCTGAATGCTGAAAAAGGTGCGGTTTGGCCATTCGATCATTCGGGCATTTTCAGCATTTAGCATTCGGCATTCAGCATTGACAACGCTCACCGATCCGGCGGGAGGTCAATGGAGTAAAGGACCTTGCCCGCGAGATCCCGCAGCTTCGCCGTCATCACCTGCGTGCGGGCCGCAATCGTCAGCGTGCCAAAGAACTGGAGGCCGTCGCTCGGCGGACGGTTGCCCTTCATGCCGCGCTGAACGCCGTTGAACTTCACTTCCGGTCCGAACGTCGCGTCGAGCGCGTTCGGGCCGAACGTGCCTGCGTGCAGCGGGCCGGCGACGAACTCCCAGAACGGCGCGAAGTCGGTGAACTTGGCGCGTGCCGGGTCGTAGCGGTGCGCCGCGCAGTAGTGCACGTCGCCCGTCACCCAGACGACATTGCGGATGCGGCGGTCGCGGATGAAGCGCAGCAGCCCGGCGATCTCGAGCTCACGGCCGAGCGGCGGGCCGTCATCCGCATTCGAGATCGCCTCGAACAACCGACCGTCGCGGACGACGAGGCCGATCGGCATGTCGCACGCGACGATCTTCCACGTGGCGCGGCTGGCGGCGAGCTGCGTCTTCAGCCATTCGATCTGGCGCGCGCCGAGGAGCGCGGAGCGCTCGTCCAGCGTCGCCTGCCGGTTCTCGGAGTTAGCGCCGCGGTAGCTGCGAAGGTCGACGGCGAAGACGTCGGCCATCGGGCCGTACGGGATGACGCGGAACACGCGCTCGGGATCGTCTGGGGAGATGGCGAGCGGGTTGTACTCGAAGAACGCCTGCCGGGCCCGCGCCGCGAGCAGCGCCGCGCTTTTCACGGTCTGATACCGCTTGTCGGGTGTGAGATCGCGCTCCCAGTACCAGTTGTCCCGCACCTCGTGATCGTCCCAGATGACGATCTGCGGCACCGCGGCGTTGAACCCGCGCATGTGCTCGTCGAGCAGGTTGTAGAGGTAGTTGCCGCGGTAGTCGTCGAGCGTCTCCGCGACCTTCGACTTCGCCGGCGTCACGATGTTCTTCCAGACCCGCCCGTCGTCCAGCGTCACTTCGGCGGCGAGCGGCTGGTCGGCGTAGATGGTGTCGCCGACGTGAATGAACAGGTCGGGCTCGGCGGCGCGCATCGTTTCGTACATGCGCAGCCCGCCCCATTCCGGATTGATCCCCCAGCCCTGGCCGACGGTGTCGGCGGACCACGCGAACGTCACGTCGCGCGTTGGCTGCGCCGGAGGCGTCGTGAAGCTTCCTTGTGCCGGCAGACTCCAGCGCCGCAGGTCCGACAGATCCTGGAACAGGACGCGATAGAAAATCCGCTGGCCGGCCGGAAGGCCGGTGAGCGCGACGCGCGCGGTGAAGTCGGACGACTCGAGCGCAGCGGGGCCGGGCACGCGCCGCACGTTGTCGAACCGCTCCGTCGTCGCGTACTCGACGAACATCCGCGACGCGCGATCCGCGCGGCTCCACACGATGGCGCGTCCGCCGCCGGCGTCGCCGGAGGCAACGCCCTGCGGCATCGACGGACGGTCCGTGTCCTGGATGAGAAACGCCGGCGCCGCGGCGGCGGCAAGCGTCTGGCGGAGAAACGTGCGCCGGGTGGTCAGACATTTCTGCATTCCGCCATTATCTGCGCTTGGTCAATGCTGAATGCTGAATGCCGAATGCTGAATGGGTCGTCAATGCTGAATGGGGGAATGCTAAACGCCGCGGCTCGCGTTCGCTTCAGCGTTGCGCTTGATGGCGGTCACGATGGCCGTAATCTGCTTGGCTTCTTCGAGCAGGGGCGGCACGGCTGCTTTGCCTGCCGGATCCGTAGCGGCTATCAAACGAAGCCAGTAGAGGGTTTCCTTCGACTCTTTGCGAGCGATTGAGACCTTGCTGATGAAATCGGGCTTCGACTGCCCGGCGTCGGCCTCTTCCATGTTCGCGCCGATCGAGGTTGCGGCCTGCAGCAGTTGCCGCCCGAGAATCCGTCTCACATCCTGAGACCCGCAAAGAGACTGGCACAGCCTGGTCACGAGAATGGCAAACCGAAACGTGCGGTCCCGGATGTCGAACGGAATGTCGTCGTCGATCTTCATGCCGCCATGACGATGCACGGCAGACGCCAGCGAAGATCACACCGAAATCGACGCTTCGAGCGCGGCCGCGGTGAAGATTTCGCAACCCGCCGGAGTCCGTCAGTACGCACTTTCAGCATTCCCCCCATTCAACATTGACCACCCATTCAGCATTCAGCATTGAGCATTCAGCATTGACGCAGACGCCGAAATGCCGCTTCGTAAATAACAGGCGGCCCGCCCGAGCGGATCTCCCCCGGACGCGGGCGGTTGTACTCGGTCAGCGGCACCGCCGGCTCCGGGACGAAGCCGGCTGACGCCATCTCGTCAACGAGCTGCGTGTCGGTCAGGAAGCACTGCGGCCGGCCGGAGAATTCCGTGAAGACGAACGATTCGCCGTCCACCGGCTGCGCGCCGGGCGGGATCGTGTTGCGCGAGAAGGTGAAGACGAACAGCGCGGCATCGGGACGTGCCGCGCGCCCAGCCTCGCGAACGGCGGCGCGGAACTGCGCGCCGGAAGACGCCAGATTCCAGATGCCGTGCGCGACGATGATATCGACGCTCGCGTCCTGCACCGGCAAGGCCTCCATCGGCGCGAGCGCGAGCTGCACGCAGCTGTCAGTGCCCTCCGCGCGCACGCGCTCGAACGCGGCGCGCAGCATCGGCACGGAGAGGTCCGTGCCGAGCACCGTCCATCCCATCGCCGCCAGCGGCGACGCGTTGCGCGCCGCACCGCAGCCGATGTCCAGCACACGCCCTGACGGCACCCGCCGCAACTCGTCCGCGGCGAACCGCATCAGAACTTCATTGGGACGCGATTGAGAGAACCCCGCGACTGTTCCAGCGGAGCTCCATGCCGAGCCTTCGAGCGGATCTCGTGTCAATGCCGTTGTCTCCGTTGTCTCCATTCAGCATTTGGCATTCAGCATTCAGCATTGACGATCACCCGATCACCCAGGGGCCCGATCCCTCCGGCCGCTGATCGCGCTCCGGCGCCTTGTCCAGCCGCACGACCAGGCGGTAGATCGCGAACGCCGCCGCGAACAGGCCAATCGATGTCAGGAACCCGGGCAGCGCGACCTCGTGATGGCCGGCGAGATACGACTCGAGCGTCGCCGTCAGCAGCCACATCTGGATCATCAGCAGCAGGACGACGAAGAGCAGCGCGGCGTCGATGGCGACCCGGCGGCGACGGCGGGCGGGGCTGGAGAGATTCACGATCCGTCTCCGTCGCCGTGGACCTCTAAGCCCACGGCCACGATGTCGCCGCCACGCTCCTCGATGCGTATCCTTGGCAGCGGCCGCGGCGGCGGGCCCTGCAGCACGCGTCCCGTGTCGACCGAGAAGTAGCCCTCGTGGCACGGGCACTCGAGCCGGTTGTTCTCGCGCGAGTAGTAGACCGCGCACGACAGGTGCGTGCACTTCTGGCTGAACGCCGACAGCGTGCCGTCCGGCTTCCGCACGAGGATCGCGGGGTCCTTCTCCGTCGGATACGTGAACATCTTCACGCTGCCGGGCGCGACGTCCACCGACCGCGCGATCACCGCGTGGGCGTACTCCGGATGTTCCTCCGCGAACAGGGAGCGGATCCAGATCCACGCATTGCCGGCGACCATGCCGAAGCTCGTGAGCACGAGGAACTTCGTGAACTGCCGCCGCAGCACGTAGGCGTCTTCCGCGGCGTGGACGGAGAACTCCTCAGTCCACAGCGGCGGCTTCGAGGATCCATCCTTCGGAGGCATCAACGTCCTTCCACATGTAGTCTTCGACGTCCACCGGGATGACCGGTTCGCCGGCTGGCGCCATCATGAACACCTTGGTCTTGACGTGCTCGTTGCCGAAGCGGAAGTCGCGCACCGGCGTCGAGACGCGCTGCCGCGCGATCACTTCCGGCGGGCCGAAGCTGAGTGCCTGGCTCGGGCAGACGGTGGCGCACATCGGGCGCAGGCCGACCGACGTGCGGTCGTAGCACATGTCGCACTTCATCATCAGCTCGGGACCGACGTGCACGGTCGGGATCCCGAAGGGACAGGCGAGCACGCAGTTCGAGCAGGCGATGCAGCGCGGCTTCAGCGCGCTGCGGACGACCCCGTCTTCGCCGCGCTTGATCGCGTCGGCGGGGCACACGAGGGCGCAGGTGGGCTCGACGCAGTGCATGCACACCGTCGGCACGGTCGCGATGCTGTTCGTGCGATCGAGGTAGTCGACGTGAATCATCGACTGGCCGCGGTGACTGTCGCACTCGGCGCACGCCGCCACGCACGACCGGCAGCCGATGCAGCGCGATGGGTCGACGAAAAACTCGTAGCCGTTCATCTGTCAGCCTTCATCCGTGTACCTCGGTTGGACGTCCCAGCGGACTCGAACACGCCCGGCTTCGCCGGGCGGGAAGACGCAGAGGCAGCCGAGGACGCCGAGTGCGCAGAGGGTGCCCGACGATTTGCTCCGCTGTGTACGGTCGCGCCGCGCTTCGCGCGGTATGGATCGCGAGGAGGGCAGAATCAGAAGCACGGCTGGATCGGTTCGCGTGCTTCCGATTCTGCCCTCCTCGCGATCCATGACGCCGGTCGAAGGCCGGCGCGCGACCGCTCACGATCACGGCGTGGCTCCTCCTCGCGATCCCTCCGCGGCCTCTGCGTCCTCTGCTTCCTCTGCGTTGTCGCGGCCGTACGGCCGCCGCGAGATCGTCGAGGTAGTACCTGCCAGGCGAATCCAGCACGCTCGGCGACCTCATACGCCTTTCTTCGCCTTCGGGATCTCCCGCGCGTCCTCGGTCCAGCCGGTCTCCTCGCGCCGGATCGCCTCGAGGTCCGCGGGCGCCGCGGTCTTTCGAATGCGGCACGCGGACACCTTGTACTCCGGGATCTTGCTGCGCGGATCGAGCGTGCGGTGCGTCAGCCGGTTCGCGCTCCGGCGGCCGGGCCAGTGGTAGGGCAGGAACACCGTATCCGGCCGGATCGTGCGGACAACGCTGGCCTGCGCGACGACCGAGGCACGCCGTGTCGTGATCTCGACCCACTCGCCGTCGGCAATGCCGTGCATCCCGGCGAGCTTCGGATGCAGTTCGAGCTTCGGCTCCGGATACTGCTCGACGAGCGGCCCGATGCGCCGCGTCTGCGTCCCCGACAGGTAGTGGCTGACCACGCGGCCGGTCGTGAGGTAGAGCGGGTAGTCGGCATCGAGCGGGTCGCCGGGATCTCTCCACGGCGTCACCTGGAAATGCGCCTTGCCGTCCTTGTGATAGAAGCGCCCGTCCTCGAAGAGTCGCGGCGTGCCCGGATGGTCGATTTCGGGGCACGGCCAGAACACGCCGAGCTCGTCCTCGATCCGCTGCCAGGTGATGCCGTAGTAGTCGGCGAGCCCGCCCTTCGACGCGATGCGCAGCTCCTCGTAGATGTCGCGCGTGCCGCCCGGATACTCGAAGTACTGGCCGCGCCCGAGCTTCCTCGCGAGATCGCAGATGATCAGCGCGTCCGAGCGGGCGTCGCCCGGCGGGTTCACCGCGCGATTGATCTTCTGCACGCGCCCTTCGGCGCTGCAGATGATTCCTTCGTCCTCCTCGTGCAGGCTGCCGGCGAACACGACGTCGGCGTGATGCGCCGTCTCCGACATGAAGAAGTCGATGACCGCGAAGAATTCGAGCTTCGACAGCGCCTCGCGCGTGAAGTTCGCGTCCGGCAGCGAGACCAGCGGGTTGAAGCACATCGAGAAGAGCGCCTTGATCTCTCCGCGATGGATCGCTTCCATGATCTCGACGGCGGAGAGTCCCGGTCCAGGGATCTCGCTCTCGTCCACGCCCCACACGGATGCGATGTAGCGCCGCGCTTCCGGGTCCGTGATCGATCGCATCCCGGGGAGCTGGTCCGCCTTCTGCCCGTGCTCGCGTCCGCCCTGACCGTTGCCCTGGCCCGTGATCATCATGCAGCCGGCACCTTCGCGCCCGAAGTTGCCGGTCGCGAGATACAGATTGACCATCGCCAGGCAGTTCTCGACGCCCTTCGAGTGGTGCTCGATCCCGCGTGCGTGGATGCCCATGGCGCGGTCGGTCTCGCCGAGCCAGTGCGCCGCCTTGACGATGTTGGCCGGCGGCACGCCTGTAATACGGCCCGCCCGCTCGGGCGTCCACTCGCGCACGCCTTCACGCACGGCATCGAACCCAGTCGTCGAGGCCGCGATGAAGTCCTCGCGCACGAGCCCGTCACGCACGAGGACGTGCATCATGCCGAGGAAGAGCGCGAGGTCCGTTCCCGGCCTGACCGGCAGATACAGATCGGCGTTCCGCGTGATGGGTGTCATCCGCGGATCGACGACGATCAACCGTCCCCCCCGTTCGCGGCACTGCCACAGGTAGTGGGTGGTGATCGGCGCGCATTCGGCGGTATTCGACCCGGCGATCATCACGACGTCCGCCTTCGCCAGATCGGGCCACGGGTTGGTCGCGCGATCGATGCCGAACGTCAGGCGATACGCGGTGCCGGCCGACACCATGCACAGCCGGCCGTTGTAGTCGATGTGCTTCGTGCCGAGCCCGATCCGCGCGAACTTGCCGAGGACGTACGCCTTCTCGGTGATCATCGACGCGCCGCCGTAGATCCCGATTGCGTCCGGGCCGTACGTGTCGCGGATCTCCTTCAGCCGGCGCGCGGTGGTGTCGAGCGCTTGTTCGTACGCGATCGGCGCGAAGCCGCTGCCGGTTCGCTCGAGACAGTGCAGCAGCCGGTCGGGATGCTCGCCCTGCAGATACCGCTTGACGCCCTTCGGACACAGCATGCCGCGGTTGAAGGGAAACTCCTCCCACGGCTCGAAGCCGATCACCTTCTCGTCGCGGACCTTCAACTGGATGCCGCACTGCATGCCGCAGAACGAGCAATGCGTCTTCACCAGGCGGTCGGCGGGCCGTCGTGCGGCTTCGTCCCAGCCTCCGGGTGGTGCGTAATTGAGATGGGGTCCGTACGCGCTGACGAGCGCGTCCAGCGGTACCGGCGGTTCAGCCACGTCGTCGCTCCAGCATCCTCAGTTGTGCGCTCGCCAGCGTCGTCCGCTTGCAGGGCGGGCAGAGGCGCTGCCACGTGCCCGCGGGACCGGCGATGCGGTAGTCGAAGCCAAGTTCCGGCAGGACACGTTCGAGGTCCTGAATCTGCATCTCCGAAGCAAACCGGCTGCCGCACCGGGCGCACGAGGCCCCGGCGTCGCGCACGCCGGCTGCCTGATACAGCTTCACGCCGAGCTGCGCCGGCCGCTGGAAGATGTGAAAGAACTTGCCGAAGGGCAGAAAGAGCAGCGCGCCGATGACGGTGATCGCGTGCAGGATGGCGAGGAATCCGTAGAACGCGCCGCGCAGCCACATCGTCGACGCCGTGAGCGCGAGGCCGGTGACCGAGATCGCGAACAGCATGACGAGAGGGAGGAAGTCCGACGAGAAGTCCTGCAGCGACAGTGCCCCGCGATCGCGCAGCCGCCGCCAGAGCGCGAGCGCGATCCCGCCGAGCACCAGCGCGGCCGAGAAGTCCAGGCCGTGGAACAGCACCCACGACAGGATCGTGCGGATGCGGAACGAGCCGACGGGGAAGCCGAACAGATATGTGACGTAGGTCATCTGATCGTCGGGCGCCGATCCGAAGTGGATCCATCCGAAGACCAGCGGGAACGTGATGGCGACGGCGGTGACGCAGCCCCAGAAGAGCAACTGGTGCATCCACCAGCGCAGCCGCGAGCGGCGGCCGATGAACGTCTGCGCGAAGATGTGCGTGAAGAGCGCGGTGCCGACCGTCGCGACGCTGCGGACGATCCCCTCGCGCTGCAGCAGCTCGAGGGTGCGCTCGAAGAAGCGGCGCGTCGGCGGCTTGTTCAGCCAGACCGCGTAGTGATAGACGATGCCCCAGGTGGCGAACACGACGGCGAACGTGTAGATGACGAGCGCGGGATCGAAGTTCTGCAGGTTGCGGGATCCGACGACGATCGCCGCCGCGAGAAGGCCCGTGGCCATCGTCGCCCACGCGCCGGCGCGAAGCTGGTCGGCGAGGCGTGACGGCAGCCGCGGCAGCGCCCCGGCTTCGACCGCGAGCTGTCGCGGCACGAACACGCGTGCGTTGATGAACCACATCAGCGCGGACACGGCGGCGAGCAGCGCGAACCCTGGACCGACCGCGCCCATGCGATCGCGGAAGAACCCGAGCACGAGCGGCGGGAAGAAGCCGCCGAGACCACCCATCGCGCCGACGAGGCCGGTCACGGTTGCCGTCGCCGCCGGGAAGAACTGCGGCACGAGCTTGAACACCGCGCCGTTGCCGACGCCGAGCAGCGCCGCGCAGCCGAGCGCGCCGACGGTGAACGGCGTCATCGACGGCCACATCAACAGCATGGCGAAGGGCACGATGCCGGCGAAGACGCCGGACAACACGCGCGCGCCGCCGATGTAGTCGGAGAGGATGCCGCCGAGCGGCCGCATCAGCGTCGCGAGGACGACGAAGCCGGCCGTGCGCAGGCCGGCATCGGCCGCCGTCAGCGCGAATTCGTCGCGCAGCAGCGTCGGCAGGTACACCGAGAACGCGACGAAGCTGCCGAAGGTGACGAAGTAGAACGCCGAGAGCGCCCACGCGAGGCGCTCGGTGGCGAGGATCTTCAGTGCCGCGGAGAACCGGGCCGGCCTGGACGTGACGGGAGCGTTGCGCGCGAGCGCGAAGAAGGCGACCGCCCACAGCGCGCACAGCGCGGCCACGCCGTAGAACACCGCGTCGCGGCCGATTCGCGCAGCGAGGACGGGGCCGAGAAACACCGCAGCCGAGTGCCCCATGTTGCCGAGGCCGTAGATGCCGAGCGCGGTGCCCTGTTTGTCCGGAGGGAACCACCGCGACGTGAATCCGACGCCGATCGCGAACGAGGAGCCGGCCAGACCCAGGAAGAAGCCGACGAGGATCAGTCGATCGAGGCTGTAGGCCGACGGCAGCGCGGCGGCGGATGCGGCGACGGCAAGGAACAGCAACGGAAAGAGCAGGCGTCCGCCGAAGCGATCGGTGAGGATGCCGAGCGGCAATCGCGCCAGCGAGCCGAGGAGCACCGGCACGGCGACGAGAAGCGCGGTCTGTTGCGCGGTGAGCTGCAGCTCGGATCGGAACGCGGGCGCGAACGCGCTGATGAGGCCCCATGCGGCGAACGCGAGTGCGAACGAAAATGTCGCGTAGATGAGGTTGCGCGCCGCCGCGGAGCCCATGACCGCACTGTATCCCAAAATCACGCGCCGGCATTTCGCTTGACATTGCTGACCGCGCCGTCGCATGCTGCGCCGCTGCTGCGACGTGGAGGATTGAGGAATCCGCCATGCGGTCGCGTGCCCCGCCTCAAGGCTCAGCCGTCGCTCGACGCGCTCTCGTCGCGGAACACCAGCGGTTCATTTGAAGGAGGGGGACGCATGGCTCACCGAACGGATCTCAACGCGCTCAGTGCGGGCGAGCGGCAGGTTCTGGTCAACCTGATGCTGCCGTATCTGACCGACGCGGTCGTCGCGCAGCACGTGACCATCATTCATTCCGGTGTCGAGCTGTTCACCGGCCACCGCGCGTACATCGCGGATCTCGAAACCTACCTGCAGGCCAGCGGCGGCGGCGCCTTCGTGCCGCTGCCGATGTGGGATCCCGCCAACCCGATCCCGCTCGAGTTCAACGTGGTCAAGCCGCAGGACGACAGCACGCCGCGGCCGCCGCTCGTGAACCTCAATCCGAACATGCCGCTGCAGCCCGAATGGGATTACCCGGCGGTGTGCGAGTTCGAATCAGGCGACGATCTCGGCAACGCCATCAACGGCTGGCACGGCGGCGTGCACGTGTCGATCGGCGGGACGATGGGCAGCCTGGCGATCGCGTCGGCAGCGCCGATCTTCTGGTGCTGGCACGCGTTCGTCGATCACATCTACTGGAACTGGCAGTTGTGCCAGGTGGAGTGCCCGGATCTCGTCGGATGCACGCTGCCGTACGCGAAGCTGAAGCTGCGGCAGAACGGATTGTGCAGCGGCTCGGTGAGCTACGTTCCGAAGTACGTCGTGCCGCCCGAGCGCGTGCCGCAGCCGCAGATGCCGCCGGCACACACGCACGCGCAGACGATCCCCGCTCCGCCGCGGCAGCAGGAGCAGTACGCGTTGGCCGGCGTCGCCGCCGGACTGGGTCACGGCTCATTGCCGATCCCGCCGGCGATCCCCGGACACGAGCACGGCAGCGGACACGAGCATGGCGGCGGTCGCGAGCACGGCGGCGGCCAGCGCATACCGCCGTCCGCTTACACCGACCTCACGAAAGGACCGCTCGTCATCGCGCAGTATCCGCCTGCCGGCAAGACGAAGTGCGTCAACGGCCAGGTGGATCTCGTCGCGATGGTCGACTGACAGGGGCGGTGATACACTCCGCACACACGCGAACGAAGCGGAGCGAGCGGCGACGCGCTCGCGGAACGGAGTGAGCCTGGCGGAGTGCAGGGGCCCCGCCATTCCAACGATGGAACCGGTGAGGATGTGCGGCCGGTGCGGCGGCGAGATGAGCGCGCATGGCGCCATCTACGCCGCCGTCCGCTTGTCGTTTCGCCCGCAGGACGCCAAGTTCATGACGCTCGAGACCGGCGAGGTGATGACGAAGGCGATCATGTGCCGCGACTGCGGCCTCATCGAGCTCGTCGGCGACGTGAACAAGCTGCGCAGGCTCTCCACCGCTCCGCCGCGGCCGGCGCAGCCGAAGCCGGAACAGCCGTAGACCCTCGGAGGACGGTCATGCGACTCGTGCGATGGTGCCCGTTTGCGGCACTGATACTCTTCGCCTTCTCGATCCCCGTCGCAGCGCAGAACACCCCAGCCGCTGCAGCACGCCCCAACATCGTCTGGATCTCCAACGAGGACATGAGCCCGCGGCTCGGCGTCTACGGCGATCCGATCGCGAGGACGCCGAACATCGACAAGCTCGCGGCGCAGTCGGTGCGCTTCACGCACGCGTTCACGTCGGCGCCGGTGTGCGCGCCGAGCCGGGCCGCGATCATCACCGGCATGCACCAGAACGCGATCGGCGCGCAGCACATGCGAACGACCGAGGACCGCGTGCCGGAGCTGCCGGGACCGTACCTGGCGGTGCCGCCGTTCTACGTCAAGGCGTTCCCGGAATACCTGCGCGCGGCCGGCTACTTCACGTCGAACCGATCGAAGACGGACTATCAGTTCGGCGAGCCGTTCACGATCTGGGACGATCTGGGGCAGAAGGCGCACTGGCGCAACCGGCGCGACAAATCGCAGCCGTTCTTCTCGGTCTTCAACTTCACCGTCACGCACGAGAGCCAGATCTTCCCGTCGAGCCTGGCGAAGAAAGGGAAGCCGCTCGTCACCGACCCGGCGAGGATCCAGGTACCGCCGTACTATCCCGACACGCCGCTGGTGCGGGAGGATCTCGCGCGGTTGTACGACAACATCGCGGAGATGGACCGGCAAGTCGGCGACATCCTCGCGCAGCTCGAGGCGGACGGCCTGGCGGAGAGCACAATCGTCTTCTACTGGAGCGATCACGGCGACGGCGTGCCGCGCGCCAAGCGGTCGCTGTACGACTCGGGGCTGCGCGTGCCGCTGATGATCCGGTGGCCGAAGCGGCTGGCGCCGCAAGTGAACGATCAGCTCGTGAGTTTCGTCGACCTGGCGCCGACGGTGCTCGCGCTCGCCGGCGTGCCGGTTCCGTCCCATCTCCATGGACGAGTGCTCGTCGGTCCGCAGGCCGGCGTCGCGCCGGAGATGATCTTCGCCGCGCGGGATCGGATGGACATCGAGTACGACATGATGCGCGCCGCGCGCGACAAGCGCTTCCTCTACATCCGGAACTTCGAGCCGGAGCTGCCGTACGCCGGCCACATCATCTACCGCAATCAGAGCAACATCATGCAGGAGTGGTTCCGGCTGCAGGCCGAAGGGAAGCTCTCCGGTCCCGCCGCGCTGTGGATGCGAACGAGCCGTCCGGCCGAAGAGCTCTACGACACGGCGGCCGACCCGCATCAGATTCGCGACCTGTCCGGCGATCCGGCACACCGCGCGACGCTCGAGCGCATGCGTCAGGCCGTGACCGGCTGGATGGCGCGAGTCGGCGACCAGGGGCTGATCAACGAAGCCGAGATGATTCAGCGCATGTGGCCCGGCGGCGTTCAACCGACCACCGCGCAGCCGTACATCCTGCCGCGGCGCACCACCGACGCCCCGGCGCGGCTGGAGACGATGACGTTCACGGCACCGATGGAGGTCGTGATCTACGTGCCGACGCAGGGGGCTTCGATCGGCTACACGACCGATGAGGGGCCGAACCCGAAGTGGCGCCTCTACACCGGCCCGATCCTCGTCGACCGGCCGGTGACGCTGCGGGCGAAGGCGATTCGCTACGGCTACAAGGAAAGCGCGGAAACGAAAACCGTGTTCACGCGGGAGACCCAGTGATGCGTACTGCAGCCGCACTGCTCGCCCTTCTGATCGGGCATGCGCTGTCGCCGGCGGCGGCGCTGGCGCAAACGAAGCCGAAACCGAACGTGCTCCTGATCATGTCGGACGATCTGAACAACGACATGGGCACGTACGGGCATTCGATGGTCAAGACGCCGAACATCGACCGCCTGGCGGCGCGCGGCGTGCGATTCGATCGCGCGTACAACCAGTTTCCGCTCTGCAGCCCGAGCCGCGTGTCGATGCTGACGGGCCTGCGGCCGGACACGACGCGCATCTATGAACTGCAGACGCACTTCCGCACCACCATCCCCGACGTCGTCACGCTGCCGCAGATGTTCAAGCGCAACGGCTACGTCGCCGCGCGCGTCGGCAAGATCTATCACTACGGCAATCCCGGGCAGATCGGCACGAGCGGGCTCGACGATCCGGCGTCGTGGGACGAGTTCGTCAATCCCAGAGGCATCGACAAGGACGAGGAGTCGGTGCTCACGAACCTGATGCCGAACCGCGGGCTGGGCAGCACGCTCGCGTTCTACGCCTCACCGGCGCGCGACGAGGAGCACACCGACGGGAAGGTGGCGACCGAGACGATTGCGCTGCTCGAGAAGCACAAGGACCGTCCGTTCTTCATTGCCGCCGGCTTCTACAAGCCGCACTGTCCCTACATCGCGCCGAAGAAGTACTTCGATCTCTATCCGCTGGATCGCATCAGCCTGCCGCGCTACACGCCCGAGCAGCTCGCCGGCGTGCCGGAGGTGGCGCTCTGGACGCGTCCGCCGAACTGGGGCCTTCCCGAAGAGGGGCTGCGCAAATCGATTCAGGCCTACTACGCGACCATTAGCTTCATGGACGCACAGGTCGGCCGCATCCTCTCCACCCTCGATCGCCTGCGCCTCGCCGACAACACGATCGTCGTGTTCGTCAGCGATCACGGCTATCACCTCGGCGAGCTCGGTCAGTGGATGAAGATGTCGCTGTTCGAGCGCTCGGCGCTCAATCCTTTCGTCGTCTCTGCGCCGCGTATGAAGCGCGGCATCTCGACGCGGCTCGTCGAGCTCATCGACCTGTATCCGACGCTGGGCGAGCTGACCGGATTGACGGCGCCGGCCGGACTTCAGGGACGTTCGCTCGTGCCGCTGCTGAAGGATCCGCGCGCGAAGTGGGATCGTCCCGCCTACACCCAGGTCACCCGCGGCAACGTCAAAACGGGCATGGTCATGGGCTACACGGTGCGCACCGAGAAATGGCGCTACACCGAATGGGACGAAGGCAAGCGCGGTACGCAGCTCTACGACGAGACGAAAGATCCGCAGGAGCTGAACAACCTCGCGTCCGATTCGAAGTACGCGAAGGTCATCGGCGAGATGAAGCTCCTGCTACAGACGATGAAGGGGCAGACCGGAACGCGGTGAGCCGGCGGTCCGGTCCGCGCTCAGCGTGGTATCGCAAGCACGGGGCGTTCCAGCGCCCCGCGATCCCAGCCGCCCAGGATCGCCGCCTGGCCGTACGTGCTGTCGACGAACGCCGCGATGGCCCCTTCGGGAGAGTCCGCCGTTCGGACGGCCTCATAGGGAAGGATGAACTCCCGCAGCTCGGGGTGGTAGTACGCCCCGACGGGTTGGACCGCGGCTTCGCTGAGGCCGGCGGGCTCGGGAACGGCGTAGGCGTAGAACGCGGGCTCGAGCACGGGCGCGCTCCCCGGCCAGAAGCCATGGCTGATCACCTCATGGGAGTACGCGTCCCGCATGAACGCCGGACCCTCGCGCGGGGGCGCCGGCCGCCCGGAGAACCGGGTGACGGCGAGGTCGAAGCTGCCGAAGAAGAAGTGCACCGGACTGCACTTGCCGATGAAGCCGGCCCGGCGCGCGGTGAAGACCTGATGGACCCGGGCCAGAATCTCCCACCACCGTTCGACGTACTCCGGATCGTAGCTGCGATGGACGGTGTCTTCGTCGAACCGGATCGGCTCAGGAATTTCGACCGGCATCGGCCAGATGCGCACCGGCAGGCCCAGCGCGTCGAGCGTGCTCATCAGCTCGCGGTAGAAATCCGCCACGGAGCGAGGCGCGAGCGGCAGCGCACCACGCGCTCCGTCCGCCGTCTCGATCGCGAGCTGATGATCGACGAAATCGAGCGCGAGGGTGAACGAGCGCCGCTCGTGCCACAGCAGATGCGTCCGCAGCCCGCGGGCCTCGAAGAGCAGTGCCACCGCCCAGGAGTGGTTCAGCGGCGCGGCGTGTGCCAGCGCAATCTTGCCGACCATCTGCGTCCACATGTGCAGCGTGGCGTAGGTGTCCTTCCACGCCTCGTATGGCAACGCGGGCCAGGCGTCCCGGGCCGCCTCAGTATTCGGCGAACGCATCGTCGGGATAGCAGTACAGCCAGCGTTCGCCTGCTTCGGCGGACGAGACGACCGGATGGCCGCTCGTGCGGGCGTGTCTGCTGGCGTGACGGTTGGGTGACGAGTCGCAGCACCGAGTGCCGCCGCATGTCTGACACGTCCGCAGATGCACCCAGCGCGATCCGATCTCGACGCACTCTTCGCACACCCGCGCCGCCGGCTGCTTGACGTCCTCAACCGCCTCGATGTGCGTGCACGCCGCTCGCTCGGAGACCATTCGCTCGCACCTCAACTCGTTGATGGGGTCCCGCCTCGATCCGGGTCGTTCGGGACTGCAGGACACTGCACATTACTGAGATTCGATGATAGCCCGCCTCGCGAACACGTGTGCGAAAGTCGTGACGCCGCGGTAACGGGTCACCGTTGAGCTGCGTACTCGACTGCCCGCGGGCGATGCTCTGTCACCGTCAGCGTGCGGGTGGGCCGGCGCGCGAGGAATTCACGCGCAACCTCCGCCACCGGCCGACGATCGAGATCGACGGCAGCGTTCATGGCGCGCATGTCGCCGTTCGAGATGGCTCCGGCGAGCCGGCGGAGCGCACGGCCGATGGATGGGTACCGATGCAGGCTCGCGGTGCGGACGACCGGAATCGCATCGTAGGGCGGGAAGTAGTGACGGTTGTCCTCGAGCTGTGTGAGGTGCAGCGATTCGATCTGCGCGCTGGTGGCTTCTCCGGCGATCACATCCACTTGTCCGTTGGCCAGCGCGGGATAGATCAGCGCGAGCTCCATCGACCTCGGCTGGGACGCAAAACGCAGGTCGTACGCCCGGATCAGACCGATGTAGCCGTCTTCTCGCTGGAGAAACTCGTGGCCGAACCCCGGAGTCCACGTGTCCTGCACGACCCGCAGATCCTCGATCGTTCGCACGCCGCGCTCCCGGGCATCCGCCGAACGGACCAGGATGGCGAAGGTGTTGTTGAAGCCGAGCGGATCGAGCGCCGTCAGGCCGGCGGCGCCGTAGAGCTCGCGCGCGCGTTCGAAGGCGCGAGCGGAGTCGCGCGGCACCTGCTCGTGGAACACCGCCGACACCGCCGTGCCGGTGTACTCCACGTAGACGTCCAGTTTGCCGCTCCGCAGGCCGCGGTCGCAGATGAAGGTGCCGCCCAGGTTCAGCTTCCGCGCGACGCGCACGTCACCTTCCGCTTCGATCGCCTGCGCCAGCAACTCGCCAAGGATCACCTGCTCGGTGAAGTTCTTCGATCCCACGACGACGGCGTCGCGTCCGCCTCCGGCGTACGATGCCGCGGCGAGAACGGCCAGGAGAACCACGACGGCCCCCGCAATCCGTCCGGCTGCGGCGGGCGTCGTCCGTCCCGGCTGCATCCGTCGAGCCAGCAGCGCGAGCAGGCCGTCGGCCGTCAAGGCGAGTGCGGCGGCAGGGATCGCGCCGGCGAGGATCGTGGTCGTGTCCACCATCGACAGCCCGCGGAAGATGTACTCGCCCAACCCGCCGGCGCCGATCGCGGCGGCGATGGTGGTCGTGCCGACGCCGATCACGGTCGCGACGCGGATGCCGGCAATGATCGACGGCACGGCCAGCGGGAACTGCACGAGCCAGAGCAGTTGCCGACCCGTCATGCCCATGGCGATGCCGGCTTCCACCACCGCCGGATCGACGTTCCTGATGCCGGTCACCGTCGTGCGCACGATGGGCAACAGCGCGTAGATGACGAGGGCAACCAGCGCCGTCCGCGAGCCGATGCCGCCGATGAAGGGGAGCGGCAGGAGAAACCCGAGCAGCGCCAGGCTGGGGATCGTCTGCGCCGCGCCGGCGATCGCGAGGATGGCGCGACCGA
This sequence comes from Vicinamibacterales bacterium, assembly GCA_048594885.1. GTDB lineage: Bacteria > Acidobacteriota > Vicinamibacteria > Vicinamibacterales > 2-12-FULL-66-21 > JBMDXB01. The sequence continues at coordinate 30,269 of JBMDXB010000164.1, forward strand.
TGCGCGGGCGCCGCGCCGCAGCGACGCCGGCCGGTATCCCGATCGCCACCGAGAGCAGCGTCGAGACGAACACGAGGAACACGTGCTGCTGCAGCAGCATCCACAGCTCGGCGCGGTTCGCGATCCAGAATCGAAGGACCGGCATCCCCGTCAGAAGGTCCGCGGCGGGACCGCGTCCAGGAACGCGCGCACGCGCGGATCGGCCGAGGCCGAGACGTGTCGTGGCCCGTCGTAGACGAGCAACTCGCCCGAATCGACGATGCCGATGCGATCGGCGAGGGCAAACGCCTCGGCGATGTCGTGGGTCACGATCATCACGGTCGTGCGGAGCCGCGCCTGTGCGCGAGCGAACGCGGCGCGCACTTCGGCGCGGGTCAAGGGATCGAGCGCGCCGAAGGGTTCGTCCATCAGCAGGATCGGCGGATCGGCGGCCAGCGCCCGCGCCAGCCCGACCCGCTGGCGCTGGCCGCCCGACAACTCGCGCGGACGGCGGTTCGAGAAGCTCTCGGCGGGCAGGCCCAGCAGTTCCAGCAGCTCATGCGAACGCGCGCGCGTCCTCTCGACCGCCCAGCGTTCGAGTTTCGGGACGATGCCGATGTTCTCCTCGATCGTCATGTGCGGAAAGAGCCCGACCTCCTGGAAGACGTAGCCGATGCGGCGGCGCAACCGGATCGGGTCCCACGCGCGGGTCTCGCGCCCCTCGACCATCACCCGTCCCGCGGTCGGCAGCAGGAGCCGGTTCACGAGCTTCAGGAGTGTCGTCTTTCCGACGCCGCTGCGGCCGACGAAGGCGGCGATCTCGCCGGGCTGCAGCGCGAGGCTGACGTCCTTCAGGACCGGCGGCCTGCCCGCGTACGCAAACGACACCTGCTCGAGTTGAACCGGTATGGCCACGTGACGGCCCGAAGCTTACCCCACTCTTGCGAACCGCACACGGCGTGCGGAACGTTCGTGAGAAGATCGCACGATGCGGGATACGAACCGCACGAGGTTGAGCGCCGCGGACCGGGCGGCTCTCGTCGATTGGTACAGGCGCAATCGCGCCCGCTCGCACGCGCTCTTCGACCTGCTCACCGAAGACGCCTACTACAGCCGGCCAATCTCGTTGCGCCATCCGATCGTGTTCTACGAAGGGCATCTGCCCGGCTTCAGCTTCAACACGCTGGTCAAGCGGGCGCTCGGAGGCCCGCCGATCGACGAGCGACTGGAGGCGCTGTTCGCGCGCGGAATCGATCCGTCCGAGAACGAGACCGCGACCCGTGACGCACGATACGACTGGCCCTCGCGCGACCGCGTGCGCGCGTTCGCAGCGGAAGCCGACCGCCGAGTGCTCGAGGCGCTGGAGGGGGCCGACCTCGATCGTCCGGGCCACCCGCTGCTGGATGGAGCCGAAGCGGCGTTCGCGATCCTCGAGCACGAGGCGATGCACCAGGAGACGCTGCTCTACATGTGGCATCGCCTGCCTTTCTCGCAGAAGGCCAGACCGGCCGCCTACACGCCGCGCGTGGACGGGCGGGCGCCGGCGCGGGAATGGATCGAGGTCCCGGCAGGAACGGCCACACTCGGCACGGACCGCGGATCCGTCCCGTTTGCGTGGGACAACGAGTCCCCTGCACGCACCGAACACGTTCCCGCGTTCTCCATCGAGCGCCACGACGTGACGAACGACGCATTCATGTCGTTCGTCGAATCGGGCGGCTACAGCGACGAGCGCTGGTGGAGAGCCGGAGACTTTGCCTGGATCGGGCGCGAGGAGATGCGACATCCGCTCTTCTGGGAACGTCACGACAACCGGTGGTACTGGCGCGGCATGTTCGAGCTGGTTCCGCTCGCGCCGTCGTGGCCGGTCTACGTCAGCTTCGCGGAAGCGGCCGCCTTCGCGCGGTGGCGCGATGCGCGGCTCCCGACGGAAGCGGAGTTCCAGCGCGCCGCCTTCGCCACGCCGGACGGGATCGAGCACCGCTTTCCGTGGGGCGACACGAACCCCTCGCCGTCGTTCGGCGTGTTCGACTTCGCGAGCTGGGATCCGGAGCCGGCCGGCAGCCACGGCGACGGACGAAGCGCATGGGGCGTCGACGACCTGGTCGGCAACGGTTGGGAGTGGACGCAGACGCCGTTCGCGCCGTTCCCCGGATTCCGGCCGATCCCTTCCTATCCCGAGTACTCGGCCGACTTCTTCGACGGCGAACACGTCGTCATGAAAGGAGCGTCGCCGGCCACCGCTCGTGAGCTGATTCGTCCGACGTTCCGCAACTGGTTCCGCGCACACTATCCGTATGTCTACGCGACGTTCCGTTGCGCGAGGCCGGCATGGTAGAAGCGACGGATCGGACCGTCTGGTCCACGCCGGAGGCGGAGGCAGAGGAGCTGACCCGGTTCGCACGCGACGTTCGCGACGCGCTGTCGTGCACGCCGCGGCAGATGCCGTCGCGCTACTTCTACGATGCGCTCGGATCCGCGCTCTTCGACGCCATCTGCCAGCTGCCGTGGTATCGCATCACGCGCGCGGAGTCGCGCCTGCTCGCCAGCCATCGAGGCGATCTGCTCCATCGGTTGGAGCCGCTGTCCACGGTCATCGAACTCGGTCCCGGCAGCGGCGAGAAGTTGAAGTTGTTGCTCGAACATCTGCCGCCGCGGCGTGCGCCGCTCGACGTCCACCTCGTGGACGTCTCCGCGCGCGCGCTCCAGGTCGCGACCCATACGCTCGACGCGCTGCCCGGCGTCCGGATCGCCGGCCACGCCGCGGAATACGCCGCCGGGCTGCGCGAGGCCCGCTCGCGGACGGGCAGCGACGGCCGCACGCTGGTGCTGTTCCTCGGATCGAACATCGGCAACTTCACGCCTCGATGCGCCGCGGATCTCCTCCAGAGCATCCGCGACACCCTTTCGCCGGGCGACGCGCTGCTCCTCGGGACCGACCTGGTGAAGTCCGAGGCCGAGCTGCTCCTCGCCTACGACGACCCGATCGGCGTGACCGCCGCATTCAACCGCAACCTCCTCGCCCGCATCAACCGCGAACTGGATGGCGATTTCGATCTCCAGGCGTTTGCCCACCGTGCGGTGTGGAACGCGGTCGAGTCGAGGATCGAGATGTACCTCGAAGCCCGTTCCGTCCAGCACGTGCGGATCGGCGCCATTCCGATGGAGCTCGCGATTCAGCCGGGCGAGCGCATCTGGACGGAGAGTTCGTACAAGTACGAGCCGCGAGGTGTCATCCAGATGCTGGAGGCCACCAGGTTCGCGGCGCCGGTTCAGTGGGAGGATCGCCGAGGCGGTTTCATGTTGACGCTGGCGTTCCCGGCAGGACCGGAGTAAACGCGGACGCGTGCCGCCGGTAGCATCCGGCCGGCGTGCTCCGCGGCAGGCGGCGCACCGGTGGCAAGGCCGATCACCGTCGTCGCCCGGCACGGCTGCGCACATGGAAGTTCCCGGATCGGCAGTTGCGCGCGGAAACCACACCGCGGCGCACGGAATTCGAGAAGGGCCGCGGCGAGATCGACGTTCAGGCTGATGGCCGACGCAACCTGCGCCCCGCTGTCGAACGTGCACGTCGCGCTGCCGCGCGACGCGAATCCGGGTTGCGAACTCGTGGCCGGATCGCCGACTTTTTTCAGGAAATCGAGATGACCGTGGACCTGGCCCGTCTCGCCGTCGGCCGTATCCCTGAACAGGCCGGCGATGTCGGGCAATCCTTCCAGCCCGTCCGACATCGTCACGAAACCGAATCCGATTCCGAACCTCGGCCCGCCGCTGTCGAACGAGGACGGAAACCCGATGTAGTGCCCGAGCTCGTGCGTCGAATCCTGTGCCGCCGCCGGCAGCTGGCGGATGTCGACGCCGCCGAGCGTCACTTGTGTCGTGAGCATCGTCTCTTCCAGCGTCAGTGTCATCGCACCGCCGTGGTCGATCCGGAGCGCAGCCCGTGGGTACTGCCGCAGTGCCTGGGTGGCCTCGTCTTCGACGAGCGCCGGTCCGTCGAACGTGGCGTGAAGTCCGACCTCGCCGGATTCGACGGAACCGCTCTTCGCTGACACGATCACGTGCGTCCGCGGCAACCCGATCGAAAGGAGGAACGCGCCGTTCGCATTGCCGACCTGATCGATGGTTGCTGCCGCCGCCAGCGCGCAGTCGCCGCTCTCCGAGGTGGTGCAGAATCCGGCCCCGGTTACGGCATACGCCGCACGGCGCTGGGCGGCCGCGACGGAGGCATCCGGTGAAAGGATGACGGCAACGGCCGTCCCGACGATCACAACGGTGAGCGCGCTGGCGATCGTTCGATACCGGGTCATGACGCGGCCTCCTTCAAGCCTCTCGTCTACGGCGCGAGACTCGGCTCTCAGGGAAAGTCGCAAACGCGGGCTGAACCCCGCCATGCCGTCAATGCCGGCGCGCGTCGAGATCAAGGCGATCACTGGCGGTCGAAGACCGCCTGCACGTCGGCGGGTTTCATTCTCGAGGCGCTGGGTCATGACGAGCCGGTCGTTCGCATCGGAACGGCACGGTCATTCGGTTGTGTCCAATATACGGGTCACCCGGCATGGCTGCGCATCTCACGCTCGATCCACGCCCGGGCGAACTCCCAGTCGCGCATCACGGTCTTCGTCGACACGTCGAGCGCTTCCGCGGTCTCCTCGAGACTGAGCCCGGCGAAGAAACGCAGCTCGACGACGCGGCTCTTGCGGGCGTCGAGCGCCGCCAGCGCCTCCAGGGCATCGTCGAGCCGAATCAGGTCTGCCGCGCGTTCCATCGCACCGAGCAACGGCTCGTCGAACGTCACGCGAACCGCGTCGCCGCCGCGCTTTTCGGCGCGGCGCGCGCGCGCCGCGTCCACGAGCACGCGCCGCATCAAGCGCGCGATCATCGCCAGAAAGTGCGCGCGGTTCTGCCAGTTGACACGCTGCACGTCCGCCAGCCGCAGGAACGCCTCGTTGACCAGTGCCGTTGTCTGAAGCGTCTGCCCGCGATGCTCGCCCGCCATGCAGTGGCCCGCGATCCGGTGCACTTCGTCGTAGACGAGCGGCATCAGCGCGTTCAGCGCCTCCTCGTCGCCGCGGCGCCAGGCGACGAGCAGGTCGGTGAGGTCTCGTGAGTCTGCCAATCGGCCGATCTTAGGGCTTTTGGCGCCGATGTCCATTTCGGCCGCCGCGTTCCGCCTTCCCACCGTGAGGGAGGGACGCAGTGGCACGAATGGCACTCCGTGCGGCGGCGATGGCGAGCTCGGTCGCGGTGAGCCTCGGCGCGACGGCACGCGCAGCCGAGCGGCCGGTGGTGCGCCTGAACGTGCACAATCACTCGGAAATCGCGCCGGACGCGCTCGCGCGCGTGCAGCGCGAGGTCGCGCGTATCTACCAGGACGCCGGCGTCCGGATCGTGTGGGCGGACGCGACAGCTGCCGCCACCGCCGATGGCACAGCGCCGGCCAACCCGCGTCGCGTCACGCTCTGGCTGGTGAATATCACTCGCGATTCGAATGCCGGGGCGGCGGGATGCGCGCTCGGCCTGGGTATTGCCGCGACGTCCACGGCATACGTGTTCGTCAACCGCCTCCTGGCGGCGACGCGCGATCGTCCGGTCGATCTGCCAGCCGTACTCGCGCATGCCATCGCGCACGAAGTCGGTCACGTGCTGCTGCCGCCGGGGCCGCACTCCCGCTACGGATTGATGCGCGGGGATCTGGACTTCAGCGTCACGAATCCGGCTCGGTTCACGCGTGAGGAAGCGGCGGCACTCGGTCGAGCGCTGCAGCCACGTCCGCTGGCGCGGGAACGATCGGCTGCCGCGATCAGCGCACCCCGGCTTTGCTCCGAACATCGTCGAGCCAGTTCAGCACCAGAGGAATCGCACGCGCCGGCGATTCCTGCGGCGTGCGCTTCAACATGAGGAATCGTCCGTCGGGCGCGACGTCGCCGAACCCTTGATAGGGAGAGGAAAACAGCACGCGCGGAGTGCCGACGACTGGTGTCGCACCGCTGAGATCGACCGGTACGACCATCATGTTTCCGCTGCCCCGGTCCGGCGGATCGGTGCGGTAATACAGTTCGCGCCCGTCAGGCGACCACCGTGGCTCGAACCCTCCGCCTCGCGACACGGGAATGCGAACCGCCGGGTCCGAGAACGACGTCAGGTAGATTTCCGAGATGCCGGATACCGTCGCCGAATACGCGATCCACCGCCCGTCCCGCGAGAACATCGGACTCAGCTCCGCCGCCGGGGTTCGAATCAGCGGACGCGGGAGACCGGGTGGCCGCAGCGGCAGCACCCAGATGTCCGCGCGCGTCTCGGGATCGATCTCGCGGTACAGCAGCAGGCTTCCGTCCGGCGAAACAGAGTACGGGATCTGGACGTTCGTGCTTGTCGTGAGCCGCTGCTCGTCGCCCGTGGCGCGGGCAGGCCGCCAGAAGATGTTCGCGACCGGCGCATCACGCGTGTAGATGATGCGCTGCCCGTCGGCCGTCCACATCGCGAAATTCTGGACCTGGTTGAACGTCAGCCGGGTTGAAGGCTCGCGTCCTGTGAGATCGTCAATCCAGAGATCGCGGTTGCGGCCTGTGGCGTTGACGCGGGCGAGCCGCCCGCCGTCGGGCGAGATCCGATACTGAAATCCGACCCCGGGCATTTTGGGAAGCTCCGTCGCCGCGCCATCGCGGTCCACCCACACCATCGTCTTATCCGCCTCGTCCAGCCCCCCGGGAATGTACGCAAGCGTGCCGTTATCGGCGATGCTGAAGTGCGCACCACCCGACAGATTGGTGTGGACGCCCGGCTGGACCGGCACGGCCGCGCCGGTGAGCTGCAGGCGATTCAGGTCGAACGGTGCGGCGTAGATGGCGTCGGGACGCGCGAAGATCAGCCACGCGCCGGCGCCGGCCTGCGTGACCACACGGCCGTAGCTCGCGCCTTCGACGAGCGTTGCCGGCTCTCCGCCGTCGAGTGACTGCACGGCAATGCGGCCACCCTCGAAGGCCGTGTTGTTCCAGATGGTGTAAATGACGGCGCGGCGTTCGGCGAGCACCTGCGGCCAGTGATGTACCCCTTCCCCCGCCCGTACCGTGGTCACGCGTTGCGGAGACCCGCCGGCGGCCGGGACGCGCCACAAACCGCCGACTTTCGACACCATGGCCGCGAACACGATGGTGTCGTCCGAGCCCCATGACGCCGCGCTCACGGCGAAGTCGCGCATGCCGTCCGCTGCGGCGTCGATGATGGTGACGGGCGTGCCGCCGTCTGCGGGCACGCGGTTGAGGCTTGCGCCGCCTTCGGTGTCGAGGAACGCGATCCACCGCCCGTCGGGCGAGAAGAGCGGGCTCGTGGCGCCCTCGGTGCCTCCAAGAGGCGTGACGCTGGATTCGCGGAGATACCGCGAGTACAGCTGACGGCGGCCGTTCGACAGTCCGACGAACACGATCCGTCCCCCGTCGGGAGACACCGCCACCGAGGATCCGCGGCCGATCGCGAAGATCGCCACGCCGTCGGGCACGGGCACCGAGAGGTGCATCGGTGCGGCCGGTGAGGAACGCCTCGCCGACATCGCGAACCAGGCGGCGGCCACGCCGACGATCAAGAGCAGCGTGGCGGCGATCCACGGCAGCCGCGCGCGGTACGGGCGGGCGGTCGACAGAACGGTCTCGCCGTCGTCGGCGCCGCTCAGCGCGTCCTCGAGCTCGATCCGCGCGTCGGCCATGTCGTGAAGCCGGCGCTCCACATCCTTCGTCAGGCACCGGCGTAGGAGATCGCGCACGCGGCGCGGCGTGGCGGACGGCAGGCGCATCCAATCCGGATCGGCGGTGACGATCGCGCCGATGACGTCCGCGGACGAATTCCCTCGAAACGCTCTGGCGCCCGTGAGCATTTCGTACAGGAGGCAGCCGAACGCCCAGATATCGGTGCGCTTGTCGACGATGGTGCCGCGCGCCTGTTCGGGACTCATATAGGCGACGGTGCCCATCACCACGCCGTCGGCCGTCGCCGTGACGGGAACCGCCGCCAGATCGTGCTCCGGCGCGTTCAGCTTCGCCAGCCCGAAATCGAGGACTTTGGCGATGCCGCGCGGCGTGATCTTGATGTTGGCCGGCTTCAGGTCGCGGTGGATGACGCCCTGCTGATGCGCGACGGCAAGCGCGTCGGCGATCTGCCGCGCAATCGCAAGTGCCTCGCTCACCGGAAGCGCACCGGCGTCCAGCCGCTCGGCGAGGGTGACGCCGTCGACGAGCTCCAGGACGAGGGCGCGGATGCCGCCGCTTTCCTCCACGCCGTGGATAACGGCGATGTGGGGATGCTTCAACGACGCGAGAATTCGCGCTTCCCGCTCGAACCGCTCGCGCCGGCGCGGATCGCGATCGAGCGCCTCCGGCAGCACCTTGATGGCGACCTCGCGTCCGAGCCTGGTGTCGCGCGCGAGGTACACGTCGCCCATGCCGCCGCTTCCGATCAACGCGCCAAGGGTGTAGGCGCCCACCGAACGGCCTTCGAGGTTCCCCCGGGCGGGCGACGAGAGCACTGCCGCGGCGGCACCGTGGACGCCGTCCCGGATCAACGTGCCCTCCGGCTGCGCCAGCAGCGACTCGACCTCGCGCCGCATGGCGCTATCCCCGGAACAGGCGGTATCGAGGAACGCGGCTCGCTCACCGGGCGGTAGCGCGCGCGCCGCGTGAAACAGTTCCTCCAGCCGCGCCCACCGATCGGGCGTCATGCCGTGGGGCCCTCCGGTCATTGGGGTATTCTACGCGCGAAGGGTCGGGTGAATCTCCGCACGACGGCCACGCTCCTGCTCGTCTTGTGCGTCGTCACGATCGCGCACGCGCAGAGCGCGAGCGGCGCCATCGAGGGCGTCGCCGTTGACGAAGGCGGCGGTGTGCTGGTCGGCGCGACGGTCACGCTCACGCACGCGGCGACGGGCACGACACGCGCGGCCGTCACCGGTTCGGACGGCCTGTTTCGCGCGCTGTTCCTGCCCGTCGGACTCTACGACGTCACCGTTGTGGCACCGGGATTCGAGCCTCGAACGGAATCGCGCGTCGCGGTCGCTGTCGGACAGACGATCACGCTCCGGATCGTGCTGAGGCTCGCCGGTGTTGCCGAATCCCTGAAAGTCGCGGCTGGCGGCGGAACGCTGGAAACGACGCGAACCGCGGTCAGTACGATCGTGGACGAGCGCGCGGTTCAGCACCTGCCGGTCAACGGACGCAACTTCATCGAGTTCGCGCTGCTCACCGCCGGTGTCGCGCGCGATGTCCGCCTTGGCGACCTCAGTTTCGCCGGACAGCGCGGCACGCTCAACAGCCTCGTCATCGACGGCGCCGACAGCAACAACACCTTCGCCGGGCAGACGCTCGGCCGCAGCGGATCGGGCAGGGCGCCCTACCAGTTCAGCCTGGACGCCGTGAAGGAGTTCCAGGTCAACGCGCAGTCGTTCTCGGCGGAGTACGGCCGCGCGGGCGGCGCGGTGATTAACGTGGTGACGAAGTCGGGTACGAACGCCGTGCGCGGCTCGACGTTCGAGTTCTACCGCGACAAGGCGCTGAACGCGACCGATGCCATCAGCCGGCTCAGAGGGCTGCCGAAGGCGCCGTATCACTACCATCAATTCGGCGGCACGCTGGGCGGACCCCTGCGCGTCGACCGCGACTTCTTTTTCGCGAATTACGACGGCCAGCGCAACACGCAGCCGAACACCGTCTTCCTCGATCTTCCGGCCGACGTGTCGGCGGACCCGGTGACGCAGTCGGCGATCGCGCGATTGCGGCCGCTCGGCGCTTCGTGGGATCGTCGCCTCGACCAGGACGTGTTCCTCGTCAAGACCGATCATCATCGCGGCGCGGAGCACCGCGTCTCGTTCCGCTACAACCATCAGGATTTCACCGGGGAAGGATACGAAGCGGCCGGCGCACTGAGCGCCTGGGAGCACACCGGCGATTCCCTCGTGAAGACGCGAACCGCCGCGGCGACCTGGGGATGGCTCCCCGGACGTTACCTCAGCGAGCTGAGAGTTCACTACGCGCTCGATCACCAGACCGGAACGGCCAACAGCACGGATCCCGAAGCCGCGATCCAGGAGCGCGGGCGGCGCGTGCTCGTGATCGGGCGCAATTTCTTCAGCCCGCGCGAGACGCTGCTCGATCGTGCGCAGGTAGCCGCCACCCTGGCGTGGTCGGGAGGGCCGCACCTGCTGAAAGCGGGATTCGACGTGCAGTTCGACAAGATCGAGAACTACTTCCCTGGATTCTTCAGCGGCTCCTACAGGTTCGCGAGCCTCGCCGCGTTCGAGCGGCGCGCGGCCGCCTTCTATCGGCAGGACTTTCCGGGGCCCGGCACCTCCGGCCCGTACACGCGCCCGCACCGCGACGAGTATTCCGTGTTCGTGCAGGAGGAGTGGAAGCCCGCAACCAGCGTGACGCTGAACGGCGGCTTGCGCTACGACCTGATGCGGTCAGCGGCGCCGAACGTGCGGAACGCCCATCCGGAGTTGCTGGCCGCTGACATCGACACCAGCCGGCTCAGCGTCGACACGAACAACTGGGGCCCGCGCCTGGGTGCCGCGTGGAATCCTCGTGGCGGCCGCTACGTGCTCCGCGCCGGCGGCGGACTGTACTACGGACGCACACCTTCGATCGCCGCGACGGCCGCCGCCTCCAACGGCATCAACGTCGTCTCGCTCACGTTCACGGGCGCCGACGTGCCTGTCTATCCGCACAGATTCGCGGACATTCCCGCTCACGTCCGCCCGCAGCCGATGATCTTCCATGTCGAGCGTGACCACGCGGATCCGAAGCTCCTGCACGTGAACACGGCATTCGAATGGCGTATCGCGGCCGCCACGACACTGACGGCGACGTACCTGCATGTGACCGGACGCGATCTCCCGCGGTCGGTCGATCGCAACCTCGGCACCGCCGGCCAGCGAAGCTATACGATTGCCGGCGTCAACGGCGAAGTCACGTATCACCGGTTCGGACCGGATCGGCCGTTCCCGTCGTTCGGCCGCGTGGTTGCGTTCGAGTCGAGCGCCGAATCCCGCTACGACGGCGTCACGGTGGATCTCTCCCGACGCGCGCGCGCCACCCACGTCCGGGTCGCCTACACACTGGGAAAGGTCGTGGACACCAATCCTGACGCGACGGCGGTGGCCACCGACGATATCAGGTTCGTCTCCAATCCCATCGACTTCGAAGTCGACCGGACCGTGGGCGATAACGACCGCCGTCACCGCCTCGTGGCGAGCGGGGTGTACACAGCGGCGGGATGGTCCTTCAGCAGTATCATCACCACTGAATCCGGGCGCCCGTATTCCGCGAGAATGATCGACGTCGATCTCAACAACGACGGAAACAGCCTCAACGATCTCGCGCCAGGCACGCGGCGGAACGCCCTCCGGCTGCCCGCGATCATCACGGTGGACGCCCGGATCGCGCGCGAGCTGCCGCTGCGCGGGCGGCTGCGGGCCCACGCGATCGTGGAAGCGTTCAACCTCCTCAATCGAGCGAACATCAACGGCGTCTTCCCGCTGCGCTACACGCTTCAGGGCTCCACGCTGACGCCACACCCGTCCTTCGGCCTGCCGATTACGTCGGCGGGCGAACGTATCGTCCAGCTCGCCCTGCGTCTTAGCGTGTGAGGAGGACCGCCCATTGGCCAGCCAGGCCAAGCCGTTGGCCGGCAAAAACTGCCTATTGACGGTTCACCGACACCCCCCCACAATCAGCGCGTCGCGTCGTAACGCGCTCCCCAGCCAGTCAACCCACGGGCCCTCCCGTCTGGCAGCATCGACAATCTATGCAGGATCGAGTTCGTGTCCTCGCCAACCTGATCAAACAGAAACATCGCACGAGCGATCAGTTCGTTCTGATGCTCGGCGCCGGGGCGTCGATGAGCTCGGGCGTGAAAGCCACGACGACGATCATGACGGAGCTCGCCGGACAATTCGGCACCGGTTCCGGCACGGACGCCGAGCGGTTCGATCGGCTCTGGGCGACGGCGCCGGTGAGCCAGCGCGCGGCGATGCTGGAGCCGTACCTGAAACAGGCTCCGTCCGGCGGCTATGAGAAGCTCGCGGAGCTGATCCGCCTTGGCCACATCGACGTGGTCATGACGTTCAACTTCGACCGGCTCGTCGAGCAGTCGCTGGACGCGATCGGCTTCAACGACTACAAGGTCATCATCCGCGGCGAACACGAACCGCACGTGATCGGCCAGCTGCTGCGCGAGCGGCAGCCGCGCGTCAAGATCCTGAAGCTTCACGGCAGCCTGCAGTCCACCGACTTCCTGTTCTCCAAAGAGGAGATGCTGAACTATCCGGATCCGCTCGTGAGCATCATTCGCGAGCTGACCGGTCGCGACATCATCGTGTGCGGCTATGCGTTCGCGGACACCTGCGTCATCCGCGCCTTCAACGACTCGCGCGATGCCGGCTCGATCTATTTCGTCAATCCCGCCGGCGCGACGGAGGGGGTCAAGTCGTTTCTGTTCGGCCGGCGGTCGCCAGAGAAGGTGATCAGCGGCAAGCTGGGTGAATTCGACCGCTTCTTCGAGACGCTCCACGAGCTGGTGACGCGGCGCGACACGGAAGCGCCGCAGACGCGCCAGAACCCATTCAAGTTCATCGATCATTACCTCGAGGAGGAGCGATCGTATTTCGCCGGGCGCCGCGGCCTCTCGATGACGATTGCCAGGCGGGTCAGCGTCCCTCAGGGTGCGACGCTCTTTCTCTACGGCGGGTCGAAAGTCGGCAAGACCTCGTTCGTGCGAGCGGGCCTGATCGCCTGTCTCGACGCGCGGGAGCGCGGAGACCAGTGGCAGTGCCTCTACGTGCGCTGCCGTCCGAACATCACGCAGTTTCTCTGGGACGCGCTGCGGCAGCGCTACGGGCTGGCGGAAGGACCGCCCGACTGGCCGGCGGCGTTCGAGCGAATGAAGGCGGGCGACCGCCGCACGCTCCTCGTCCTCGATCAGTTCGAGCGGGTGTGCCGCCTGGCAGTCGCGTCACCCGAGCAGCACGCGGAACTGCGCGATCTCGTGACGATGCTGGAGGCGCAGGCTGACGGTCGCTTGAGCATTCTGCTGGTCGCCGTCGGCGACCTCTCCTTCTGGAAGGTGTTGGCGCAGGTGCCGCCGCCGGCCGGCGGCCGGCAGACCGAGGAGATCAGGCCGCTTTCCGCCAACCGGGTCGCGCGGTTGATCCGATTCGCCGCGCGCAAGGGAGGCGTCACGCTCGATCCCGAGCTCGTCGAGAAGTACTGCAAGGACTACAGCGAAGGCCTGGCGGATCCTGATGGGAAGCAGGCGTTCACGCTGATGCACTTGCAGACGATCTGCTACTACGTCGCCCGCGGCTTTCGGCCGCCCGATCGCGGATACGGTGCGCTGCCGCAGGGATTGTCCGCCGTGCTCGACGCGATCCGGGACGACAAGAGCAGCCTGCTGGAGCTCCTCGACGATCTGCCGCCGGACGATCGCCGGCTCATTCGCCGCTTTCTGAAGGCGATCTGCGATCCCGACGGCAATCCGCGGACGTTCATCGAATTCATCCGGCAGCACTTTCCCCAGTTGAAAGAAGACCGCTATCCGGAGCCGCTGCCATGACGATCGTCAGCCCGTCACGTGGACCGGTGGACCTGACGCTCCTCGATACGCTGAGGACGTCCAACGAAGCCTGGGTCGATCGCGCGGACGACGCCCGCCAGATCATCGACTGCGTCACCCGTTCGAAGGCGCCGATCATCGTCCTGGTCGGCGGCAGCGGCACCGGAAAGACGGAGCTGCTCAGACAGTGGGTGGTCCCGAGGCTCTCCGAGTATCGGGTCACCTACACTAAAACCTGTCCGGCGCCGGAGGACGTCGAACCGGATGCCGGCGTGCTCGAATTTCATGACGGCTTCGAGAGATGTCTGACCGGCAGCGACGAGACGAAGAGCGCGGCGGTGGGGCTGCTGCGGCGTGTCGTGATGTCTCCGCGCGGCGCGCGCCGCGTCGTCATCGTCGTCCAGGACGAGGCGCTGAGCCTCCTCGTGCCGCTCAGCACCGAAGTGCCGCACCTGCTCGACGAGGTGCACGAGATCCCGCCATTGTCGGGAGACCGGATCGTCGAGGCGCTGGTGCGTCATTCGGGGACGTCGCTCGGCGATGCGGTTGGCCTGAAGGCGGCGCTTGCCGCCGAACTCGATGCGCTGCCGTCCGGCATGTCGCCGCGCGCCGACCTGGCCGCCTGCCTGGTGTTCGAGTTGATGCGTTCGGAGACGACGTTCGCCGGCATGAGCGCCAGCGATTTCAAGGACAGGGGCGGCCTGGCGTGGCTGCTGGAACGGCATCTCGACTTTCTCTTCGAACACCTGCCTGAGGGCGTCGATCCGCAGATGGCGTGGGCCGTCGTTGCGGAGGCGGCGCTTCGCGACGGACTCGGCGTGGAGCAGGTGGAGGAGCTGGCGCTGCGCTTCGAGGCGAGCCCTGAGGCGATCCAGCAGGTGGTGTCGTGGCTGGAGCAGTCACGTGGCGTGCTGACGCGGTGCGATGGCCGCTACCGCCTCACGCCGCGGCAGCTCGCGCTGGCGGCGGCGGCGCGTCTCGCCCGCGACGGCGCCGCGAAGTCGCAGGCGCTGCTGCGAACCGGCGTCAAGCAGTTCTGCGACACCGAGTCGCTGCTGTCCGAGCATCACTTCAAGCGCGTGCACGCGGATCGGCGTTCGCTGCGCGTGTCGGACGAAGAAGCGAAGCTCATGCTGCGGTGCGCGATCGCCTACGAGTGTCACGCGACCGCCGGCGCCACCGCGTATTGGCTGCGCCGCATACGCAATCAGGATGACGCGGTCGACATCCTGTTCGAGCCGCTGTTCGACAGGCGGCCGGAGCTGCGCGCGCGGGCCGCGAGCCACCTCGCCGGGTCGAACCGTCCCGAAGTGCGCAATCAGTTGCTGCTGGTGGCGCTGCGCGATGAAGATGCCGCCGTTCGCACGCGTGCCATCGACAGCCTCCGCGCCATGTCGGATGAGGCGCTGCTGGCCTCGCTCATCCGGGAAACGAGGGATCGGCACAGCCCCCACAGGTTGCGCGCGCTCGAGGCCCTCGGCAGCTTCGACGTGCCCGAAGCGACCGAATGCCTTGTGCATCTGATCGGCGCCAACGCTGCCGGAGAGGACGCCGAGGCCCGGCGCCTCGCGATCGATGTGCTCGCGCGTCAGAACAACAGCCGCTCTGCCGAGGCGCTCGTGCACGTCGCGATCAACGATCCGGACGCCGACGATCGCGGATGGGCGGCCGGTGCGCTGGCGACGGTGACGGACGAGAGCGCCGTCAAGAGCGTGTTCGCGCAGTTGCCCGAGCGGAGTGTGTGGCAGCCGGTCACGGATCGCGCGACGTGGATTCGAGGGATCGTGGAAACGCTCGGCGCGGCCGCGCTCGTGCTCCCCGGTCTGCTGATCACCGGCCTGGTGCTCGCGACGATGAAGCGCTGGGCGCTGGCAGCGGTGCTGACCGCCGGCGGCCTGATCGGGCTCTGGCTCGGCAGCCGTTCGGGCTGGGCCATCCTCTTGTTCTGGGTGTGTGTGGCCGTCGGGATGTTGTGGCCGCTGCGCGTGCTGATGAACGAGCGCCTGCACGGTCACGCGCAGGGTCCGCACCGGCGCGCCCTCGGACGCGTCCTGTTCGGCATCAGTGCATTCACGTGGTTCGCGCTGCTCCCAGGGCTGCCCGCCATGCTCGCGCACCAGACTCGCCGCGGGCTTGGGCTGTTCGGCATGCAGATCGTCGGAGGCTCGCTGGTGTTCGTCTCGGTGAAAGCGCAGGGCTGGTTCGACGTGTACGCCCAGGCCTCAACCGGACTGCGCCGCAGCGTCTGGGTCTTTGCGATCGTCGGCATCGTGCTCTGGTTCGCCGCATGGGTGCTCGGCATCGTCAGCGGACTGCGCGCGTTCATGTTCCGCCAGCGCACGCAGCGGCGTGAGCGCACCGATGCGGTGTACGCGGCGCTCGTCGGGAGTCGGACGGCTGGACGCCTGCTCGTCGAGCCGCTCACGACCGGACAGGCGGTCGAGCGTTGGCGCTGGCGCGTGTTCCGCCGGTGGGGCACCGCGCTCGACGACGCGATGAAGGACGCGTGGAAGGCCGCTGCCCCGGACGCGCGGCCGCGCGTGTTCCGGGCGCTGTGCCGGAGGCGCGACGCGGCCGCCATGGAGTTTCTCAACAGCGCGGTCAACTCGCTCGGCTGGGCGCACCGAATCCGGTTCATGTGGACGGCGTGCGCCTACCGGTTGTCGCTGTGGCCCGCGCCGGTGTTGTACGGCGCGCTCACGGTTCTTGCCGTGCAGGCGGCACTGACGTTCGGCGTCTGGAAGCTGTACCAGCACAGCCCGCCGACCCTCGAGTACCGGATCGGCAGGTCCGACCTCAGCAAGGCGGACCGGATTCGCGCCGCACAGAAGCTGCAGATGCTCGCCGCTCAGGACACGAATCGCTCGGCGGCGGCGTCCGCGTATGCCAGTCTCAAACACCTGGTGGAGAAGGACACGTTCCGCAGCCTCCCGCCCGACGTGCAGTACGAGGTGCTGAACGCCATTGGCGGCCTTGCCCATCGCGAAATGCAGGAGAGTGCGGCGGTGAGATTTGCTGGTGTGATCGACCAGGATTTCGCATTCCTGGCGCCGCACGTCCAGGACGGGGTCCTGTCGGCGGGCGTCGCGTTTGCCGGCAAGACGTCGGATGAACACCAGCTGCACGACTCGGTGTGGCAGCTCCGGACGCGGTACCCCTACAAGACCATCGAGACGCTGCAGCAGCTCGGGGGAAAGGAATCCGCGGATCGCCTGAGCGCATTCATCACCGATCCGCTGCTGGTCATCGGCGACCCGAAGGAGAAGGCAGAGGAGCGGCAGCAGCGGACGCTGCACGCCAAGCGTGCGGCGCTCGCCGCTCTTGCGAAGCTTGCGCGCAAGGATGCGGCCGCCATCGAGGCCCTGCGGCGTCTCGAGCGCGATACGGCGCTGCCGCAGGACGTTCGCGCCGAGGCGGGACTCGCCGCCGACGCAGCTCTACCCGTCGCGATCGCGGAGGCGCAGTTGAACGACGGGCAGGTCGCCAGCGCGATCGAGACGCTCAGACCGCGACTGAGCGCCCTCGATCCGGCACAGCGCGCGCAAGCGCAACGCATCGTCGCCGCCGCCTACCTGGCACGGGCGCAGCAAGCGTACGACGCAGAGAACTACCTGGCCGCGCGCGACAATCTGGTCACGGCGATCGAGAACGGTCCGCAGCAGTCTGACGTGCCGGTGCTCGTCTCGCTTGGGTTCGAGCTGGCGTTCTGGTTCCACGAGCGGCGGACCATCGAGGATCCGAAGGGCGGGTACGGGTCCGTGTACAGCATCCTGAACCACCTGGACCGCCTGCCGCTCGACGAGTTGAACCGGCGCAGCCTGCGCGCCAACCTCGCGGAGTCGAGCTTCACGACCGGCCGTGCCGGAGAAGCCGTGGCGCTCGCCAGCGCGGTCATCGGTGACAAGGCGACGGATCAGTCGACGGGCCTGAACGTGCGGTTCCTGAAGTTCGCGGCGCTGACGTGCGCCGGGCGCGCGGCCGAGGCACAGCGGGCGAAGGACGATCTGGCGAAGTTCCAGAAGCAGTTGGCCGACGGTTTCCAGAATTCCTGGGTCTACGACGGCACCAGGCGGTATATCGAGAGCCCCGGCTCTCCATGCGCGTCGATTCCTCCGGAACGGAACAGGGATCTGCTCTCGACGCTCGCGTCCGTGGCGCGGTAGCGGAGTATCGCGGCCGACCGCTATACCTCCGCCACGACTTTCCCGACGCTCTCGCCCGATTGCAGATAGCGCATCGCCGCTGGAATCTCGGCGAATGGAAATCGGCGTCCGATGACCGGCGGGACGTCCAGCATCGCGTTGAGCGCGTCCCAGCCGGCAGCGAGTTCGTCATGGCGGTCCCACAGCCAGATCAGATTGAATCCCATCATGCTGCGGTTGGCGCTGATCATCGCGAGCGGATCGATGCGCGGGCGCGCCGCGTACTTCAAAGCCAGTCGCAGATAACCTGGACGCACGCCGTCGGGCGTGAAGTCCGCCGCGCCGTAGACGATGTACCGGCCGGCAGGACGCAAGCGTCTGAAAGCCGGCTGCAGGAAGCGTCCGGCGACGGCATCGAAGACGATGTCGAAACCGGGCGCGCCGGCGGCGGCAAGCGCGCGATCCAGCCGCGCACCGAACGAGCGGCCATCCCGTACGATCACCGTCTCCGCCGCGCGGTGCCGGTGTTCGATCAGCCAACGACGCTTGGCGTCGCCGCCGACGACGGCAATCGATCGTGCTCCAATCACGTCCAGCATCGCGAGCGCGTTCAGGCCGACCCCGCCGGCGGCGGACTGGACGAGGACAACATCGCCGCGTCTCACTGCGCCGAGCCGGAACAGACCGTACCACGCGGTGAGGCCCTGCGCGGGGAGCGCTGCCGCTTCCGCGAAGCTCCAGCCGGCGCGGATCGGCCTCAGGTATGCCGGGTCGGCGTCGATCGCCGTCGCGTAGGCGCCGAACCGCGTCACCCCGGCAACGCGATCGCCGCGCCGGAAGCCCTCACGCGCGCGAGTGTCGACGTCCTCGACAATCCCGGCGAACTCCAGGCCCGGAACGAACGAGCCTTTCGGTGTCGCCGAATAGAGACGAGACACGCGAAGATATCCGCGAAGTTCAGGCCAATCGCCTTGACGGCGACGCGAACCGTGCCGGCGCCAAGTTCCGGCAGCGGTTCGGATCTCCGCTTCAGCCGCTCGAGCGAACCGGCCCGATCGATTCGCCACGCGTCGCGCGTGACGCCGCGCTCGTTTCCGTCCATCGGTCTGTTCGCCGAGGGGCTCGTGCCGCCCTACTTGGCGGGCACGACGCCGATTCCGCCGCCGACGCGCGCCTCAACCCAGCGGCCGTTGATTTTCACCAGCAGCTTGCCGGTGACCCAGCCGCGCGTGGTGTCGGGCAGCTTGCCAGGAAGCCCGTCAATCTGAAATGCGAGGTCCTCTCCAGCGAACACGTTCGGTGGATCAGGGAGCTTCGTTGTCTGACCAAGCACGTACGCTCCGAACAGGGCGAAGACGAACGCAACGATCACGACGATCCTTGTTGCCATGGCAAAGCACCTCCGTCGTTAGACGGCACTCCGGCCCGCGTCGTTGACAGCGACGGTGCGGCCACCGTCCCAACTTTACGGCGAACGGAGTGCTGGTCAACCGTACCGGTGTACAGTTGCAGCGCCGGGGAGATTCGAGATGACATTCGTGCGCCTTCTCATGCTCGTGACGCTCGTCGCAGCCGCGGGCATCACCCCTCGTTCCTCGACGTCCGAGGCTGCCGCTCCACAACAGCGCCTCAATCTCATCTCCATCGTCACCGACGATCAGGCGGCCTGGTCGGTCGGCGTCTACGGCAACCGCGAGTCGCGGACGCCGAACATGGATCGGCTGGCGAGGGAAGGCGCGAGGTTCACCAACGCCTTCGTCACGACGCCGGTGTGCAGCCCGAGCCGCGCCGGATTCCTCACCGGTCTGTACCCGACGCAGGTCGCCATCACCGACTGGATCTCTCCGCGGGAAGCGCAGGACGGCACAGGGCTGTCGCCGTCGACGGTCACATGGCCGGAAGTTCTGCAGCGCAACGGGTGGCGCACCGGTCTGTTCGGTAAGTGGCACCTGGGCATGCAGCCGCAGTTCCATCCGACGAAGCATGGATTCGACGAGTTCTTCGGCGGGCTCGGCGGCGGCTTCGCGCCAATGAACCCAGAGCTGGAGCGCAATGGCAAGCTCGTGAAACTGGCAGGCGCTGCATCGAACCTGGTCATGGACGAGGCGTTGCGGTTCGTCGAGCGCAACAGGGACAGGCCGTTCGCCGCGCTGATTCACTTCCGCGAACCGCACACGCCCTACGGCCCCATGCCCGAAGAGGACACGAGGCTGTTCTCGGATCTCGATCCGGCGATTCCAGACTGGCCCGCGCTCGATCCGGCGCAGATCAAGCAGTGGCATCGCGCGTATTACGCCGCGGTTCACGCCGCCGACCGCAACATCGGGCGGCTGCTCGCCAAGCTCGATGACCTGAAGCTCGCGGAGAACACGATCGTGATGTTCACGAGCGACCACGGCTACAACATCGGCCACCACGGCATCCACACGAAGGGAAACGGCTGGTGGGCCGCCGGCGGCGTCACCGGACCGAAACGGCCCAACATGTTCGATACGTCGTTGCGGATCCCGCTGATCGTTCGCTGGCCCGGCGTGATGAAGCGGGGGCTGGAGATTCACCAGACGATCATCCAGCTCGATACCTTCGCGTCGGTGCTGGGGATGTTAGGGCTGCAGCAGCCCACTGAGGTCAAGCAGCATGGCGCTGATTTTTCACCGCTTCTCCGCGGCGCGGCCGTCACGCAGTGGCGCGACACGATCTTCGGCCAGTACGACCTGCACAATGGCGGTCTGGCGTACATGCGGATGATTCGAACGTCCGAGTGGAAGCTCGTCCGCCATCACTTCGCGGACGGCCTCGACGAGCTGTACGACCTGAAGAACGATCCCGACGAGCGCCGGAATCTGTACAACGAGGAAAAGCACCGCGCAACGCGTGCGGCGCTGCAGCAGCGGCTCTCCGCCTGGCAAGGGAGTATCGACGATCCGATTCTGAAGGACGCGAGGGGAACGAGGTAGCGCGGCAGCGGACGTTGCAGGACGCACCGCGCGTCGCCCACCCTTTGATGTGCGAGCCTCTCTGATCACGTCTATGCGACTCACGATGTTCCACGTCGTTACAGCGACCGTCATCGCCGGTATGGCCGCCGGCGGTCTGTTTCATGTGAGTGCGGCCAACGGAGAAAACGTCGACTGGCCTGTCTACCGCGGCGATCCGAAAGGGAATCAGTACGCGGCCATCGCACAAATCCATGCCGCGAATGTTCACAGGCTCCAACCGGCGTGGGTGTATCGCACCGGTGATGCGAACCAGCGTTCGACGATGCACGTGAACCCCGTTGTGGTGAATGGCGTGATGTACGTGACCACGCCTGCGCTGAAGGCGATCGCGCTGGACGCCGCAACCGGACGTGAGCTGTGGGTGTTCGATCCGGCCAGATACAACGATGGGACCGTCGTCCGATTGCGGAACCGCGGCGTCGCCTACTGGAAGGGAGCGGAGGGGGAGCGCATATTCCATTTCGTACGAGACCGCGTCTACGCCATCGATGCGCGGTCCGGCGCGCTGATTCCGTCATTCGGCAGGAACGGATTCATCGATTTGAGGCAGAACCTCGGCGTCGATCCATCGACCGCAGTGATCGAGATGACGTCACCGGGGGCTGTCTTCAGGAATTTCCTGATCGTCGCGTCGCGCGTGAACGAGAGTTATGACGCGTCGCCGGGTCACATCCGCGCGTTCGACACGGTCACGGGCGACATGAAGTGGATCTTCCACACGGTTCCGCGCGAGGGGCAGCTCGGATGGGACACCTGGCGGTGGGTCAAGGACGAGAATTACGGCGGCGCGAACGCGTGGGGTGGGGTGACGATCGACGAGCAGCGAGGTTGGGTGTTTGCCGCCACGGGCTCGGCTACTGAAGACTTCTACGGCGGGTTTCGCAAAGGCAGCAATCTGTTCGCCAACAGTGTGCTCGCTCTCGACGCCACAACAGGCGAGCGCAAGTGGCATTACCAGACCGTCCGGCACGACATCTGGGATTACGACAATCCTCCGGCGCCGATCCTCATCACCCTGAAGAGGGGTAACACGGCCACCGACGCGGTGGTGCAGCTCACGAAGATGGGTTTCACCTTCGTCCTGGACCGGGATACGGGTCAGCCGCTGTTCCCGGTGCAGGAGGTTCCTGTTCCACGCTCCACGGTGCCAGGAGAAGAGACGTGGCCAACGCAGTTGGTGCCGCTGAAACCGCCGCCGCTGGTGCGTCAGATGCTGACGGAGGCGGATCTAACCAACATCACGCCGCAATCGCGCGCCCACGCGTTGAAAGAGTTCCGAAAGTACCTGTCCGGTCCGATATATACGCCTCCGAGCATGCAGGGGACGATCACGACACCCGGACACCTGGGCGGCGCCCAATGGCACGGCGCGAGTTTCGATCCGATGTTGAGCATCCTGTACGTCAACGTCAACGAAGCCCCGACCATCAACCGGCTTCGCGCGGTTCACGACCTTGGCGATAAACGTCTGACGCCGGCGCAGGTGGGCCGGCAGATCTACGAGCGCGCATGCGCAGCGTGCCACGGTGTGGACAGACAGGGCACCGCCCCGCACACGCCGCCGCTGCTCACCGTCACGTCCACTGCCGCGGAGCTCGAGCACGTCATCACGCAGGGGCGCAACGCCATGCCTTCCTTTCCTCAGTTCCGCCGAGGCGAGCTGAGCGCGCTCTCGGCGTATCTGAAGAGCCCGCCCGGGGCAGTGACGCTTGACTCAGCCGCGAGGTCCAGCACGCGCCGCTACACGATTGATGGCTATCCGCTCTTCCTCGACCCGAACGGCGTTCCCGCCATCGCGCCTCCGTGGGGAACCCTGAATGCGATCGATCTCGTCAGCGGCGACGTGGTATGGAAGGTTCCGCTCGGCGAGTATCCTCAGCTCGTCGCGAAGGGCATTCGCAACACGGGTTCGCTCAACTTTGGCGGAGCCGTCGCCACTGCCGGCGGCGTGATCTTCGTGGCGGCAACGGCCGACGAGAAGATCCGCGCATTCGAGAAGCATTCGGGGAGGGTGCTCTGGGAACATCAACTGCCTGCCGGGGGATATGCGACTCCCAGCGTGTATATGGTCGACGGACGGCAGTACGTGGCGGTTGCCGCCGGAGGCAGCGGGAAAAACGCCACGAAGTCAGGCGACTCCATCGTCGTCTTCGCGCTGCCGCGGGATGATGAGGAGACGCCCGTCATGGATGCCCAGCCGTCGGCGGATGGCTGGTTCCAGCTGTTCGACGGATCCACGCTGAACGGTTGGGTTCATATGAATGGCGCGCACCGGTTCACCGTGGAAGACGGCGCGATCGTCGGACGCACTGTCGAGGCCAGCGCCAGCATGAATTCCTTCCTCTGCACGGTAAGGGAATTCGACGATTTCGAGCTCGAGCTCGACACTGCAATCGATCGGATCACGAACTCAGGCATCCAGATCAGGAGCAAGGTCAGGCCGGTGCAGGCGGCGGGCCGGGGGTTCGAGTCGTCACCCGGCCGCGTGAACGGCCCGCAGATCGAGATCCGCCGCTATTACAAAGGGCAGCCGGCGACCGGTCTGCTCTACGGTGAGGCGATGGGGACGAACTGGCTCTCCTCACAGCAGCGGATCGATGAAGGGCATCGTCATTTCATCGACGAGGGCTGGAATAGGGTCCGGATCGTGGCCCGAGGGCCGCGGATCCAGACGTGGGTGAACGGAAATCCCGTGGAAGATCTCGTCAACGAGGATGTGTACAAGACGCATCCGAAGGGGTTCATCGGGCTTCAGATTCACGGTGTCAGCGAACGCGAAGTCAACCTGCCCATCCATGCGGGCTCGGGAATCACGACGAGTCAGCCTCTCGTGATCAGATGGCGCAACATCCGAATCCGGCCTCTACGGCGGACTGCCGCACCACATCCCTGATCCGAAAGTCAGCCTCTCTCTGTCAGCGAGCCCGCTTCCCGGCAGCGGGTGGCTTCGCTCGCTTGCCCGCCCGCGCCGCGTCACACGGGCCTAGCGACTGTTGCTGGAGCAACGAGTCCTGGCTGATGTCCCCAGGCACGCGGGATATAGGTGAGGATGTCGGCGAGCTGCTGATCGTCGAGCGTGCCCATCGCGGGCACGGTGAATTTTGCTCCTCGGTCGCCGCTGGCGTTGCGTCTCTGGCGGCAACGCACGAATAGCGCGGTTTCTGCGGTCAGAGATGCGCAATGCAGTCGATTTCGACGAGCGATCCATCTGGAATCGCCACAACAGCAACCGTCGTGCGCACGGGAGGCTCCGGGCCGAACCGGTTGATGTAGGCGCGGTTCATGCCTTCAAAATTCTTGATGTCCGTCAGGTACACGTTCACCTTCATGACCTTGTCCATCGAGGAGCCCGCTAGGTTCAACGACTCCTCTATCTGATCGAGGACGCGCCGGGTCTGCGCCTCGATGTCGCCCGTGGCATTCACGCCGCCGCCCTTGCCCGAGACGAACACCAGATTCCCGTACGAGAGCTCCGGACTGTAGAGAGGTTGACCTTTGAGCGTCATCGAAGTCGGCGCGAGCTTTCGATAGACGCGTTTCCGCGGCTGCCCAGCGGCAGCGCCCTGCTGCTGCGCAGCCGCGGGTGCGGCCATCGCCAGCGCCGGGACGGCCGCGAGGAACCCCCGGCGTCCGGTCTTGTTTCGTGCCATCTGTCCTCCAAAACGGCTAGCGGCTTCCCCGATCCTTCAACTCCGTCCAGAGCCGGTAGGACATGCCATTGAGATCCCAGACGACCTGTCCCGCCTTGACGGTCAATTCGCACTCGAGCTTCTGATTACCGGTCAGCTTTCCGCCGGCGACGTCGACGAAACCGAAGTTTCCCCGGCGAACATTCAAGACAGCGATGTCGGCCTCGGCGCCGACCCCGAGGTGGCCGAGGTCCGTTCGCTTGATGACGTCCGCTACGCGCGCGGTGTTGGCTCTGATCACGTCCCGGAGCGGCATGCCCATGTTCAGGAACTTCGACATGGTATCCAGGATGTTCTTCATGCCGCTGTTCATGCTGCCGGTGTGCAGGTCCGTGCCGATCACGTCAGGATGAAAGCCCTGCTGCATGGCCGGAACAGCCTGCCGGAACAGGAAGCTGCCGCCGCCGTGCCCGGCATCGAACACGATGCCTCGCTTCCGCGCCTCCCACACGTAAGGGCGCACCTTGCCGTTCTCGTCCACGATCGGGATCCTGCCGCTCACGTGCGCGTACGTGTGCGTGAGAATGTCGCCCGGACGCAGATGCTTCAGGAGCAGATCCTCGAGCGGCAGCGGCGGCGTGTGTGTGCCGAAGTCAATCATCACCGGCACGTTCACATCGCGTCCCGCCGCGACGGCGCGCAGCACCGGATCCCACTCCGCCCCACGGTAGTGCGCCACCTTGATACCGGCGATGACACCTGGATGCTGCCTGATCCGCATCGCTGTCAGCTTCGCGTCCATGTCGGCGAGGTTCTGTTCGACGGGCCCGCCCTTCATCCCGGAGCCAACGATGTTCAGGAACGAGAGGACACGCGTGCGCGCGCGATCGATGACCTGCTCCTTGAACTGCGGGAAGTTTCTCCAGCCCGCGCCCCCCGCATCCACGAGCGTCGTCTGGCCGCTGCGGAACGAATGGCTGTCGGGCGGAACGGCCTGCTCTCCGTTGCTCAAATAGGCATCGCGCTCGGTTCCGAAGAAGACGTGGGCGTGAATGTCAATGAGGCCGGGCACGACGAGTAATCCGGCCGCGTCGGCGATCCGGCTGGCCAGCGAGGGATCGATGTCGGCGGCAACGCGGGCGATCTTCCCGCCGGAGACCGCGATATCCATCATCCCGTCGATCCCGTTCCTCGGATCGACGACGCGTCCTCCCTTGATCAGGAGATCGAATTGCGGCTTCTGCGTTTCGGCGGGCGTGACGGCGGCGATGACCAGACCGATCAGGCAATAGCAGATTCGCTTGACCATGGCAGGCTCCTCAAGACGTGACCCCACATCTCCGTCACGGTCTGCGGCTCAGAAAAATGCGCGCGCCGACTCGCAGCGACGGCAGCACGAACTCGGTGGCGCCGTTGCGATGTTCGAACGCCAGCAACGCGGGCGGCTCCTCGGGCGTCTCGTAGTAGACCTCCGAGAAGGTTCCGGCCACGCGCAGCTGTACCGGCAACGGCTGATGCGCGTAGTTCACGAGCGTGATGAGCATCAGGCTGCCATCTTTGGCCGCGTAAGGTGCCGCAACCACCGTGATCCCGTTCCAGATGTCGAGTACACGAGCCTCAACCGAAAGCTGGCGACGGATGTCCAGCGCCAGCCTGTTCGGATCCCGAAGCTCGGTCTCAGTTCTCACGACGCCGCCGCCGCGCTCGAAGGCGGCAAGCGTCTTCTTCTGCGCCGGATCCGGTTCGCCCAGTACGAGCAGCAGCCTCAGCTTCGGCAAGGCACCAGCCCGTGCAGCCAGCCGTTCGGGTGCAATCGGCTCGAACGGCAGATTGTGACGTGCGAGGAGGTTCATCACCTCGAACCATTTCGCCGGCGCGGCCGTGACCACTCCAATCGAAGCGATCGGTTCGTAGCGGCTCGGGAAATCTCCTGCGTAGAAATCGAGGGAACGCCGGATCTGATCCCAGTCGCGGCGGGCCGTCGGGTGGCCGAGCAACATGCGATGCTGGAAGCGCTCGTGCAATGGCAGCAGCAGATCGGCGCGGAAGCTTCCCGCTTCGGCAATCGCCACGAGGTAATTCTCGAGCGCCGGCCCTTCGTCGGCCTCGGCAATGCCGGCCGGTGTCCACCGGTACGTCAGCAGCGGCCGGGCATCCTTCGTCGCAGCGATCCGGGCGAGCGCCGCATTTGTGTCGATCCAGGGCTGCGCGCTGCGGCCGGCGATCTGAAGTACTCCGTTGCTCCTGCTGACCGTGTTCGAGCGGATGCGCGGCCACTTTCCCCGCTCGTCGATGGTGAGCACCTGCACGCTCCGCGGAAGCTGCTGCCGCAAGGTCGAAATCGCCCTGGCAGAAGCGCTGCCTCTCACGAGGACGCCGGCGACACCGCCCGAAGGCAGCTTGAAAGCGCTCAGCGCCGCCGCGTCGACCTCGAGGTACACGCGGTAGCCGTGTCCGAGGGCGTCGCGGACAGCGGCGGTGTTCTCCGCCGGTAGCGCGAGGGTCGCGATCCCTAGGACGTCGCGCGGCGGAACGCGATCAGCCATCCATCGAACGAACACCTCTGCTCTCGCCGGTGTGGCCGCGAGCAGCAGCATCGTCGTGACGATGACAGCGAGGCGCATGTGAAGCAGCATCGTCCGATTAGTCGACGCGCCGCAGTCGCAGCCGGGATTCACGGACTGCCGCACGCCTCGTCCCTTCGGGTGAGACCCACACCGCCGATACATCCGGAAAGCCGTTCAACAGCGCTCGTGCTTCTTCGAGCGGGAGCATCAACACCGTCGTGGCGAGCGCGTCGGATGCCGTAGCCGTCGGTGCAATCACGCTCACGCTGCCGGCACTCTTCACCGGTCGAGCTGAAAGCGGATCGATGATCTCGCCGAACTCCGCGGCAGGACTCTGCTGGGAGGTCGAAACGGACTGGCCGCTGAGCAGGAGCTCCATACCGCCGGCGTCGACTCTGCCCAGAAGAACAGGCCATCCGGTGCGGCCGGGCGCAGTCCCGATGGCGGCGATGGAGCTGCCTCCCGAGTTGATCATCGCGTGCTGGACGCCCGCCGACTTCACGATCGCAAGCGCGCGATCCACCGCGTATCCTTTGCCGATGCCGCCGAGATCGAGCTCCAGGCAGTCGGAGCGGAAGCGGACGGCATCCGCAGCGGAAAGATCGATTTTCTCGTAGCCGACGCAGTGCCAGGCCTGCGCGAGTGCCTGGTCCGTTGGCGCGCGTCCTTCGCTGGCCGCGCTCTTCCAGAGCCGAACGAGCGGGGCGATCGTGACGTCGAACCGGCCGCCGGATCGTCGCGAGAACTCGATCGACTCACGAACGATCTCGTGCAGGCTTGGGTCCACGCGCACCGGCCGATATCGTGCTTCGCGATTCAGCTTCGAGAGGTCGCTGTCGGAGCGGTAGTGGCTCAAGACTCGTTCGAGACGGTCAATCTCTGAGAACGCCTCTTCGACGGCGCGCGCGGCATCGGCGCGCGAGTGGTGAAAGACGACGATGTCGAACATCGTGCCCATCGCGTAGCGCTGCTGATGGACGACGGCCGGTGCCTCGCCCTGCGCGGAGGTCGCGAGCGCTGCCAGGATCGACACGAGGATGAGAAGCCGTGGATCAGCGCAGCGCATGGATGACACCGGACTGTGTCGCGAGGTACACGGCTTCATCTGTGATCACCGGCGCGGAGCCCAGCGAGGCGCCGGGATTCGCTCGCCAGAGTTGCCTGCCGGTGCGGGCGTCGAACGCCTGAGTGCCGCCGGAGAAACTCTGCATCACGACCATCGTCTCTCCGGCGACGACGGGCGCTGTGATCAGTCGCATCGAATCGGATCGCCAGATCTCGTTGCCATCCGACAACTCGAGCGCGTACAGGTATCCATCCTTACCCCCGAAGAACACACGGCCGTCCGACACCGCCGCCGACGAGCAGATGCCGAGGCTGGTCTCCACTTTCCAACGGACGCGGCCCGACTCGGTGTCGAGCGCATAGAACGTGTGATCTTCGGATCCCACGAGCAGCAGGCCACCGGCGACCGCAGGTGTAGCCGTCACGCTGTCCTCCGTCTGGTACATCCACGCGTCCTTACCCGACGCCGTTTCGAACGCATAGATGCGGCCGTCACTGCACCCGACGTATACGAGCCGTCCTGCGACGTACGGCGAGGAACAGATCCGCGCATTGAGCTGACGGCGCCAGCGCAGCGTGCCACCGCGATGATCGACGGCCTTGAACATGCCGTCCGTCGCTCCGACGTACACCGTATCGTCGTGGATCGCCGGAGAGGTCCAGATAGCACCGTCGCCTTCTGCCGTCCATACGAGCTGCCCCGTGGTGCGTTCGACGGCACGCAGCACGCCGTCGTCGCAGCCGAACAGGATGAGGCTTCCGGAGATCGCCGGTGTCGAGTCGCACGCGGCGGCCGCGCGGAAGGTCCAGCGTTGCCTTCCAGTGCGCGCATTGAGCGCGTACAGCTGGCCGTCGCGGCATGTGACGTACAGAGCGTCGCCGCTGAGGATTGGACTCGAGCGAACGCCGCCAGCCAACGCGACGGTCCAGATCGGTTCAGAAGGCGTGGTCCTGCGCGAGGCGGAGGCGCCTCCACGGCGGTCGCTCGTCGAGAGCAGCGTCACCCAGTTGGTCGCTGGTTGAGACATGGCGCAAGCCGTTACGCGATCCGTACCTGTCGATGATCGATGTCGCTCAACTGCCACCTGCCGAGTCCCAGATCGGATGCAGTCCTGATGTGTCCGGGCTCGCGGTAGTGCGGATTCTTGTGTGCCGTCCGGTTCATGTCGGCGGTCGTGCCGATATTCGCCGGGTCGCGATCGGTCAACGGCGGCACACCGAGCTCGCGGCGCTTCGCTTCCACGATTTCGAGCTCGATGCGATCGACCGCGACGGGATCCGTGCCGAACAGGAGCCTCTTCGCCTCCCACACGAACTCGGGATTCCAGGCGAACGGACCGCTGTGATAGACGGCCTGAAGGCCGTCCATGATGTGGAGCACCGATTTGTGCCGCAGCGGCGCCGCGCTGCACATGACGGCGATCACCGGGTCCGTGTACGTCTTCGGGCTGACGTGCGTGCGATCGACGTTGTTGAAGGAGCCGTAACCGAGATTCTTCAGGCAGCCTGTCACGCCGGACGCGTTGTGCTCCTTGAGGCAGGGAAGATTGATGATCTTCGTCGCCTCCTTCGTCACGATGCTCGCCAGATACGAGCGGGTTTCCCGCTCGCCGAAGCAGTCCATCTCACAATACGCGGCCGCATCGTAACCGCCGCGCCTTGCACCGTCGATCGCCCAGTGCTGATCGAGGCCAACGACGCGCACCCCCGGCGGAAGCATCGCGTGATAGCCGTGCACTTCGAGTTGATTCGAGTGACGGTCGTAGACGATCAGATGTTTCGCGGGAATACCGATCGCGGTCAGCGCTCGGATGACTTCGCGGACGAGCGCGATCGATGTGACGGTGCCGGGCGCACCCGAGGGATTGACCTTGAGGGCGACGATGTCGGACGGGACGAAGAGGCGCGCCCAGGCATCGTTCGCGGCCGACTCGTCCGTGAGCGCCTTCATGCCGGCGTCCACCATCGCCCGGACTGCTGCCTCGAACACGCGGCGGCGGACAAACGGCTGCGGGTGACCGACGTCCACCACGCGACCGGGAAACAGCCCCGGCATCCCGAGCGGCGACGCCGGGACCTGCGGCATGTGGAGGTCGATCCTGAGGTCCTTCAGGCGCGAGCCAGACTGGGCGAACGCCCCGCGCGCCAGCCCGAAATGCAGCGTGCCGAGCGCCGCGTTGTAGACGAACGTCCGCCGGTTCATCCTTTACCGGGGGGCTTCGGCCCGCCGGACCCCCCATCGCCGTCGCTCGCGGGCGGCCCCGCCAGCACCTGCCGGAGCCGGCGTGCGACGATCTTGTCCTCACCCGATCGCATCATCCACACCCCGACGACGAGGCTGCTGGCTTCGGAGCGCGTCCCGATGGAAGGATCGCCGTCTCTGAGCGCGGTCACGGCCTGAGCCGCTGTGATACCGCGCGCCGCGGCGTCCCACGAGATGCGGATGTGCGGCACGTGGTTGGCCACCACCGGCACGAACACTTCCGCCGTCACCCCGGAAATCGACACCGCGGCGCTGCGGATCGTTTCGGCACGTCGGTCGAACTCACGCCGTTCCGCCGCATGATCGCGCGCGAGGTACATCTCCAGCGCGACGAGCATGCCGAGCATCTCCTCCTTGTTCACCTTCATGCCGCGACCGATCGTGTTGCCGTTCGGTGGCGCGTTGAGCCGCGCCGCGGCGATGAGATCCTTCCTGCCGAGCAGAAGGCCGGCGCTCTGCGGACCGCGCATGCCTTTGCCGCCTGAAAAGGTGACCAGATCGAATCCCATCTGCGTGTACTTCCAGAGGTTCTCCAGTGGAGGCACGTCCGCCGCGGCATCGTTGAAGGTCGGAATCCCGTGCTTCGTTCCGAGCTGCACGAACTCTTCGTCGCGGATCCGGCCGACCGTGTTCTGGTTGTTGTAGAAGAACATCATCGCCGTCTTCGGACTGAGGGCGCGCTCGAGGTCCTCACGCGTCTCGACCTCTACGAGCCGCACCCCGCAGTTTCGTATGGCGTGGTCGTAGCCGACGCGATGCGACTTCTGGACGATGACCTCGCTCTTCATGTTCGTGAGGTCGGGCAGGTCGACGATCTTCTGGCGATCCGTTCCGGTGAGTACGGCAGCCGTGCCCAGCGTCAGCGCTGACGCGGCGCCTGCCGTGACCATGGCGGCCTCGCACTTCAGGAGCGCGGCAATCCGTTCGCCGACCTTGTCGTGCAATTCGTCGAGCATCACGTAGTGCCGCGAGGCGTAGGCGATCGCGTCCACGACCTCGTCCGGCATGAGCGATGCGGTCATCGCCGTGTAGGTGCCCGCAGCGTTGATGAACGGCCTGACACCGAGCTCGCGGAGGAAATCGCGTCTGCCTCTCGCGGCGGCAGACACGGCCGCTGGTGTGAATCCGGCACCGGTGAGGCCGCCGACGAGCGGCAGGCTGGACACGCTTTCAAGAAACCGTCTCCGGCTCCACATACGTCCTCCTCGGGTTCGTCAGCGGGCGGCGATGCAGTCGATTTCCACGAGCGAGCTGCCCGGGATCCCGCCGTAGCACGCAACGGTCGTGCGCACGGGCGGGCTCGCGCCGAAGCGGCCGCGGAAAACCGCGTTCATCGCGTCGTAGTCCTTGAGGTCGTGCAGGTACACGTTCACCTTGAGGACCTTGTCCATCGACGACCCGGCTTTCTTCAATTCCGCTTCGATCTGAGTGAGCACGGCGTTCGTGTGCGCAGTGATGTCGCCCGGGGTATGTTCACCCTTGCCGGCCACGAACACGAGGTTGCCGTAGGTGACCCAGCTCGAGAAGAGTGGCGGTTTGTCGCCGGGCGGCTGGTTGTCGCTTGACGTCCTCTTCACCGGCTCGCTGGTTTGCGCGTGCGCCACGCCAAAAAGGCCAGCGGCCGCGGCCGCGACCGAGGCGAAGAACGAGCCGATGATCGAGCGACGCGAGGCAGAACGGGCGAGATCAATCACGAAAGCCTCCGCTCACGAGATGTGCGAGAGAATAGCCGCCGCACAGCCAGGAGGCAAGCGTGACCCATGACAGGATGCGGGATCCTCCTTCCTTCCCATTTACTGTGGCCGAGCGTAGGATGCACTCGCACGTCAGGTTTTAACCAGTCGTACCTGATGGGCTGGAAGGCGAGGCAGCACGTCTTTGCGGGAGGAGAAGGGTTATGGCTTGCCTGGTGAGATTACGCGGGGGTCTGGCGGCGTTGTGCCTGGCCATGGTAGCGGCCGCATCTCCCGCCGGGGCACAAACCGGTCTGGCGACAATCACGGGTATCGTCACGGATAACTCGGGTGCCTCGGTGCCTGGCGTGACGGTGACCGCCACGAACCAGGCCACGAACGTGGACTACACGGGCGTAACCACCGATGCCGGCGCGTACGTGATCACTGGTGCGCCGATCGGCAACTACGTCATCAAGGTCGAGTTCCCGGGGTTCAAGAGCGTGCAGTCGACCGTCACGCTGTCGGCCGCGCAGACTGCCCGCGTCGACTTCAAGCTCGAAGTGGGCGCGATCGAGGAGCGCCTCGAAGTCGTCGCGACCAGCGCCGTCCTCCAGACCGAGAACGCGGTCGTCGGCAACAAGCTCGATCGCGAGCAGGTCGAGAGGCTGCCGATCCAGGGCCGGAATCCTGGTACGGTGGCGCTCTACACTGCAGGTGTCACCACGCCGAACCCGGGCTCCTTCAACAACCTGAAGAACACGGGTGGCGGGCGGCCTTTCGTGAACGGCCAGCGCGAGCAGGCCAACAACTTCGCGCTCGACGGCGTCGACATGAACGACGCCATCGACAACCTGGTGGCGTACCAGCCCAGTCCCGACGCCCTCGAGCAGATCAGCGTCGAGACGAACAACTACTCTCCCGAGCTCGGCAACGTGGCCGGCGCCATCGTCAACATGCTGATCAAGTCCGGCACCAACCAGGTGAGCGGCAATGGGTTCTACTACTGGCGCGACAACGATCTCGCGGCCACGCCGTGGGCGACCAATCGCGCGGGCGGCCGGAAGTCGCAGTTCAATCGCAAGATCTTCGGCGGCACGGTCGGCGGCCCGATCGCGAAAAACCGGTTGTTCTTCTTCGGCAATTACCAGGGCGGTCGACAGAAGCTGCCACCCGCTGATGCCTTCGCGACGGTGATGCCCGACGAGTGGCGCCGCGGCGATCTGAGCAGCCTGCTCGCGCGGAACTTCGTCATTCGCGATCCGCTCACGGGCCAGCCGTTCCCGAACAACCAGATTCCCGTCAGTCGGTTCAGCACCTTCGCCCGGAACCTGCTTGCGAACGAATCGCTCTATCCGCGCGCGAACGTGACGCGCCCGCTCAGCGATTTTCGGAATAACTACAAGGGGACGGCGTCGTCGCAGGAAGAAACGAACCAGTTCGATGGAAAGGTCGACTGGAACGCCTCGACCGCCGACAAGGTCTACGTGCGCTTCTCGCGTCAGTGGCACGAGTCGAAGACCCTGGCGACGGCGATGCCCCTCTTCTTCGGGAGCATCTCCACCAACCCGTTCTGGAGCGTAGCCGCTAACTGGAACCGCATCATCGGGACGGCCCTCGTGAACGACCTGCTCGTCGGCTACAACGACAACGGGTTCAACAATGTGCCGCTCGATCTGCGTGGCCTCGGCCCGCTCAACAACCAGCTCGGCATCGGCGGCTCGCAGCCCATTCCCGGCCTGAGCAGCGTCACGATTGGCAACGACGTCTCGAGCATCGGGACCAGCGGAGGCGCGAGCAACACGAACAACGGTGTCTTCCAGATCAACGAGCGGCTCACGTGGGTCAAGAGTCGGCACACGCTGAAGTTCGGTGCGTCCTGGAACTACTACCGGATGAACCGCTACTACGCCGGTAACAACGGACAGCTGGGACTCTTCACCTACACGGCTCGCTTCACCCGTGTCACCGTCGGCGACTTCCTGCTCGACCAGCTGACCACGAAGGGCCGCGGATCGCTATCCGACCCGTGGACGCACCTGCAGCACCGCCTCGCCTTCTACGGCGGCGACGACTTCAAGGTCACCGACAGCCTGACGCTGAACCTCGCGCTTCGTTGGGGCTACACCTCGCCCCTCGTCGAGGAGGACGATCGCCAGGCGAACTTCTCGCTCGTCAACGCCGAGCAGCAGCTCGCCGGGCAGAACGGCAACAGCCGGGCGCTTTATGAGCCGTACTACAACGGCTGGGAGCCGCGCCTGGGATTCGCATACCGCCCGGGCGATCGCTGGGTGTTCCGCGGCGGCTACGGCATCACGCAGTACATGGAAGGCACGGGGGCGAACCTGCGTCTCCCGCTGAATCCGCCCTTCTTCTTCGAGTCGCAGACCGACTACGACCTGACGAGCGGCGCCGGAACGATCTCGACCGGCTTCGAAGGCCTTCAGGCGCTCGATCGACCGTCGGGACAGCTTCGAGCGTGGGATCCGAACTTGCGGCCGCAGTTCACGCAGCAGTGGAACGTGTTCGTCGAGTACCTGCTCGGCTCGCGCGCGTCGATCAACGTCGGGTACGTGGGGAACTCGTCGAAATACCTGGTCACGCCGATCGAAGGCAATCAGCCGCTGCCCGGCACGGGTGACCCCACGACCTGGCTGCCGCTGCAGCAGCGCCGGCCGCTCTACGCGTTCAATCCGCTCATCACCAACATCAGCACCACTGCCTCGCGCGGTCGCAGCAACTACAACGCCATGCAGGCCTCGTTCAAACAGCGGCTGTGGCGCGGCGTGGACTTCCTGGCGAACTACGCGTACGGGAAGGCGCTGTCGAACAACCTGGGCTACTACGGCTCGGCGGGTGTCGCGGCCGAAGGCGCCTACCCGATGAACAGCTACAACATCGAGGCGAACTACGGCCCGGCGTTCTTCGACGCGAAGCACATCTTCTCGCTCGCCGGGAGCTACGAGCTGCCGTTCGGCAAGGACCGTCAGTTTGGCGCCAACTGGAACCGCGTGCTCGACGGTCTCGCGGGTGGGTGGTCCACGAGCTTTGCGGTCACCGCTCACAGCGGGTTCCCGATCACAGTGACCGATTCGTCGCGCCGCTCGCTGCAAGGCACGCGCTCGCCCGACCGGCCCAACCGGATCGGCAGCGGCAAGGTCGACAACCCGACCCTCACGCAGTGGATCGATCGCGCGGCGTTCGTGTCGGCGCCGCTCGGTCAGTTCGGCGATTCGGGCGTCGGCATCCTGCGCGCGCCGGGGTACTGGAACCTGGACATCTCGGTGAGCAAGCGGTTCCTGACGGTCGGCCGTCAGTACGTGATGTTCCGGGGCGAAATGTTCAACGCGCTGAACCACCCGAACTTCGGTCCGCCGACGCAGGACATCCAGAACCAGAACTTCGGGACGATCACGAGCACGGTCGGCGATCCGCGCGTCGTGCAGCTGGTGTTGAAGTACTACTTCTAACGGGGATTGATCGAACGGCGCGGCCAACGGCTGCGCCACTCTTCAGACTGTTCCTGTAGCCCACGGGCTCTGGCCCGTGGGCTACGAGAAGAAGCGCGTGAGTGACGGCGAGAGCTCGCGGCGCTTACCACAAACGGGCCGGAGACGCCGAGCGCGTTGCGATCCTGTCGAACCGGGACGAGCGGCATCGACGATCCGATTCTGAAGGACGCGAGGGGGCCGAAGTCAAAAGACCCGTCAGGCGCGGGTGCGGAGTGCCCCCGGCGCACCATGTCACGTGCGCGGCTGAAACTTCGGGTGCCCGAGTTGCCAGAGCAGGAACGTGAAGACATCCGCCAGTCGCTCGGCGTTGCGATCGCGTGTCGAGCGGCCGTGTCCCGCCTCCTCTTCGATTCGGAGCAGCACCGGTCTCCCGCTCGCGGTAGCGGCCTGGAGACGGGCTGCGAACTTTCCCGAGTGCCACGGAGCCACCCGAGGATCGTTGAGCCCGATCGTCAGCATCACAGCCGGATATTTCACTCCGGTCCGCACGTGATGATACGGATCCATCATCGCGAGGCTGCGGTAGCCTTCGGGTGTCTGCGGGTCGCCAAGCTCGGGGATCTGGCTGGCTCCGTTGATGCCTTCGACCACGCGCACCGTGTTCAGGATGGCGACGTTGAGGATTGCCGCACCGAATGCATCCGGCCGCTCCGCGATAGCGCCTCCCACGAGAACTCCACCCATTGACGCGCCACTCGCGGCGATCCGGGACGATCGCGAGTAGCCCTTCGAATCGAGGTACTCGGCGCACGCAATGAAATCGCGGACGCCGTTTCGCTTGTTGGGTCCTTTGCCCGCCAGGTGCCAGTCAGTCCCTTTCTCCCCGCCGCCGCGCGCGTGGCACCAGGCGATGATGCCGCCGTGCTCGAGCCACACGGCGTGGCCGGGGCCGAAGGTGGGGCGAAGGGGTTGGCCGTACCCCGCATAGCCATTGAGAACCGCCGGCGAGCTGCCGTCTCGCGCAGAATCGCGGCGGCGAAGGATCGTCAGAGGCACCGAGACGCCGTCGAAGCTCTTGATCTCGACCGATTCCACCTCGATTGGCGGGAGACCCGTTCGAGCAGTGGTGCCGAAGCTCAAAGCCGATACGTCATTCGTTCGCGGGTCGTAGGTGTACCACACCGCTCCTTGCACCCAACTCTGGGCCGCCAACAGCACGCCGTCGTCTTCAGGCGAGGTGACGAGGCTCGCGCGGCCGCCGGGGGCGGGTTGTGTGACCATCGCCTGCGGGATGGGCAACCGAATCTCCTGCAGTGCGCCGCCGTGCGGCAGACGCCAGAGCCGGCTCGCACGCTCCAGTTCCTGGACGTACAGCGCATCGCGCGCGGCGGCAATGCCCGTGAGCACACTCGTCTGGCTTTCCGGGATCACGACTTCTCTCGTCGTCGAGTCGGATTCCGTGAGCCGCAGCCGGACTACTCGGCGATTCGGCGCATCCCGGGCCGAGAGGAGGTACAGATTCGATCCGTGAATGGCCGCGTCCCTGACCTGATCCTCGTATCCGGCAACGCAACGCCAGGGCGCCGCGGCGCCCTGAAGCTCGGCCCGCGGCACGACGCAGACCCGGTGCTTGCTGCTGTCGGCGAATGCAAGTGCGAGCACCCAGTCAGAAGCCGGGGGAGCCTCGATGACCGGAACCTCGATCGGATCGATGGGCATCCTCGGATTGACGCCAGGTCCCAGCAGAATGGCATCCTGCTCCGGCGAGGATCCCAGGCGATGGAAACGCGCGCGCATCCCGAGCAGCTTGTCGACGGTGGGATCCTGAAAGCCTTTCGGATCCATCTGCGTATAGAAGAAGCCGCTCGCATCCGGCAGCCACGACACCTGCAGCGGTCCAAAGACCCGCTCGATCGTATCCGGCCGCATCTGTGCCGTCGCCGTCTCGATCACCCGCACGCGGCCGATCTCTCCGCCGCCCTGCGACACGGTGATCGCCACGAGCCGGCCGTCAGGTGACGGCTGGAAGCTGTCGATCGCGAGATGCGGTCCCTTGCCAGCCTGCGCCGCCGCCGGATCGAACAGCGTCCGTTCGCCGCCGTCGGCCGTGCGCACGACGAGCCGGGCAAGCATGGCGCCGCTCTCCATCCGGAGAAAGAACAATGAGCCGCCCGCGCGCCTGACGCGCCTCACGTTGGCGGTGGTGAGCATCAGCGCGGATACGCGCCGGACCATGTCGGCGCGACCGGGGATGCCTTCCAACCTGACGCGGGCGTACCGGCCCTGCGCTTTCATCCACTCGGCGAATTCAGTGCTTCCGGGTTCCTCCATCCACCGGTACGGGTCTTCGAGCGGGATGCCGTGCAGGGCGTTCTTCACCATGCGAACGGGCGCGGCCGGAGCTGCGACGATGGAACGGGCTGAAGTTGCGGCGGTCTGCGCCGCCGTGGGTATCGTTGTGGTGGAGCCCGCCAGTGCGAGGACCGCGACGCAACTGGCTACTGCGAGCGCCGGGGTGAGCGGATCGAGAGCACGCATGCTTCCTCCCTTGCCGGCATGGATGCCTTCTCTGTCGCGGCTGATTCGCCTGACGTTCAGCCGCGCCTTCTCTCCGATTCGCTCGTAGGGGATGGGTCTTTCGACGCGGCCGCATCATCGCACCCGCCGCGCGAGCGTGCAACGTGAATGTCGCAGCGCAGCTCGTCAGTTCGGACGATGCCGCGTTCGATTGTCAGACCCGACGCGCCGGCGTCGGTGTAGAATCCGCCAACCCCTCGAAGCGGCCGCGGTGCTGGTGTTCGCGTCGCACGCGCGGTTGCGCCCGCTCCCCCCAGACCCGCCGGACGACGCCGATTTATCCCGCCTGAACGTTGCCAGTTGCCGACTCCGATAGGAGGTGAGGTCATGGCGGTTTCGCTTGGCCGGCGCATCATCCTTCCCGCTCTCGTGCTCGGTACGTTCCCGCTGACACTCGTCAGCGCCCAGGAGGGCAATCCGGGCCCACCAAACATGCCCGCCGGCATCGTCAGCGCTTTTCAAGCCGTCGGACAGAACGTCGTCGGCACTGCGATGTTCTCGGTCCAATTCAATCCCGGTCCACCGAATGCGCCGGCGCCGAACCTCGACGTGTGGCTCGCCAGTTCCCCAGTCGCGCCCGTCCACATCAACATCGTCGAGATGAATCCGCCGGACCCTGACCGGCCCCGGACGTGGCTGCGAATCAGCGTGTGGAATGGAACCGTGGCGATGGCGCAGGATCCGCAGATCGGGGCGGCCAATGTCGTTCCCGATTACACGGCGGATCTGAGCACGTTTGCCCCGCCCGCCAGGACGGCGCGAGTGAATCCGCCCGACCCTGACCTGCGGGCAGGTCTCGTGCGCGCCCTCGAGAATATCGGCCAGACCCTGCTCGGTCCCAAGGCGTTTTTCGCGGTCGTGCGGCTCAATCCCCCCGAACCGGATCTGCCACCGGCCCGCCTGGAGCTATGGCTGGCGGGTTCGGCGAGCGTGCCGGTACACGTCAACCTTCTCGAAAGCAACCCACCGGATCCCGAGCGGCCTCGGACATGGCTGCGGGTCAGCCTGTCGAGTGGCGGCGTCGCGATCGCGCAGGACCCGGCGATCGGAACAGCCAGCATCGTGCCCGACCACAACGCGGACCTGAGCGCGAATGCGCCGCCTGGCGACCCCGCTGACATCATCGTCAGGCTCTGAGCGTCCCGGATTTCCACGTTCCCGCGCTCTTACGTTCCACGGGAGGCGACCATGTATCGAATGCGACGGCAACACGCAGCCATCGTGCTGCTCGCTCTGACAACTGGCTTGACAACGCGGAGTCCGGCGGCGCAGCGGACGCCGTTGACGGGCCAGTTCGAACGCGGTCCCTTCACATTGACGTTCACCGACGACAACCGCTACACGCTCACTAGCGGTGGAAAGGTCGGCGTGGAGGGCGTCGCCAAGGTTGACGGGGACACGGTTATCGTCCAGGACACCTCCGGCCCAATGGCTTGCAAGCCGGATATATCCGGGCGCTACACGTGGAGCACCGAGAAGGCCGTCCTCACCATGAAGGTCAGCGACGATGCCTGCGAAGGGCGCCGGAACGGGCTGGCAGGCGGCCCGTGGACGCGCAAGGATGGGGAAGCAGAACCACCGCTCGCTGTCCTGGGCGCCACGCTTATCGACGGGACGGGCGCGCCGCCGAGATCCAACTCGGTCGTCGTGATGGCGGGCGGACGCATCGTCGACATCTTCTCCGTCGGCGAGAAGCCGGTTCCCCCCGGCGCGACGGTCGTGGGACTGAACGGCCGCTGGATCGTGCCCGGGCTGATCGACGCACACGTGCACCTTGCTACCGATCCGGAAACAACAAACAAGCGAGCAGACGTCGAACGACAGTTGGAGCGCGCGCTGCTCGGCGGCGTGACGGCCGTTCGCGATATGGCGGGTGACGTCCGCGTCCTCGCCGATCTGGCACGGTCCGCAAACCTCCAACGGATACCTTCGCCCGCTATCTGGTACTCGGCGCTGGTCGGCGGCCCGCCGTTCTTCGAGGATCCGCGCGCGCGTAATTCGGCGCGGGGCGCACGCGCCGGCGCGCTGCCCTGGTCGCGAGCCGCGACACCCGCGACGGACTGGCGGCTCATGATTGCCGAGGCCAGAGGCTCCGGCGCGCAGGGGATCAAGCTCTACGCAGCGTTGCCGGCCGACGTGGTGCAGCCGATCACGGAAGAAGCCCACCGCCAGGGATTACGCGTGTGGAGTCATGCCGCGCTCTTTCCCGCGCGGCCTCGCGACATCGTCGCCGCCGGCGTCGACGTCCTCTCTCATGCCGCGCTCCTTGTCTGGGACACCGAGGAGCGGCTGCCCGACTACACGCAACGCGGATCGGCAGACTACGCCGCGGCGCCATCGGCACGGCTCGACGACGTACTGAAGGAGATGGCGGCGCGCGGGACGATGCTGGAACCGACCCTGCACGTGTCGTTCGCGCGCGACGCGCACACGGGACGGTGGAGCGCTGCGATCACGCGCCGCGCGCACAGACTGGGTGTGCCGCTGGTTGCGGGGACCGATGGCATGGGCGCGGGAGCGGCCGGCGAGCTGCCGAATCTGCATCGCGAGCTCGAGCTGCTGGTGACGGAGGCGGGCCTGAGTCCGCTCGAGGCGATCGTCGCGGCCACGCGTAACGCGGCGCGCGCACTCGGCATCGAACAGTCGCACGGCACCGTGGCAGTGGGCAAGACGGCCGATCTCGTCGTCCTGAAGGCGGATCCCACCGCGGATGTGACTCACACGAGGGAGATCGCGTGCGTCATTCGTGGCGGTCGCATGTACACGCCTCGCAACGCCGGAAAAGGGTGCGGAGCCGACCCGAGCTGAGTTCACGCCACGGAACCGGGTCTGTCCATTCGGCGCGCAGTACACGACGCGACAAGGAGGCATCCACGACGTGGAGAACGCTGATCGTTGCGTCGTTCGCCGTCGCCGCCGCGGCGCAGAACCACCCAACGCGTCTGCAACCCGCGGAGACGGTGACGCGGCAGATCGCCGGCAACGAGGTGCACGACTACACCGTCGCGCTGAAACCGAACCAGGCGCTCAACATCGTCGTGAAACAGCTCGGTGCGAACGTTGTGGTCATCGTCTCGGGTCCCGACGGCCGCGTCATTGCCGAAGTGAACGAGACTGGTGCGCGAGGTTCGGAGTCGGTGTGGATTGTGTCGGCTGCCGCCGGAGATCATGGGATCAAGGTGCGCAGCTTGTCACAGGAGCGTGCCGGCAGCTACGAACTCCACGTCGCAGCGTTGAGGGAGGCGACCGACGACGATCGCAAACGCCTCGAGATGCAGAAGGCCTTCCCGACGACGCTGCGTCTCCTCAACGAGGGTCCGGCGAGCCGCGCTGACGCGCGGGAGGCTCTCGAGAAAGCGTTCATGGCGGCACGCGCGCTGAAGGACACCGCGATGGCGGCCAGGGCGAGCACGCTGCTGGTCCAACTCGATCCGAAGGCGGTGCTGGATGCGTCCGGGTTGAATTCTGGCGCCCGAGGACTGGGCGCGGATCACTGCTCGTCCACCGTACGGCGTGCCATGGATGGCGCTGTCTCTCCGCGACCCGGCGACTTCCTCTCCGTGGGACGGCGCGGTGTTCATGTCCGCGACGAAGGAGGGAATCCTCCCGGGTATGTCCGCCGCTGATCTGCAACGGCCCGGTGCGCTCTCGCCAGATCTCGCCGCGGCCCTCAAAGCGACGGGCCTGTCCTTTGAAGAGGGCATGCGCCTGGCTTCCGACGAGGCGATGTATCAAGAGCTTGGCCACGTCTATGCGTTTGCCTACGGCACCCAGCCGTCGCCGCGGTGGCTGGCCGAGTTCCTCGCCGATTTCCTCTATGTGGCCTTCGATGCGGAGTGCCCTCGGCCGGGCGACCCCGGTCGGGCCTTCTTTGCCGCTCATGTGGACTACACCCTTCGGACGCACACGCCAAAGCAGCGCGTCGCGCTGGACGCCATCGGCGGGGCGAGGCAAGGTGCCGGGGTGGGCGACGACTACGGGTGGTACCAGTTGCAGTTCAAGAAACGAGCCGAGGAGGTCTACAAAGTGCAAGGGCTCGCATTCCTGGATCGCGTACGCGAGGCCTTTCCGCCAACTGACAAACGCCTCACGCTCGAGGAGACGCTGGCGCGCCTCGAGAAGATCAGTCCCGGATTCGTGAAGTGGGCGGCCGACCTCGCGCCGCAGGCGCCGTCAGGAAGCGCACGATAGGCGCACCGCCGTGCCGTGCACACCCGCAGGCAGCGCCTCCTGACCGTTCCCGATTCGAGGGGCGAATCGTGGCGACGTAGAAGCGGCAGCGACAGTCTCGCTGCTAGAATCACCTCCATGGAGATCGTCGACCGACTCCGGCGTGTGCTCGACGGGCGCTCCGGGGTCCGCCTCGCCGTGCTGTTCGGATCGACGGCCACGAAGCGGCGGCGGTCGGGCAGCGACGTCGATGTGGGCGTGCTGCTGGATACCGAGGCGGACCTGCCGGCACTCGGCGTCGAGCTCGAGCGAACGACCGGCGCACGCGTGGATCTTGTTCCGCTCGACAGCGCGCCGCCCCTCCTCCGGTTCGAGATTGCCCGCGACGGCATCGTGCTCGCCGCCCGCGACCCGCGGGAGTGGCCGGAGTTCCGCGCGCGCGCGATGATCGACTGGTGGGACTGGGCTCCGACCGCGCGGATGATGCACGCCGTGGCGGCCGAACGCATGCGGGAGGAAGCCGGGCGTGGTCCGGCCTGACCTCGTCGCTGCCAAGGCCGGTCGCGCGCGCGGATGGCTGAACGGCGCGGCGGCCCTGATGCTGGGGCCACCGGATCGGTTCCTGGCCGACGCCAAGGACCGTGACTTGGCGCTGTTCTACCTGTTTCTGGCCATTCAGGAGTGCATCGATCTGGCGGCCCACTGGGTGGCCGACGAGGGCTGGGGAGAGCCCGACGATGCCGGCTCGGCGTTCGATATCCTTGCCGACCGGCAGGTCATCTCGAGAGAGACGGCGTCGGCGCTGCGGGCAGCGACCGGCCTCCGAAACCGCATCGCCCACGGCTATGCGATGCTCGACTACCCGCGCGTCCATCGCGAAGCCCAGCCCGGAATCCCCGCCATCCGTGACTTCCTCGCCGCCGTGACGACGGCCGCCGGCATCTGAGCGACGCGCCGCCGTCGACTGCCATCACTACGTCTGCGCCATCGCCGCCTTGACGCGCGCCGGCGTCATCGGCATGCGGTGCAGCCGGGCACCGGTGGCGTCGAAGATCGCATTGGCGATCGCGGCGCCAACCGGCACGATCGCCGGCTCGCCGCCGCCCTGCGACGGCCGCTCGCGCGCATCGAGGATGACGGCCTCGATCTTCGGCACCGACGAGAAGCGCGGCAGCTCGTAGCTGTCGAAGTTTTGATTCAGGACGCGCCGTCCCTTGAACCGCACCTCCTCCGACAGGGCGTAGCCCAGCCCCATCGTCAGGCAGCCTTCGATCTGTTGGAGCGCGCCGTCAGGGTTCGCGACGAGCCCCATCTCCTGCGCACACACGACGCGCTCGACCTTCACTCGCCCCGTCGTCTTGTCGACGTCCACTTTAACCATCACGGCCACGACGGTGCCCGCGTCTGTGCCGCACGCCACACCAACGCCGCGGCCGCTCGGTGCAGGTTTCGGCTGCCATCCGAACTTCTCGGCCGCCGCCTTGACGACGCGCAGCATGCGTACGTCGGTCAGGTTGCGGACGCGGAACTCGAACGGTTCGACGCTGGCGGCGGCGGCCATCACGTCGATGTGCGATTCTCGCCCGAACGCGTTTGTGCTCGCGCCCGGCGCACGCCACGGTCCGACGGCGAATGGATGCGGCCCCGCCGCGCCGCCACCGCTCCAGCCGCCACGCGAGACCGTTCTGTGGTGCGGGATGTCGTAGAACTGCGCGGCGCCGCGGTCGCCGGCGCAGTACACGAGGTAGTCCCAGAGTTGGATGCGGCCCGACCCGTCGATGCCCGAGCGAATCGCGATGATAGACGCCGGCCGGAACGTGTCGTAGAAGAATTCCTCCTCGCGGCTCCACTGGACGCGCACCGGCTTGCCCGTCAGCATCGCGAGCCGCGCCGCCTCGACGCCTTGCCGTGACGCCGACTTGCCGCCGAACCCGCCACCGACGAACGGTGTGATGACACGTACCTTTTCCGGTGCGAGGCGCATGGCCTGAACGATCTGCGACTTCAGCGGAAACGGCGTCTGCGTGGCGGCCCACACGGTAACCTTGCCGTTCTCGACGGCTGCGACCGCCGCGTGCGGCTCCATCGGCGCGTGCGCGAAGTAGCTGTCGTAGTAGGTGCCTTCGATCACTCTCGTGACGAGCTTCTCGCCCTCCACGAGATTGCCGCCTTCGGCAACCGTCCGCGGCGCCGGCGCGGCCTTCGGAAAGTGGTCGAAGATGCTGTTCTCGTCGAACGGCGCGGTATCTGGTGTCCATTCCGCCTTGACCAGCGCGAGCGCAGCGTCCGCCTCGTCCCAATGCTCGTGGAGAACGGCGATCAGATCTCCGTCGCGAACGACGGTGATGCCAGCGGCCTTCGCCGCTGTCGATGTGTCCACCGACACCAGCGTGGCGCCGTGCGCCGGTGGCCGCAGGATACGCGCGTGCAGCGCGCC
Organism: Vicinamibacterales bacterium; assembly: GCA_048594885.1. Lineage (GTDB taxonomy): Bacteria > Acidobacteriota > Vicinamibacteria > Vicinamibacterales > 2-12-FULL-66-21 > JBMDXB01. The sequence continues at coordinate 74,818 of JBMDXB010000164.1, forward strand.
GCCGGGCGGCACGATGTCTCCGGCGTACTGCGCCTTGCCCGTGACCTTCTCGAGGCCGTCGCGCCGGGCGATTGACTGGCCGATCACCGACAAGGAGGCGACAGGTTTGATCGCCGCCTTGCCCGTGGCCGTCCGCTCGATGCGTTTCCCCTCGGTGAGCTGCGCGTAGGTCACCGTGTTCTTTGCGTTGGCGGTATCCCTGACGACGCCGTCCTTCACCGTCAATCGCTCGACGGGAACCTGCAGCCGCTGCGCTGCCATCTCGAGGAGCGTCGCGCGCGCGTCGGCAGCAGCCTGCCGCAGCACCGGCCCGAAGTTGCGAATGCTCATCGATCCGAACGTCCCCATGTCCCACGGGCTCAGGTCGGTATCGCCCATCACCGTCCGGACCGACGCCAGCGGGACGTCCAGTTCCTCGGCGAGCAGTTGCGGCAGCGACGTCACGACGCCCTGGCCCAGCTCCACCTTGCCGACGAAACACGTGACGCGGCCATCCGCGCCGACGTGCAGGTAGGCGTTGATGTCCGCCGGATAGCCCTGCCTGCCACCCTGAGCCGCCTCCGCATCGGGCCTGATGCCGAAGAGCACGACCAGCCCGGTCGCCGTCAGCTTCACGAACTCGCGCCGATCCAGCGGAAACGTCGTCGGACCGTCCACCATCAGTTCGTCGTCGATCATCGCGAGCCCCCTTTCATCGCGGCGGCTGCCGCTTCGATGGCCTGGACGATGCGGACGTGCGCGCCGCATCGGCACAAGTGCGCGTCCATCGCCTTGACGATGTCGGCGCGTGTGGGGCGGGGGTTTCTGGCGAGGAAGGCGTAGGCGCCGAGGACCATGCCGGGCGTGCAGTAGCCGCACTGCATCGCCGCGTAACGGACGAAGGCCTGCTGGATCGGATGCAGCTTCTCCGCCGTGCCGAGTCCTTCGATGGTGGTGACGCGCTTGCCCTCGACGTCGCCGATGGCGGTGACGCACGACCGTACCGCCTCGTTGTTCACGAGGACCGTGCACGATCCACAGTGTCCTTCGCCGCAGCCGTACTTGGTGCCCGTCGCCGCCAGGTCGTCGCGGAGGACCCAGAGCAGTGGGCGCTTTTCGTTGACCGTCAGGCGCGTCGGCCTGCCGTTGAGCGTGAATGAAACGGGTCGCATCGGTACTCTCCACGGAAACCAGAGACGGAGAGTAGGGGAGGGATACGAGGAGTGTCAGCCCGAGGGCTGCGGCCTGTCAACAACTGACGCTCAGTCCGCCGCGTAGGGGCCGACCTTGGTCGGCCCAACAGGGCGGAGCAAGCTCCGCCCCTACATCTCGGGCTGACGGGCCGAGCCGCCCAGCGACGCCACGAGTGCGCGCGCTTCGGGATCGTCGGGATGGAAGTGCTGCAACTGTTTCGCGTAGTCGAGCGCCTTGGGGATGCGCCCGGCATCGCGATGGAAGGCGGCGAGCGCGAACAGCAGATCGCGATCGCGCGGATGCCGCAGTCGGGCCTTTTCCAGCACCGCGACGGCTTCGTCCACGTTGCCCGAACTGTGGAGCGCGACCGCGTAGGTGTAGATCAGCCGCGCGTCCTGTGATAGATCCGCCGCGCGTTTCAGCTCCGCGACGGCTTCGCGCTGCCGGCCCGATCGCGCCAGCGACAATCCGAGCGCGTGGTGGAGCATCGGATCCGCGGGTGCGAGCGTGAGTCCCTGCCGCAGCGTCCGTTCGGCCTCTTCTTCGTTGCCCTCCTCACGCTGCATGTCGCTCAGGTTCACGCGCGCCGGCGTGTAGCGCGGCCACAGCCGGAGTGCGGCGCGGAATTCAGCCGCCGCCTCCTGCTGTCGTCCGAGGTGCAGAAAGAAGGTGCCCAGCGTCGTGCGATCCTCCGGCCGGTCGGCGGCGAAGCGGCGGGCCGCGATGAATTCTCCGGCCGCGTTCTTGAAGGCCTGCTCGTCCGGCGTCCCGGTCAGCGTGCCCGCAGCGGGGGCCAGCACCCAGGCGGCCTGCAGCCGCACGGAACGGCGCGGATCGCGGAGCAGGGGCGTCACCGCGGCGCGCGACTCCGGCGCGAGCGCCTCGAAGACGGCCGCGGCGGCGCGGCGCACCATCGGATTCGGGTCTGCGACGTGTCGCGCAGCCGCGTCCACCGAGTCACGCGTTGGACTTGTCGCGAGCCGCGCCAGCGCGGACGCCCGAACCATCGCCGGCAGCGACGTATCGGCGGCAATCCCTGCGAGCGCCTGCCGCGATCCCGGATCGCCCGACTCCGCGCCGTGGAACGCTTCGGCGAATGTCTGGAAGCCCGCCGGCTGTTTCTGCGATCGCTTGCGTATTTCATCGGCGGCCCACTGCGCCGTGCGATCGCGGTGGCAGTCGCTGCACGCGTTCGGCACGCCCATGCTGATGGTGCGATCGGGCCGCGGCACGCGGATGCTGTGATCGCGGCGCGGGTCCACGACCATGTAGGTCGTCTCCGGCATGTGACAGGCGACGCATGCGGCGCCCGTGCTCGTCACCGGGTGGAAGTGATGCGTGGGGTTGTCGAACTTCGCCGGCGCGTGGCACTGCGCGCAGAGGCCGTTGCCCGTGCCGCGCAGCCGCTGCGAGTGCGGGTCGTGACAGTCGGAGCAGGTCACGCCCTTGTGCGCCATCTTGCTCTGGAGAAACGAGGCGTAGATGTACACCTCGTCGCGCTGCTGCCCGTCGTCATAGTACAGGCGGGGCATGAGGAACGACGGCACGTAGAAATCCTCGAGCGGCGCGCCCGCGGTGTAGCTCTCCGAGATCTGCTCGCGCCGTGCGTGGCAGGGCGCGCACGTCTCAATCTCCGTGCTCGTCGTGCGCGGCACGCTGCGCCGAGGGGCGTGCGTGGCGGGCTCGATGTCCCATCGCACGTTCTTCCGCTCGGTGAGCTGCACCGCCAGTCCCCGGCTCCCCGGCTCCCTGGCTCCCTGTCGCGCCCATTCGACGTGGCGCGACCCCGGCCCATGGCAGGCCTCGCAGGCGACGTTCAGCTCGAACCACTTCGTCTCGAAGCGGTCGTTGGTCGCGTCGTAGCCTTTCCGCAGGTTCGTGGAATGGCAGTCGGCGCACATGAAGTTCCAGTTCTGCTGGTGCCGCGTCCAGTGCAGCTCGTCGTTGTGATCGACGCCGTCGCCGGGATAGAGGTGGAACCAGCGCTGCCCGCCTTTGTCCTTCGGACGCGAGTCCCACGCAATCGAGAGCGCCTGCAGCCGGCCGCCCGGCAGCTCGATCAGGTACTGCTGCAGCGGATCGAAGCCAAACGTGTACTTGACCTCGAACTCCTTCAGCGTGCCGTCCGCCGCGTCCGTTCGCACAAGGAACTTGCCGTCGCGCGTGAAGAACGTGGAGGTGACGGTGCCGTAGGTGAACGTGGCGTTGTCGAAGTTACCGAGAACCGAGGCCGCCGAGGCGACCTCCATCGCTTTCGCGTGGTGCGAGGATTTCCAGGCGGCGTATTCGGTGGCGTGGCACTTCGCGCACGTCTGGGCGCCGACGAAATCCTGATGCGAGGGCGCGGAGGCGCTGTCGTTCGCTGGCTGCGATCGTTGCGTGCGATACCAGATCGTGCCCGCTGCGAGCAGGGTGATGACGATGACGGCGAGGATCAGCGGTCGCTTGGACATGCGGGAATTGCAGTATAGCGTCGAAGATCGCGCGCCGGCTCCGCCGGCGTCGGGAAAACGCCGAGGGAGCCGAGAACGCCGAGAGCGCCGAGAGATCTCGACGACTTGGGACGTTAGAGCGGTCGCGCGCCGGCCCTGCGGGCCGGCGTAGTGAGATCGAGAGGGACCGCGAACGTAAGCACCGACTGCCGCTCGCTGTGCTTACGTTCGTGGTCCCTCTCGATCTC
>JBMDXB010000165.1:0-16392 GCA_048594885.1 Vicinamibacterales bacterium
CCCGCGCCGCCCCCGGGCGGGCGTGGTGACAGCGAGAGGGACCCCCAACTTACCCACCGACTCCGTCCGGCGGTGCTTCCGTGCGTGGTCCCTCTCGATCTCACACCGCGCGACGCGCGGCGCGACCGCGTCTGATGGAGCAAGTCGTCGCGATCCCTCGGCGTTCCTCGGCGTCTCGGCGCGCTCGGCGTTTTCACACGGCCTCGCGAACCGGCGCGGTGGCCGCGCGAGCGGGACGCCGCGTGCGCCAGGCGTCGACGGTGACGGCGGTCAGGATGATCAGCCCCTGCACGGCGCGCTCCCAGTACGGGCTCACCCCGAGAAACACGAGCGCGGGGCCGATGGCGGCGAGCAGCACGACGCCCAGCAGCGTGCCGGTCATCGTCCCGGAACCGCCGCGGATCGCCGCCCCGCCGACGACGACGGCGGCGATGACCTTCATCTCGAGTCCGATGCCGGCGTTACTCGGAATCTGGTTGAAGCGCACGGCGTTGAGCAGCGCGGCGAGGCCGGTCAGCGCGCCGGTCGCCGCGAACACCCAGAACTTGATGACCGCCGTGTCGAAGCCGGCGAGCCGCGCGGCGTCGGCGTCGGACCCGGTCGCGTAGACGGCGCGGCCCGCGGCGACGTGCCGCAGCATCCACGCGAGGACGGCGAACGAGCCCAGCGCGATGACGGCGGCAATCCAGGGGAAGGCCGCCTGCCCGAGACCGAGCCACTGGAATCCAGCCGGCAGGTTCTCGACCCATGCCCCTTCCGTCGCCCACCGCAACCCGTCACGCAGCGCCACCATCGTCGCGAGCGTGACGACGATCGACGGCAGGCGCGCAAAGGCGACGAGCAGGCCGTTGAGCGACGACAGCGCGGCGCCGGCAACGATGGCGGTGAGCGCGGCAACGAGAACCGGAGCGCCTGCCTGGGCAGACAGGCCCGCCGCGACGCTGCAGATCGCGAAGACAGACCCGACGGAGATGTCGATCTCGCCCGTGAGGATGATCAACGTCGCGCCGAACGCGGCTACGAGCACGGGCACGTTGCCCAGAAACAGATCGGCGAGGTTGCCGCGCGAGAAGAACCCCGGCGCAATGATCGCGAGCACGCCGGCGAGGATGGCAATGGCGAGCGCGACCGAGGCTTCGCGGCTACGCATGGCCGAGCGCCATCTCCAGGATGCGGTCCTGCGTCGCCTCCGACCGATCGAGCACGCCGGCGATCGTGCCCGCGTGCATCACGGCGATGCGATCGCTCATGCCGAGCACCTCGGGCATCTCCGACGAGATCATCAGGATCGCGAGGCCTTGCGAAGCGAGCGCACCCATGATCGAGTGGATCTCCGCCTTCGACCCGACGTCCACGCCCTGGGTCGGCTCGTCGAGGATGAGGATGCGCGGGTTCGTCGCCAGCCAGCGCGAGAGCGCAACCTTCTGTTGGTTGCCGCCCGAGAGCGATGACACGTCGGCGTCCACCGACGCCGCACGGATCCGCAACTGATCGACGAACCGGCCGGCGACCGTCCGCTCGGAGGTCCTGTCGATCAGCCCATTGCGCGATACGGCGCCGAGGCTCGCCAGCGTCGCGTTCGCGGCAACGGCCATCTCGAGGACGACGCCGTGGCGGGGACGATCCTCCGGCACGTAGGCGATGCCGTGAGCGATTGCGCTCGACGGCGACGACATGCCGACCGGCGCGCCGTCGATGAGGATCGTTCCCGAATCCGCGGGGCGCAGCCCGAACAGGACCTCGGCAAGCTCCGTCCGCCCCGAGCCGACGAGCCCGGCAAGCCCGACGATCTCTCCGCGCCGCACGAACAGCGACACATCTCGGAGGCCACTCGGCCGGTGCCCGACACCGCGCAGCTCCAGGACGACGGCGCCGATCTCGACCTGCTGCTTCGGGAACACGGACGAAATCTCGCGGCCGGCCATCATCCGAATGAGCTGCGCCGTCGTCACCTCCGCCGGCCGCACGGTGCCGACGGATCGCCCGTCGCGCAGCACGGTGATGCGATCCGCAACCGCGAACACCTCCTCCAGCCGATGCGAGATGTAGATGATGCCGACACCCTGCTCACGGAGCTTGCGAATGACACCGAACAGCCGCTCGACCTCGCGACCGGTCAGCGACGCCGTTGGTTCGTCCATGATCACGATCCGCGCGTCCGCACCCGTCGCCTTCGCGATCTCGACGATCTGTTGCTCCGGCATGCTGAGCGTTTCGACGGTCCGATCCGGGTCGATCGACGCGCCGATGCGCGCGAGGAGCTCCATGGCACGGCGCCGTCGCTCGCGCCAGTCGACACGCCGCCAGATGCTCCCCTGCTCGAGCGACAGCGCGATGTTCTCGGCGACGGTGAGGTGGGGAAAGAGCGACGGATGCTGGTAAATGGCCGCGACGCCCAGCGCCCGCGCGGTATGCGGGTCGAGCCGCGCGATCTGCTGTCCCGAGATCTCGATGGTCCCGGAATCGCGCTCGACCGCGCCGGTGACGATTTTGATCAGCGTCGATTTGCCGGCGCCATTCTCGCCGACGAGCGCGTGCACTTCGCCCGGCTGCAGGTCGAACGTCACGTCGTCGAGCGCACGCGCGCCCGCGTAAGCTTTACTGATTCCCGCTGCTCGCAGAAGTGGCGGCTTGGTCAATGCTGAATGCTGAATGCCAAATGCTGAATGGTAATGGGGGAATGGTCAAATGCTCAACGTCAGGCGAGGATCTTCGTCACCACCTCGCCGCTGACGTCCGTCAGTCGAAAGTCGCGGCCCTGGAAGCGGTAGGTTAGCTTCGTGTGATCGATGCCGAGCAGGTGGAGGATGGTGGCCTGCAGGTCGTGCACGGAAACCGGGTCGGAGACGATGTTGTAGCTGAAATCGTCCGTTTCGCCCAGAACGATGCCCGCCTTCGTGCCGCCGCCGGCAACCCACATGCAGAAGTTGCGCGGGTGGTGGTCGCGGCCGTAGTTGACGTCGGTCAGCCTCCCTTGGCTGAACACGGTGCGCCCGAACTCGCCGCCCCAGACGACGAGCGTGTCGTCGAGCAGCCCGCGCTGCTTGAGATCGGTGATGAGCGCCGCGGACGCCTGGTCGGTGCCCTTGCACTGCAGCGCGATGTCGCGCGGCAGGTTCGCGTGCTGGTCCCAGCCGCGGTGATAGAGCTGGATGAAGCGCACGTTCCGCTCGGCGAGCCGGCGCGCCATCAGGCAGTTCGCCGCGTACGTGCCCGGCTTCCTCGAGTCGGGCCCGTACATCTCGAAGATCGAGTCCGGCTCATTCGACAGATCCATCAGCTCCGGGACGGACGTCTGCATGCGATACGCCATCTCGTACTGCGCGATGCGTGTCTCGATCTCGGGATCGCCGTAGGCCTCCTGCTTCATCGCGTTCAGCTTCTTGACGGCCTCGAGCATCACGCGTCGCGTGACTCTGTTCACGCCGGGAGGATCGTCGAGATAGAGCACTGGCGTGCCGCCGGCTCGGAAGCGCACACCCTGGTAGGCCGAAGGCAGAAACCCGCTGCCCCACAGGCGCGAGAACAGCGGCTGATCGGCGGCGACGGTGTTCGCCTGTGAGAGCAGCACGACGAACGCCGGCAGATTCTGATTCTCGCTGCCGAGACCATAACTGAGCCACGACCCCATGCTCGGGCGTCCCGGCTGCTGTGATCCCGTCTGAATGAACGTGATCGCCGGGTCGTGATTGATCGCGTCCGTGTGCATCGTCTTGACGACGGCGATGTCATCGACGATCTTCGCGGTGTGCGGCAGCAGCTCGCTGACCCAGGTTCCCGCCTTGCCGTGCTGCGCGAACGAGTAGAGCGATCTGGCCACTGGAAACGACGACTGCCCCATCGTCTGCGCGACGCGCTGCCCCATGCGGACGGAGTCGGGAATCTCGGCGCCCTGATGCTTTGCGAGCGCCGGCTTGTAGTCGAACGTCTCAAGCTGTGACGGGCCGCCGGACTGGTGAAGGAAGATGACGCGTTTCGCCTTCGGCGCGAAGTGCGGCTTCTGCGCCGCGAGCAGGTCCTCGCGCAGGAGCGAGCCGAGCGCCGCGATGCCGATGCCCTTCGCCGTCAGGCCGAACAGTTGCCGACGCGTGAGGTGAAGATCGAGTGAGGTCATTGCTTCGTAATGGTTTCGTCGAGATTCAGAATCACGCTCGCGACCGTCGTCCACGCCGCCAGCTCCACCGGATCCAGACGCTTGTCGCGCGGCGACTCGCCGACCCCGAGCAGCTTCAGCGCGGACGGCCGATCCGTGCGGAAGCTCTCCAGCCTGCTCTTCAGCACACCGCGAAGGACGTCGATCTCCTTGCCTGACGGCTTCCGCGCCGTTGCGAGACGGAACGCGCGGACGATGCGATCCTTGTCGTCGCGTCGGGCCTCGAGGAGCGTGCGCTGCGCCAGCACGCGCGCGGCCTCGACGTACGTCGGATCGTTCATCATCACGAGCGCTTGAAGCGGCGTATTCGTGACGGCGCGCCTCGCGGCGCACTTCTCACGATCGGGTGCGTCGAATGTCGCGAGCGATGCGGGCGGCACGGTGCGCTTCCACAGCGTGTACATGCCGCGGCGATAGAGATCGCGGCCGTGGCTCTGCGCGTAACTCTGGCCCGAGAAGCCCTCGCCGAACGCCATCTCCTCCCAGAGTCCCGACGGCTGATACGGCGACACGCTCGGGCCGCCGATCCTGTCGTCCAGCAATCCGCTCGCGGCGAGCGCCGTGTCGCGAATCATCTCGGCGGGCAGCCGGTACCGTGGACCGCGCGCGAGCAGCCGGTTCTCGGGGTCCTTCTCGCGCAGCGTCGGCGTCACCTTCGACGACTGCCGGTAGGTCGCAGACGTGACGAGCAGCCGCTGGAACGCGCGTACGTCCCATCCGGTTCGCACGAACTCCGTGGCGAGCCAGTCGAGCAGCTCCGGATGCGACGGCGGCTCGCCCTGGACGCCGAAGTCCTCCTGCGTCTTGACGACGCCGGTGCCGAAGTGCATCTGCCAGAAGCGATTGACGGCGACGCGCGAGGTCAGTGGATGCCCTGGATCGACGAGCCACTGCCCCAGCGTCAGGCGGTTCAGCGGCGCGCCCTTCGGCAACGGCGGCAGCATCGCGGGCACGCCAGGCTGCACCTTGTCAGTCTTGTTGCGATAGTCGCCACGGGCCAGCACGAACGTTTCCCTCGGCGTCTTCATCTCCGCCATCACCATCGTCGATGGCACCGCCTTGAGAAACGCCTCGCGCTCCTTGCGCAACGCCTTCAGCTCCGCGTATGCCTTGCGGAGATCGTCCGGCGCAGCGTGCACGAGAAAGTAGTCGCGGAGGTCTGCCAATTCATCCTTCGAGCGCTTGCCCGTTGCACCGGAGAGCAGCACCTGCGGCGTGTAGTGGATCGCGAGCTGCCACACCCGCGACGGCTCGAGGACGATGTCGTAGAAGCGAAGATCGTCAATCTGGCCGAGGAACGGATCGCCAAGCGCGCGGCTGCCGACGCGGAGGGGCGCGTCGTTCGCCAGTGCGCCGGCGAGTGCATCGCGCACGACCTCGGTGTTGGCGAGCTCACCGTTCACATACAGGCGAACGCCGGCGGCCTTGCCAGTGCCGTCGTATGTGAGCGCGACGTGGTACCACTCGCCGAGCCTGAAGCGTTCGCGCGTGCGGATTTCGATTGCGTCCTTTGGGCTGTTGCCGATGAACGCGACGGCGAGCTTTGCCGCCCAGCGTTGGATGCCCGCCAGCTCGATGTCCTCGAAGCGCCACTCGTACCCGTGGATCTTCGCGGGGTCGAGCTTCTGAAACACATGGATCGGCACTCGCCCGCGGCCTTTCAGCCAGAGCGCCATGCTGAAGCGATCTCCGCGATCGAAGCCGCCGATATTGCCGAACGTGATCTCCGCGTCGCCGTCGAACGTCGCGGCGCGTCCGATCCGTCCGGTCTCGAAGATCACGTCGCCGGCAACTGTCCGTCCGTGTTGAAAGCGTCCTGACAGATCGGAGAGGTTGCCATCCAGCTCGTAGTGCGCGGTGAGCCCCTCGACGTCCGGTTTGAGCGGCGTGCTCGAGCGAGTCTTCTCCCACGCGGCCTGTACCGGCTGCACTTCCGAGTCGTCCAGCGCCTTTTCTCGCGTCTTGATCGCCGCGTCCAGCTCGGCGAGCTTCGTCTGCTGCTCGTGCGAGGGCAGCAGCAGCACCGGCGCCGCGTTGCCGGTCCGACCGTCGAGACCGCGCTCCGGGAGGGAGTTGAAGAAGGCGAAGAACTGGTAGAACTCCTTGTGCGAGATCGGATCGAACTTGTGCGAGTGGCACCGCGCGCACCCCATTGTCAGGCCCATGAACGCGCTCGACGTCGCTTCCACTCGGTCGATGACGTACTCGACCTGGTATTCCTCGGCGATCGCGCCCCCCTCGAAGTTGATCATGTGGTTGCGATTGAAGCCGGTCGCGACCTTCTGGTCCCGGGTCGCGTCGGGCAACAGATCGCCGGCGAGCTGCTCGACGACGAACCGGTCGAACGGCAGGTTGCGATTGAACGCGTCGATCACCCAGTCGCGCCACGGCCACATGTCGCGCAGGTTGTCGATGTGATAGCCGTGCGTGTCGGCGTAGCGCGCGGCGTCGAGCCACGCGAGCGCCATCCGCTCGCCGTAACGCGGCGACTGCAGGAGCGCGTCGACGCGCTTCTCGTAGGCGTCGGCCGACTTGTCCGACAGGAACGCGTCGACCTCCGCGGGCGTGGGCGGCAGGCCCGTCAGATCGTACGTGACGCGACGCAGCAGCGTTTCCTTATCCGCCTCCGGCGACGGCTTCAGCCCTTCGCGGTCGAGGCGCGCCAGAATGAAGTTGTCAATCGGGTTGCGGACCCACTCCGCGTTGCGCACCGCCGGAAGCTCCGGCCGCGCCGGCGGCACGTATGCCCAATGCGTGTCCCACTTCGCCCCTTCGTCGATCCAGCGACGCAGCAGATCGATCTGCGCCGCCGTCAGCGTCCGGCCGGTCTCCGGCGGCGGCATCCGTTGCTCCGGATCCGCGCTCGTGACGTGCTCGATCAGCAGGCTCTCATCGGCGCTGCCGGGGACGATGATCCCTTTCTTCGCGAGGGCGCCTTCTTGTGTGTCGAAGTGGAAGCGGGTCTTGCGCTTCTCCTCGTCAGGGCCGTGACAGGCGAAGCAGTTGTTCGAGAGGATCGGACGGATGTCACGGTTGAAGCTGATCGGCTGTACCGCCGGCGCGCGTTCCTGCGCCCGCAGCGCACCGGCGACGACCGCCACGACGAGAAAGCAGGCCACTGGCTCGAGCGACCGGACGCCCCGGGGCACCATTGCAGCGACATCTTAACGCCATCGGGCGTGGTCGAGGACGGTACTCTTTCTGCATTCCGCCGCTCCGGCCCCCTTTCGTCGGCCGCTCTCGCTCGCGGCCTACCGCAGAAACGCCTCGGGCAGCCCGCCGTCGACCGGGATGACGTGGCCGGTCGTCTTGGCGCTCTGGTCGCCGGCCAGCCAGCAGATCGCGTTGGCGTTGTCGATCGGCAGGATCGGCCGGCGCGTGATCGTGCGCTGGGCGTAGAACTGGGCCAGCTTGTCGCGCAGCGCTTCGGTGGACTCCGACTCGTCGAACGCGATCGCGTACTTCTTGAGCGACACGATGACGCGGTCGCGCGGGAACATCGCGGAACCGGCGACGACGGTCGCGGGCGCGATGGCGTTGACGCGCACGAGCGGACCGAGGCCGATCGCCAGCTCCCGGACGAGATGACTGATCGCCGCCTTGCTCACGTCGTACGCCTCGCTGCCGGACTTCGGCACGACGGCATTAGCCGAGCTCGTGAGCACGATCGACGCGGGAAGGTTCTGCGCCTTCAGCACCTTCGCGGCTTCCTGCGCCAGGATGAAGTTCGACGTGACGTTGAGGCTGAGCGTCTTGCTCCAGACCGCCTCCGCGGGCGTGGACGGATCCGGCGTTGGGAAGATCGCCGCCGTGTTGACGACGGAGTCGAAGCCGCCGAACTGCAATACGGCGGCCTTCACCGCGGCGGCAATGGTCTCGCGCGACATGAGGTCGAGCGCCGCCGACTGCACCATCTCCGCGGATGACACCTTCGCAGCCTCCGCGGCCGCCTCCTGCGCGGCCGCCGCGTTCGCATCGGCAGCAACGACGTGCCCGCCGCGCTTGGCGATCTGCAGCGCCGCCTCGCGGCCGATGCCGCTGCCGGCCCCGACGACGAGGAAAACCTTGCGGCTGAATTCCTTCTCGGGCGGCATCCGCTGCAGCTTCGCCTCCTCCAGCGCCCAGTACTCGATGCGGAACGCCTCGCGGCGCGGCAGCGCCACGTAGTTGTGGAACGTCTTGAAGTCCTTCACCTGCTCGGCGCGCTTCGCCTGCGGCAGCACGTCGGGCGCCCGGCCGTCGTCTTCGAGCGCGTTCGCGCCCGCCATCACGTGGATCGCGTTGACGAAGAACTCCGTCGTGATGCGCGCCTCGCGCTTGTCCTTGCCGAAGCCGAACAGCCCGAGGCCGGGAATGACGACGACGGAAGGATTGCTGTCACGCAGCGCCGGCGAGCCGGGCTCGGCGAACGAGTGGTAATAAGCGGCGTAGTCCTCGCGGTACTTCGCGATGCGCTCGTCGATGCGGTGCCGGATCGCGGCGGCGTCTTCGGTCGCCGGATCCCACGGCACGAACATCGGCGAAATGCGCGTGCGAAGGAAGTGATCCGGACAGCTCGTGCCGAGCCCGCAGAGATCCTCCGCCCACTTCGAGTTCGCGAACGCCAGCGCGTCTGGCGACGAGTCGATGTGTCCGATGACGCGCCGATTCGACGAGACCGCGCCGCGCAAATACGGAAAGACCTCGGCGGCTACCGATTCGCGGACAGCGGACTGCGGCCATCCGCCTTCGCGCTCCGCGCTACGGCGGACAGGGCTGACGACCGTAATGACGGGCCCGCCGAACGCGGGCGCGTGCCTGCGGCGCTCGTGCTCCCGGATGAACTGCCCCATCTCATCGATCGTGCGGACGCTGGTGACGTAGCACTCCTGCTGCGTGCCACCCCACGTGAACAGCCCGTGGCCGCCAAGGACGATACCGTCGCAGCCGGGCGTCTGCTCGACCGCCTGGCGCAGCATCAGCGCGAGCTCGAACCCGGGGCGCTGCCACGGCACCCACACAATCCGACGGCCGTACTTCTGATTGAACTCCTGCAGCTTCTTCGCGCCGTTCGCGCTGGCCGCGAGCGCGATCGCCCAGTCCGGATGCAGATGATCGACGTGCGCAAACGGCAGGAACGCATGGAGCGGCGTGTCGATCGACGCGGCCACGCGGTTCTCGCCGAACGCGCAGAGCGGGTAGTAAGCGACCATCTCGTCCTCGTGCGCCTCGCCGCGGTAGCGCGGGATCAGCGCCTCGAGCTTGTCGAGATACAGGACCGCAAAGCCGGATGCCTTGATCGATCGCAGGTCGCCGCCGCTGCCCTTGACGGCCATCACGCGCTGCGATTGGCCGGTGAGCGGATCGGGCAGCTCGAACTTCGAGCTGGTGTTGCCGCCGCCGAAGTTCGTGATGCGCAGGTCCTCGCCGAGCAGGTTCGATCGGTATCGCAGGAGCTCGAGCGGGTCGTCCGCGAGCGTCGCCGCCTCCCGCTCGTCCCACAGGTTCCTCAAAAAAGTCATCTCTCTCGTCGTCGTATCAGACACAGGGAACTCCCTTATCTCGGACTGCCGTAGCGTGAGACCGCGCGCGTTCGTAGTGCAGGCCTTCAGGCCTGCTGCAACGGCGCACCGGCAGCCCTGAAGGGCTGCACTACGACGGCAACGCAACAGTCAGCCACGCGTCTACTCCAGGAATTTCAGCGGTAATATTCGGACATGAACCGCCGCATCCCCTCAAGCATACTCGCCGGCTCTGCCGCCGTTCTGCTCCTCGTAACATCCGCGCTCGCCCAGGCACAGCTGCCCGACGCGCCGGGCAAGGACACCATGGTACGCGTCTGCGGCACCTGTCACGAGGCGCAGCGCTCCGCCGCGCTGCGGCTGACGCGCGAGGGCTGGGAGGAAGTCGTCGCGAAGATGGTCGCGCTCGGCGCCAAAGGCACCGAGGAGGAGATGAAGCAGGTGCTCGAGTATCTCGCCACGAACTTCAAGGGCGAGTCGCTGCGGCCGCTGAACCTGAACAAAGCAACCAACGTGGAGCTCGAAAGCATCGCCGGCCTGCTGCGGAAAGAAGCAGCCGCATGGATCGCCCACCGGTCGAAAGTGGGCCCATGCAAATCGCTCGACGACTTCAAGAAGGTGCCGGGCGTGCCCTTCAAGAAAATTGACGAGCGCCGCGACCGTCTCGTGTGTTTTTGACCTGCGAGTGACCGCCGGGCACGGGATTGCGGCCACAATCCAACGTCCGACTTGCGTCGGCATGCTACGATGCGGCAGCAATGCGGTCGCGGCTGAGCCCCAGTGTTGAATCATGAAGTACAAGGTGCGATTGACACATACCGAAGAGGGATTTGCGGTTTCGTGTCCAGGTCTGCCCGGGTGTTGGTCTCAGGGTCAGACGGAAGACGAGGCGCTCGCCAACATCCGAGATGCGATTCGCGAGTACCTCCTCGTTCGAGACGAACTGCTGCAAGAAGGGATCGTTCGCGAGGTCGAGGTCGGCCGCTGACGTGCCGAAGGTTCCAGGTATCAATCACCGCGATGCGGTGCGAGCGCTGCAAAAGGCCGGCTTTCGAATCGCGCGCGAGGGAAAGCACGTCGTCATGACCAATGGGCAGCGGATCGTCACGATTCCGAGACATGATCCTGTTCAACGCATTCACCATGGGCGGCATCGTGCAGGATGCAGGACTAACGGTCGACGAGTTCAGGCAGTTGCTGTGATTGGAGGTCACATGAATCGCGTACGCCTCGCTTTGGTGTTCGGCGTAGTGCTGCTGTCGGGAGTCTTCACGGTGGCGCAGCAGAGCGTCAAATCGGACGCCGTGCTCATTCGCGACAGCAACAATCAACTGTTCGTCAGCATCGTCGTCGGCAAGCCTGGAGATACCATTGGAATAACGGGTGGGCAAGTCATCGTCAACGGCCGCACGACTACCGTTCGCATCCGGGCAACGAGCGATTGGGGACCGAAAGAGCTCGAACCCGGAACCTACTTCGTCGCGGGTGATCCAGCCGGCTTGGGAGCCGAGGAGCGCGCCTGGGGCCTGATCCCACAGTCTCGTATCGTCGGCACGGTACAGGTCGGCGCAATGCCTGGACGGTGATGATTGCCGTCTGACATCAACTCATTCGGAGGCGGAGGCGTCACGTCGTCTGCACGCCGACGGCGCGATCGATGCTCTCCCACTTCTTCGACTGCGCCGACTTCAGCACCGCATCGGTCACGAGGTCGGTCGCCAGACCGTCGCGGAACGTCGGCGGCAGGCTCTCGCCCTTCGCCGCAGCCTGGACGAACTCCGCGAACTGGTGCGTGAACGTGTGCTCGTAGCCGATCTGCAGGCCCGGCACCCACCAGTGCTTCATGTACGGCTGATCGCCATCGGTGACGTGGACGTCGTGCCAGCCGCGGACGCGGCTCTCGTCCTTGTGGTCGAAGTACTTGACGCGGTGCAGGTCGTGCAGGTCCCAGAACGCCGACGCGTGCTCGCCGTTGATCTCGAGCGTGTAGAGCGCCTTGTGCCCGCGCGCGTAGCGCGTCGCCTCGAACAGCCCCAGCGATCCGTTCTCGAACCGCGCCAGGAACGCGCTCGCATCGTCGATGCCGACGGGCTCGACCTTGCCGGTGAGATTGTGCTTCCGCTCCTTGATGAATGTCTCCGTCATCGCGCTCACCTCGACAATCGGGCCGTTCAGCCACATCGCCGTGTCGATGTTGTGCGCGAGGAGATCGCCGGTCACGCCGCTGCCGGCGACGGCAACGTCGAGGCGCCACAGGCCTTCGCCGCCCTGCGGCAGGTCACGTGAGATCGTCCAGTCCTGCAGGAAGTTCGCGCGGTAGTGGAAGATGCGGCCGAACTTCTTCTCGTCGAGCAACTGCTTGATCAGCGTGACGGCCGGGACGCGGCGGTAGTTGTACCAGACGGTGTTCGGCACGCCGGCTCCCTCCACCGCCGCGACCATGTCGCGCGCCTCGGCGGAGTTCCGTCCGAGCGGCTTCTCGCACATCACCATCTTGCCGGCCTTCGCCGCGGCGATCGCGATCTCGTGGTGCGTGTCGTTCGGGCTGGCAATGTCGACGACGTCGATGTCCTTGCGGGCGACGAGGTCGCGCCAGTCGGTGTGGTACGACTCGTAGCCCCAGTTGGCGGCGAACGCCTTCACGCGCTCTTCGTTGCGCGCCGCGATGGCCTTGAGCACGGGCGTGAACGGCAGATCGAAGAAGCGCGGCGCCTGCAGGAATGCATTCGAATGCGTACGGCCCATGAAGCCGTAGCCGACGAGTCCGATGTTGAGCTGTTTCATGGTGTCGCTGTTCGCTGTTCGCTGATCGCTGATCGCTGATCGCTGATCGGCAGCTCGAAGGACTGTCTGGCAATCGACCGTCCACAATCCTGCAATCGACCATCAATCCCCGATCCCCAATCAGACGACCATCAATCCGCAATCCGCAATCGACGATCCGCAGTCGGTCTTTAGTCCCACCCATGCGCATCGCGGACGGCCCTCATCACACCCAGCACGTCGTTCCAGGTTTTCTGCTCGGTCATGACGGCGTTCGGGAACATGCAGCCGTCCCAGCAAATGTGATCGAACTTGCGTTCGAGGTTGCCTTGCTCGTCGCGCAGCCAGAAGCCGGCGTGGTGGACGATATCGAGCTTGCCGTTCGGATCGAACGGCAGACAGTGGCGGCCGGTCTTGTCGTGCGAGCCGGAGCCCTTCACGGTCGCGTCGTTCTGCGCGACGTGGAAGTCGATCGTCCACGGGCGCAGCGCGTTCGTCATCTTGCGCAGCCCTTCGTCGAGTGCCTTGCGATCGGACCAGTCGAAGTTCTCCGGGAGGATGCGATCGTCCGGCGCGTTGTAGCCCATCGTGAAGAGGAGCGTGTGCGCCATGTCTGCCTGGAAGCCGACGGTCTTCGGACGGCCGACCATCTCGAGCAGCTCCACGTTGCGCTTCACGCTGTGCATGCCACCCCAGCAGATCTCTCCCTCCGCCGCGAGACGCTCGCCGTGCTCCTCGGCGATGTCGGCCGCCTTGCGAAACGTGTCGGCGATCTTCTTCGTGTTGCCCGCCGGATCCTTGGACCAGTCGGCCGGCCCGGCGGCGGAGTCGATGCGGACGATGCCGTAAGTGCGGATACCGAGATCCTTGAGCGTCCTGCCGATCGCGCACGCCTTGCGCACCTGCGTCAGGAACGCCTTCCGTTCTTCTTCGCTCCCCATCGCGGATCCGCCGCCCGTCGGCGGCCACACCGGCGCGACGAGCGATCCGACGACGAGCCCCTTCGATGCGATCTTGTCCGCCAGCCGCTTCAGGTCGTCGCGGGACGAGTCGATGCTGACGTGCGGGTCGAAAAGGAACAGATCGACGCCGTCGAACCGCGTTCCGTTGACGCTCGCGTTCGCGGTCATCTCGAGCATCGTGTCGAGGTCGATCGGCGGCTCGGCGCCAGGGCCGCCCTTGCCGACGAGGCCGGGCCACATCGCGTTGTGCAGAGCGGGATATTTGTGCATTGCCATCGGTGCCTCTGGATGGCGGAACTAAAGTTCCGCCCTACGATTCTACGGAACTGAAGTTCCGCCCTACGTACGCCTTGGGGCCTCCGGGTTGCCGGGACCAAAGTGTTTCAGCATCACCAGCGGGTCGGTGTCGCTGCGGTTCTCGATCGTCACCCCGGCAACGGCGGCGTCCGCCGTCACGAACAGCTCGTCCTCCGTCATCTGTCCGAAGCGAATCATGGCGGGCGTCGACACCTGGAGGCCGCCGAACGTGCCGTGGCCCTGCGTCAGGATCAGGCCGTAGGCCGCAGGGTCCTCGATCGTGACGCTTCGCTTCGGCAGAACCGTCAACTCCTTCGCCGAGTACCACGGCGTGCCGTAGCACACCCACTGCTCGCGATAACCTTCGGACTCGGATTGCTCGAACGGCGTCACCGGCTTCGGGAAGCAGCGGTTGCTCTCGCCGAACCGCGGGTTCACGTTCGCGTCCCAGTCGAGCATGTCGATGATGTAGTCGAGATCGCGGCTCTTCTCCGGCGGCACGTCCTTCACCAGCAGATCCCAGGGAATCACGCGTCCTTCGACCTCCGACTGGAACATCGCGAAGACGTCGCTGTTCACCTGCGGCTCGTAGGTCAGCAGCGAACCGGGCGCGTGCAGGATGCCCGGATCGATCTGCCACCCGGTGCCGCGCTCCAGCCGATATGCGCGCGAGAGATACGTGATGCCGTTATCGCCTTTGTTCCAGTTCTCGAGACACCGCCGCACGTCGTCCTTCGTCGTGCCCGGCTCGAGGCCCATGAACGTGTAAGGATAGTTGTTGTCCGTCGGGTTGTACTGTGGCGGGAAGTAGTAGGCCTCGGGCTTGCCGCGGCGGCCGACCTTCTTCGCATGCTCGTCCTTCTGATGCATGTGATGCGGGATCGGCCCCATGTTGTCGAAGAACTTGCAGAGCAGGTTCCAGCCTTTCTCCCGCTCGATCGTCTCCTTGCCGAGCAGCAGGTCGCCGGCGGCCTCGACCGCGTCCTTCAACAGGAAACGCTGGCCGTTGCCGAGGCGCACGTAGCTGAGGCCTTCGTCGGCCGGCGTCCCCGGACCGTTGTCCGCATTCGTCGTCGACGAAAACCATCGCTCGTTGATGCCGCCGCGATGCGCGCCGTAGGCGTAGAGATCGTCGGGGTGCAGCCGAAGCCGGCGCCCCGGATGCATGAACGACCTGGGTACCCAGCACGGCTCCAGTCTGAGCACCCCCGCGCCGGTTTCCACCGCTTCTTTGACTCGTGAACGTTCCATTGTGCGTAGGCCCTGTCAATGCTGAATGCTCAATGCCGAATGCTGAATTCAGGTGCTGCTTTGCCCATTCGAGCATTCCGGCATTTTCAGCATTCGGCATTCAGCATTCAGCATTGACCTCGCTAGTGTTCCATCGGAATGCCGAATGCGTAAAGGTGGTTGTCGTAGGTCACCAGGTACACCTGTCCGCCGCCCGCCGACAACCCCGCGCGCGCGAACGACGTGATGCGCGTGCCGCTGCTCCACAGCGTCTTGCCGGTCGCGCCGTCCAGCACGTAGAGGACGGCCGGCGTCGATCGCTGCGCGCGCTGCGCCGGCGTCAGCGACGCTGGAGCGCCGCGATACTCGCCGCTCGACACGGCGAAGACCAGCCCGTTGACGACGACGGGCGCGAGCGGCGAGGTGAGCGGACGCGACTGCCACGCGCGCGCGAGCGCGATCTTGCCGCCCTCGTCGACGACTTTGAACGCGACGATTGCGCCGGACGCGGGCGCGAGAATGTAGCGCGCCCCCTGCTCCTCGAACGTCGCGAGCGCGCCGCCCGCTGCGCCGAACGTGTCGCTGACGGCCAGCGGTGTCTTGCTGTCCGCGCCTCCGAGCGCCGCTCCGTCGAGCAGATAGAGTCGTCCATCGTTGCCGGTCGCGGCAACGAAATCCTTCTCCTGGTGCCGGATCACGATCGGCGTGACGTTGAAATCCGCGCCGGAGGCGGTGAATGCGTGCTTCGGGCCCAGCGTCGAGCGTTCGAGGGCGACGATGGCGTCCGAGTATTCGGCAGCCCTGAAGGGCTGCACTCCGACTGATTTGCCCGCGGCGGGAGCCTTGCCGAGCGCGACGAAGATCGTCCCGTCCGCGCCGAACGCGAGGCCCGACGCGCCGGCAATGTCCGGACCGCCGGTCTTCCACGCAATCGTCTTCCGTTCCGCGACCGGCACCGACACGTCCATCGCCCACACCGCGTTCGGCGCCGCGCCGCACGCTCCCGACGTCGTCGTGTAGACGAAGTTGTCGACGAAGGTCAGGGCGGATGGCTTCGCATCGGGCGGCAGAAACGGAATCGGCGGCTCGACATCGCCGCCGTTGCTGACATAAAGGGCGCGCAGATAACCGTCGCTGCCGATCGCGACGAGCGGCTCGACGCCGCCAAACCCACCGCCGCGCCCCGCGAGCCCGCCCGGCGCGGGCCCGGCCCCTCGGCCCCCCGGCGCGGCTCCCCCGGCCCCGGGCCCCCCCGCGCCCCCGCCCCCCGGGCCCCCCGCCCCCCCCCCCCCCCGCCCCCCCCCCCGCCCCGCCCCCCCCCCCCCCCCCCCCCCCCCCCCCCCCGCCCCCCCCCCCCCCCCCGCCCCCCCCCCCCCCCCCCCCCCCCCCCCCCCCCCCCCCCCCCCCCCCCCCCCCCCCCCCCCCCCCCCCCCCCCCCCCCCCCCCCCCCCCCCCCCCCCCCCCCCCCCCCCCCCCCCCCCCCCCC
>JBMDXB010000166.1:0-94890 GCA_048594885.1 Vicinamibacterales bacterium
CGAATCGCCAATCGGCAATCTGAATCCCCAATCACCAATCGACAATCCAATCCCCAATCACCAATCGACAATCCAATCCCCAATCCGACAATCCCAATCGCCAATCCACGATCCCGTCAATCCGCAATCGACGATCGGCAATCGGCAATCGTTATACGGTGAGGAGCCCGAGCGCGCCGCCGGCGAGGACTAGCCAGACGGAGTTGATCCGCGGCAGCGTGAGGGCGACGAACGCGACCACCGCCGTGATGACCCACAGCGGGCTCGTGAGAGAGGAGCGCGCGAGCATGATCGCGACGGCCGCGATCAGGCCGAGGGATGCGGCGACCACGCCGTCGAGAAAGGCGCCGGCGGCGGGCGAGCGTCGCAGGCGCGGGATGAGCGTGTGCGTCGCGGCAACGAAGACGAACGCCGGCAGGAAGATGGCGATCGTGGAGAGCGCCGCGCCGGGCCAGCCGGCAAGGACGTAGCCGATGAACGTCGCCGTCGTGAAGAGCGGGCCCGGCGTGAACTGTCCGACGGCAATGGCATCGAGCAACTGCTGTTCAGTGAGCCAGCCCCAGCGCTCGACGAGATCGGCGCGCAGGAACGCCACCAGGACGTAGCCGCTGCCGAAGAGCACGGAGCCGATCTTCAGAAAGAACAGCGAGAGCGTCGCGAGTGAAATGGAGGCGGCGCCGGTCGCCGCCGCTGCTGCCGGCGCGATCGAGCCGCCGGCGAACGCGGCGATCGCCGCCGCGCCGCGCGCCCGCAACCTGACGACCATCAGGATGCCCGCGGCCGCGAGCAGCACGAGCTCGTTGACGCCCGCCACCGCAGCGACGGCCGACGCCACCGCGATGACCCAGAGCGGCACCGACTTCAACGCTGGGGACAACTGCACCGTCGCGTGCGCGATGACGGCGATGATCACCGGCGCGACGCCTGCCATCACCGCGCGGGCGTCGGGCGTGCGTCCGTACTCGACGTAGGCGATGGCAATGCCGGTCACGATCAGCACGGCCGGAACGATGAAACAGATGCCGGCGACGAGGAGCCCTGGCCAGCCGGCCACGCGCCGGCCGACGTGGATGGCCAGTTCGGTGGAGTTGGGACCGGGAATCAGGTTGACGGCGGCGATGAGATCCGTGAACTCGGCGTCGGTGAGCCAGCGCCGGCGCCGCACCACCTGCTCATGCATCATCGCGATATGCGCGGCGGGACCGCCGAACGCCGTGGTGCCGAGCAGGAGAAAGACACGGATGACGTCGGCCAGCGGCGTCATCGTGTGGCTAGCGCGTTCCGCCGCCGCAGCAGGGAGCGGACGTCAGGCGAATCCACCGCCGCGGCGCCACCTCCACGCGGGAGGCCAGCCGCTGCCGATCGCGCTCGGCGGAGGTGAGGTGGCCGAGCGCGTGGCCGACGGCATCCACCACCGCCTGCATGACCGGATCCTCGAGCTCCGCGAGCCGATAGTGGACCCAGAGGCCCTGCTTGCGTCCAACGACGAGACCGGCATTGCGTAGATAGGCGAGATGACGCGAGACCGTGGGCTGCGGCAGGCCGAGACTCCCGTGGATGTCGCACACGCAGACCTCGCCGGAGAGCAGCAGACCCACGATCCGCAAGCGCGTCTGGTCCGAGAGCGCCTTGAAGAGCGTTTCGAGCGTCGCTAGCCGTTTGTCCAACATACTTCTCGCCTAGGGTATATATTCGCCTTGACAAATATACAGCCCGTGGTTACGATGTGCAACATATTCGCTTTCGCGTATATACTTTTCGAAGGAGAGAGAGGGAGAAGATGAGCGACACGGGACTCAAGGATGTCATCCAGGCCAAGTACGGCGCGGCAGCACAGCAGGCGCGCACCGGCGGCGACAAATCGGGCGGGTGCTGCGGCCCCAGCTGCGGATGCAGCGATCCGATTACCTCGGATCTCTACACCGCCGGCGAGACGGCGGATCTGCCGGCAGAGGCGGTGACCGCATCCCTCGGCTGTGGCAACCCCACCGCCCTCATCGATCTGCAGGAAGGGCAGACGGTTCTCGATCTCGGCTCGGGCGGCGGCATCGACGTGTTGCTGTCGGCGAAGCGCGTCGGGCCGTCGGGGAAGGTCTACGGCCTCGACATGACCGACGAGATGCTGGCGCTCGCGCGCGAGAACCAGCGGAAGGCGGGCGCGACGAACGTCGAGTTCCTGAAGGGGGAGATCGAGAACATTCCGCTGCCCGACAACTCCGTCGACGTCATCATCTCGAACTGCGTCATCAACCTCTCGGCAGACAAGAGCCGCGTGCTGCGCGAGGCCTTCCGCGTGCTCAAACCTGGCGGTCGCTTCGCCGTCTCCGACGTCGTCGTCCGCGGCGACGTGCCGGCCGACATCCGGCGCAACGTGGAGCTCTGGGTCGGCTGCGTCGCGGGGGCGCTCGACGAGCGCGACTACCGGCGGCTGCTCGAACAGGCCGGGTTTGCCGATGTGGATGTCGAAGCCTGGCGTGTCTACAAGGTCGACGACGCGCGCGAGTTCCTGACGTCCGCGGGTCTCGATGTCGCCACGCTGGCGCCGCAGGTGGACGGCAAGTTCGCGAGCGCGTTCGTGCGCGCGCGCAAACCGTGACGGCTGCACGCGCCGACGGCGTCAACCCATGACGACCATCCTCTTCGCCTGCGTGCACAACGCCGGCCGCTCGCAGATGGCGGCGGCATGGTTCAACGCGCTCGCGGATGCAGCGAAAGCACGCGCGATCTCGGCCGGCACCGAGCCGGGGCCGCGCGTGCATCCCGAAGTCGTTGAGGCGATGCGTGAATCGGGAATCGAGCTCTCGGGTGCGACGCCGCGCAAGCTCACCTCCGAGCTCGCCAGTCAGGCACAGGTGCTGGTGACGATGGGATGCGGCGACAACTGCCCGTACGTGCCGGGCGCGCGCGTGGAGGACTGGCCAATCGACGATCCGAAAGGCCAGCCAATCGAGCGCGTACGTGAGATTCGCGAGGCGATCAGGAAACGTGTGGCGGATCTCATCGCCAGGGAACGCGTCGGCCGCTAAAACGCGACCTGCAGTTGCACGCGGACCTGGGTGTCGTTCAGCGCCCGCCCGCCCACCAACCGCGTGCCGAGCGCCGGCAGGCCCTGGCGCGCGCGCGACGACAGCGACGAGTATCTCGCGCCATAACCGATGTAGCCGACGTCGGCCTGCACTTTGACGTGGTGCCCGTGCAGGTAGTAACTGACGACGCCCCGCGTCTCGGTCAGCGCGGCATCGTCGATGTCGGTGTTGCCCTCGATGCGCGCGTGCAGCAGCGCTACCTCCAGCCGGCGCGGCACCGCCATGAAGCCGGCCTGCGCGTGATAGCCGCGTGAATCGATATCACGTCCAATCGTCGGGCTCTGCTGCTCGTCGATCGCCCAGAAGTACTCCGCCGTCGAGAAGAAGCGTGCCTGGCGGAACGCGAACTCGACGTTGTACCCGTTCTGATCGTCGGCGTTGTCGAACACCCCGCTGGCGGAGCGGCCGCGGATCGGCTTCCCTCCGCGCACCGCAAACCCGAAATGCAGCGCCGGCTCCGGCGTCCCCTCGACCGCTCCTTCCGAGAGCGCGTAGGGCCGCAGCGGATCGACATACACGCGCGCGGCCCAGAGATGCGATCGATTGTTCTGGCGCAGCGATTCGCCGGCGCCGTTGAAGACGCCGAGGTCATAGCCCATCTTGCGTCCCACCGCTGTGCCGCTGAACATCACACCCATGTCGCGGGACGGGTTGAACTTCGCGTCGGTGAACGACCGATCGACGAACTGCAGCCGTGCCGACGACGTGAGCTGCTGGAGGCCGAAGGGTACTTTGAACTGTCCGAGCTGCAGGCGATACGGACGGCCCGAGGGGCGGATCTCGACGAACGCGTCTTTCATGCGGCTGCCGCCTTCACCGGCAGTCCGATGCAGCTCGAATTGCAG
This sequence comes from Vicinamibacterales bacterium, assembly GCA_048594885.1. Lineage (GTDB taxonomy): Bacteria > Acidobacteriota > Vicinamibacteria > Vicinamibacterales > 2-12-FULL-66-21 > JBMDXB01. Next base: position 3,932 of record JBMDXB010000166.1, read on the forward strand.
CGAATACCGGAGCCACGGCCTGTAGACACCACCGCTCAGCGTCAGACGCAGGCGCGGGATGTCGAACCCGCTCAGCGGGCCGTCCTTGCGTCCCACGCCGGCGCCGATCGTGTCGCTGTCGGACTGTTCGCGCTGATCGAGCGTCCAGCGAAACTGCGTGCGCGCACCGAGCGTCAGGCTGTTGACGCCGGACGAAATCGTGATCCCGCCGCGCGACGCATCGACGGTCGTCGGCGGCGGTGTCTTTTCCGTCTGCGCGGCGGTAGTCGCGGACCACGTCAGCACCATACCGGCGAGCACGATACCCTTCAATGAAACCTCCACCCGCAGATTCTCACGCGAAAGCGCCCTTGCCTGCCAGATCTCTGCTAACATCCTGACGTTTGGAGGGTGGCGTGGCGTTCAGACTGATCCCGCGGGAAGAACGATTCTTCGACGATTTCGTTGCACTCGCCGAGCAGATTCGCCGCGGCGCGGCCCTCCTCGAGGAGATGCTCGCGCCCGACCGGCCGATCTGGGACAAGGCGGACGAAATCAAGGAAGTCGAGCACAAGTGCGACTTCCTGACGCACGAGGTCATCCAGCGGCTGCACCGCACGTTCGTCACGCCGCTCGATCGCGAGGACATCCACTCTCTCGCGCGCTCGCTCGACGACGTGATGGACGCCATCGATGCATCGGCAGCCATCGTCCGGCTGTATCACATCGAACACGTGCGGCCGGACGCCCGCGAGCTCGGGCGAATCATCATGTCCTCGGCCGAGCAGGTGGTGAAGGCGATGAAGGCGCTCGAGAAGCGCAAGGGCGTCGCCGAGCCCGCCGTGGAGATCAACCGCCTGGAAAACGAAGCCGATCGCGCCCACCAGGCCGCCGTCCGGCGGCTGTTCGAGGAGGAGCGCGATCCGATTGCCATCATGAAATGGAAGGAGATCCTGGACTTCCTGGAAGAAGCGACCGATCGCTGCGAGGACGTCGCCAACGTCCTCGAGGGCGTCGTCGTGAAGCACGCCTGAGTCCGGGATGGATGCCAACCTGCTCGCGGTCATCGCGCTGATTCTCGTCGCGCTCGTCTTCGACTACATCAACGGCTTCCACGACGCCGCGAACTCGATCGCGACGGTGGTGTCCACGCGCGTGCTGACACCCGGCAAAGCCGTCATCTGGGCCGCCTTCTTCAATTTCGTCGCGGCGTTCACGTTTGGCACCGCCGTCGCGAAAACTGTTGGCTCCGGCCTCGTGAATCTCGAGGTCGTCACCTTCGCGGTGATCTTCGCAGGGCTCATGGGCGCAATCGCGTGGGACTTGATCACCTGGTACTACGGCCTGCCGACGAGCTCGTCGCACGCGCTGATCGGCGGCTATGCTGGCGCGGCGGTCGCGAAGGCCGGCTGGATCGGGATCACGCCGGCCGGCTGGACCAAGACGCTCATCTTCATCGCCCTCGCGCCGCTCATCGGCATGACGCTCGGCTTCCTGCTGATGGTGGCGATTAACTGGGTGTTCTCCAGGACGTCGCCGGGGCGTGTCGATCACTGGTTCCGCCGCCTGCAGCTTCTTTCCGCTGCGGCGTACAGCCTTGGCCACGGCGGCAACGACGCGCAGAAGACGATGGGGATCATCGCCGGCGTGCTGCTCGCCGGTGGCTACATCTCGTCCTTCAGGATCGACTTGTGGGTGGTGCTGGCCGCGCACGCGGCCATCGCGCTGGGCACGCTGTCGGGCGGGTGGCGCATCATCCACACGATGGGCACGAAGATCACGAAGCTGCAGCCGGTCGGCGGATTCGCCGCGGAAACAGGCGGCGCCATCTCGCTCTTCGCGGCGACGAACCTGGGCGTGCCGGTCAGCACCACGCATACGATCACCGGTGCGATCATGGGCGTCGGTTCCATCCGGCGGCTGTCCGCCGTCCGGTGGGGCGTGGCCGGACGGATTGTCTGGGCGTGGGTGCTGACCATCCCCGCATCGGCCGCAATCGCTGCTGTTGTCTACAAGCTGGTGGCGGTCACGGTAGCACCCTGAGCATCGATCCTAATCTTATCGCCGTCGTAGGGCTGATTCTCGTTGCCCTCGCCTTCGACTACATCAACGGCTTCCACGACGCCGCGAACTCGATCGCGACGGTCGTCTCGACGCGTGTCCTGACGCCGGGCAAGGCCGTCATCTGGGCGGCATTCTTCAACTTCGCCGCGGCATTCACTGCCGGCACGGCGGTGGCGAAGACGGTCGGCTCCGGGATGGTCGATCTCGACATCGTCACGTTCTCGGTCATCTATGCCGGGCTGCTCGGGGCGATCGGCTGGGATCTGATTACGTGGTACTACGGCCTGCCGACCAGCTCGTCGCACGCGCTCTTCGGCGGGTACGCCGGGGCGGCCGTGGCCAAGGCCGGGTTCGGTGCCATCATTCCGGCCGGCTGGACGAAGACGATCGTCTTCATCTTTCTCTCGCCGCTCATCGGCCTCATCGTCGGCCTCGTGCTGATGACGGCGATCCACTGGGTGTTCCGGCCGGCGTCTCCTGGCCGGGTCGATCACTGGTTCCGCCGGCTGCAGCTGCTGTCGGCCGCCGCCTTCAGCCTGATGCACGGCTCCAACGACGCGCAGAAGACGATGGGCATCATGGCCGGCGCGCTCGTAACCGGCGGCTTCCTCGGCCTGCAGAACGGGCAGCTTCCGATTCCGATCTGGGTGGAGCTCGCGGCCTATTCTGCCATCGGGCTTGGGACGCTGACCGGCGGCTGGCGGATCATCCACACGATGGGCGGTAAGATCACCAAGCTGCAGCCGATGGGCGGGTTCGCGGCGGAAACGGGTGCCGCCGTCGCCATCTACACAGCGACGGCACTCGGCGTCGGCGTCAGCACGACCCACACGATCACGGGTGCGATCGTCGGGGTCGGATCGACGCGCCGGCTGTCAGCCGTCCGGTGGGGCGTGGCGCGCCAGATCGTCTGGGCCTGGCTGCTCACGATTCCGGCGTCGGCGTTTCTCTCCGCGATCATCTACAAAATCGCCGCGGCGCTGGTCGCGCCCTGACGGCTGGTTCAAGCGCCGCCGCTCGCTGTGCCTTCGAGCGTCTCGACCGCTGCGCGGTCGAGTGCGTGTCGTAGCTCCTCGGCGGAACCGTACGTGCGGGCGTCGAGGCGACGCGCGCGAACGGCGAGGCGGATCGGGCGGCCGTCGAACGGGTCAGGCGAGATCACGAGCGTCGATCCGTTGAGGACGGCCTGTCCGCCGGCCGGCAGGGTGTGCGGCTCCGTCCATCCGTTGCACAGGATCAACGACAGCAGATCGCCGATGCGGACGAAGCGGTAGTCGGCTTCGAACGACGCGTCGATGACCGTTCGCCTGAGCAGCGTCGCGCGCGACCCCTCCATCGTCTCGAAGAAGGTCCGCCAGGCGGGGTTGGCTCGCTGCTCGGCGTGAACCGTCAACGCATGCTGGGCGATGAGCGCGGCCTCGTAGGGGCGTTCGCGGCCGATGCGCTCGACGGCGCGCGGCCAGATGCGATGCTTCACCTCGTGCGCCACGGTCACGAAGTCCAACGGACGTCCGCTCGCGTCAACATGAGTGTGCAGGTCTTCTTCGATCCATCCGTTGTCGTGCTCGCGCACGGCATACAGGATGGCGTCGCGCCGCGGATGTGCCGAAAAATCATCGCCGCGCCACTCACGCATGATGTCGGCGGCCAGGGCGGCGTGATCGGGCTGCGTGATGAAGAGGTCACTGCTGCCGCGTCGCTGAATAATCACGAGCCCTCGCGCGCTTCCTTGGATGGCGGGGTCGTTGACCCCATACGCTGAACGGTTGAGCCATTCCGGGGACACTACGATCTTGTCATCTTCGAGCCCGGCCGCAAAACAGGCGCAATTCGCGGCTCTTCCGCCGGAGTCCACCTGGTACCGACCTTGGGTTAGCAGCGGGTGAGGATACGCGGAGGTGGAAATGGAGTCCTTGAATATGAAGTCGCACTTGAGGAGCGCAGCACTCGTCGTCGGCGGCGCTGCGTTGGTCTTCACGGTTGGTTGCGGGAAGCAGAACGGCACGGTGAGCGCGCAAACGCTGACGTCGAATCAGAACGGCGCGCCGGTCGTGGTCAGCTGCGAGCCGCACCAGCGCACGCTCGTGCGGCAGACGGTCGTCAACGGCGCGACCGTGTCGCAGGTCGAGTGCGTCGCGGCGGGGCAGCCTGCCGCGTATGCCAACGGAACCGAAGCCGGGGCGTATGCACAGCCCACGGCGATGACGCAGCCAGCGGCGGCGCCCTACGCTTACGCTCCTGCGCCAGCCCCGCGGCAAGTCGTCTACCGCGACATTCCGGACACGGAAGTCGTGCAGGTCGCGCCGCGGCGGACGGTTCGCACGGTGTCCTCGCGGCCGGTGCAGTCGCGCCAGGTCGTATATGAGGAGCGTCGCGCGCCGAAGCGCTCGGTGAAGAAGAGCGCGATCATCATCGGGTCGTCCGCGGGCGTCGGCGCCGGCGTCGGCGCGGCAGTGGGCGGCAAGAAGGGTGCGCTCATTGGTGCGGCGATCGGCGGCGGCAGCGCGGCCATCTGGGACCAGGTCACACGCCGCTGACGCGGCGTGAACTGCCAAAGGCCAAAGACCAAGGGCCAACGACCAAGGGGCCAACGACGGCCCGCCTCCCATCGAGGCGGGCCGCGTCGTGTACAGGCTGCGATACACTTACGACCCATGCGACAGCTTCTCCCCACGCTCGCGGCGGCGACGTTCGTCACGCTCCTCCATGCGCAAACGCCACAGATCCAGCCCGCCGTCGAACTGGCCCGGCTGGGGCCGCAGGTGGGCGAGCGCGTGCCGGATTTCGAGCTGCCGGACCAGAACGGCCGCCCCCACACTCTGCAATCGATTCTCGGACCGAACGGCGCGATGCTCGTGTTCTACCGTTCGGCGGGCTGGTGACCGTACTGCAGGACGCAACTGGTCCAGTTGCAGGAAAGCCTGGCGGAACTGAAGACGCGCGGGCTTGGGCTAGCGGCAATCAGCTACGACGCGCCCGGCGTCACGAAGAAGTTCGCCGACGCGCGCGGCATCACGTTTCCGCTGCTCTCCGACGCCGGCTCCGCGACGATCAAGCGCTACAACCTGCTGAACCAGGAGGCGCGCGGCAACGCCGTCGGCGTGCCGTACCCCGGGACGTTCGTGGTCGACGCCAAGGGCGTGGTCCGATCGCGCGCGTTCGAGGAGCGCTACACCGAACGTGCGTCGGCCGCGAGCCTGATCGTCCAGTCGAGCCGCGCCGCCCGGTCGGGCTCCGTCACCGAGACCAAGCACCTGACGGTGGCAACGAGCGTCAGCGACAGACGCGCCGCCCCCGGCACGCGCTTCTCGCTCATTGCCGACATCACGCCGAAGCCGAAGATGCACGTCTATTCGCCCGACCAGCCGGACGTCATTCCCATCTCGCTGAAGCTGGATGCCGGCGACTTCAAGGCGCATCCGACGACGTTTCCGAAGCCGGAGAAGTACTTCTTCAAGCCGCTGAACGAGACGCAATTCGTCTTCAGCAAACCGTTTCGCGTCGTCCAGGACGTGACGATCGCGCTGACGCCGGCGCTCCGGAAGCGCGCGGCGGAAGAGGACGCGACGCTCGCGATTACCGGTACGCTCCAGTATCAGGCGTGCGACGAGGCGATCTGTTATCTGCCGGAGAAAGTGCCGGTTTCGTGGACGGTCGCGCTGAGGCCGCTGGAGAGATAGGGAGCCGGGGAGTCGGGGAGCCGGGGAGTCGGGGAGTCGGGGAGTCGGGGAGCCGGAGCCGGGCGATTGGCCCCCGGCCCCCCAGCCCCCCGACCCCCCGGCTCCCTATGCGTTGAGGATCCAGAACGCGCCGAGGGCGATCGAGGCGAACGCCATCACGATCGCGGCGCCGCGTCCGAGCCGCGCGATCGCGGTCGTTGACATCACGCGTGCGAAGGCAACGCCGAACAGCGACATCGACAGCAGGATACCGACGGCGAACACCGCGATGAGCCCGAGCAGCAGCGGCAGCGGGGCAGCCGCGGCGGCATCTCCGAACCCTTCGCCTCCGCTCAGGGCAGGCAGCATGAGCGTCAGTGCGCGCAGGCTGCTCACCGCAAACGCGGCGCCGACGATCGTCGGCAGATGCGAGTGCGCAGCGGCGAGCGGGTGATGATCCGGCCGCCCGACGTGCAGGTGCCAGTGCGCCGCCGCCTCGTTGCTGTGGGCGTGCGAGTGGCCGTAGACGCGTCCGCCGATGGCTCCCCACAATCCCGCCGCGCCCATCACGATGAGCAGCGTTCCCCCCAGCACCTCGCCGCCGCGCTCGACGACGATCGGCAGCGACCAGCCGAGCGTGATGAGCAGTCCCGCGCCGACCGCGAGCAGCAGCGCGTGGCCCATCGCGAACCGGACCGCGACGCCGAGCGCGTGCGCGCGCCGCTCCGGCAACGCCACGGCGCCGTCGCCGGCCGAGAGCGCCGCGATCGCCATGAGGTGATCGGCGCCGAGACCGTGGATGAACCCGAGCACGAGCGCGGACGAGATCAGGATCACGTGTGCCGCAATTCTATCACTCGGAATCCTCGCCCTCCTCGGACTACTCGGACCCCTCGGACTACTCGGACCCCTCGGACCCCTCGGACCCTCGGACTACAGTTCGCGCACGCCGTGGCTCTTCACCAGAAAATACCCACCGACGCCGGCGACGAGCACGCCGTTCGCCATGAGCATCACCGGCGCGGTCACGAGCGTCGCCGCATAGCCGGCGGCGAGGCTGCCGAGCGGCATGCCGCCGCGAAACGCGACCATATAGATGCTGACGACCCGGCCCCGCAGCTCGTCGGGCACGATCAGCTGCACGAGCGAGAACATCATCGACATCACGATCATCAGCGTCACGCCGGCACAGAAGAGCAGCGCGGCGCTCAGCCACACGCTGCGTGAGGCGGCAAACGCAATGAGCAGCGCGCCGAACACGATCTGGACCAGCAGCAGCGCGCGTCCCATGTGCCGGAACCGTCCGAGCCAGGCGACGACGAGCGCGCCGGTGACGGAGCCGGCGCCGTAGAACGACATCATCCGGGTGTATTCGTCGATGCCGCCGCGGAACACGTCGCGCGCGAACACCGGCAGGAACGTCACGAGCGGTCCGGCGAGGAACGTCGTCAGAAACCCGAGCAGCGTCAGCCCGAGCAGCGCCGGCTCGGTGCGCGCGTACGCGAATCCCCCTTTCATCTCCTGCATGATCGGCTTGCGCTCGGCCGGTCTGAGCTGCTTCACCGACAGCGACAGCAGCGCCGCGATCACCATCAAGTACGACAGGCCGTTCAGCCCGAAGCACGCCGCCATGCCGAAGGCGCCGAGGACGAGGCCGGCGAGCAACGGCCCGAGCGTCCGCGCGAGGTTGAACTGAATCGAGTTGAACGCAATCGCGTTCGGCAGGTCCTTCTTCTTCACGAGCAGCGGAATCAGCGACTGATAGGCGGGGGCACCGAACGCCTGCGCCGCGCCCGTCATGAACGACAGCAGCAGGATGTGCCAGACGTGAATGACGCCGAAGTAGACGAGCGCCGCGAGGACGAACGCGGTCGCCATCTGCACGTACTGCGAGCCGAGGAGCAGGCGCCGGCGCTCGTGGCGGTCGGCGATGACGCCGCCGATCACCGTAAAGAGCAGGACCGGCAACTGGCCGAGAAAGTCGTCGAGCCCGAGATAGAACGTCGATTTCGTCAGGTCGAAGACGAGCCAGCTTTGCGCTGTCTTCTGCATCCACGTCCCGATCGTGGAGGTGAGGGCGCCGAACCACAGCACGCGGAAATCGGGATACGCCAACGCCGAGAACGCGCGGTTGAGGACGGGATGGGCGAATGCGGGTGCGGGCGGGGAGTCTTCTGGTGGCGCCAAGCTGAAGCTATCTTAACAGCTTCTGTCTCTGTAGTTTACGCGGACGCTTGATCGCGGGCGTCGTCGCGCACTATACTCGGCGAGGGCAGGCGAAAATAAAGCGAAACACATACATGGGTCACGCCGCACGCGCCACGCTCGAATCGCTCGAATTGCTGCTCCGCGCCCGCAAGCTCGATCGCACGCTGGCGGAAACCGGGACACTCACCGTTTTCGGTACTGACGTTTCCGAAAACGGTGAGTGTCCCGGTTTCCGCGCGCCCACGGGTATCGCGGCGCTCGATACCGCGCTCGGCGGCGGTCTGCGGCGCGGGCAGGTCTCGGAAATCGCCGGTCCACGCTCGGCGGGACGAACGCACGTGCTCTGCGCCAGCCTGGCGGCGGCCACCGGTCGCGGCGAGCTCGTCGCGCTCGTCGACGCCTGCGATCGGTTCGATCCGGCGTCGGCCGCCGCTGCCGGCGTCGATCTCGGCGCGCTGCTCTGGATCCGCGAATCGGGCGACGTCGGCCGATCGCTCAAGGCCATGAATCTCGTCCTCCAGGCCGGCGGCTTCGGCGTCGTTGCGCTCGACCTGTCTGACGTGCCATCGCGCAACGTCCGGCAGGTGCCGTACACGACGTGGATCCGGCTCGCGCGCGTCATCGAAGGCAGCCAGACGGCCGCGCTCGTCGTCGGCAGCGAGCGGATCACGCGCAGCCCCGGCGGGGTGACCATCGCGCTGGAAGGATCGTCCGCGCGGTGGACGGGCGGAAGCCACCGCTCGCGGCTGCTACACGGCGTCGTGCCGCAGCCACGCGTCATCGGCGCGCGCGGGTGAGCGTCACGGGTGAGCGTCATGTCAACGGATCCGCAGCGTTCCAACACGGAGGACACGGAGAACACGGAGCCATTTGTTTTTGAAAAACATACTCCGTGTTCTCCGTGCCCTCCGTGTTGAAACGCGGTGGCGATCATCGATAGAGGTCAGATGCACATCCCGTCGTACGACGAGCTCACGCCGCCGATTCCGGACGTCTCGCCGGCGGACGTGTTCGACGTCGGCAAGGTGTTGCCGCCATCATCGGGCGTCGTCGCGTCCGAGTTCAGGCGTGTGGAATCGGCCTACGGGCTGTACGCCTGCCTCCATTCGCCGCGCAGGCCGGACGTCATCCTGCCGATCGCGAAAGACTTCTCGCCCCGCATTCAGCGCTACGGGCCATCGTCGGTCGTGCTCGACGTCAGCGGGCTCGGGCGGCTGCTCGGCGACGCCGGCGCCATTGCCTCGGAGCTCGCGCGTGAGGGATGGGAACGCGCGAAGGGGATTTACATCGCGATCGCGCCGACGCAGATTGCCGCGTTGCTGCTCGCGCACGCGCAGACGCCGCTGATGCACGGGCCTGCCGTCGTCAGCGCGCCCGTCAGTGCGGCGCTTGCCACGATCCCGCTGACCGTGCTGCGCGACGTCGTCGAGGAGGCGTACGGCCGTGCGGCATCCTCGCACCAGCCGATCTTCGACGTGCTCCACCGGTGGGGCCTGACGACGATCGGCGAGTTGGCGTCGCTGCCGCCGGTGGAACTGTCCGAGCGGCTGGGGCAGCACGGCGTCGCGCTGCAGCGGCTGGCGTGCGGATTCGATCCCGCGCCGCTCGTGCCCGATCCCGGCGTGCCGCGGTTCGTGCAGTCGATCGAGCTCGAATGGCCGATTGAGCAGCTCGAGGCGCTGTCATTCGTGCTCGCGCGGTTGCTCGATCCGCTGTCGGCGTCGCTCGAGCGCGCCGACCGCGGCGCCGCGGCCATCCGCGTCGATCTACGGCTCGTCGATCGGACGACGCACGCGAGGGTGCTGCAGCTGCCGGCGGCGATGCGCGATCCGCGCGTGCTGCGCACGCTGGTGCTGCTCGATCTCGAGTCGCATCCGCCGGCCGCTGGCATCGACGTCGTCACGATCGAGGTCGATCCGGCGCCGAGCCGGATCATTCAGTACTCGCTGCTAGAACGCGCGCGCCCGTCGGCCGAGACGGTGGCGACGCTGACCGCGCGGCTCAACGCGCTCATCGGCGAGTCGCGCGTCGGATCGCCCGTCCTGCTCGACACGCATCGACCGGACGGATTCGAGATGCGGCGCTTCGCGCCTGGGGAGCTGGGGAGCTGGGGGGCCGGGGGGCCGGGGAGTCGGGGGCCGGGGAGTCGGAAAGCTGCCAGTTTGGAAGTTGGCAATTTGGAAGTTGGCAATTTGGATGTTGGCAATTTGGACGTTGGGAGTCGTGTGGCCCCGCCCCCTGGCCCCCCAGCTCCCTGTCTGCGCCGTTTCCGTCCGCCGATCGCGATTCGCGTCACGGTCGAGCGCGGGCGGCCGGTTGCGGTGGCGATCGACCGCCGCGGCATGCCGGGCGGCCGCATCGAGCGCGCCGCCGGCCCCTGGCGCTCGTCTGGCGCATGGTGGCAGACCGACGGTACCACGTGGGATCGCGACGAGTGGGACATCCAACTGTCGGATTCGACGCTCTGCCGCATCTTTCACGATCGACAGACGGAGCAGTGGTTCATGGAGGGTTGCATCGACTAAACGGATTGCGGATCGTCGATTGCCGATTGCCGATTGCCGATTGCCGATTGCCGATTGCGGATTGACGGGATTGGGGATTGGGGATTGGGATTGATGGATTGGCGATTGGATGGTGGATTGCGGATTGGGGATTGATGGCGATTGACGGATTGGTGATTGCGGATTGATTGACGATTTATGGTGTCCCAATCGTCAATCAATCCCCAATCGCCAATCAATCCCCAATCGCCATCAATCCCCAATCCCGCAATCGTCAATCCAATCCCCAATCCGCAATCCTCAATCCAATCACCAATCCCCCAATCCCAATCCCCAATCCGCAATCCCGTCAATCCGCAATCCGCAATCGACGATCCGCAATCGACTGAGCGCTTCCTTGTATATCGAGCTGCACGCCTCATCGGCATTTTCCTTTCTGGACGGCGCGTCGCTGCCTGAAGCCTTGGTCGATCGGGCGGCGGCGGTAGGCTACCCGGCGCTGGCGCTGCTCGATCGCGACGGCGTCTACGGTGCGCCGCGGTTTCATCTCGCCGCGAAGAAAGCGGGCCTGAAGGCGATCATCGGCGCGGAGCTGACGATCGCCGTTGGGGAGCCGGGGAGCCGGGGGGCCGGGGAGCCGGGGAGCCGGAAAGCTGCCAGTTTGGAACGTGGCAATTTGGAAGTCGGGAGTTGTTTGGCCCCCTGGCCCCCTGGCTCCCTGGCCCCCCGGCTCCTGTCACTCCCCGTGCTCGTCGAATCACGCGAGGGCTACAGAAATCTGTGCCGCCTCGTCTCGCGGATGAAGCTGCGAGCGCGAAAAGGAGAAGGGGCGCTGACGCTGGAGGAACTCAACGGTCATGTCAGCGGCCTCGTCGCGCTTGCCGGACGTGCGTCGCTCGGATCGCGCTTCGGCGTCGGCGGCCTCGTCGATCGGCTCGTCGGCATCTTCGGCCGATCCAACGTCTACGTCGAGCTGCAGCGCCATTTGCTGCGCGACGAAGAAGCGGACAACCAGGCGCTGCTCGATCTCGCCTCCGCCTTTCACGTGCCGGCCGTTGCCACCAACGGCGTGCGCTTCGCCGATCCCGCCGATCGTCCGCTCTACGACGTCGTCACGTGCATCCGCCACAAGACGACGCTGGAACGCGCGGGGCGGCGGCTGGCGTGGAACGCCGAGCGGTATCTCAAGCCGCCGGACATGATGGCGCGGCTGTTCGCCGATCTTCCTGCAGCCGTCGCCGAGACGCGCGCGCTTGCCGATCGCCTCGCCTACACGATGGCGGATCTCGGCTATGAGTTTCCGCGCTATCCCGTGCCCGAGGGCGAGACGATGGCGTCGTTCCTGCGGAAGATCACGCAGGCGGGCGCGCGCGAGCGATACCGGCCGTATCACGACGCCGCGCGGCGGCAGATCGCGCGCGAGCTCGATCTGATCGAGAAGCTGGATCTGGCCGGCTACTTCCTGATCGTCTGGGACATCGTCAACTACTGCCGCCAGCAGGACATCCTCGTGCAGGGGCGCGGATCGGCGGCCAACAGCGCCGTCTGCTACAGCCTCGGCATCACCGCGGTCGATCCGGTGGGGATGGATCTGCTGTTCGAGCGGTTCCTGTCGGAGGAGCGCGGCGAGTGGCCGGATATCGATCTCGACCTGCCGAGCGGCGATCGGCGCGAGCGCGTCATCCAGCACGTCTACGAGAAATACGGCGGGCGAGGTGCGGCCCCCGAAGGGCCAAAAGTAGGGATGACCGCGAACGTGATCACGTATCGCGGCCGCAGCGCCGCGCGCGAGGTCGGCAAGGCGCTGTCGATGGAGCCGGCGCAGATCGATCGGCTCGCGAAGGTGATGAATCATTTCGAGTGGATCGATCCGAAGGAAACGATCGACCGCAACCTGCGTGAAGTCGGTCTCGACATCTCACAGCCGGTGGTGCGGACGTTCGGCCGGCTGTGGCAGCAGATTCAGGACCTGCCACGGCATCTCGGCCAGCATTCCGGCGGCATGGTGATCTGCCAGGGACGCCTCGACGAGATCGTCCCGCTCCAAAACGCGAGCATGCCGGATCGCGTCGTCATCCAGTGGGACAAGGACGATTGCGCCGACATGGGATTGATCAAGGTCGATCTGCTCGGTCTCGGGATGATGTCGGTGCTGCAAGACGCACTGCAGCTGGTGAATACGGGAATGCGAGGAGCGCCTGCGGCCGCCGCCGAGGGCGAGTCTTCGAGCCCCGAGGCGGCAGCGAGCGGGGGTGGGGCCCCGCGAGCGCCAAAGATGATGTCGGTCCTTCAAGATGCACTGCAACTGGTGAATACGGGGAGCCGGGGAGCCGGGGAACCGGGGAGCCGGGGAACCAGGGAGCCGGGGAGCCGGGGAGCCGGGGAGCCGGGGAGCCGGGGAGCCGGAGAGCCGGGGAGCCAGGGAGCTGACGAGGCGGGCAACTGGCCCCCCGGCCTCCTGGCCCCCCGGCCCCCAGAGCTCGACCTCGCGCATCTGCCGCCGAACGATCCCACCGTCTACACGATGCTGCAGGAGGCGGACACCGTCGGCATCTTCCAGGTTGAATCGCGGGCGCAGATGGCGACGCTGCCGCGGCTCCAGCCGAAGACGTTCTACGACATCGTCGTCGAGGTGGCGATCATCCGCCCCGGGCCGATCGTCGGCAACATGGTGCATCCCTATCTGAAGCGGCGGCAGGGAGGCGAGCCGGTGACGTATCCGCATCCGTCGCTCGAGCCGATCCTGGCGCGCACGCTCGGCGTGCCGCTCTTCCAGGAACAACTGCTGCGGATGGCGATGGTGGCCGCGGGTTTTTCCGGAGGCGAGGCGGAGGAGCTGCGGCGCGCGTTCGGGTTCAAGCGATCCGAGCAGCGGATGCAGGCGATCGAAGCGAAGCTGCGCGCCGGCATGGAGCGGCAGGGGATCACCGGCGACGCGGCGGAGCAGATCATCAAGTCGATCACGTCGTTCGCCCTCTACGGCTTTCCCGAGTCGCACGCGGCGAGCTTCGCGCTCCTCGTCTATGCGAGCGCGTATCTCAAGGCGCACTTTCCGGCGGCGTTCTACACGGCGATGCTGAACAACCAGCCGATGGGGTTCTACCATCCGGCGACGCTCGTGAAGGACGCGCAGCGGCACGGCGTCCGCTTCGCGCCGATCGACGTGCAGGTGTCGGACTGGCTGTGCCGCGTCGAGCCCGACGGCCGCGTGCGGCTCGGACTGATGTACGTAAATGGCCTGCGGCAGGAAACCGGCCGCCTGATCGCGAGCGGGGGGGCTGGGGAGCCGGGGAGCCGGGGGGCCGAGGAGCCGATTCGATGCCCGAAGTGCGGGGGCGACGATCGATCGATGATCGAAGCAGCGCAGGCAGGTGGTTTCTTCTGCAACGTCTGCGCGCATGTGTGGGACGACTCCCCGGCCCCCCGGCTCTGCGGCTACCCGTTTCGCCTCCATCGAAGTTCTCGTCGCAAAGACCGGCATCCGGCGCGACGAGCTGGCGACGCTCGCGGAGATCGGCGCGCTCAACTCGCTCGGTTATCACCGCCGCAGCGCGCAGTGGCAGATCGAACGCGCCGTGCGTCCCGCGGGCGAATTGTTCACTGACGCCGCTGGCCGCTCGCCGCTGGGCGCTGTGCGATCGGAGGCCGTCGACGTCGAACTGCGCACCGCGGACAGCGGACAGCGCATCGCGAACAGCGACTCTCCGCTGCGTCCGATGTCGCCGCCCGAGCGACTGATGGCGGATTACGCCGGCACGAGCCTGACGATCGGCCCGCATCCGCTCGCGCTGCGGCGCGCCGAGCTGGCGCTGCGCGGCGTGCTGCGCGCGAGCGATCTGCCGCGCGGCCGCCACGGCCGGCGCGTGCGGGTGGCGGGCGCCGTCATCACGCGCCAGCGGCCCGGCACCGCCAAAGGGTTCGTCTTCCTCACGCTCGAGGACGAGACGGGCATCGCCAACATCATTGTGCGACCCGATCTGTTCAGCGAGCAGCGCGGCGCGATCGTCGGCGCGCCGTACCTGATCGTCGAAGGCACGCTGCAGATTCAGGAGGGCGTCACATCGGTGAAAGCCGATCGCGTGCTGCCGCTCGCGGGCGACAGCCCTCCGCCAGACTCGCACGACTTCCGCTGAACTCATTGGCAGTCGGCTTGCACTCCAGCTCCGCAGGGGGACGTGCACGGCGTGCAGCAACATCATCGACGACGCATTACCAGCCCAGCTGTGTTGCTGCTGATCGCGGCGGCCGAGCTTGCGGCGTGCCATCCGTCGGTCAAAGCGACACGGACGGAACCGATTCCGCCGTCGCAACTCGCGGAACTGTGGGTCGAACCCGAAGGCGAACGCGACCTGCTCCATGGCGTCGGCGGCACACGGCTCGCGCCGGATCGCGCCGCCCGCTACACAGTTATCGAGATCAAGCGCAGCGGTTACAGCGCGGGTTACACCGTGCTCGATCCTGACGGCTCGGAATGGAGCGCGAAGTTTCCGCCGGAAGCATCCACGGAGGTTGTGGCGTCACGGATCCTCTGGGGCGTCGGCTACCACCAACCGCCGCTCTACTACGTTCCGCAGTGGACCGCCTACAAGGCGACGTCGCCGAACCCGCAGATGCCGGCGCGCTTCCGCGAGAAGAAGCCGGACTTCCACGGCCTGCAGACGGCCGGCGAGTGGTCGTATTACCGCAATCCGTTCGTGGGCACGCGCGAGCTCGCAGGCCTGCTCGTGCTCAACGTGATGCTCGGCAACTCGGACCTGAAAGATCAGAACAACGCGATCTACACGTTGAGCCGTGCGGTTGACGGCGCGAACCGCTGGTTCGTCGCGCGCGATCTGGGACAGACGTTCGGCCGCACCGGAATTCTCGACGCGCCGCGCAACGATCCGGACGTCTTCGAGCAGACGCCGTTCATCCGCGGCATCGACGGGGACCGCGTTCGCTTTGAGTATTACGGGCGCCACCGCGCGCTGCTCGACGGCATCACGTCTGCCGACGTGCGCTGGATCTGCTCGCGCCTGTCGCGGCTGACCGACGAGCAGTGGCGTGATGCCTTCCGCGCGGGTGGCTACGCGCCGCCGACGGCCGATCGCTTCATCGCCCGGATGCAGCAGAAGATCGCCGAAGGGCTGGCGCTGGAGGAATGATGTCACTGTTCGCCCGCGCCGTTGTCATCGCCGTACTCGTCGTCCTGCCGCTGTTCGCGGCGCTGCTCGACGCCCAACCCGGAGTCGAACCGCAGCCAGGTCCGGGTGCGCAGCAGCAGCAACAAGTCGAGCGCGCCGGGCGTGATACGGACGATCATCCCATCCACGCGCTCCATGAGATTGACGATGCGATGCGGCGGCTGCCGCTGGCGGCGGCGCTCGGGGCCGCGCTGGCGCTGCGGCCCAAACGCCGGGGCACTCCGCCGCGCAACCCTTCCGTCATCCAGACGCAGATCATCCTGTCGGTCGTCGGTTCCGTGATCATGCTCGTGGTCGGCGCCAGCCTCGCCCGCGCGTTCGGCATCGTCGGCGTCGCCAGCCTGATCCGCTACCGCACGAAGATCGACAATCCGAAGGACGCGGTCGTCATGCTCTGCGCGCTGGCCGTCGGGCTGGCATCCGGCGTAGGGCTGTACGGCATGGCCATCTTCGCCACCGCGTTCCTCGTCGCGTCGCTGTGGGTGATCGAGTCGTTCGAGCCGAACACGGTCAAGTCGTTCGACCTGAAGGTCAAGGCGGGCGAGCAGACCGACGAACTGCGGCCGCGCATCGAGGCGATCCTCAAGCGCCACGAGTGCGATTTCGAGCTGCGCGCCTCGTCGGACGAAGAGGTGAGTTACGAGGTGCAGGTCCCCTTCGACGTGCAGACCGACGACGTGACGAACGCGATTCTCAGGCTCGACCCGGACGGGCACGCGGCCGTAGACTGGGCCGAGAAGAAGAAGAAAGGAACGTAGCTGAAGCTCATCATCCAGCCGGACGACGGTCTCAAACCGCTGCTCAAGGCCGTGCGGCGGGCCACGCGCACCATCGACATCGTCATCTTCCGGTTCGATCGCAGCGAGCTCCAGAAGGAGCTCGAAGCGGCGGTTACCCGGGGCGTCGTGGTGCGGGCGCTCATCGCCCACACCAACCGCGGCGGCGAGAAAGTGCTGCGCAAGCTCGAGACGGAGATGCTCGCGGCGGGGGTCACCGTGTCCCGCACCGCCGACGATCTGTTGCGCTACCACGGCAAGATGATGGTCGTGGACGGCACGCTCTACGTGTTCGGGTTCAACTTCACGAAGCTGGACATCGACAAGAGCCGTAGCTTCGGCATCAGCACGCGCGACAAGGGACTGGTGAAGGAGGCGATGGCGCTGTTCGAGGCCGACAGCAACCGCCAGCCCTATACGCCGGGCAACGATCGTCTGGTCGTCAGTCCCGAGACCTCGCGCATGATTCTGTCGGCCTTCATTCGCCGCGCGAAGAAGCAGTTGCTGATCTTCGACGAGAAGGTCACGGACAACGTCATGCAGCGGCTGCTGCAGGAGCGGGCGAAAGCCGGCGTGGAGATCCGGGTCATCGGCAAGGTGGAGAAGGCCCTCGACGGCGTCCAGGCGCGGAAGCCGCAGCGGCGCCTGCACGTTCGCGCGATGATTCGCGACGGGTCGGATGCCTTCATCGGCAGCCAGAGCCTGCGCAAGCTGGAGCTCGACGGCCGGCGCGAAGTGGGCGTCCTCGTCCACGACACCCGCATCGCGAGGAAGATGCTGCAGGTGTTCGAGGACGATTGGGCCCGGCTCGCGCCGAAGGCCGAGAAGTCCGAAAAGGCCGAGAAGTCCGAAAAGTCCGAGAAGGCCGAGAAGGCCGAGTCAGAACCTGAAGCCCACGCCGATGCGTGACGCCAGATTGTGGCTCGTGCACTCCGAGCCCCAGCAGGGCGGCGCGAAGCTGCGGTGCCGGATCATCGTGTCGCCCAGCTCGAAGCGCGCGACGGTGCGTGCCGACGGATAGAACTCGATCCCGCCGCCGAAATCGAGCGCGAACTCGGTGCGGTAGTTCGGCACCGCGAACAGCATCAGGATGCGCGCGCAGTCCTCGCCGACGCAGAACTGCCCGCGGTCGGTCAGCCGCGCGAATCCCGGACGCACCTTCACGAACGCGCCGAGCCGGTCGCCTCTGGCGCCGATCTTCAAGCCAAAGAACGCGTCCGCGCGCCGGCGATTGTGCGCGACGCGGGCGGCCGGCACGGTCGCGGAGACGGGCAACAGGATGTCGTCGTTGGGGAAGAAGTTGGCCTCACCCTCGACGCTCGCCCACTTCGACAGGTCGAACGTGATCCGCCCGCCGATTCCGGCGTTGGTATCCCCGAAGTCGCTCAGCCGCAACAGCGATGCGTGCGCGCCCACCTCGAACCGCCCCACGCGCGACTGCGCCGAGGCGGTCCCCGCCGCCAGCAGACATACGAGCAGAGTCAGTGCGAACACGGAACGTCGAGAAGTCATGGAGGCTGCTCCGAGCAGGCGTGGCACCGTTTGAGACGCAAGAACGGTGCCTCAGGTTGCCTACATCGGTTCGTCGGCGCTTGGCCCGTAGATCTGCGGAACGGTGGATCCCATCGGACGCAAGTACGTGGTGAGCTGGCCGCGATGGTGGATGATGTCGAACAGGAAGCCCCACACCATCTCGGCGCCCGTCGTCTCCATCACCGCTTTACCGTCCATCAGAAACGGCACTTTTGCCGCGTATTTCGATGCGTCGAGCCGCTCCATCCGCGCGGTCACGTCGTCGTGATGGCGGTCGTACGTGTCGAGCACCTCCTTGATGCTCGCAGGTGGCGGCACCTCGACCCACTCGAACGTACTCTTTTCGAGCGTCTCGGCGAGGACGATTTCCTCGCGGACAATCAGCCAGGCAATCTCGCGCGCGGTACGGGATTTTGGATCCGGCCGGTAATCCGATCCATCCGGAATGCGCGAGATTACCTTGCGCGTTGTCGCAGCCTCGTTGCGCCAGAACTTCAGGAACAGTGCCTTTTCGTCCATTTCGAACCCTCCCGAAAGCGTCAAGTCTAGGCGAAGATAAGACGAACATCAATGGCATTTAAAAGAAAATCGCTTGACTTGGCACAGACCACAAGCTACCTTGTTATAGCAAGGTAGTATGCCACTCGCCGATAGGTTCACCTCCCTGCGCCGCGGCCTGCTCGAGTTTCTCATCTTGCGCGTGGTTTCGCGCGAGAAAGTCTACGCGGCGGATATCCTCGAGCGGCTCGGGCCGACTGAATTCTCGACGCAGGAAGGCACGCTGTATCCGCTGCTGAGCAAAATGCGGCGCGACGGCCTCGTCGACTACGAGTGGCAGGAATCCGACGCCGGCCCTCCACGGAAGTACTACCGGCTCACGGACAAAGGGCGGTCGCAGCTCGCAGAGCTGAACGAGTACTGGCAGCGCATCAACGTCACCATCGACCAATTGGGACGATAGCCATGCAGACAGTCATCGCCGTCAATCTCAATGGCAACGCGTATCACCTCGAGGAGCAGGGCTACGACGCGCTCCGGGCGTATCTGGATCGCGCCGCCGCAGCGCTCGGCGACAATCCCGACCGGGCGGAGATCATCGCCGATCTCGAGCAGGCGATCGCCGACAAGTGCGCGCGCCATCTCGAGCCGGGAAAGACGGTCATCACGACTCGCGAGATGACGCAGATCCTCGAAGAGATGGGCCCGGTCGATGCGGGCGACCAGGACGAGGAGAAGGCCGATCCATCGGACAAAGCGGCCGACGGCGCAGCGAAGCGGCTGTACCTGATTCGGGAAGGCTCGATGATCGCCGGCGTCTGCACAGGGCTGGCGGCCTACTTCAATGTCGACGTCAACCTGGTGAGAATTGCGTTCGTCATCCTGGCGGTGCTGACCAAGGGCGTGTGGCTGATCGTGTACGCCGCCATGGCGTTCCTGATCCCGTACGCCGACACGTCCGAGCAGCGCGCCGCCGCGCACGGCCAGCCCTTCACCGCGAAGGATCTCATCGATCAGGCGAAGCGCAACGCGGCGGCCTTCGGGCGGCAGAAGACGCAGTGGCAGCGCCAGTGGGCGCGGCAGCAGCGGCGCTTCGCGCGGTGGGGCCAGCCATTGCCTGGGCAGCCGCCGTGGGTGACGGTGGCGCCGATGGCGCCGTTCTTCGATCTCACGCGGCTCGCGCTGTTCGTGCTGTTCCTCCTGGCCGCGATCTCGCTCGTCGCCACCGGCGAAGTGCTCGGTCGGCACCTGCCAAACGGCGTGCCGCTGTGGGCCGGGCTGCTCGGGCTGATCGTCGTCTACCACATTGTCGCGGCACCGCTCTACGCGGCGCGCTATGCGGCGCCGTATCCGTATTCACCGCCCGACCCCTGGCTCATGGCGGTCCTCCGGATCATGTCGACCGCTGTGGCCGCCTTCCTGCTCTGGGCCGTCTACCTCTACGTGCCTGAGTTCCGGGAGTTCGTGGACGACGATCTGCCGCGGCTCGCGCGTGAGCTGTGGGAGCATTTCGCGAGAGAGTGATGGAGTGATAATGACGCGCGGAGGGAAGGTGTGAATGCCGGATCCGGTGCGACTCGCGTTCTTGGGATGCGGCTTCATCACGGCGGTCCACAGCCATCATCTGCAACGCCTTCGAGGTGAGATCGTCGCCGCGTATGCCAGCCGCGAAGGGGCGAAGGCGGCGGATTACAGGCGCCGATTCGGCGGCTGCGCATCCTACGACGACTACGCCGCGGCCGTCGACGATCCACGGATCGCCGCGGTTGTGATCGCCATGCCGCCGCGCTTCCATCTGGAATGGACGCTGCGCGCGCTGGCGGCCGGCAAGCACGTCCTCGTCGAGAAGCCGGCGTTCCTCAGAACCGAGGACTATCAGCAGGCGATCGACGCGCGCAAACAGGCAGGCCGCGTCGTGCTCGTCGGTGAAAACGATCACTACAAGCCGCTCGCCGTCGTCGTTCGGCGCCTGCTTGCGGACGGCGCGATCGGCGAGATGGTGTTCGCGCATTTCACGTCGATCGCCCGGCGTCTCAAGACGGCCGACGACTGGCGCAACGACGAAGCGATGGCAGGCGGCGATGCGTTCTTCGAAGAGGGGATCCACTGGCTGCACATCGCCGGCAGCCTCGGTCCGCGCATCACGGAGATCCAGGGCTACCGTCCGTCGGTCTCGCGCGAGGGACCCGACACGCGCGTCAAGAGCATGATGGTGGCATTCCGCTACGACAACGAGGCGGTCGGCTGCCTCTACTACTCCCGCGAGATCCCGTCGTTGCTCAGAGGGCTGCGGCTGTCGAAGCTGTACGGACGGAGCGGCATCATCACGTTCGAGTCCAACGGCCTGTTCGTGCTGGCGCGCGGCCGCGGCTTTCCCAGGCTGATCCTGCCAGGGTTCCGCGACATCCGCGGCTACCGCGCGATGTACCGCGACTTCGTGGGCGCCATTCGCGAGCGGCGCGCGCCGGAGATGAGCCTCGAACGCGCGCTCGAAGACCAGCAGCTGATGGAGCAGGTCTACGAAGGGTAAGATTACCCTTTACTCTTTGCCCTTGGTTTACTACGACGTCATCATCATCGGCAGCGGTGCGGGCGGAGGCACGATTGCTCATGCCCTGGCGGATACCCCGGCGGAGATCCTGATCCTCGAGCGCGGCGACTTCGTCCCGCAGGAGGACGAGAACTGGAGCCCCGAGGCGGTCTGGAAGCAGCTGCGCTATCAGACGCGCGAGCGGTGGATCGACGATCGCGGCCGCGAGTTTCAGCCGTACACACACTACAGCGTCGGCGGCAACACGAAGTTCTGGGGCAGCGTGCTCTATCGCATGCGGCGCGAGGACTTCGACGCGGTCGAGCACGCCGACGGCGTGTCGCCCGCGTGGCCGATCCGCTACGAGGACCTCGAGCCGTACTACGATCGCGCCGAGGAGCTCTATCATGTGCACGGCGATCACGCGGCGGATCCTACCGAACCGCCGCGCCGGCCGTTCCCGTACGAGCCGGTGCCGCACGCGCCGGAGATGGCCGAGATCGTTGGCGGCCTTCGCCGCCTCGGGCTGCATCCCTCCTCGCTGCCGCTCGGCCTGCTGAATCCCGGGCAGCAGGACGGCTGCATCCTCTGCAACACCTGCAACTCGTTCGCGTGCAAGCTGCACGCGAAGAGCGAGGCGGACGTCTGCTGCGTGCGGCCGGCGATGAAGCGTCGCAACGTAACGCTGTGGACGAACGCGTGCGCCCGGCGTCTCGTGATGGACGCGTCAGGACGGCGAGTGCAGGCCGTCGAAGTCGAGCGCAATGGAGAGGTCGTCCAGGTCGGCGCGAAGCTGTTCATCGCCGCCTGCGGCGCCGTGAATTCTGCCGCGCTCCTGCTTCGCTCCGACAGTGACCGGCATCCGAATGGCCTCGCGAACTCGTCGGGTCTCGTCGGCAGGCGCTACATGGCGCATCTCGCGACGATGATGCAGGGCTTCCATCCGCTGCGATTGAATTCGACGGTGTTTCAGAAGACCGTGGCAATCAACGACTATTACCTGCGCGGCCCCGACACGCCCTATCCGCTCGGCCAGATCCAGTCACAGGGACGCACGCACGGCGTGATGGCACAGACGGTCGTGCCGTGGGTGCCAATCGGGGCCTACGACTGGTGGGTGTCCCGCGGCGTCGACTGGCTGGCGATGTCGGAAGATCTCCCGGACGAGAACAACCGCGTGCTCGTCGAGCGCGACGGCCGCATTCGCCTCGTGTATCACCCCAACAACTTGAAGCCGCACCGTCAGCTCGTCAAGGAGATGGTGCGGACGCTGCGCCGGCTTGGGTTCTGGCTCGTGGTGAAGCACTCGCACGGTCGCCGCAACACCACGCACCAGTGTGGAACGCTCGTCTTCGGCGCCGATCCGCGCCGATCCGTGCTGGATCCGTTCTGCCGGACGCACGACGTCGAGAATCTCTTCGCCGTCGACGCCTCGTTCTTCCCGTCGTCTGCGGCGGTGAATCCCGGCCTGACGATCGCGGCGCAGGCGCTGCGGGTCGCGGATCACATCAAGGAAACCGAGCTATGAGAGCACGATCGTTCAGCCACGCGGGCATCACCGTTTCCAATTTCAACAAGGCGGTGAAGTTCTACTGGGAGGTGTTCGGCTGTCCGCTGGTCGGCGTCGCCGACACGCCGCCCGAGCGCGTCCGCAGTTTCTTCGGCGTGGGCAACAGCGGTGCTGGAGCAGGGCCGGGCAAGCCCGGCCCCTACGACCCCGGGGAACCCGATTCCGTAGAACCCGCTTCCGTAGGGGCCGGGTTTGCCCGGCCCGACCCGGGACCGGCGTGCAAGATCGGCTGGATCCGCGTCCCCGGCGGCGCGGTGCTCGAGATCTTCGAGTTCACGCCTCAGCAGCCGCCGATCGCGATCCCGTGGAACCGCGTCGGTCTGACCCACATTTCGTTCAACGTCCGCAACCTGCAGAAGTGGTACGACGACCTGCAGCGCAAGGGCGTCGAGTGCGTCAGCAGGCCGGAGCAGTCGCCGCGCGGCCACTGGTTCTTCTTTGCGAAGGACATGGACGGCAACCTGATCGAGCTGATGGATCTCGGCTACATGTACTACGTGCTCGGCTGGCTGGGTCCGCTCGGCGGCTGGATCTTCCGCCGCGGCATGTATCGCCGCTACTACGAATAGGACTCCGCGTCGAGGCGCGCCAGCACGGCCGCGACAACGGCGTCGCACCGTGCCTGGCCGAAGGTGAAGGCGCTGGCCGTCGCGGCGCCGTCGCGGTCCAGCAGATCGGTCTGCAGCGCGTGCCGCGCGCGCGAGAAGCGCGTCTTGACCACGTCCTCGCTGACGCCGAGGATCTCCGCCGTTTCGGCTGTGCTGAGCCCCTCTACCTGGCGCAGCATGAACACCTCGCGGTAGCCGTTGCCCAGGCTGTCGATCGCGGACTCGATCAGCGCGCCGAGCTCGCGGCCGAAGGCCTGGCGTTCGGGATCGGGCGATGCAGTGATCGGCATGAACGTCTCCAGCAACCCGTCGTCGACCGGCTCGTAGCGGCCGCGGCGGCGCACACGCGCGAGCGCCTCGTAGACGGCAATCTTCGTGAGCCAGGTCGAGAACTTCGCGCGGCCGTCGAACTGCGCCAGATGCGTGTAGGCGTTGACGTAGGCCTCCTGCATCACGTCCTCGGCCTCACGATCGTCCCGTACGATGGCGCGGGCCGCGCGATACACCTTCTCGTTGTGGCGGCGCATCAGCACCTCGAACAGCGGGCGCTCGCCGTCGAGGATCCGGGCAACGATCTCCTCGTCCGGCAGCGCGGTCGAGGGCAAGCTCAGCGCGGCATCCGCAGGCATTCGTGGCTCCTTCTCCATACAGAGTAACGGTCGGGCAAAAGGTGACAAGGGCGCCGGCTGTCACCTTTCGGGCCGCGCCGACTCTATCCCAGTGGAGGCACGAAACATCATGCAGAACCGACTCACCGTTCCCTTCCGTGCGTTGCACCTGGCGTTCGGGCTGACCGCCACGCTGGCCGGCCTCGACAAGTTCTTCAACATCCTCGCCGACTGGGGCAGCTACGTCAGCCCGCTCGCGGCGGCCGCGCTGCCGATCCCCGTGCCGGGGTTCATGGCGGTCGTCGGTGTCATCGAAATCGCCGTCGGCGCGACGATTCTCGTCTTCGCGCCGCGGATCGGCGCCTATGTCGCCAGCGCGTGGCTGCTGCTCGTCGCCGTCAATCTCGCCCTCGGCGGGCACTTCGACGTCGCCGTGCGGGACGTCGTCATGTCGATCGCGGCATTCGCGCTCGCGCGCGAGCTGGAAAGTGCGGCCTACGCTCCGCTGACGTCCCGGACTACTCAGCCTTCCGTCGCGTAATCACGCCGGAGTCGACGATGCGTCCCGTTCTGGAGATCGCGTTGAAGAACATCTCGTCGCCGTCGATTTCCGCCGCCATGAAGGCGAGATCGGTGTCAAAGCCGCGGGCGGTGAGCGTCGATCGCTTGTCGATGTTTCCGCGGCGCAGCTTCCCGCCGGATCCGACGACGAAATACACGATCCCTTTTTGCGGCTTGATGCGCTCGTAAAAGTGATCGTGACCCGTGAGGACGACGCTGACGTTGTACTTCGTCAGCAGTGGCTCGAACTCCTTGCGAATGACGTCTTGCGATCCGTGACGTTCGCCGGATGAGTAGGGCGGATGGTGGAAGTACGCAATCTTCCACGCCTCGTTCGACCCTTGCAGCGCTTCCTCGAACCACTTGGTCTGTTCCGGCTTCGGGTAGGTGGTGTCGAGCGCGAAAAAGCGCACGTCCTGCTTCGGCGCCTTGAAGGCGTAATAGCTCTCGCCGTTCATATTGAACGGCTCGTAGAGCGTCTGTATCCGGGTGTCATGGTTTCCGAGCGACGCGTAGAACTTGACGCCGGCGTCGAGCAGCGGCTTGTAGGGAATCTCGAATTTTTCCCGAAAGTCGCGCTCGCGCTCGCCGCCGTACAGGTTGTCGCCCACCAGCGTCACCAACTCGAAGGGGAAACCGGCGTGCACTTTCGCCATCTGCGCGGCAAGCTGTTTTTGCGGATTGTCGCCGGTGCCGAAATCGCCCAGCACGGCAAACTTCAGCGAGTCGCGGCGGTTCGGAAGCGGAACGTCCGGTGTGACGGGCGACGCCGCGCGAACGGCAACCGGCCCGGCGGTGGGGCCCGAGCGAGCACAACCAGACAGCAAGACCAGGCAGAGAATTCCGATGGTTCTGAAGCGGCGGTAGTCCATGGCGCGTGAAAAGGATCTCAGTCCGGAAGCGCGTTCTCGATGAAGTCGACGACGACGTGAGCGTGGAAGTCGAGAAGGATGAGTCGCTCGCCAATGACGCGATACTCGAGTTCTTCGGGCAGCTTCGGCAGCGCGGCCAGCACCTGCGGCGGCATCATCGAGTGAGGCGCACCGTCCGGATAGCGTCCGTTTACCTGGAGGTTGATGCGGCCGGCCCCCTCCTCTTGCATCGCCGATTTCAGCGTGGCGCCTTCCGGGCCGGACAGCACGCGCGCGAGATAGCGTCGAATCAACGCGCGGGCAGCCGGCGGAAAGATGTCGCCGCGCTTCGCGTCGGGCCGCGCCTTCTGCAGCAGCGCCGCCATCGCCCGCCGGTGCTTCTCGATCTGGTCGGCCGTCGCGTCTTTGGGAAGCGGAGGCAGCGTTGCTTCGAGCTTCTGGTGCAGCGCCGCGTAGTCGGCGATGCGCTTCTGCAAGGCGGCCTGGATGGCGGCATCCTCATTGACCGGCTGTGACGGTGCAGCGAAGACGCCACCGAGAGCGATGAACGCGATCGCAAGGAGTGCGGCCATATCTGCTCCCATCACCCGCGATAGTTGCCGAACTGCAGCGCGATGCCGAAATCGTGCTCGCGCAGGGCCCGCATCGCCTCCTGCAGCTCGTCCTTGGACGGCGATGATACGCGAATCTGATCCGCCTGCACAGCGGCCTGCACCTTCTTCAACTTCTTTTCCTTCAGGAACTTGACGATTTCGCGTGCCGCCTCGGTGGGGATGCCCTGCTGCAGCGTGACCACTCGGCGGACGGTATCGTTCGCCGCGCGCTCGATCGGCCCTGGCGTGAGGTTCTTGACCGGCACGCCGCGCCGCACCATGCGCCCCTGCAGGATCTCCCACACCGCGTTCATCTTGTAGTCGTCGTCGGCGGTCAACGTCAGCGTGTTCTCGCCGCGATCCAGGTCGATCGCGGCGCGCGAGCCTTTGAAGTCGTAGCGCTGCGCGATCTCTTTGCGTGCCTGGTTGACGGCGTTGTCGACCTCCTGCAGGTCGACGGTCGAGGTGATATCGAATGATGCAAGGGCAGCCATAAATCAGCCACGGGCCGCGGCGCGGCCGTTGAACCGCTCCCGCACCGCGCGCACCTGGTCCCCCATACGAAATGAACCTTTGAAGAGCGTCTCCACTTGAACGCCGCCGGGCAGCCGGTGCCGGCCGAGCGCGCCGAGTCCGGCCGACGCGATGCAGCCGCAGTTGGAGCAATCCGGATTGCCGCCGAACTGGCACGGCGTGATCCGCCGCTCGAAATCCGCCGACACGCACGTTGTCGTTCTCGCGAAAATGCAGTCGTCGGGACTGCGCGGCGGGTCGGCGTACACCTCGATCATCCCCTTCGGCATGCGCAGCTTCGGATACGCCGTGCGAAGGTTCATGAGCGCCGCGACCACCCGCTCGCGATCCTCGGGTCGCAGCCGCTCGTCCGATTCCTCGCCGATCTGCGGCGTGTACAGGCTCACCCAGATCCGCTCGGTGTCCGGGTTCTCCGACCAGAAACGAACGAAGTCCTCGATGTAGCCGTCGCGCTGCACCTGCTGCCGCGTGACCGTGCAGTGGACGGTGATCTGGTGTCCCTTGATGTGTTTGAGGATGCGATCGTAGGTCGCCGGCGTGCGACGCTCGTCGTGCTCCGGCTGAAGGCCGTCGATCGAGACGACGATCTGCAGCCGCCGGAGCGGCGCCCACTCGAGCGGAATCGGCCGAACGGCGCTCGTCACGAGCTGTGTGAAGATGCCACGGCCGGCGAGCTGCGGCAGGATCTGTCCGAGCTCGCGATACCGGACGAGCGGCTCGCCCCCGATGATCGAGACGTGCAGCGGATGATGCTCGGCGATGAGCTGCATGAAGCGCTCGACGAGCTCGTCGCCCTTGTAGTCACTGACCTGCCGGAGGGTAACGCCGCCGCCGAGATGGTCGTCGAGGTAAGCGTAGCAGCCCGGACACCGAAGGGGGCATTCGCGGGTGATTTCGACGGACAACGCTGGCCGGTAACCACGCAGAATTCGCCCCCACGCCGTGAAGACCCAGCCCATCTCCATCCTCGCGACTATATCAGAGGGTGCCGCGGCGATTCGACCGGGGACGCTACGGCAGAGTCTGTAAGAGGCTGTCCGATATCGGTTTAGCGATACGGTCGGGCTTGCGGTCCAGGTCAGGGCATGGTCCAATGAGGTGTCCAATGGCAGTGCAGAACCTCTCGACCGGCCAGCCGAGACAGCTCGGGCGCAGGGCATTCCTCGGTTTCGGGGCGGCCGCCGCTGCCGCTGCGCTGGTGCCCGCCCGTCTGGAAGCGGCGAAGGCGCCGGCGATCCGCACGAGCGCCCGCAAGGCCCCGGTGCGCACGCTTTCGTTCCTGCACACGCACACGGGAGAGCGGCTGAAGATCGACTACTGCGAGGGCGGCAAGTACCAGCCGCAGGCGCTGCAGGAGATCAATCGGCTGCTGCGGGACTTTCGCGTCAACGAGGTCAAGCCGATCGATCCGAAGCTGCTGGATCTGCTGCACGAGCTCGGAGGCACGCTGGAGAACGACCAGGCGTATCACGTGATCTCCGGATACCGCTCGGCGAAGACGAACGCGATGTTGCAGGCGCGCGGTGGAAAGCACTCGGGCGTTGCCTCCGGCAGCCTGCACCAGGTGGGGAAGGCGATTGACATCCGTCTGCCCGGCGTCAAGCTCGGCGATCTGCACCGCGCCGCTCGTTCGCTGCGGCTCGGCGGCGTGGGCTACTACCCATCGTCGAACTTCGTGCACGTCGACACCGGGCGCGTCCGGTACTGGTAAGCGCTCGCTCGTTCTACAATCGGTGCCGATGATCGAGAAGCGGCGCTCGAGGATCCATGGCTGGGGCGTGTTCGCGACCCAGCCCATTCCCAAGAACACACGAATCGTCGATTACGCGGGCGAGAAGATCAGCAACAAGGAGAGCCTGCGGCGCGAGGTGCGGTACCTGAAGAGGGGACACATCTGGTGCTTCAAGCTCAATCGCCTCTACGTGCGTGACGCGGCGGTCGGCGGCAACGTCGCACGCTACATCAACCACTCCTGCAAGCCGAACTGCTACACGCAGGTGATCGGTGACACGATCTGGATTCGGGCCGCGAAGAACATCCGCAAGGGCGAGGAGCTCACCTACGACTACGCGACCGACGGCGCCAAGCTGCTGACGTGCCGCTGCCGGCCCAACTGCAGGACGAGGCTGTAGTGCACGTGCTGTATCTGCACGGCTTCGCCTCCTCGGCGCAGTCGTCGAAAGCGGCGTTCTTCGCGTCGAAGCTGCGCGAGCACGGCATCGAGCTGCACACGCCGGATTTCAACGAGCCGGATTTCTCGACGCTGACAATCACTCGGATGATCGACCAGGTGCGCGCCATCGTCGACGCTCTGCCTGCCGGCCGCGTGGCGCTGATGGGATCGAGCCTTGGCGCATTCGTTGCCGTCCAATCGGCGTTGAAGCAACCCGATCGCATCGATCGGCTCGTGCTGCTCGCGCCGGCGCTCGATTTTGGCGGCAATCGCATCCGCGATCTCGGCGATCGCGGCCTCGAAGAGTGGAAGCAGATCAACGCGCTGAACGTGTTCCACTACGCGTACGGCCGCGTGATGCCCGTGCACTACGGCCTCTATACCGATGCGTGTGGCTATGACTGCCTGAGCGCCAACCTTCGCCTGCCGATCCAGGTATTCCAGGGCCGGCGCGACACCGCGGTCAATCCGGAGATGGTGGAGCAGTGGGCCGGCACGCGGCCGAACGTCGAGCTGCACATGCTCGACGACGACCACCAGTTGCTCGCCAGCCTCGACTACATCTGGCGCGAAGCGAGCAGGTTTCTCGGGCTCACTCGCGAGGTGTAGCGTCTTCAACTTAGAACAACGAAATCAGGAATCCGCACACAGCTCCGAGAGCTGCTCCGATGCCGGCGAATGCCGGCACCA
This sequence comes from Vicinamibacterales bacterium, assembly GCA_048594885.1. GTDB lineage: Bacteria > Acidobacteriota > Vicinamibacteria > Vicinamibacterales > 2-12-FULL-66-21 > JBMDXB01. Next base: position 33,075 of record JBMDXB010000166.1, read on the forward strand.
CCCACGGCTCGGCATCGCCTCCGGTCGCATAGACCGCGTACGCACCGCCGCCGGCGCCGACACCGCCTCCGATGGCGGCGCCAATGAGGACCGCCTTCTTTCGCGACCGCCCCTTTGAGACTTGCGCTCGGGTGCCGTTAACGACGGACGACCGCTGACCGTTCCGTTTGCCGGAACCCCAGTGCCAGCCGTGCAGATCAGTCCTGACGCGGGTCTCCGCCCACAGGTCGGGGGGAATCCGAAGTCGCGCGTCGTCGGTGATCGCGTCGAAAGGTCTATTGTCGTTCGGCCGTTCGCCGACGTTGCCCGTCTGTGCGGAAACGGTCGTGCAAACCATGAGGAGGAACGAGGAACCGATCACCGCGCGTCCGATGCGCATCCGTTCAGCCATGCTGACCACTTCCGATATTGCGAAATCTGGCGAAAGAGAGGGTCAGGTGGTTCGTTCACGGGCAGCACCTCTGCACGAGTCCCGAACCGGTGTTGCTGCTTGGCGAAGACGCCGGCGAGTTCGAGCGGTTGAACGTGCCCTGGTTGTCGGTGACCGACATCCTCGCGGACCTGCCGCCCGTCCAGCCGGGCCCCGCTGGACCGGCGGGACCAGCGGATCCTCCAGGACCGGCGGGCGATTCCTTCTCCTCCTTCGTCGTGGGTTCGTCGGCGGAGCCGCCGCCCGGATACGTCTATACCGGCGATTCGTTCATCGAATCCGACCCGAACGCGTGGACGCGGAAGTCATCGACGGCGCCGGAGTGACTATATGGCACCGTCAGCGTTGAATTTAGCGGCAGGACCTACGCCTTTTCACCGACGATTCAAATATCGGCACCTACGCGGATGCGCGCGTCAGATCGCGCTGCGCGTGGTACAGATCCCACGCGTTCTGGAGGTTCATCCAAAACTCGGGGGTGGTTTTCAGGAGCTTCGCCAAGGTTTCAAGAACTCTTCGAGCAGCACCTCGCCGGGGTGGGTCGGCGGACGGTGGGTAGGAATCATCCAGCTGTCCTCTGAGGAGACCAATATCTTTCGCGATCGGGCGACGACACATCTGATCGATTTTCAGGACGATGACGAGCGTACGGCTGAGCAACAGATCCGGCGACTGATGAATCTTGACGGGTTGCGGAAGCATCGCGACTTCTCTCTGGGCATCAAACCTCTTCTTGCGTCCGTCGAACTCTGTCCGAGTATTGATTCCAGTCCAGTGCGACTCCGTCAGCTGCAGCGCGCTTGGTGCAGATTTGCACGAACACTGCTTCCTGATGCGTCGGCTGTAAACCCAGCCGCCGTCGGAGCGGCACGCGAATGGGCGTCAGGACGAAGTCCAGTATGCCGAATGCTCCCAGGTGCGCACTGGTGTTTATGGCGCATAGTGCCAGCGCGACGCCGATGTGATCTTGGCGGATCAAAAGAACCGAGATGACGACGGTGTGTATCACGGTGATGACCCATGAGCCGAGAAAACATCGGAATGAGCCGTCGGATGCCGTCCGAGTATGTAAAGGTGCGGACAAACGAGCCGATCGAGTACGCGACTGCGCCAGCCATGATCGTGGCGGCGACAGAGCGAGTTGCGAATGCGGTCCCCGAAGCGGCGAGTGCCACTAGGCCTTCCGGAAGGTTCTCCCAGAGCTCGACGTCACGAAGTACGTCGTTGATATCATGAACAACTGTGAGTGGTCGCACGGCTTCGGCGACAGCATCCGGGTCAAGGCGGATCTTCAGACCATGCGGCGTAAAGAGTGGCTACGCCCTCTTTCTTTGGTGTGAGAGTTTCACTTCTTCACGAATTTCGATCTCAAGCGCGCGAACGACTTCGCGGATGCGCGCCAGGCTTGCCCGCTGATAGTCGGTCGCCTCGTAATCCTGGATCTTCTGTTCGTCCAAGCCAAGGCGGTCGGCGAGATCCTTCTGCGTCCATCGTCGCGCGATCCGTGCCTGCACAAGGGCTTTGGGGAGCTCATCGAAGGAGGCATATCTCAGCACCTTCTGTCGCCCGGATCTCAACTCCTCGTACTCGCGGAGCTCGCGTTCCAACGACTCCAGCTGGCTGCGAAGAGCGTCACCTTGGGCCTGCCCCAACTTCGGGTGGAGCTTGCTCGTGCGCCGTTCATGTTCCCACTGCGCTATGGACTGACGGAACTCCTCGGCGCGCGCCTGAGTGATCCGGTACTGCCGCTCGTTCTTAATCATGTTTCGCTCCCATTTCGGATCCGGTTTCAGGCATCGTTCTAAGGTCGACCGCGACGACGCCGACGGGTTCATCATCGCGCGTGCGCTGGAAGAACTCGAGAAACGATCGACCTGTGACACCCTCAACGAACTGCGCGGGGAAGAACTCTGCGCCGAATCGCCGCTTCTGCGCGGCCCGCTCGTCCTCGAAGTCAAGAAAGATGGGATCCAACGCGTCGGCATCCACGCCTTCTACATCCCAGGCCACGTCGATGTCGTTCGGCTCCGCCTTGGCGGTCACGAAACTGCCGCCGACGAAGACGCGTGCGCAACCGGCCTCACGCAGCAAACGTAACGCGTCCACAAGTGTCGTCAGCTGTTGCCGCCGATGAGTCGAGCTCCCGAACCGCTCGGCGAACAGCGGCCACGTTGCGGCATGGATGCCGGCAGGAAGCCGCCCGGTCGGCGCGAACGGCGGCAGCATCGACACACTAATAGTATTGTGTCGATGCCTGCAGACGCAAGCAGAATCTTGTCCTGCTAAATCACATGTGTGGAGTACAGAGAAGGGCGATCGCGAAGGAAAGACGCTCCCCGTCCACGGCGCGGTCACTCGTCGCGCAGAGCGACCATCGGATCCACGCGTAACGCACGTCGCGTCGGCACGTAGGATGCGAGCAGCGCCACGGTGCACAGAAGCAAGGGCGCGGCCACCAAGCTCACCGCATCGTTTGGCACGATCCCGAACAGCAGGGTCCGAATGAGACTTGCGCTCAGGATGGCACACACGACACCGGCGATGGCGCCGGCCATCACGGGACCGAAAACTTCGCCCACGACCAGCATCAGGACGTCCCTCGATTGTGCTCCGAGCGCGCGGCGGATGCCGATCTCACGAGTCCGCTGCTCGGCGAGATAGGCGGCCACTGCGTAAATGCCAATCGCGGCGAGCGCGAGCGCCAGAACGGCGAACGACGCAATAAGAACGAGATTGAACAGCGGCCGCGACACCGCTGCGAAGATGACATCATCCATCGTGCGCAGATTCGTGACGAGAATCTGCGGATCGACGTCCCGCAAACGCCCGCGTACGGCAGCCGCCACGGCGGACGGAGAACCCGTCGTTCGGATCGCCAGCGACAAGCGGAAGCCGGGGACTTCTCCCCAGGGGATATAGACGGCAGGCTCCGACGCCACGGCTACGTCGCGTGCACGGACGTCGGCGACGATGCCGACGATCACGCTCGATGCGACAGCCCAGTGATACTGTAGCTTGAGGACGTGCCCGATCGGATCCTCTCCGGGGAAGAACCGGCGCGCAAAAGCGTCGCTGACAATCACGACGCCGCGAGGCTTGGCATCCGAAGGATCCGTCAATGCCTGTTCCGGCAGTCGATCCGCGTTGCTGAAGCCGCGGCCCCGCAGGAGTGGAATGCTCATAGTCGAGAAGTACCCAGGCGTGACGATGGTAATGGCCGCCTGGTACTGCTGTTCGGCCGTGGGCCGTGCGATCTGCGAATCGGCCTTCCAGAACATGCCGGCGCTTTCTTCGCCGGTCAGCGGCATACCGGTGGCGCCGGCGACGGCCTCGACGCTCGGAAGGTCCGAAAGCCCCTCAAGTACGCGTCCATAATCCAGGTAGAGGCGATACCACGGTCTACGGGTATCCGAGTGACGTCCCGTTGGGATTCGCAAGTCAGCGGTGAGCAGGTGACGAGCATCGAACCCGAGATCGACTTGGCGCAGCTGAATGAAGCTGCGCATCAGAAGAACGGAGCCGGTCAGAAGGACGACGGTGAGCGCGACTTCCGCAGCCATGAGCAGTCGCCGCGTCGTTGCCGACGAGCCGGACACCCGGACACCTGTCTTCAGCGAGTCGTGAACGTTCACCTGCCGCGCCTGCAGCGCCGGCACCAGACCCGTGAGCATCGCGACGAGAATCGACAAGACCGCGGTGAACGTGAGCACGCGTCCGTCGAGCGACACCTCCGCGATTCGCGGTATGTCGCCTGGTGCAAGGGCGATGAGCAGCGGGATTCCCCACGCCGCCAGCGCGATCCCTGCCACCGCACCCGCCGCTGACAGGATGATCGTCTCCGCCGCATACTGGCGCAGCAGGCGGCCAATCCCGGCGCCCAGTGCAATCCGGATCGCCAGCTCGTGGCCGCGGCGTGTCGCGCGCGCGACCATGAGATTCGCAACATTCACGCACGCAATCAGCAACACGCATCCGACAGCACCGAGGAAAGTCACGAGCGCGACGCCCACATCGCCGACGATAGCCGTGTCGAGGCGAACGACGTCGGCGCCGTAGCCGGCGTTGCTTGTCGGATGCTCGGTTGCGAGTTGTCGTGAGATCTCGTTCAGCTCGGCCCGCACCGCGTCGATGGTCACGGCTGGTCGAAGTCTCCCGATGACTCTCCGAAAGCGCGCCGCCCGCTCGCCCGGACCAATCGACCGCAGCAGGAACTCGCTGCCCCAGATCTCGGAACGGTCGGGAAAGTTGAATCCAGGCGGCATGACGCCAACGACCCTGCGGAGAACGCGTCCTTCAAGCTTGATCGTCCGTCCGAGTACATCTGGCGAGCCACCAAAGTAACGCTGCCAGACGCGGTATCCGATGACGACCTCATCTTGGTCGCCGTAAGGGGCACGCCATTGGGCCTCCGGCCGGAACGTACGGCCGAGGACGGGAGCCACGCCGAGGGCTTCGAAGAAGCTGGGCGTGACGATGCTTCCCTTGACGGCCTCGAGATTCTCGCCGAAGGCAAGAAGCCACTCGCGCGGCTCGAAGTACGATGCCAGGTGTTGGAATGCGTGGCTCCGCGTGCGCCAGTCGACGTACGTTCCGGGCGAGACATCGCCGCGATCTATCCCCTGCGCGAGATTGGTTTCATAGATCCGCACGAGTCGATCTGGTTCAGCGAACGGCAGCGGCTTCAGCAGGACGGCGTAAACGACGGAGAAGACGGCGGTATTCGCGCCGATCCCGAGGGCGAGCGCGGCGACGGCGCTGAGTGTGAATCCAGGCGAGCGCCGAAGAACCCGCACGGCGTACCGAAGATCTTCCAGCATGCGGGGATTATGACCGAGCCGCGGTGACGCAGCTTGGGAATCTTGTTACACGGACGATCATGAGTAATGCAGGACACACCGATCGTCCGGCACGTGGAACTGCACGCAAATCGCGCGTGACGATGCATGCTACGATCGGCCATGGTCGGCGGCAGTCGAAAGGCTTTTCAGGCCTCCTTCCTCACCCGTGACACCCCGACGCCGATTCACTCGGCTTCCCAGCCTGTCGCCGAAGTCCAAACACACGCGGCGTGGACGGAGCGTCGATCTGCCCAGTCGATGCGCAGTTTCCACGGGTCCACTTCGATTGGCATGAGGGCCGTGGATTCGTCTTCCAGTGCTACGAAGAGGAAGAATCTCCGAGCGATTTTCTGGTGACCAGCCAACATTTCCTGAGGCCCTCGGTTGAAATAGAGCTGGGCGGACAGGCGCTGGAACGGTGGCCGCCGGAATTGTTCGTCTCCGCGGACCTCGCGACACAGGCGCTTGATTACTTCTTGCAGCACGGCAAGCAGGACCCGGCGCTCGAGTGGGTGAGAATTGATGTGTTTCCGCGCGACGTCGTCTGGGAAGGCGGTAAAGGGCGAACAGCCTGGGCACGGGCAAATCGCCCTGCGAACAGCAACACCTGAATCCGCGAAGATATGAACAAGCCGATGATGAAGAACGACGCTGACGACATGCGGCCGGAGTACGACCTGCGGGGGGGCGTGCGCGGCAAGTACTACGAGCGGTATCGACAAGGGACGAACGTCGTGCTTCTCGAGCCAGACCTCGCCAAGGTGTTCAAGGACTCCGCAACCGTGAACACGGCGCTTCGCGAGTACCTCGCGGAGCACGGGAAGCCGCCGACGCCAGCTGAACGGAAAGCTGGATAGTCATCGCGGGATGTGCAGTGCGGCGTCTCCGACCGACGAGAACGGCAAGTTCAACCTGTTCGTATGCGGCGGAGCCGACGACGAAGAGTGACCTTCGGCTCCGCTCGGTTGGAAACGGCTAGTCCGCCCATCGCAGCACGCTGCCCGGCAAAAGGGTGAACTCCCCGTTGAAGAGCCGAACCCGTAGAACTCACGGCATCGACCACCGCGCCATTTCTTCCCGTATACGCTCAGCCGCTCGACGATAGCGCTCGGGCGGGCCGGCGATGCTGGCGTCGAACCAACGCACGAACTCGGAATGCAGCAGCCCCTGGATTTCTGCGACCGTCTGGCAGTGGCGCAAGTGCGGCAGTATAGTGCCCGCTTCCGGTTCGTACTCGTCGGTGTTGCCCTCGAAGTTGATACCTATGGGGTCTTCTTCAAACAGAATCCGAGCGAGTCGTGAAAATGCATCCCGGTAAGCTGCTTTCAGGACATCCCGGGCTATGCGAAGGCTTTCAGGTCTCTCCAAGGCCACCCTCGTTGGTCAGGGGTGCGACCGGCGCACGGCAATTGTCTCACCGGTTCTGTCACGCCGCCCGGCGAACCACACAGCCCCGTAAAGAGGGTGCAACGCCCGTCCCGGCGCAGAACCCGGAAACACCAACCGCACCGGACGGAACGCGGTCCATAATCACGGCACTGGAGGTATCCATGCGCATCGACCTCTACACCAAATTCGTCCTGACGGTGATTGCCCTCTGTCTCTTGTGGATGTCGCTCGGTGGTACGGCGCTGCTTCCCACCGTCCAGGCGCAACCGGGATACGAGAGGGTTCTCATCGCCGGTTGGGTGGATAGACTCGGCGGGGTCCACAAGTTCGCGCCCGGTGTGAATGTGCCGGAGGAAGCCAGAGGCATTCCCGTCTCCGTCGTATCCGGGGGGCGCTAACCACCTGCGCCTCCGCCCTTACGCGAGGCGTTGGAGCCCCAAGGGCTGCACCGCCTGCCGCTCGACGCGCCCCCGCATAAAGGTGCAACGCCCATTGGGGACGTTACCGCTTTGTATCAGCGGCCCCGCAGCGAGACGCTATCATTCGCCTTCGTGCGGCGCGCGCACAAACTTCCTCATCTCCGGATCGCAAGCACCGAACACCCTGAAGTTCTCTTTCGCCTCGTTGAGGCTGACTCTGTTCGCTCCCCCACGGTAATCCGGGTCGTTGAACTGCAAGTTGTCGTCCTCCCAAAAGCAAACAGAGCAGATCGCGAAGGTTCCCGGCGGCTCCTCGCCTAGGGTCCGGTGACCGCAACACGGACACTCAAACAGCTTTTCGAACACGCCGGCAAGTGTACATTTCAGGCACCATGTGCAACCGCGCGTTGGGGACGACAACGCATCGCGAGGCTCTAAGCCGCGGCGGCCCGTAACGCAAAATGGCGCAGCCCCCGTTGGAGAATCGAACCCGTGTTCTGAGCCGCGGCGTGTCAGCCTGCCTGATAGCCAACCCACGATGACGTCGGATTGCTGGGCCTGAGGGCGTAGCGCGAGGACTTTCCGGAGGGGACGCTTTCAGCAAAGCGACGCACGTCTCCACAACGGATTCCGGGTTGTGGCGGCTGTGCTCTCATGCGCGGCTCGCGGGGCGCGCGGCGGAGCGGCGACTTCCGAGCGTCGTGATCCGGATCGAGTAAATCAGGGTCGCAGGCGGTCCGGCGCCGGCGCCGTGGATTCGCCGGAACGTACGGAACACGAGCCTGCCCAACCGATGAATGGTTACCCGCGCGAATTACCCGGAGCCGGCGGCATCGAAAGGGCATGAGCCGGAGGCCCTGATTTTCCACGACGCGAGGCGGAGCCGCCCCGACGGGCGCCCCGTGAGCCGGGTGCCGGCGCCGCTGATCCGGCCGACCGTGACGTGTGAGATGGGCTGCTCGTGCGGCGGCGCTCAGACGACGATCTTGTCGCGTTGCGGCGCCGGCTTTGCGCTCCCGAGCTTGAAGACGTTCGGGGCCGGCTTCTTGATCGCATTGCGCGTGTCGACGACGACATCGGCCTCCGCGACGATCATGTCGTAGTCGAACGCCTTGTGGTCCGTGACGATGACGACGCAGTCGTACTCGGCGACCGACGCGCGCGTCAGGGGCACGGCGCGGAGATCGTGCTGGCCGGCCCACTCGCGCGCGTGCACCTCTGGCACATAGGGATCGGCGTATGCGATCGTCGCTCCCTTCGTGTGCAGCAGGCCCATCACGTCGAGCGCCGGTGACTCGCGCAGATCGTCGATGTCGCGCTTGTAGGCAACGCCGGCGACGAGGATGTTCGATCCGTTGATCGACTTGCGCCGCTCGTTGAGGGCATCGGCCACCTTATCGACGACGTAGTGCGGCATCGAGGCGTTGACGTGGCCGGCCAGCTCGATGAAGCGCGGCTCGAATCCCGTCTGCTTCGCCTTCCACGACAGGTAGAACGGATCGATCGGGATGCAGTGGCCGCCGAGGCCGGGGCCGGGATAGAAGGCCATGAAGCCGAACGGCTTCGTGCGCGCCGCGTCGACCACTTCCCAGACGTCGATGTTCATCTTGTCGCACATCAGCGCGAGCTCGTTGACGAGCCCGATGTTGACGGCGCGGAACGTGTTCTCGAGCAGCTTCACCATCTCGGCGACGCGCGTCGAGCCCACCGGCACGAGCGTCTCGATCGCCGGCGCGTAGAGCGCGCAGGCCAGCCGCGCGCAGTCCGGCGTCAGCCCGCCGACGACCTTCGGCACGTTGTGCGTCTGGAAGGTCGGATTACCCGGGTCGACGCGCTCGGGCGAGAAAGCCAGGAAGAAATCGACGCCTGCCTTGAGTCCCGTCTCCTCCAGCAGCGGCTGCACGACTTCGTCCGTCGTCCCCGGATACGTGGTCGATTCGAGGATGACGAGCATCCCCGGATGCAGATGCTTCGCGATCGCCTCGACGGCCGAAACGATGTAGGACATGTCGGGGTCCTTCGTCTTGCGCAGCGGCGTCGGGACGCAGATGTTCACCGTGTCGAGCTCGCGGACGATGCTGAAATCCGTCGTGGCGTCGAGTGTCCCTGCCTCGCGCAGGTTCGCGATGTCAGACGTCGGCACGTCCGGGATGTACGAGCGGCCCTCCATCACCGCCGTGACCTTGCGATCGTCGAGATCGATGCCGGTGGCATGGAATCCACCGCGCGCAAGTTCGACGGCCAGCGGCAGTCCGACATATCCGAGACCAACGACGCCCGTGCGGGCGCGGCGGGACTCAATTTTTGCCAGTAGCGTTTCGGCGAGCGCGGACATGCGGCGTTGATCCTCCTGGGTGTGGGGAGCACCAAGGATACCTCAGATCTTCCGGCTCAGCTCGACGTCCGGGCAGCCGTCGGGCACAATGGGCTCCTCCCCAACTCATCTCTCCCGTTCGCAGAGGAGAACCCGTGGTTTGGAACAGCCGTTCCGCGGTGCGGCTCGTGTGTGCCGTGCTCACTTTCTTGACTGGTTCAGCCACCGTCGGCGCGCGATCGGGCGAAGCCCAGACCGGCGGCTTCGTCGAAACCGCGGCGAGCACGACGTATCGCGCGCCGCTCGCTGCCGCCGAGATCGCCGCGCTACTGCCGTCGCGGGGCCGCTTCACGTTCCCGGCGCCGTACTGGACGACGGGTGTCCGTCTGACCAATGCGACCGATTGCGCGGGCGCCGATTGCGTCAATCCGGTGGGTTACTCCTACTGGCGCAACATCAACAACCACACCGGCAGCGACACGATGCTGATCTTCCTCACGCTGGCGCGCGAGCGGGGAGGCAACGGTCCGACGCTCTTCATCTACAACAAGGCGACGGGCGAGACGCGCAACGCGGGCACGCTGTTCGACGAGAGCAGCCGTTTCAGCTGGGCGACCGGCGAGGGCTGGTACTTCAGCGCCACGCGGCCGGCGTCGCTCTACATGAACGATGGCCCGCGCCTGCTCCGATACGACGTCGTCGCGCGCACCTTCGAGACGATCTTCGACGTGCAGCAGGCGCTCGGGCGCAGCGATGTCTACATCTGGCAGATGCACTCGAGCGACGACGATCGCGTGCATTCCGCGACCGTGAAGGACAGCGCGACATACCGCGCGCTCGGCTGCGTTGCGCACTCCGCGGGTTTCGGGGCGAAGTTCTTTACGGCGATTGGCGAGTTCGACGAGTGTCAGATCGACAAGAGCGGCCGCTGGCTCGTCATCAAGGACAACATCGACGGACGGTATGGCGAGGACAATCGGATCGTCGACCTGCAGACGGGCGCCGAGCAGGTGCTCTACGACGAGCAGGGTGCGACCGGCCATTCGGATCTGGGCTACGGCTACATGGTCGGCGAGGACAACTTCGCGACGAAGCCGGGCGCAGCACGTCTCTGGAGGTTCGGTTCGGACCTGACAGCCGCCGGTCAGGGAAAGCTCGTCTACCACCTGACGTCGTGGGACACCGGTCTCGGCCACATCACGCATGGCAACGCGCGGCCTGACGTGGCCATCGAGCAGCAGATCGTCTGCAGCAGCCAAGCGACGCGGCAGCCCGTCCCGCGCGCGAACGAGATCGTCTGTTATCGCCTCGACGGCTCGCTTGATGTGCTGGTTGTCGCGCCGAACCTGACGGATCTGAACGCGACCGGCGGCGGTAGCGACGACTACTCGAAGCTGCCGAAGGGCAATCTCGATGTCACCGGCGAGTACTTCATCTGGACCTCGAACGCGGGCGGCGGCCGACTGGACGCCTTCGTGGTGCACGTGCCGCGCGCGAAGCTGGTCGTGACGACGGATCCGACCGAACCAACTGGCGGTTCCGGCACGGAGTGGGCGAGCCTCGTCAATGTCACGCTGACAGGAGGCACGCTGCAGAAGACCGCCGGCTGCGATGGGTGCCCCGACGCCAGCGCCGTGTCAGCAGCCGAAATCGGCGACGGTGGCCTGAACTGGACCGTTCCGGAGGTGCAGACGCTCCGCGTCGTCGGCTTGTCCTCGGGTGGCGCCGGGACCGCGCCCGAGCAGCTTCCGTTTGCCATCCGGCTTCAGGCGGGCATCGCCGAAGTGCGCGAATACGGAGTGTATAGGTCGGACGTGCTCTTCAGCGCGGGAGACCGGTTCGCCATCTCGACTGAAAACGGTGTCCTCCGTTATGCGAAGAACGGGACGGTGTTCTACACGAGCGGGAGCGCTGCCACCACGTCGATGCGCTCGCACCTGATCTTCTACGGGCTGAACGGGACAATCGCCGATGTCACGCTCACAACGGCTGCGGCGCCGGCGATGGCGCCGAGCCTCACGCTCGATGCCACCGGATACAAAGTGAAGGGCAGGCAGAAGGCTGATCTTCGGTGGAACGGCGGTTCTGCCGGCCCAATCGATGTCTATAGGGACGGCGCCGTGATCGCGACGGTCGAGAACAACGGCGCGTATACGGACCACATCAATGGAACCGGTGGGGGAAGTCACACCTACAGTGTCTGCGAGGCGGGCACGGCGACCTGCTCCGCGCAGGTACGCGTGACGTTTTGAGGTCACGTCCACGACGATACCTGTGCTTGGAGCTCGGCCTTAAGTCCAATCAACTCAGCATCTTGACGCCACAGCACGGTCTCGCATAGTATCGTCACACCGACTGAGCTAGTAACACGTCCGTAACGGACAAGAGGGTTACCCCAGCAATCCTTCCGTTCTGGCGCCGGTCGACTTCCGCAAATCAACAGTCGAGTCGGAGTGAAGGAGGAACCCGTGTCTTTGCGGTTCCGTCATGCTGGGGTCTTTCTGTTCCTGTGCGCGCTCGTCGCGGCGATTGCGTCTCCACTTTCCCTCGAGGTTCTTCACGGCCAGGCCACGGCGTCGGGCGGCATCACCGACCTCGCGACGAGCGTCGGCCTTCGTCCGCGCATGAGCGCCGCGGAGATCCGCACGTTCCTGCCATCGCGCGGCGCGTTTCGCTTTCCCTCGCCGTACTCGACGCAGGGCGTCCGTGTCACGACGGACAGCGACTGCGGCGGCGCGGACTGCGTGCTGTCGGTCGGCTACTCGTACTGGAGCAACATCAACAACCACGCCGGCAGCGACACGATGCTGATCTTCCTCGGCCTCGATCGGCGGAAGGGCGGCAGCGGCCCGTCGCTATTCAGCTACAACAAACGCACCGGCGAGACGCGCAACCTCGGTCCGCTGTTTGCCGCCGATCATGCGTACAGCTGGAGCAGCGGCGAAGGCTGGTATTTCAGCGCGAAGAAGCCGACGGCGCTCTACATGAACGACGGCTCGCGCATGCTGCGCTACGACGTACAGACGAAGGCGATCGAGACGGTGTTCGACTCGCGAACCGAATTCGGCGCCGACACCTACATCTTCCAGATGCACTCGAGCGCCGACGATCGCGTGCACTCGGCGACGCTACGGCGTAACGGGACGTGGGAGACGTTGGGATGTGTCGCCTATGACGAGGCGAAGGGGGCGGGGACCTTCTATCCGAAGAAGGGCGAGTTCGACGAGTGTCAGATCGACAAGAGCGGCCGCTGGCTGGTGATCAAGGAGAACGTCGACGGCCTCAACGGCGAGGACAATCGCATCATCGATCTGCAGACGGGGACGCAGCAGATCCTCCTCGATCCGGACGGCGCGGGAGGGCACTCGGACGTCGGCTACGGCTACATGGTGGCCGAGGACAACTACAACCGCATGCCGGGCGCGGTGCGGCTGTGGAACTTTTCGATGGATATGCGCGGCGGTCAGCCGGCGACGGTACGCGGGCAGGGAGAGCTGGTGTATCAGCTCTCGTCGTGGGCGGTGGGCCTTGGCCACGTCGCGCACGGGAATGCGCGGGCGGGAATGGCCCCGGAACGGCAAATGAGCTGCGCGAGCAACGCGAGCCGGGAGAATCTCCCGCGCGTCAACGAAATCGTCTGCTTTCCGCTCGACAGCTCGTTGAACGTGCTGGTCGTCGCGCCGAACCTGACCGATCTCGACGCGAGCGGCGGCGGCACCGAGGACTACTGGAAGCTGCCGAAGGGCAACCTGGACCCGACCGGGGAGTACTTCATCTGGACGGCCAACGCCGGCACCAACCGGCTCGACGCGTTCATCGTCCGCATCCCCGGCCAGGACTCGGCGATGACCCCGGAGATGCCTGCGTCGCCGGCGACGCGCGGCGGGAAGGGCAGCCGGAGCCGCGGATCGAATCCGGTGGTCGGAACGGCGAAACCGCGCGGCGGCGGCTAACAGGCCGCTGTGCCTGGCGGCCTGCAAAGGCCAGAGGCCAAGGGCCAAAGGCCAAACGGCATCATCGATAGTCGACCGCTGCTGGACGGACGCGCTCCCACATCACGAGCTGGCGGCCGGCGGCGAATCGCAGGAAGCCGGCGACCGTCGCGCAGAGCATGAGGCACATCGCGTACGGCACGGCGAACGCGGCAATCCGCTGATGGAACCTCGTGAGCACGTGCGCCGCGAGGGCGATCGCGTAGAACGCGACCTGGCCCGTCAGCAGTGACATGAACAAGACGCCGTCGGCGAGCGCCACGTTGGATGCGAGCAGCGCCACGTGCAGGACCGGTAACGTCAGCCGCAGCCCTCTGTGCGAGATCGTCGAGAACCACAGCGGGTTGCGCCGCGGATCGAGAAGCCACGGCTCGCGCGCGAACAACTGGAAGTTCCCCGCAATCGTCCGTGCCTTCCTGACGTGCTCCTGCCGCGGCGTCACCGGTGCGCTGTCGTACGCCTTCGCCGCCGGCTCGAACTGCACCGCGTAGCCCCTCCTTGCGATCCGCGCTGGAATCAGCACGTCGTCGAGGATCGTGTCCGCCGGAATCGGCTCGAAGAGCGCACGGCGGATGGCGTAGATGGCGCCGGTCGCGCAGAGCGTCGATCCCCAGCGGCTCTCGTTCGATCGGATGAACTTCTCGTACCGCCAGTAGAATCCCGCGCCGCGGCCGATGGCCGTCGCGCGCGGTCCCGTCGTCAGGATCAACTCCCCGCTGACGGCCCCGACCGCCGGGTCTGCAAAGCGAGAGACCAGGACGCTCAGCACGTCAGCGGCGAAGGTCTGCCGCGCATCTCCGAACACCAGCACCTCGCCTGACGCGCGCGCCGCGAGATCGTTCAGGACGGCCGCCTTGCCGCGCCGCTCGGCGAACGCGTACACCTTCACGCCGCTGTCCGCGTAGCGGCTCGCGCGATGGACCGTCGCGTCAGTCGAGCCGTCCGACCCAATCAGAATCTCGACCAGCTCGCGCGGATAATCGAGCGCCAGCAGGTTCTCGATGCGCCTGTCGATCCGATCGTCCTCGTTGTGAGCGACGATGACGATGGTCACCGTCGGCTGAATGTTCGCCGTGACGCGATGGCGCGGACGAAGCCGCGCCAGGAGCCACGTGACCCCCGGGTAGCCCACGTACACGTACCCCAGCAGCAGAAAGCTGCCGAGAAACACCAGCACGACGCCGCTGCCGCGTTTGGCCGTCGGCTGCTCTGCCGCGCCGGCGACGTGTCGATCCGCACTGGCGACGCGCCGCGCGGTGGCCGTTATCGACTGCACGTCCGCGCCGGCGCCGTGCTCGATGCGCCTGGCGTCCGGCAGCGTCTTGGGAAAGTGATTGCCTGGAGGATGGATTGCCGGATCGCCGCCGACGATCACGTTGCCGCGCACGACGGCGGCGGGGAAGTACTTCTCGAGCGAAGGCTTGCCGCTGGCGGTCCCCGATCCGGTGATGCCGTACTGGTTGTGCGGGACGACGTTCCGCGTGAAGGCAAATCCCGGATGCGGCGCGGTATCACCGCCGGTCAGGACGCTGCCGGTCTGATATGCCGTGTTGCGATCGATCGTGATGTGGCGAGCGCCCGCGAGCAACTGGAACAGCCGCCCCGAGCCCCAGCGGCCGCCGACATCCTCGAACAGGTTGTTGCGGATCGTGATCCGCTGCGCTGGGCCGCTCGGATGCACGTCGTCGTGGCCCAGGATGTTGATACCCGCCCCGACATGGCGCACGAGATTGCCGGAGAACATCACGTCTTCGACCGTCGACCAGGGCGCGCGTCCGTCCTGGTTGCGCACGGTGAAGAGAATCGCGAAACCGTTCTGCGCGTCAACCCAGTTGTACTCGAGCAGATTCCGATCGATCAGCACGCGCCGCGCGTTCTTCAGCTCGAAGAGGTTCTTCACCGTCCAGTTGGTGCCTTCGAAACTGTCGTGGCCCTTCATCCACCGCAACGGCTTGGCCATGTGGTTGAGCGTCACCTCGATGTCGGCCGGCACGAGACCGTCAACGGCCGGATCGGCGCCGCCGAACATCACGTTTTCGCCGGCCGCTTCGAGGTAGTTGTTCGTGATTGTGAACGGCCCCGGGCCGTTCCAGCCCGCGATCGCCTGTGAATCGGCGCCGGACTCCTTGAAGTCGGACAGATACGACCCCATCACGGCGGTGCGGACCGAGTTCATCGCCACGCCGCGCCTTCCGCCAACGCGTGGATCGCCGTGGATGTAGCAGCGATCGATGACGATGTCGTGCGGCAACTGGCTCACGTCGGACTCGTTGTCGCCGAGCGTGACGAGCTGATAGAGGAACTCGCCGCGGGCAGGCGCGATTTCGAGTCCGAGCAGGCGATAGTGATGCGCGCCGGCGTCCGCTTCGATGACCGAGGCGCTGCGCGACTCCAGCCGCGGCATCGCGCGCGCGTGGGAGGGCGCGACGCGCTCGCCGAACCGCGGCAACGCGCCGCGCTTCGACGTGGTGACGACGATCCACCCCGAGCCGGTCTTCGGGCGCAGCCGAAACGGGCCGGTGTAGGTGGCGCCCGCCTCGAGCGTGATCGTGTCGCCCGGCTTTGCCTCGTCTATCGCCGCCTGCACGTCGCCTTTTGCCGGCACGTGGATGCGACGGCCGGATTGGCCGGGTTCCTTGACGTCCACGCTGCTGCGCGGCGGCTCCGGCACTCCGGAGCGCTCGGCAGCAGGCGGCAACTGCGCCGTCACGCTGGTGCGTACCGGCTCGATGGTGTCGCCGAGCGCCAACGCGGAAATCGCGAGAGCGCCGGCAATTCCGGCGAAACGGACCATTACGGTTCTGCCTGCAGAGCGGTGAGGAACGCGGCGGGCGTGAATTCCGCCGCAGGCCGATTCGATGGCCGATATCCGATCGCGCTGTGCGTCAGATCGATGATGACGTGGGAGTGGCTGGCTGCGGCGAGCACGCGCCTCGCCTCGCCGCCTGGCGCGCCGAAGACCAGCACCTCCGCATGCGCCAGCAGCGCCTCCATGTCGTCGCACAGCACCGCGGAGATGTGAGGAATTTCGTTCTCGATGTACGCGCGGTTCGCGCCGTGCAGGCGCGCCATCACGACGTTCGGGTCGTAGACGCGCACGTCGCAGCCTTTCCCTATCAGCGCCTCGACAACCGCGACCATCGGGCTCTCACGCTGGTCGTCCGTCGTCGGCTTGAACGCAAGACCGACGACGCCGATTCTGCGCCGCCGGGTCTGCAGCACGTTCTCGATGCCGCGCTTCGTCTGACCGTTGTTGGACGACAGGATGGCGCCGAGCAGCGGCACCGGCACGTCGTGCGTGCGTCCGGCGCGCAGCAGCGCCCGCAGATCCTTCGGCAGACAGGAGCCGCCGAACGCGAACCCCGGCTTCATGTAGGCGGGCGAGATATTGAGCTTGCGATCCTCGCACACGAGGTTCATGACTTCGTGCGCATCGGCGCCGAGCGCCGCACACAGATCCGCGATCTCGTTGGTGAAGCAGATTTTCAGCGCGTGGAACGCGTTGCAGACGTACTTCACCATCTCCGCCGTGCGCAGCGAGCTCTCGAGAAACGGCGCGTCGACGCCCGAGTAGACCTCTCGTACGGCAGCAGCCGCCGCGGGATCCTCGTGGCCGCAGAGAACGAACGGCGGATGCGCGAAGTCCTCGATCGAGCTGCCTTCGCGCATGAACTCGGGGTTCATCGCCAGGCGGACGGCGGCGGCTCCCGCGCCGGCCTCGCTGCGCAGAATCGGCGCGAGCACGTCCTCGGTCGTGCCGGGCATGACCGTGCTGCGCACCACGACGGTCAGCGGCTCGCGGCGGTCCACGCACGCGCGGCCGATGTCCGCCGCGACGCGCGTCAGCGCGCCGAGATCCTGCCCGCCGTTCCGGGCGTCGGGCGTGCCGACGCAGATCAGCGCAACCTCGGCGCCTGCGATCGCCTCGGTGGCGCTGGTCGTCGCCGTGAGTCGTCCCGCCTCGACCACCTCGGCGATCAGCTCGCCAAGGCCGGGTTCGACGATCGGTGACTTGCCGCCATCGACCATCGCCACCTTGTCGCCGTTGACGTCCACGGCGATAACGTGATGGCCGTTACGCGCGAGGCACGATGCCGTCACGCATCCGACGTAGCCCAGTCCGAACACGCTAATATTCACGGAAGTATCTCCTCGGGCTGCAACGTAGGGGCGGAGCTTGCTCCGCCCATGGGCCGACCAAGGTCGGCCTCTACGTGCACTAAGCAGGTTCGTTCGAAATCCGTGGCGACGCGCTCCCACGAGTAGTGCGTCTCGACGAGCTGACGGCCGGCGTCGCCGATGGCCTTTCGTTCGTGCGGATTAGTGAGCAGGAAGACGACGGCGCGTGCGAACTCCTCGGGATCGTCCGCGAGGACGACGTCGCGTCCCGGCGTCAGCGCCAGTCCTTCGGCGCCGACCGTCGTGGAGACGACCGCGTGTCCCATCGCCAGCGCCTCGAAGATCTTCAGCCGCGTCCCGCTGCCGGCGCGCAGCGGCACCACGCTCACTTCGGCCTCGTCCAAATACGGCCGCACATCCTCGACCGTGCCGGTCACGTGGATGCCGGTTCGCTCCGCGAACTCCCGCAGCCGTGCCGATGGATTGCGGCCGACGACCGTGAGCGAGACGTGCGGAACCTGTGCGCGAATGCGAGGGAGGATGGCCTCGGTGAAGTAGATGACGGCGTCCTCGTTCGGGTGCCAGTCCATCGACCCCGAGAACACAACGCGTCCGGGCACTTCCGACCGGCCGGCCGGCTTGAAGTAGTCGATATCGACGCCGGTCGGAATGCTCGCGAAGGAACCCGCCGGCGCCAGCTTCGCGAGACGGCGGGAATCCGCTTCGGACACCGCGACCGTGAGGGTGGCCTGCTTGCACACCGCCATCTCGCGGCGCCGGAGCTTGCGCCATTCGATCTCGAACAGCGCGCGGCGCCACCATCGCTGCTCGACGTCGGCCAGCCGCTTCCAGATCAGATGCTCGACGTTGTGCTCGAAGAGGACGACCGGCACGCCACGGCCCATTGGAATCTGCACGCCGGCGGTCAGGAAGTCCGCGATGATCGCGTCGAACGCGCGCTCCGCGATCCAGCGCTCGACACGCCGGCGCACCGCGGGGACGCGCCACTTGCACAGATCGACCGGGTAGCGCGAGAGCCACGAGCGCACGACGGCCGCGGGAAAGGCCGGCGATCCGACCTTCGGCGGCATGAACGGCTCGGAGATCACGTCACAGCGCGGCAGCCTGCGGGCCAGGCCGTCCGGATCATCGTCCGGGCCGTGCGTCGTGATCAGCGTGACGTCGTGCCGCTTCGAGAGCTGCGACAGGATGTGCAGGCTCCGGACGCGGCCGCCGCTCGTGGGCGGCCAGAGGCCGCCGATCTTCACCCACAGGATTCGCATAGACCGTTGAGGGCCGACGGGCTCGCATGAGGCGCGCGATGTCGGCAGGATCCTCGCCATCGCAGAAGATCCGGTTCCAGATTTCGAGGTTGATTAGCAGCCACAGTCGATCCGCGTGGGATGCCCGACCAGAGGCGTGTTCGTCGGCGAGATGCCGCAACGCCTCTGGATCGAAGACGCCTCGAGCCTGCGCGCGCGGGCCGAGCACGAATTCGTCGACGACGGGGCGGAACGCGCCGCCGAACCATCGCGCGAGGGGAACCGGGAACCCGAGCTTGCGGCGCGTGAGAATCGCCGGCGGGACGAGATCGCGCACGGCAGCGCGCAGCAGGATCTTCGTCTTCCAGGCAGGCAGCTTCACGCCGGCCGGCATCGACGCGACGTGCTCGACGAGCGCATCGTCCAGGAAGGGCACGCGGCTCTCGATCGACGCCGCCATGCTCATCTGGTCCTGCTTCATCAGCAGCTCGTGCAGATACGTCTGGAGGTCGCCGCGCGTCAATCTGTCGACGAGATCGCCAGGCGCATCGTCGTAGTACGGAAGCGTCGTCGTATACGGATCGTGACGTGCGAGAAGACCGTCGTCGCGCAGCAGACGCGATTGGAGCGGCACGTTGAAGACGGCGAAGTTCTCGAGATACAGATGGCGGATGCCGGGTTCGAGCGCGAGGAAGCTGCGCCGAGCGAGCCGGCCGATCGAAGGCGGCAGCGCATCGAGCGTGTCGCGGACGGTGCTGCGCACACGCGCCGGCGCGAGGCTCCAGTAGGGCGTGCCGAGCCGCGCGTTCCAGCGCGTCACCCGGTAACGGTTGTAGCCGAGGAACAGCTCGTCGGCGCCTTCACCCGTCAGCACAACCTTGACGTGATCGCGCGCGAGCCGCGCGACGAAGTAGAGCGGGATGCTGGACGGAAACGCGATCGGCTCGTCTTCGTGCCACAGCAGCGTCGGGAGCGATTCGAAGAATTCGCCTGGCGAGACGCGGACGTCGCGGTGCTGCGATCCGATGTGTTCGGCAGCAAGGCGCGCGTAGGGGAGCTCGTCCGCCTCGCGATCGTCGAAGCCGACGGAGAACGTCTGGATCGGCGCGTTCGCTTCGCGAGCGACGAGCGCCGCGAGCGCCGACGAGTCGATGCCGCCGGAGAGAAACACTCCGAGCGGCACGTCGCTCATCAGATGGCTGCGGACGGCGGACTCGAGACGTCCTCGCATGTCGGACGGATCGAGATCGGTCGGCGCAACTTCGCCGGACCTCGGCGCCGGCAACTGCCAGTAGCGCCGCTGCTGCAGTCCTTCTGCCTCCGACCACACCGCCACGTGGGCGGGGAGCAGCTTTCGAACGCTGCGAAAGAACGTCGCGTCGCCGGAGAGAAAGCCCGTCGCGAGGAATTCGGGAAGCGTGTCGGCGTCGAACGCCGGCCTGATCGCGCCGCTCGCCAGCACCGCTTTGATCTCGGATCCGAACAGCAGCTCGGTCTCCGTGATCGCGAAGTACAGCGGCTTGATGCCGAGACGATCGCGCGCCAGCAGAAGGCGCCGGCGCGGACGATCCCAGATGGCGAAGGCGAACATGCCGTGCAAGTCCTCGACGAGACGTTCGCCCTTCTCCTCGTAGAGGTGGAGGATGGTCTCCGTATCGCTGCGCGTGCGGTAGCGATGGCCGCTCGCTTCGAGCGCCGGACGCAGCGCCGCGTGGTTGTAGATCTCGCCGTTGTAGACGACCCAGACGGTGCCGTCCTCGTTGCACATCGGCTGATGGCCCGCGGCGACGTCGATGATCGACAGCCGCCGATGGGCGAGCCCGACGGGACCGTCGATCAGCAGTCCCTCATCGTCGGGACCGCGGTGCGTCAGCACGTCGCGCATGCGGCGCAGCCGCGCCGCGTCGACGTGCGACGACGAATCAAAGTGCAAAATGCCGGCGATACCGCACATTGGAGGACTCTTCGAACGTGATGCCGGTAGGCACTCCGTGGTCGTCGTGCATAACCGCAATGGCCGGAGGCAGGGCTGCGACCCCGCGCTGCGGAAGCAGAACCGTCAGCATCCGCCAGGGGAGCGGCGCACGCGACGAATACGTCAGCAGCGGAGCAGGTTCGTGCTGACCGTAATCAGGCGAGACCCAGCCGTCGTTGAGCGTGGCAGTCAGCTCCGACGAGGCGAACGGGACGATCCAGAGGATGTTGCCACCGGGCGTCTGCGCGCGTGCCTGGGAGCGCTCGCGCAATGCCACGTCGATCGACGCGAACTGAAAACGCACTTCGACCGTGTGCTCCGCCACGCCGCTGACGTCGTCGACGACGATCCAGTAGTGCGGCTTGAGGAAGAAGACGCGACGGCGATGGACGACCGGGCCGGATGGATCGCACCAGGTGTGGCTCGCGTCGACGACGTCGATCGCGGCGGTCGATTCCCAGGCGTTGAGGTCCGCCGCCGGCCGCGCGTCCCACCGGAACGGACCGGTGGGACGCGCCTGATCACGGCCGTCGAGTCGCACGGTGCTGTGTGCCGCGGTGCTTCGGAAATAGTCACGCCACCGCGACCCCGACGCGTAACAGCCGGTGCCTGCGTCGACGAGGCACGGCTCTCCGAAGATCGCACACTGGATGCTCAGCAGGTCCGCATGCCCGTGTCCGCTGCTGATCGGACAGCCAAGCGGTCCCGCATCGACGATGAGCTGGTGTGCATCGCGCTCCCAGCCGCTCCGCATCACCGCGTAGCCGCTGGATGGAAGCAATACCGATGCAGGCCCCGGCGGCGGCGACGGTAGCAGCCGGTCGAAACGTGTAAGCGCGTCGGTCCCCATCAGCCACACGGCTTCCGGGACGTCGCCTTCAGCAGCCCAGGCGAAGTCCTCGCGGCCAAATGCGCAGGCGGCGAGCCCGAACAGGCCGCGGGCGTCGTCGGACGCTCGGACCGCGAGGGGCAGCAGCGAGCCGCCGTCGGCATCGCCGATCTGCGGAATCGATCCGTTCGGCTGCCGCAGCGACAGCAACGCGTCGACCAGGCCCTCGACGCGCGCGGCGAGATCGTCGGTTATCGAGATGTCGTTCCGCGCGGCGAGCTGCAGGAAGTGCAGATAGATGTCGATCGTGTAGCGCTGGTAGCAGGTCGACAGCTCGAAGTGAAAACCATCCGGCAGAATCTGGGCCGCGCTCTGGGTCATCAGAATGCCCGATCCGGTGTCGCGCCATAGCGACGCCTCGTCGAACTCGGGGAAGAGCGTGCCGGCGTAGACGAGTCCGAGCGCCTCGCCGGTCAGATGTGTATTGGGCGAAAAGTAGTACGAGAGATACCGGCGGACGTGCTGCGCGTGGCGGCAGATCGCCGCGAGCAGCCTCATGGTCCAGTCGCCGGTGACGGACCGGGACTCGCGTATCAGCGCGAGCATCCAGCACCACGCGATGAGCCGGTAGGAGACCTCGAGGCTGCTCGCCCAGTTGATGCCGACGCCCGGGGGATTTGCGTCGAGCCACGAGTCGATCGCGTCGATGCACAAGGCGGCGCAGCGCTCGTCGCGGGTCAATGCGTACGCCTGCCCGAGCCGCACCAGCCACTGGTGGCGGTTCAACTCCCAGATGACCTTGGCGTCCCCGACGACCGCGTCGTTCAGCGGATCGAGACGGCTCCAATGCAGCAGCGGCGCGCGCCGGCCCGACACCGGATCGAGATGCCAGTCTGGTGGATCGCCGAAACGCAGCTCTCGATAGCCGAGCAGATTGAAACGGCCGGTGAGAAGCTGTTCCGCGTCATCGACGATCGCCCGGCAATGCTCCGGGTACCGGTCGCGCACGATGGCAATGGCGCTGGCGTCGATCGCGCCTGGGAAGAACCGGTGCGGCAGCGCTTCGCGGACCAGTCGCAACGCCGACGCCGCAGTGGCCAGTTGTGGCGCCCGCCGCGACAACACGCCTTCCGCCGTGACCGCGCGCCGCGCCGCGATTCGCTCGAGCCATTTCGCGGCTTCCTGCCGTCCGCGGCATTCGAGCTCGTTCAGCGTAATCTCACGCCGCAACGGACCCTCCCGCCGGAACGGGGCCGCGACTCAGGCTCGCCGAGCGCTTGTACACGTCCGCCCAGTCCTCACGAACGCCGCTCCAGGTGAACCGCTCGACGACGCGGCGCGCGTCGGATGCCAGTCCATGCGCGAGTTCGGGATCTTCGAGCAACCGTTCGACGGCGGCCGCGAGCGCGCCGGGATCTCCTGACGGCACGATCAGACCGGTCTTCTCGTGGCGGACCATCGACGGAATGTCACCCGTTCCGGTCGTCACGACCGGCAGTCCAGAAGCGAACGCTTCGAGAATGGACACGGGCTGATTGTCGACAACAGACGCGTTCAGAAAGATGTCTGCGTCATCGCAGAGCGCGGGCATCGCTGCCGGGTCAACTTTGCCGACAAAGCGAACGCCGTCCACGGCACGCTGCCGCAGGCGCGCCTCTTCGCTGCCATATCCGGCGACGGTCAGCGTCGCATCCGGCCGGCGTTCCTTCAGGCGCGCGAACGCGTCGAGCACGACGTCCACGCGGTAGATCGGCTCGAGATTTCTCGTGGACAGCAGTCGCGGACGGAGCGGCGAACGCTCGCGAAAGCGGAAGCGCGACAGATCGATGACGTTCGGAATGACACGAACGCCGTATCCATGCCGCGCGAAGACGCCGGCAAGGTACGTCGACGGCACGACGATCTCGTGCGCGAGCCGCAGCCACGGATGCACGAGCACACCCCAGTTCGCCAAGTGATCGTCCGCCTCGCCGCTGTGGTAGTGGAGGATGACGCGCTTGCCGAACAGGCGTGCGGCGAGCATTGCTGGAACCGGCGCGATCAGGAACGACATGTACGACGCCGAGAAGACGTGGACGACGTCGACGTGCCGGAGCCGCGCGAGCGACGGCACGTACAGCGCCTGATTCAGCGCCGTTCGCAGGTACTTCAGGCGGCGGACCCGGCTCAGACTCCGCGGGAAGACCGGATCGATGGGGACGAAGGTGACGTCGTACCCGTCGGTCGTCAACGATTCGACGAGACTCTGCGCCTGCACACCCTGCCCGCCAAGGATGCGCAGGCTCGCGGCAACGATCGCGATGCGTGGTTTCATGCAGGTGGAGGGGCCGACCGTGGTCGGCCCGCGGGCGGAGCAAGCTCCGCCCCTACGTCGTTCCGTGTAGGGGCCGACCGTGGTCGGCCCACGTCAAGGTTCCGTGTAGGGGCCGACCTTGGTCGGCCCCCGTCGAGGAACCGCCGGCACCACAGCTCGAACGAGAGAACAGTCCAGAGATGCAACGCCAGATCGCGCCCGCGGTCGTGCATCTGCAGCAGGCGCCCGATGTAGCGCGTGTTGAAGATGCCGCGCTCGCGGCAGGTGTCCGACAGCAGCACGTCGCGGGCGAATCCCGACAGCTCGCCGCGGAACCAGTGCGCGAGCGGAACGGCGAATCCCTGTTTGCGGCGATCGATGATCTCGTCCGGCAGCACGCCGCGCACCGCCTGCTTCAGGAGGTACTTCGTCGTTCCCTCGCGCAGACGAAGGCGGGCCGGCACCGAGGCGGCGAACTCCACGAGCACGTGGTCGAGGAGCGGCGGCCTCGCCTCGATCGAGTGCGCCATCGTCATTCGATCGACTTTGGTGAGGATGTCGAGCGGGAGATACGTGTTGAGGTCGTTGTACTGGACGGCCGAGACCCAATCGACGCCGTCACGCAGGTACGACAGCGGCTCAGCCCACGGATCGTGCTGCGCCACCATCTCGAACGCCTCGTCCTGCAGCAGACTGCGGATCTGGTCGTCGTGAAAGAGCGTCGAGGCGTCGAGGTAGCGTTCCGAGCCTTCGAGCGCGAGGTGCTGCAGGAAGCGCCGGCCGCGCATGCCTTCGGGCATCACGTCGCCGACGACTCCCGCCATTTTTCTGAGCGGCGCGGGGACGCGATCGTACCTGCGCTCGCGTGCCTCGACGACGTACTTGTCGTAGCCGGCGAAGAGCTCGTCGCCGCCGTCGCCGGTCAGCACGACCTTGACGTGCTCGGACGCGAGCTTCGAGACCATGTAGGTCGGGATGGCGGATGTGTCGCCGAACGGCTCGTCGAGATACCAGGCGAGGTCCTCCGTCATCTGCACGACGTCCGGCCGGAGCACGAGATCGTGATGATCCGTGCCGAGCAGCGCCGCGACGCGGCGCGCGTGCGCGAGCTCATCGAAGTCCGCCTCGGAGAAGCCAATCGAGAACGTCTTGATACGGTCGCCGCGGCGCGACCGGCTCATCATCGCGGCGACGGTGCTGGAGTCGATGCCGCCGCTCAGGAACGCGCCGACGGGCACGTCGCTGATCTGGTGCAGGCTCACTGATTCTGCGAGCAGGTGCGTGAGACGTTCCACGAGCTCCTGCTCGGTGGAGCGCTCGTCCGGCTCGAAGTTGACGTCCCAGTAGCGCTCGATGCGCAGCGGGCCACGCCGCGCGATGCCCAGCCGCGCCGGTTCCAGCTTCTTCACGCCGTCGACGATGCTCTGCGACGGCGACGTCGCCATGAAGGTGAAGAGGTGGCCGACCGCCTCCCAGTTCAGCGATCGCTCGATGTGCGGCAGCTGCAGGATGGGCTTCAGCTCGGACGCGAAGACGATCTCACCCTCGCGCTCGGCGTAATAGAGCGGCTTGATGCCGAGGCGGTCCCGCACGAGCAGCAGCTGCCGCTGGCGGTCATCCCAGACCGCGAACGCGAACATGCCGCGCAGCGCGTCGACGCAGCGCGGTCCGAGATCCTCGTAGAGGTGCACGATGACCTCGGTATCGCTCGAGGTCCGGAAGACGTGTCCGCCGCGTTCGAGCTGCCGCCGCAGCTCGCGGTAGTTGTAGATCTCGCCATTGAAGACCACCCAGACGGAGCGGTCCTCGTTCGAGACCGGCTGCTGCCCGGTCTCGAGATCGATGATGCTGAGCCGCCGCATGCCGAGCGCGACGCCGCCGTCCAGATACACACCTTCTTCATCCGGACCGCGATGGATCATCACGCCGCACATGCTCCGGATCTCGTCCTCGATCACAGGACGTCCGTCCCACCTCACGATGCCAGCGATGCCGCACATGCGATTAGCTCTCGTTCAGCCAGGCGAAGAGCCGGCGCCCCAGCGGCGCCGCGGCTGCATCGCCGAATCCGTGGAACGCGGTGTAGTAGACCGCCAGATAGACGGCGCCATAGGCGACGAACGTCGACGCGACCGCGAGAACACGCGGCAGCGCGTCGGCCGAGATGATCCAGTAGGCGGGCGCCGCGGCGATCAGGGCGCACGCCAGCGTTCCGGCGAGACGGCCCCACGGCAGCGCCTCCCGCACGCCGAGATGCAGCAGCCGCGTGATGCGGACGAGCCCCAGCACACGTACGGCCGCGGTGGACGCGAGCGTCACGAGCACCGCGCCGGCCAGCCCGAACGTGCCCAGGAACCAGCCAATCAGGCTCGCGACGATGCCCAGCCGCAGCAGGTTCATCGCGAACATGAATCGCGTCTGCGCGTACACCCGCAGAACGGCGTCAACGCAGAAGATCGCCAGCACGATCGTGAGCGTCCACAGCATGAAGATCGGCACGCTCGCGGCGTAGCTGCTGGTGAAGAGCAGCGTGATGACATCGGGGGCGACGAGCAGCAGGAAGACGGTCAGCGGCAGGATGAGCACGGCCAGCCGCGCGATCGTCTGATGCCACACCGCGACGGCGGCATCCGGCCGATCGTGCGCCGCGTCGGCCGACATGTGCACCATCATCACGTTTGCCGCCGACGTGGCGACCACGTCGACGAGCGGAATCTGGAGGCAGCCGACGGCGTAAATCGCGAACGTTGCCGCATCGAAGCGGGCGGCGACGACGTACTGATGGAAGTTCATCTGCGCGACTTCGACGGCGACCGCCAGCGCAAATGGCAGCGCATAGGTGAGCTGCTGCCTCCACAGATGGACGTCCGGCCGCAGGCCGGAACCGAACTCACGCCAGAGCGCGCGCAGCATGGCGGCGACTCGCAGCGCCGCGAACACGATGGCGCCGGCAAGCACCCACCACAATCCGCCGATGAGCAGCACCGGCAGGACGATGAGCGCCGTCCGCACGACATCGGACGCCGCGTAGGTCCAGGCCGCGCCCAGGAACCGCTTGCGCGAGACGAGCACGATCTCGAACGGCGCCGAGATCAGCATCAGCGCGAGGAACGCGCCGAGCAGCGGGACGTAACCCGCGACTTCAGGAGCTCTCAGCACCGACGCCAGCCGATCGCCCGCGCCGCCGAGAAGAACGGCGATGACGATCCCCGAGACCGTCAGCGTCGCAACCGCGTTGAACGCGTGCCGGCCGGCTTCGTCGGACTTACGCGGCACGAAGTAATACAGGCTCTCGGCGACGCCGAGCTGCGCGATCACGTACAGCGTCCCGTAGATCAGGAAGATCTGCTTGTAGATGCCGAACTCGGTCTGATCGAAGAGCCGGGCCAGCACCACCGGGATCGCGAACGCGGCGACGTAGCCGATGGTGCGTCCCGCGACGAGAACCGATGCGGGGCGCGATGCCGCCTGCAGCCGGAGCTGTCTCATGGATGATGAATCGAGGGGGCCGCGTGCGCCGGCGCATCGAGCGGGAGCGACGATGCTCGCGTGCCGTAGCGGCGGGTGAGGAGCTGGTGATAGAGCCGTTCGGTGGCCTGCACCATCCGCTCGAGCGAGAAACGTTCCTCGATGCAGCGCCGCGCGGCGCGTGCCATCGCCCGGGCGCGCCCGGGATCGTCGAGCAGCCGCAGGATCGAGGCCGCCAGCGCCTGCGCATCACCAGGTGGCACGAGCAGGCCGGTAACACCGCCGGCGATCGCTTCAGGTGTGCCGCCGACCCGGCTCGCCACGACCGGTACGCCCGCGGCCATCGACTCGAGCAGCACGTTCGGCAGCGCTTCGTCGAGCGACGGCATCACCGAGACGGTCGCGCCGGCGAGCAGTTCGGGGACGTCGTGGCGCAGCCCGGCGAAAATGACCCGCGTGCGAATGCCCGCTTGTGCGGCGCGCGCTTTCAGTTCGTCCAGATAGCCGCGGTCGTCCAGCGGCGCTTCGCCGACAACCAGGAACCGCGCGTCGGCAAAGCGCCTGGAGACGATGGCCGCGGCGTCGAGGAAGTGCTCGAGCCCCTTCAGGCGATGCAGCCGTGAGACGACGGCAATCACTGGCGTCTCCGGCGGCAGACCGAACTCGCGGTGGACCGCCCCCGTATCCGCGACGGCGGGGAAGCGCGACAGATCCACGCCGTTCGGCACGATCGAGATCTGCTCGCTCGCAAACCCGTCGTCGAGCAGCCATTTCCTGACCGCCTCGGCATTCACCAGCACGTGATCGGCCAGCCGGCACGCATAGCGCTGGACACGCCGCTGCATCGGCGTGAGGTACGGACCGCGATCGCGGATGGATGCGATGACAACCGGGACGCCCGCCAGCCGTGCGGCCGGAATGGCAAAGACGTTCGCGTAGAACCCGTAGGCGTGCACGATGTGCGTGCGGCGGCGCCACAAGTGCGCGGCCAAGCGCAGTTGCTGGGCGAGCGACGCGCCGCGTCGGAACGATCGAATCGGGAACTCGTGCAGCGGAAGGCGATCGCCCAGCCGCAGCGCCGCCGGTTTCACCGGCCGCAGGCAGGCGCATTCCACCTCGAACCGGCGCGGATCGAGCGCGCCGCTGAGCGCGACGAACTGCTTCTCCGTGCCTCCGCACAGGAGCGTCGGCACTACTTTCATCACGCGGACACGGTCTCGGTACGACATGCGTTCTTGATTGCAAGCGCCAGACCGGCGACGCAGAAGAAATAGAACTGGTAGGCAACCGGGTGGAAGAAAGCGGACACCGCGAAGGTGACGAGCGCGACGCGCACGCCCCAGGCGAAGGATCCCAGCTCGCGCAGCCCGCGGTCGCGAGCTGCCAGGCGCCGCACGCGTCCGAGCACCACGAGGACGGCGGCGAACAGCCACAGGAAGAGGAACAGGCCGGGAATCCCCAAGTCCACGGCGTACTGCAGATACACGTTGTGCACCAGGCGCCACGTCTCTCCGCGCTCGCGATTGAGCGCCAGGATGTTCTGTCCCAGCCCGACGCCCGTCACGGGATTCTTCGCGACGATCGTCGTCGACACCTTGAGGTCGTTCCAGCGGCCCTGGGCCGACCCGGTGCGATCCGCCTCGATATCCGTGATTGTCGCGACGCGCTGGAGGTAGCCCTCGGGAAGGAGCAACGGCACGCTGACGAAGAGAATCAGCGCGACCGCCAGCGCAACCAGTGGCTGCCGTCGCGTCATCGTCAGCAGCGACAGGACGCCCGTCGCGACGAGCGAGAGGAACCCGGCGCGCGAAAAGGTCACGATGATTGCCGCCGCGCTGAGCAGCAGCGCCGCCGCCGCGACCGCCTTCAGCAACACGTTGCGCGTCGTCACCATCAGGGCCGCCGCGAGCGGTACCAGCAGGTTGAGCATCAAGGCGAGGTCGTTAGGGTTCTCCGTGAGACCCGAGCCGCCGGGGTTGTAGCCGGCAATGCGCAGCGCGCTCATGTCCGGTGTGCGGAGGAACACGCCCGACTGGTAGTTCCGTACTGCGGTGACCGCGAGAGGTATCGAGCACAGCACGAGCAGCCACATGAACAGCCGCAGCCGTTCGCGCGTGGTGATCACCGTTCCCAGCAGCCAGAAGAAGGCGATGGCTTTGAGGAAGTGGTCGGTGAGCTCGGTCACGCTCCCGCCCGGCCAATAGGAGAGCGGGATCGTGACCACCGACCAGCCCACGAGCGCGACGGCGATGGCGATCTCCGGGTGCAGCCGGTCAACGGCCTGCCGGCGAACCGCGCGATCGAGCATGTGCGCCAGGATGGCGACGCCTGCCGCAACGAACGCGATCCGCAGGCTCTGAAGCACCGGGAACCACGCCTGCGGCGACAGGATGAGGATCGCCGTGAACGCGACGAGCGCGCCGAACGCCAGACGGCTGCCATCGCGCGACGCGCCGGCGCTCGGCGCGACGGTTTCAGGACGCCACCAGGCGGCCGTAGTTTCCAATACTGTCAACGATGTGCTCCCGGGAGACTCGTTTCACGCCCGCCACGCGGATTGGCCCGTCCAGCAGGTCGACGACCTCGAACCCTTCGTCGCGGAACCAGCGGAAGACCTCGGGGTAGAGGTACTTCCACTGGTACCGCGGCGTGTACCAGTCGAACGTGTCGAGCCAGCGCTGCCGCCAGTTGCGATCGAGCGAGATTGGCAGGAGGTTGCGCGCGGCGCTTCCCAGAACGGGAAGGCGATAGAGGTAATAGAGCGGGATCGAGGCCGCCGCGAGCGCCCACATCACCCGCAACGGCAACCTCGTCGTCACCACGCGAATCGCGTCCGACGCGCGATGCCACCCGCCGTATCGCGCGTAGAGGTACACGGCCAGACGGCCACCGGGCTTCACGGCGGATGCGACGCGCGCGAACGCTTCGCGCGGATCGGGCGTGTGGTGGAGAACGCCGATCGAGTAAGCGAGATCGAACGTCGCGCCGCGGAACGGCATCGCGAAGATGTCCGCCTGCGCCAGGTGCACGTTCGGGCGCCGGCCGATGTTCTGATACGCAGCGTCGACCGCTGCCGTCAGATCGACGCCGAACACGTCCGCTCCCTTCGCGGATGCGCGTTCCGCATATCGCCCCGCGCCGACGCCGGCGTCGAGGAGACGCCGGCCGCGGTACTCCGAATCGGCCCATCCGGTCGTGCCGCGCAGCATCTCGTCGGACTCGGTCGAGCCGTTGACGGAATCGATCTGCACGGTGCGGAACCAGTTCCACTGGTAGCCGAAGCTGGTCGCGTAGGCGCCCTCCGGCACGAAACGCGGTACGCCTCGGCGGATCGGGTACTCCGACCTGCATCCCAGGCAGCTCAGCGTCCCCTCGAGGATCTCCTCGCCGCCGCGTGAGTCGATGCGCGGCCGCAGCGACTCGTGGCACGCGGGGCAGACGAAGACGTCGAGCGCCGCAACCTTCACTGGCGTCCCACCGTCGGCCGAGCGGGCCGCGATCCGATCAGCCAGGGCATGTATTCGCCGCCGCGCGAACGCGTTGACTCGGCCGGCCACGCGCCGCCGCGCGCCTGACGAACCGATGCGGCCCCGGCGCCGAACAGCACGATGGCGATCGTCTCCAGCAGAATCCTGAAATCGAGCCAGACCGTGCGGTTCTTGATGTAGTACAGGTCGTACCGCATCTTCTCCGTCTCTTCCTCGAGGTTGTTCGCGTAGCCGTGACGGATCTGCGCCCAGCCGGTGACGCCGGGGAGAATCGCCGAGCGAAGCCCGTAGTAGGCGATGTTGTCGACGAAGATCTGCTGGTTCACCGTCGGATGCGGGCGCGGACCGATCAGGTTCATCTCGCCGCGCAGCACGTTGACGAGCTGTGGCAGCTCGTCGAGCCGGAAGCGCCGCAGCCACCGCCCGACACGTGTAATCCGTTCCTCGTTGTCATGAACCCATTCAGACTGCCGTTCGTCTGCCGGGTGCATCGTTCGGAACTTGATGAGCCTGAACGGCCGCCCGTCGCGCCCGATGCGTTCCTGGATGAAGAGCACGGGACCGCGTGAGTCCAGCTTGATCGCAAGCGCGATCAACGCGAGCAGCGGCGCCGTCAGGATCAGGCCGAGCGTGGCGAAGAAGACGCTCATCATCCGCGCGACGAACTCGCCCGGACCGTAATTGCGGAAGCCGGTGCACAGGATCAGCGCTCCGGGCGTCAACGCCTCGATCGCCATCTTTCCCGTCAACCGTTCGTAGAACTCCAGCGCGTCCTCGACGACGATGCCGCGGATGCGTGATTCGAGCAGCGGCTTGAGCGGGAGATGACCGCGTCGGTCGTCGAGTGCGACGACTATGCGCGAACAGCGCACGCGTTCGACGATCTCCGCGAGATCCTCGAAGCCGCCCAACCATCGCTGCGCCAGCACCGCATCGTCCGGCTTGCGCTGCGACACGACGCCGGCGACGGCGTAGCGCGCCTCCTCGAGCGACTCGATCTCCTCGATCAGCCGTGCGGCGATCGGGCCGGCGCCGAGAATGACGATGCGGCGCGCGAATCGTCCCTGCCGCTCCATCGTCGTGATCGCGAGGCGCAGCCCGAGGACGAGCAGCAGCACCAGCAGCAGGTCGGCCGGCTGATTGCGGCCGGCGGCGGACAGGACCGCCAGCGCGACGAGGCCGACGATCGGCGGAATGTGGGCGGGTCTCATGACCGTGCGGCGGACGGGCGCCGTCCCGTGTACGACCGGCGGTAATAGCCGTCGTACTGGCCGGCCAGCGGACGGCGATCGTTGTTGAACACGATGCCGAGAACCTTCGCCGGATCGAGGAGGTTCAAGGCCTCGTCGAGCAGCTTTCGCGGCGTGCTGTCCGCGGCGACGACGATGAGCATGCCGTCCACCGCGCGAGAGAGCAGCGCGGCGTCGAACACCGGCGCCAGCGGCGGCGTGTCGAGCAGCACGAAGTCGAACCGCTCGCGGGCCTCGTTCAGAAGCACCTCGAGGCGAGGCGAGCGCAGCACTTCGTGCGGCGGCAGCGTTCCGCCCCCCGCCGGCACGACCGCGAAGTCCAGATGCTCCGGGCGGCGGATGATGTCGTCGATGCCGAGACGCGGATCCGTGACGGCCTCAGCGAGGCCGGTCAGGTCGGAAGTCGCGATGCCGAGGCTCGTGTCAACCGATGGGTTGCGCAGGTCGGCGTCGATCAGCAGCACGCGCGAATCGGTGCCGCGCGCGAGCGCGCCTGCGATATTGATCGACGTCACGGTCTTGCCGTCGCCGGTGCGCGGACTCGTGACGGCAATCACCCGGATGTCGCGGGTCTGGCGCAGGCGCTCGATCTTCAAACGGAGGCCGAGATATTGTTCGGCGGCCAGCGACTCCGGCGCGCTGAGGCTGACCAGCTTGTCGTCGATGCGTGGTGGGTTCATGGATGACCTCGAGTGTGCGACTGCTTACGTGCGCGAGAGGATGCGCACGAGTTCCTCGTTGCCGCTCGCGAGCCATGACGATGCGGCGGCGATGAGCCACAGTCCGGCGATTGCCGACGCGGCGATGAGCGCTGTCCTCACGCGATGCCTCCGCGACGGCGCGGCAATCCTTGGAATCGAGCCGAGCACGGGGACCGACGTGAAGTGGCGGATGTCGTCCACCGAGTGGAACGACGTGTCGAACTGCTCGGCGATGAGCACCACCATGCCGGAGACGAGCACCGCGAGCAGGAACCCGAGAATCAAGAGACGCGGACGGTTCGGCGCTGCCGGGCCCTCTGGCGCAACCGCCGCTTCGAGAATGCGGAATCGCTCGCCGTGGTTCTCCGTCTCCATGCTGGTCGCGACCTGCGCTTCCTCGTAGCGGCGCAGGAGCGAGTCGTAGACGTCTTTGGCACCCTGATGGTCACGGCTGATCTGCGCGAACTCGGTCTGACGGAAGGGGACGCCTTCGAGCCGCTGCTCCCACGTCGCGATCGTGCGGCGCAGGGTCGCTTCGTCGTTCTTCAGCCGTTCGAGCTCGGCGTCGAGCGCCTGGATCGTCGCGCTGCGGCCGCGCAGTGAAGCAGGCGCGGGCGAGGCCTGCGGCGTGTCGTGGTTGCCGTTCCCGATCCCGTTTCCGTTGCTATTCCCGTTGCCGTTGCCGTTCCCGTTCGTGCCGGCCGGCTTCGACTTCAGCTCGGTTTCGAGGGTCGCGATCTCGTCGCGCAGCCGCCGCACGTCGGGATGCTTGTCGGTGCCCCTCGCCTCGGTCTGCGCCAGCTCCTGCTTCAGACGCTGCAGACGCGCCAGCGTCGCGGGATCCGCATCGCCGGCCGCCGCCACCGGCACGGTCGGCGGAACGTTCTCCAGCAGCTTCTCCCTCGCCTCGATCGTCCGGAGCTGCCGTTCGCCGTTGAGCCGCAACTGCGTGTTGAGGCGCTCCAGCGTCGCCAGGTTGACGTCCACCTGCTGCGGCAACTGGCCGACGTGCCGCGTCGTGTAGGCGCGAACGATACCCTCCTGCTTTTCGAGCTCGCGCTTGGCGGCATCGAGCTGCTCGCGCAGGAACTCCGCCGTCCGCGTCGCCTCCTCGGATCGCATCTGGTTGTTTTGCGCGACGTAGAACGCAGCAATCGCGTTGGTCACGTCGGCGACGGTCTCGCGTGAGCCGCCGGTGAACGACAGGTTGAACGCGACGGTCTTCGTCCGTCCATTGAGCTGCTCGGGGCCGGTCTGCTCGACGTGGATGTCCTGCCGCATGCGCTCGAGCACGGACTCCATGTCGCCGCGCTGACGCTGCGAGGGATAGAGGTTGAACCGCTGCACCAGATCGGTCAGCCGGGTCCGCGACAGCACTTCCTGACGGATGACGTGCAGGCGGCTCTCGAGCTCACCAGTCACAGCCGGCCGAACGAACGTTTCGGGCAACTGGCGTTCGACGAGCACGACGGCGTGGCTGCGATAGAGATGCGGAAGGCCGCGCGCGAACGAGAGTGCGGACACGAACATGGCCGCGAAGGCGACCGCGGCGATCGCGCGGCGCCGGCGCAGAATCTCGATCGTGCGCAGCAGGAACGATTCGTCGGCAGGGGGAAACGGGATATCGCGCGGCATCGGGGAACCTCAGGGAACGACAATGATGTCGCCGGGCTGGACGAGGAAGTTGTCCTGTCCGTTGCCGTCGACGATCTTCCGGTAGTTGAAAGGAATGCGCTGCGGCGTGCCGTTGCCTGTCTGCCGCAGCACGAAGATCCGATCGCGGTTGGCGAAGTCGGTGAAGCCCTGAGCCAGCGCGATCATCTCGAGCACCGTTGCCGGGCTTCGCAGCTCGTAACGGCCGGGGTTTCGCACGGAGCCGATGACAGCAACTTTCGTGCTGTGCACTTCCCGCACGATCACCGACACCTCGGGGCTCGGCACGTACTCGGCCAGCCGCGACGTCAACTGCGCGCGCAGCGCCGCCGGCGTCAGCCCGGCCGCCTGGATGTCGTTGACGAGCGGCAGCGAGATCTTGCCGTCGGGCCGCACCGGAACCGTGCGGGTGAGTTCGGGGCTCTTCCAGACGGAGATGTCGAGGATGTCTTCGGGACCGATCTTGTAGTCCGCGATATCGGTCGCGGCGTTGGCGGCCGACGCCGTGCCGTTCGCGGGTGCGGCCGGCGCGGCGCCGGCGCCGGTGGATGGACGCTGGGCGTCCTGTGCAGCAATCGGCGCCGCAAGGATCACGCAGGCGGCGAGGATGGCAGGCACGCGGTTCATTTGATTACTCCCTTCACAGGTGTCGATGGCTCGTCGGAGACTTCGGTCTGTTCGCTGTCCATGCCGAAGCGAGGTGAGATGGTGAGACGAACGAGAAACACCCCGCGGCGGATACGCTCGGCGGAGAGAAAGCGGCTTCTGATGTCGCCCTTCTGGAAGTCGGCGCCGTAGGACGTGGTCAGCAGATAGTGATTGCCGAAGCGCCACGCGGCGATGACGGCGCTGTGCACGACGCGCGCAACCGCGCGGTCGATCGACGTGCTGTTGAACATGCCCGCCGTCACGCCGAGGTCGAGGTCGCGGCGCACCGTGCGCGTCCACTTCACCGTGCCGCTGTGGATGCGCACCGGACCGGGGATGCCGAGGACGATGGTCTCGCCGTGCCAGTAGTCGGTGAGCAGGCGGCCGTGTGGCGTCCGGTGCACGAGCGTGGCGAGCACCTCCGACGTGACACCGCGATAAGAGGTGACACGAGGGCCGGCCTGCAGTGACAGTCGCACCTGCGGGGTGATCTGACGGTTCCATCCGAGCAGCACGGACTGCGACCACCGTTCCGAGCGGCCGTTGTCGAACAGGCGTCCGAGGTAGCTCACGCTCCACATCGTCCGCGGGGTCTGCTGCTGCGAGACGCCGAGACGCGCGACGTGGAGGTCGCCAGCGTCGCGCCGTGACAGCCACTCGGTCGTCCAGTCGTACTGCGTCGTGAGGGTGGCGCGCGGCGAGAGGCGGAACGACGCCGACGGCGTGAGCTGCCAGCGCTGCGCGCGCTGGCGATCGAGCATGATGCCGCTCTCGATGTTCAGTTCGGAGGGGGTCTCGGTCGAATCGTAGCGGCCGATCAGGCCAAAGCCGGCGCGCGGCGACGTCTGGATCCGGCCGTCGAACATCGCGTGACGGCGCGCATCGAAGGTACTGAGCGCTTCGTGCCGTGCCGACATCTGCATGTCGAACGAGGCTTCGCTGCGAATCTCCGCCGTCGGCGATTTGAAGATGCCCTGCAGATTGGGGCGAAGCTGCGTCATGTAATCGCCGACCGCGCGCTTCCGTGAAAAGAGATTGTCGTCGTGCACGGTTCCGATCGATACCGAGGGTATGAGCAGCCGTCGCGACTGCGCGGTCGCATCGAAGCTCGACACGCACACCAGAGCGAGCGTGATCATCCAGCTCGAGATGCGGCGTCCGCGCGATACAAGGCGATCTGTCAAGGCTCCGCCCCTCTCGGTTACGGATCGGCCTGCGGCGCGACCCGAACCGTTTCGGTTCTTGTGAGTTGTCTCGGGATTTCGCAGCGATGAACGGTCGCTCCGAATTCACGAGGTGCACAGCACGCCCGCGCTACAGTGCATAAACCGTTCACACGACAGCAACGCTGGACAAACGTTGAGGATTACCCGGCCGTGCGCGCGCTGGTGAAGGTCTTGCACCGTGCGAACGGCCGTGGTGTGGAGAGCTGTTCTGGGCAACGTGAGGAGTACTGTGATGTCCGGCAAGTGCGTACCTATGCTGTTGGTGTTCGTTGCCGCGCTGGCCAGCGCGACCTGCGGCGGCAATGGATCGCCGACGTCGCCGTCGCCGTTGACGGACCCGCCGCCGCCGCCGACGCCGGGTTCCGCGGCCGTGAAGGTCACGATCGCGCCGAACCCTGTTCCCTATAGTGGGAAGCCGATCACCGACGTCTCCGGCTGCGCGAACCTTAACAACACCTGGTTTTACGACCAGGTGCTGAAGGAGGAATCGGGCCTGGAGGTCAGATTTACCAAGCGTCTTGATACGTTCGACGGCTGGCCCATCAACGACATCAACAACCTGAACATCGTCGTGCCCGCGAACGGCAGCATCACGCTGCCGACGCGGTGGTGCAGCGCGCTCGCTTCCGAGCACAACGCGCACTCGACGTTCACAGGAACGGACGCGAAAGGGAACACCGTGGTCGCGACGGGCGGCGTCGTTCGCCTGCTGAAGCCGTAGCGGGAATGCGCCTCGTCATCTACACGTCGGCCTCGCCCGACGCGCTGCATCATCTGCTGTGGCGCCTCGACGCGGATCTGCCGGATGTGCAGATTGCCGGTGTGCTCGTCGAGACCGGCAGGCCGCCGCTCTCACGCGCCCGCCGGCTGCGCCGCTGGCTGCGTTTCGCCCGACAGCGTGACTTCCTCAGATACGCTGCAGCGCGCGTGTGGCGCAGGGGTCGCGCAGCGATCATCGCCTGCGGTGACGAGATTCTGCGGCGCATTCACGCTGCGCCGCGATTTCCCAACGGCCGCGTGCGCACGCTCGAGGACGTCAGCACGCACTGGCAAGCGCGCGGCGTGCATTTCCATTTCACCGCCGACCTGCACGACGCGGCCTCGCTGGCGTTCGTCCGCACGTGTGACGCCGACGTCGGACTGATCTACGCCACACGGATTCTGAAGCCGAGACTGTTCGCCATTCCGCGTCAAGGGTCCATCAACATTCACAAGCACAAGCTGCCGGACTATCGCGGGGGCGGAGCGCCAGGGCTCTGGGAGATGCTCGATGGGTGTGGCACCCAGACCGTCACGGTCCATCGAGTCGTCGAAGAGGTGGACGCCGGCGCCATACTCGGAGAGCAGACGTTCCGCATCGATCCCCTCGACACGCCCGAGAGCGTGTGCGTGAAGGCCGACCTCGTCGGCGTCGATCTGATCGTCGACGTGCTGCGCCAGATGGAACGGGGACAGACCGTAGAGCGTGCCCAGCCTGCCGGTGGACGACTGTACAAGGGGTATCAGCCGCATCAGGTCCACGCGATCGAGTGTGCGATTCGGCGGCGGCGGCGGCGCTGGCGGCTGCAGTACACGCGGAGTCTCGCCAAGCGCCTCGCACGTACGGCCGTGCTGCCGTTGCTCGCCGTCCGCAACCACCGCAACCGCCGCCGATGCCGTTTCCCTGTCACGATTCTGTATCACCACCTGACTTCGGACCGCCCGAAGACCATGGGGATTCCGACGGCGGTGTTCGCCGAGCACGTCCGTTATTTGAAGAAGCATTACCGCATCGTCGCTCTTCATGACGCGCTGCGTATGCTCGAAACGGGTGAGGTCGACGCGCCGACGGTGGTGCTGACCTTCGACGATGGGTATGCGGAGAACTATCTTGGTCTTCGCGCGGTTGCTGAGCTCGAGGACGTGCCGGTCACGATTTGCGTGTGCACGACACACGTCGCCGACGGCAGCGAGCTGGCACACGACGTCGAGCGCGGCGAACGCGACTTTCCGTCGCTGACTTGGGAGCAGGTACGGTATCTCGACGCGCACCGCATGACCATCGCCAGCCACACGCGGACGCACTTCGACTGCGGCACGGACGACAGCGCGCGGCTGCTCGCGGAGATCGCCGGGTCGCAGGCGGATCTCGAGCAGGCGCTCGGGCACGCGGTCGACGTGTTCGCGTTTCCAATCGGCAAGACGGAGAACATGTCTCCGGCAGCGCACCGCCTCGCGCTGCAGCACTACTCCGTGGTGCTGTCGGCAGCCGGCGGCGGCAACGTCGGGCCGATGTCGCTGCCGGCGGAGCTGCGCCGGTACTTCCATCCGGATTCGGTGTGGGAGCTCGAGCTGCAACTGCAGGGCATTCTCGACCGTCCGGGTCGTCCCGCCACCGCTGACGCCGCGCGGCCTTCAGTTGACGCCGTGGGTTCTTCCGCGCGGGCGGGCGTGCACGTCGGCGGCGCCGCGGAGTGAGTCGACGTCCGTTCCGTTTACGCGCGGCTGATGCCACACTCCTTGATCTTGTTGAGCAGCGTCTTATAGCTGACGCCGAGCGCCTGCGCCGCCTTGCGGCGGTTCCAGTGCACCTGCCGCAGCGTCTGCTCGATGGCCGCCCGCTCCGCCTTGATGGCCGCGGCCTTCGCGACCATGGCGAGCGACCCGCCCATCTCGTCGGCCGCCGGCTCGGCCTCTTCCTCGTTAACCGCAGGTTCGGGATCGGGTGCGAAGTGTCCACCGCCAGCGGGCACGCTGGCCGCGGCGGCCGCCGCGACTCCGGCGCCGACGAGAACCGGCACGGGCGCGGCCGCCGCAACCGGCGCGGCGCGCTGCATGTTTTGCTCGATCTCCCGCACGACCAGCGTCTCGTCCTGGAGGATGACGATCCGTTTGATCATGTTCTCGAGCTCGCGGATGTTCCCGGGCCAGTCGTATTGCAGGAACATGTGGCGCAGCTCGTCGCTCACCGATGTCGCGGGCCGGTTGTACTTGCGCGCGTAACGCGCCACGAAGAAGTCGGTGAGCGTGGGAATCTCTTCGCGCCGCTCGCGCAGCGGCGGCACGGTCAGCTCGATCACTTTGAGGCGGTAGTAGAGGTCCTCGCGGAAGTCGCCGCTCTGGAGCATCTTCTCCAGATCGCGGTTCGTGGCGGCGACGACACGGACGTCCACTTCGATGCGCTTGTTGCTCCCGAGCTTCGTGAACTCGGCATCCTGGAGCACGTGCAGCAGCTTGGCCTGGAGCGCCGGCTTCATCTCGCCGATTTCATCCAGCATCAGCGTGCTGGCGTGCGCCTGCTCGAACTTGCCGATCCGCGTGGTGGCGGCGCCGGTGAACGCGCCGCGTTCATGACCGAACAGCTCGCTTTCGAGGAGCTCGGCAGGCAGCGCCGCGCAGTTCACCTTGACGAAGGGCTTGTTCCGCCGTGTCGATCGCTGGTGGATGGCGCGCGCCACGAGCTCCTTGCCGACGCCGCTCTCACCGCGAATCAAGACGGTCACGTCGCTGTCAGAGACCTGCTCGATGACCTGCGCGATGCTGCGCATCTTCTCGTTGTTGCCCCATACCGCGCGGTCCTCGTCGTCGCTGAGCTGCCGGCGAAGGACGCTCAGCTCGGAAACAAGGCGCGTCTTCTCGATGGCGTTCTTGATGGCGACGTCGAGCGCAATTTCGCCCAGGCCCTCCGGATCGTCCGGTTTGACGACGTAGTCGGCGGCACCCAACCGCACCGCCTCGACGATGGTGGATGCCTGGTTTCGGCCCGAGAGCATGATGACCTGCGCCTCGGGACGCGACGATTTCAGAGCCTTGAGCGTGGCGAGGCCATCGAGCCCCGGCATCATGACGTCCAGCAGGATGACGTCAGGAGCTTCATGCTGCTTGATGGCGGCGAGCAGCTCGTCACCGCGTGTGTAGCAACGCGCTTCATAGCCGCGCTGCGACAGGAAGGTTCTGAGATAGGCTGCAAACGACGAATCATCGTCGACAATCGCGACAAAGGGTCTGTTCATTCAGGGGTCCTTGGGAGTACGTAAGAAACGTTACACATTTCCTGCTGTGGAGCGGGTGTATACAAGAGTCGTACCTCAACAGCGGACGACCTGTACGGTGCCGTTAGCTCAGGCGTGTGGGAGGACGACGGCGGCGGCCGCCTTTGCGCCGTCCGGCGGGGCGAGCAATGCGCCCCCGTGAGCGCCGATCACGCGGCGTGCGATGGCGAGGCTGAGGCCGCACCCGCCGCGCCACTCATCGAACGGTCCGAGCGTTTCGGGTCTGGCGGAGCGGAGCGCGTCCACGTGCTCGTCGTCTCCGATCGCGATCCACGAGGCTGGCGCTCCCTCGACAGTCCGCGTCGACTCGCTGACAAGCAGACGCGTGCTGTTGACGAGCTCGCGCCGCAGCCCGTGCAGAATGGCGCCGAACGCCGTTCTCAGGCGCGCCGGATCGCCGGTGATGGTGGCCGGCCCGTCACCGGTCGTGACGTCCACGGTGATCTCGCGCTCGGGGATTTCCGGCAGGGCGGCCGCGGCGTCGCGCAGCACCTGACGCAGGTCCATCGTGCTCTTGTTGAACGCCGCGGTGCCGGCTTCGAGCGCGGACAGGTCGCTCATCTCCGCCAGCAGTGCCGACAGCCGTCCGCACGACTTCTCCGCCTCCTCGAGCAGCCGGCGCTGCTGATCGCTGAGCGGGCCCGCCCGGTCTTTCAACAGCATGCGGACGTAACCGGCGACGACAGTCATGGGCGTCCTGAACTCGTGGACCGCAAGCGAAAGGAGACGCGGCCATCGTGGATCGACCGGCCCGTGTGCCATCAGCTGCATTCTCTCTGAACTGTGGAGGGAAGCAAAGAGCGGACTTTGGTGTTTAGAGGAGGGGTAAAGGGTAAAGGGTAAGGGGTAAACTGACTTCGATGCTTTTGAAGACGACGGCTGACATCCCTTCGTCCGAGATTACCGATGAGCGCTTCTACCTGCGCCGTCGCGAGTTCATCCGCCTTGCGGGCAGCGCTGCGCTGACAGCGGCAGCCGCGCCGCTGGCGCTGGCGTGCGCGGACGAACCGATCTCGGCGCTTCCCGCGGCCGCGCCGCCGCAGACGCCGCTGGAAAACGTCAAGCCGAAGGTGGTCGCCACCGACGAGCCGCTGAACTCGTTCAAGGAGATCACGGGCTACAACAACTTCTACGAGTTCGGCACCGGCAAGAACGATCCGCAACGCTACGGCGGGCGGCTGACGACGAGCCCGTGGACGGTGAAAATCGACGGGCACTGCAGTAAACCCGCGGACTATCACCTCGACGATCTCATCAGGCCGCACGCGCTCGAGGAGCGCATCTATCGGCTTCGTTGCGTCGAGCAGTGGTCGATGGTGATCCCGTGGGTCGGCATCCCGCTGCGGGACGTCATCAAGCGTGCGGAGCCGACGGGGAAGGCAACCTTCGTCGCGTTTACCACGGTGCACCGACCGTCAGAGATGCCGGGTCAGAACACCGCCGTGCTCGAGTGGCCGTACGTCGAAGGATTGCGCATGGACGAGGCGATGCATCCGCTCACGATCCTCGCCGTCGGGTTGTACGGGAAGACGCTCATGAATCAGAACGGTGCGCCGATTCGCCTGGTCGTGCCGTGGAAGTACGGGTTCAAGAGCATCAAGTCGATCGTGCGGATCCGGTTCGTCGATCGCATGCCGCCGACGTCATGGAATCTCGCGAACGCGAGCGAGTACGGCTTCTACTCGAACGTGAACCCGGAGGTCGACCATCCGCGGTGGAGTCAGAAGAAGGAGCGGCGGATTCCGGGATTCTTCATGAATCATCCGACCCAGATCTTCAACGGCTACGCCGACCAGGTGGCGTCACTCTACGCCGGCATGGACCTGCGGAAGTTCTATTAGGCTGCCGCGCGACGGTAGGGGCCGACCTTGGTCGGCCCAAGGACGAAGCAAGCTCCGCCTCCACACCAATGATGATGCGACTTTCGAAGCTCGTGATGTTCGTCGGGGCGCTCGTACCCGCGCTGTGGCTGGCGTGGCGGACGTACCGGGGCGACCTCGGCGTCAATCCGGCCGAAACGCTTCAGCTCGAGACGGGTATCTGGACGCTGCGATTGCTCATCGCCACGCTCGCGATCACGCCGCTGCGGCGTGTGACAGGCTGGCATCGCCTCATTCAGTACCGCCGGATGCTCGGCCTCTACGCGTTCTTCTACGGCGCGCTGCACTTTCTCACGTACTTTGCCTTCGACCTGAACTTCAGACCCGGTGAAGCGCTGACCGACGTCGCGAAGCGGCCGTTCATCACGGCCGGATTCGTTGCGCTCGTTGCGATGCTGCCGCTGGCGCTGACGTCGACGAAAGGCTGGATTCGCCGGCTCGGCAGAAAATGGCAGACGCTCCATCGCCTCGTGTATGTCTCCGCGCTGGCGGGAGCGGTGCATTATTTGTGGAAGGTGAAGGTCGCGACCGGTTCCCCTGTGTACTACGCAGCCATCGTCGGCGCGCTGCTCGCGTTTCGGCTCGTGTGGCAGTATCGCGGGTCGCTGAGTTTTCGGAGCCAAGTGATTGCGCCGAAACGAGTTGCGCCACCTCAGCCTTAGCTGTTTTTCCCGTCCGTTAGCCCGCGAAATCTGCCAGTTCACCCCAGAAACGGCCCATTTGCCCGAATTTTGAGGCTCAGCCGCACACCGGCTAAGTATGCTGGCCCTATGCACAAGCCTATTAAGTACGTAGAGAAGGGGCTGACGTTCGTCGCGCAGGGGGCGTGGACCCTGTTCGACACGCTCAACAGCATCAGCCCGGGCAAGCCGTTCACCCCGTCCTGGTCGGACCTGCCGCTGCAGAAGTCGCATCAGAAGGTGAAGCCGCCGCTCGGCTGGCCGCGCGAAACCGATTCGCTGTGCCCCGTCTGCGTGCGCGAGGCGCGTCAGGAAATTCTCGACGGCAAGCGTGACTACAAGGTTCTGCTGACCGAAAAGATCGGGGAGATCAAGGCGACGATTCTCGAGCGCGACGGCAAGATCCTGATGGTCAAGGATTGTCCGATTCACGGCCACTTCGAGGACGTGATGGCGATCGACCCGGCGTTCTTCAAGCACCTCGAGGAATCGTTCCCCGGCAGCGACATCCGCTCGCACAACGACGAGAAGCTGCACAACCACGGCAGCAGCACGATCAAGTACGGCCGCGGCGCCGTCCTGACGATCGACCTGACCAACCGCTGCAACATGATGTGCGACCCGTGCTTCATGGACGCGAACCAGGTCGGGTTCGTCCACGAGCTGTCGTGGGACGACATCAAGACGATGCTGGACAACGCGATCTCGATCAAGCCGCGGCGGCAGATGTCCGTGCAGTTCTCGGGCGGCGAGCCGACGATGTCGCCGTACTTCCTGGATGCGGTGCGCTACGCGAAGAAGGTCGGTTACAACTCGGTCCAGGCGGCGACCAACGGCATCGAGTTCGCCAAGAGCCGGGAGTTCGCGAAGGCTGCGGCTGAAGCGGGTCTGCGCTACGCCTACCTGCAGTTCGACGGCATCGGCAATGCGGCGAACTCGCACCGCCTGGTCGGCAACCTGTTCGACGTCAAGCTGCGCGCCATCGAGAACATGTGGAGCGCCGGCATCGACATCGTCCCGGTGATCACGATCGTCAACGGCATCAACAACGAGCAGGTTGGCCGTGTCGTCCAGTTCGCGCTGGACAACCCGCGGAAGATCAACTTCCTCTCGTTCCAGCCGGTGTCGTTCACGGGCCGGGACGAGGAGGTGACGCCGGAGCGCCGTGCGGCGCAGCGCTACACGCTGTCGCACCTGGCGCACGACGTGAAGACCCAGACGGGTCTCGGCGAGCCGACACGCGACTGGTTCCCGATCTCGTTCATGGGCACGTTCACCGACTGGGCCGACCTCGTGCACGGGCCGAGCGCCGAGTGGGGCAACCTGACGTGCGGCTGCCACCCGAACTGCGGCGTCGGCATGGCGGTGATGATCGACAAGGAAACCAAGGAGGCCGTGCCGGTCACGGCGTTCCTGCATGCCGATCAGCTCGCGAGAGACCTGCGGCGGGTGAACGACGCCCAGCGCGGCAGGTTCCTGTCGGTCGTCGGCATGGCGCTGGCGCTGATGAAGAACTACGACCCGTTCAAGGCGCCGACGCACTTTAGGATCGCCGACCTGATGAAGAAGTTCGACAAGACGTTCGGCGCGACCGGCCGCGACTACGGCAAGGTCGGCATCGATCGGACGGATCGGGACATCGAGAAGCGCCGCGCGGATCGCTGGAACTTCCTGTTCATCGCCGGCATGTGGTTCCAGGACCTGTTCAACTA
This sequence comes from Vicinamibacterales bacterium, assembly GCA_048594885.1. Classification (GTDB taxonomy): domain Bacteria; phylum Acidobacteriota; class Vicinamibacteria; order Vicinamibacterales; family 2-12-FULL-66-21; genus JBMDXB01. Next base: position 77,672 of record JBMDXB010000166.1, read on the forward strand.
CGACTTCCGGCGGACCGAGCGCTGCATCATCCCGTATGCGACGCAGGAAGGGGAGATCTCCTTCTGCGCCTACAACACCGGCATCGGTTGGCGGAACATCATCGAGAAGATGCACATGACGGCCACGCTCACGAAGTGGTACGAGGAGCACGGCCGCCACGAGATCTTCGCGGGCAACAAGCCGGTGCCGCTCGCGTCCACGGAGCACAGCCTGGTGCTGGATCCGGCAGCGGTGGCCGCCGGCAAGCAGACGGACCTGGACGAAGCGGGCATCGCCAAGAACGCGCGTGAGGAGAAGCTGCGCGCCCGTGCCGAGGCCAGGAAAAAGCAGGAGGAGAACGAGCGCATGGCCGCGCTCTACCGGCAGCACGTGTTGAAGGAAGCGCCGGCGGAGCCGGTCGTGCAAATCCAGGGGCTCGGGTCCAAGAAGAAGAAGGAGCCGGTGCAGGAAGTGCTGCACAGAAAGCCCGAGTAGTCCGAGGGTCCGAGAAGTCCGAGGGTCCGAGAAGTCCGAGAGCTTCAGTAGGGGCCGGCCTTGGCCGGCCCCCTTTCTTTGTAATACCCTTCCAGGCAGCGGTCGAGCACCCACGACGTGCGGGCGCCGCTTTCGCCGGTTGACGCGCAGCGTCCCTCGCCACGCAGTTCGTCGACGATGGTCTGGATCAGCGGCTGATGGACGTGCGGCGGGTTGCGGAAGAGATGAACCCGCTCTCCGCGGCTCGTGCGGACGATCACGTCCTCGTCGGCGAACACCGGCGTGTGCAGCTCGCCCTCGCTGCCCGTGAAGACGATGCGGTCGTTCTCTGAGGGCGCATTGAAGTTCCAGATGCCGGTGCCGAGCGCGCCGGGGCTCGTTCGGAAGGCCGCCGCGACGACGTCTTCAGCCGCGTAGGTGCTGCCGGTGTTCGTGGCGTAGCCCTCGACCGCGGCGATTGGTCCGAGCAGAAAGTCGATCAGATCGAAGCAGTGCGACGCGAGGTCGACGAAAAGCCCGCCGCCGGCGACAGCTGGATCGACCCGCCACTGCGCGGCATCGGCGCCGGTCGCGAGCGGCTTCTGCACGCTGACGTGGACGGAGGTCACCTCTCCGATGGCGCCGGACGCGAGCAGGTCGCGGACGCCGAGGAACCGCGGCAGCGCGCGGCGGTAATACGCGACCCACAGCGGCACGCGCGCGGAGGCAAAGGCGTCGGTCATCGCGACGCACTCCGCGTGGTTCAGCGCCATCGGCTTCTCGACCAGACACGGCTTGCCAGCGGCGGCCACACGTAACGCGAGCGGCGCATGACTGGACGGCGGCGTCGCGATGTACACCGCGTCGACCTCCGCGTCCGCGATCAGCGTCTCCGCATCGTCATACGCGCGCGGCACGCCGTGCCGGCGAGCGTAGTCCTCCGCCTTCGCCCGGTCCCGCCGCATGACCGCGACGAGCTCCGACCCGCGCGCCTTCTGAAATCCCGGTCCACTCTTGACCTCGGTCACGTCGCCGCAGCCGATCATCCCCCAGCGGACGGTCTGCATGGTTGCTGTTCCGATCTCAGAGCGCCCGCACGTTTATCCCGAGGGCCGCAACGAGCGCGCGATCGAGCTCGGCATGCCGCTCCTGTCGGAGGCCGCCGACGAAATGCGTGAGTGTGGATTTCGGGAGGCTGACGAGGGCGTCGCAGTGGAGGCTGCTGTCGTGCCGGAGGCCTTCATCGGCACCCACGGGTACCTCCGTCGAGAGGCCTAGGCGGGCGGTATAGACCGGCGCGCAGACGACGGTGGAGAACTTCGAATCGATCAACGCCTGGCGGCTGATGACTGCGAACACGCGAAAGCGTTTCGGGTCTCTGCTGCCCGGTTTCGCGACGCGGTAGAAGTCACCGCGTTTCACACATCCGCCTGATAGGCGAGGACGTCGGCCGTTTCGGCATTGAGCGCATCGGCGTGTTCGTCGATCAGCCGGCGATCCCGCTCGTCCGCCGCGCGCCGCTCCAGGGCCGCGAGCCCATCTTCGAGGAGGCGTTCGATCGTGCGGGACCGGCTCTCGCCCTTGCGCCCCAGGCGGTCGATCGCCTTGACGACGTCCGCCGAAAGTGTGATCGACGTCTTCAATTTCATACCACCATTGTACTCCAGGCGGGAATACAACAATACCTAGAACCCATAGAGTCGCGCCGGGTTGTCGACCAGGATGCGGCGCCGCACGGCGGCGTCCGGCGCCCATACGGTCAGCTGCTCGAACACGCGCAGGTCGTCGATTGGGAGGAACGGTGAGATCGCAGCCGGCTTGCGGCCGGAGGCGGTGTCGGGATGCGGCCAGTCGCTCCCCCAGAGGATCCGATCGGGATTGGCGGCGATGAGCGCCTTCGCGAGCGGCGCCATGTCGGCGTAATCCGGACCTTGCGCCGAACTGCGGTAGGGCGCGGAGATCTTCACGTACGCCTTGCCCTTCGCGACGAGGTCGAGCAACACGTCGAAGCCGGGCTGCGCGATGCCGAGCGGCGCGCGGGCACCACCGAAATGATCGAACACCACCGGCACCGGAGACGCGAGCACGTCGTCGCGCATCGCCTGGATGACGGAGAGCTGCGTGAAGACCTGCACGTGCCAGTTGAGATCCACGGCGCGCACGAGCGCGGCGCGCAACCGCTGGAGGGCGATTTCGACATCCGTGATGCCGGCCGTGCCGAGATTCACCCGAATGCCAGCGATTCCGCCGGCCCGCAGCAGCCGCAGTTCCGCCTCCGGCGTCCTCGTCGCGATCACGCCGATTCCCCGTGCGCGCGGCGCGAGCTGCCGAATCGCATCGAGCGTGCACGAGTTGTCCGTCCCGTACACGCTGGGTTGGACGATGACAACGCGCTCGATGCCGAGCGACCGATGCATTGCGCGTAGTTGGTCGATCGTGGCGGGCGGCGGCGTGTACGTGCGGGAATCGACGAACGGGAATCGCGCGGCGTCGCCGAAGATGTGGACGTGGCAGTCGCACGCGCCCGGCGGCGTGTCTGCTCCGGCCCTCATCGCCGGCGACAATGCGGCCGTGGCGAGCGCGGTGAGGACGTGTCGACGTGACACCATGCGTGCGCGCCCCGCAATCGCGCCCTACTTCGGCGCGATCCGCGCCGCGGGTCTCGCCGGGCTCTTCCGGCTCAACTCCGTGCCTGCCGTCGTCGTGTAGTACTTCGCGATCATGTTCGGACGCTCCCACGCGGGGAGCGCGCGGCGATCGCGGACGTACTTCAGGAAGTTCGTCGCCACCTGCGCGAAGTGCGCTTCGTGCCCCTCGCGCAGGGCGGCCGGAATCGTCACGTGGATCTCGCTGCCGCGTTCCTCGACGCCGATGCCGGCGTACTGCTGTTTCAGTGCCCCGATTTTCGCCTGCACCGCCGCGAGCACCTGCGCCTTCGCGGCAGGCGACGTCGGCACGACGTAGAGCTCGGGCAGATACTTGTCAGCCTTCGTCTGCCGCACCTCGACACGCGACTTCGTACCCTTGTAGAACGCGTAGTGGGTATCGCCGCCGCCTGCTGGCGCCTCCCAATCCCAGATGACATTCAGCTTCGTGTGGACGCCGCGAAGCGTGTATGTCGCGAGCGTATTGCAGTAGTACTCGAGCTTCCCGTCCTTGACGCGGTCGCCGAGCGTCGCCGGGAAGCCAGGCTGCCCGGTCACGCGACGGAACTCTGCCTCGGGGATCCACGTCGGCCAGCGCTGCGCCGAAAGGATCCGGATGTCCTTGCGGTGATCGATCGCCTGTTCAGGGAACAGCGTCCACTGCACCAGATCGACGAGGTGTGTGCCGATGTCGTTGAAGCCCTCGCCCTGCTCGGTGGTGTCGAAGAACCACGCCGGACGGATGTTCGGCGCGCCGGAGACGACCTTCATCAGGTGGTGCACGCTCTCCATGTAGACGCCAGGATCCGCGTCCGTGCCCTTCACCATCTCGCCGAACGTCGCGGCGTCGTTGACGAGGGCGCGCTGCAGGATCGACGTGATCTCAAAGCGCTCCGTCATGATGTCGTAGGCCACCACGCCCCTCGCATCGGCTTCCGCCAGCGTCGACTCGACCTTCGGCAGATCGGCTGACGACAGGATCCACGGCTTGTCGGCGAGCACGTGCAGCCCCGCCTTGACGGATGCGACGATGCCGTCGATCTTCGGCCTGTTGCGTCCGGAGAACACGACGACGTTCCCCGGCTTCTCGCGCAGCATGCGCTGGAAGTAGTCGGGACCGGTGTGGATCTCGAGGTCCCATTTCGTCGGGCGCTCCGCACGACTGTTGAACGCGGCCACGCGCTTGAGATGCTCGAACAGGTCCCAGCCGAGCGGCGCATAGACGTCGACTTTCGGCGAGACCCCCGGATACATCTCCTTCTGAATCAGCGCCGCGTGGAAGTGTCCCGGGTCAGCCGTCATCAGACGCACTTCGTTCATCGCGCGGTTCTTCTCCTGTCCGATGAGGGCGACGGCAAGCAGCGGGACGGCAGCAAAGGCAAGTGATTTCATGTGCCGGCAGACTATTGCCGATCTGCCGGCACCGTCAAGGCTTACCGATGGCGCAGGGCGGTGAGGGGATCCATCCGGCTGGCGCGGACGGCCGGCACCAGCGCCGCGACGCCAGCGACTGCGGCGAGCAGCAGCGTCACGCCGGCAAACGTGAGCGGATCGACCGGGCTGATGCCATAGAGCAGCGACACCAGGAACCGCGTCAGCACGAGCGCGAGTGCCAGTCCAATGCAGCCGCCGACGGCCGTCCAGCCGAGCGCCTGCCGGACGACCAGCATGAGGACGGCACCGCGCGTCGCGCCAACCGCCATGCGGACGCCGATCTCCCGCGTTCGTGACTGGACGAGAAACGACAGAACTCCGTACGTGCCGAGCGCAGCGAGGGCGAGGGCGATGAGGCCGAGCACTCCGAGCAGCCAGCCGGCAACGCGCGCCGGAAGCAGCGAAACGGACGTCGCGTTCGCCAGCGTCGAGACATGGAATACGGCCAACCCGCTGTCGACGGAATGGACGGTTTCGTTGATCGCGGCAACCGCTGAAGCCATGTCACCGCGCGCTCGCGCCAGGATGGCCATGCTCGGCGTGTAATCCTGTGCCAGCGGCCGGTACAGGAACGGTATCGCCTCCTCACCGACGGTGACGTATTTGCTGTCGCGAACGACGCCGACGATCTCGATCGCTCTCGTCGCGCCGTCGACGCCCGCCGGCCGCAGGCGCTGTCCGACGGCGTCCTTCCCGGGCCAGAAGCGGCGCGCGAGCGTTTCGTTGACGATGCCGACCTGCGATGTCTCGCTGCCATCGGCGTGCGTGAAGTCACGTCCCGCAAGCAGCGGAATCTCGAGCGTCCGGAAATGCCCCGGCCCGACGGCGTTGGTATAGATCCGTGGCGTCGGAAATGGCTGCCCGGCCGCCGGCTCCGCGTCTTCGTCGCGCAGCAGGGCCGCCGTCTGGTTCGACAGCGTCATCGGGACGATGTCGACGATGTTCGCCGAGGCGATGGCAGCGGCACTGTCGAGCCGCTGGGCGACCAGACGCGCGAACTCGCCACCGCGAGCTGCTGAATAGCCACGCGTGTCGAGATCGACCGCCGCCACGACGACGTTGGTGGCATTGAACCCTGTGTCCAGCGCGTCGGCGTTGCGGACGGAGCGCACGAACAGCCCCGCGGCGACGAGCAGCAGCATCGACATCGCGACCTGTGTGACCAGGAAGATGGAGCGCAGCCGCCGATGCCGCGGCATGGTGCCGCCGGCGCCCTTGAGTGAACGGACGAGATCGAGCCGCGAGGCGGTCAGCGCCGGCGCCGCGCCGAACGCCAGCGTCGCACCGGCGCTGACGAGCACAGTGAACGCAAGGACGCGCGTGTCGATCGACAGATCCAGCAGCACGGGAAGCGGCACGGGCAGCCGAGCGGACATGACGAACCGTCCCGCCGCGTAGGCAATCCCGAGTCCGCCAGCCGCGCCTGCGGCCGACAACAGCAGATTCTCTGTGAGCAGCTGACGGAGGAGCCGGAATCGGCCGGCGCCGAGCGACTGCCGAACCGCCAGTTCCACTTCGCGTCCGGCGGCACGCGACAGCACGAGGTTGGCCAGGTTGACACAGACGATCAGCAACAGCAGTCCAACGACCGCCATGAGAACGGCCGTGAACGTCGTCGCGAGTCGCGACGCTTCCGGATGCAGCATGGTGCTGCCGTAGACCGATACCGCTGGCTGCGGACGGTCGGGTTCACCCTCGGCTGCGCGCGCCTGCCGCCCGATGGTGTCGAGGTCCGCCTGAGCCTGCTCGCGCGAAATCCCGGCTTTCAGGCGCCCAATCAAATGGAAGGTCAGCGCCTCGAGCCGCCTGGAAGAATCCACCGAAGGCCGCAGCACCGCGTCGGTGGCAACCGGTGCCCAGAGTTCGCTGGCCAGCGGCGCGAGGACGCCGGTGAAGTCTCTGGCCGCCACGCCCACGATCGTGAACGGATGACCGTTCAGGCCGATCGTCCGGCCGATGATGTCCGGCGAGGAACCGAATCGTCGGACCCAGAACGCGTGCGACAGAACCACGACGGGTGGTGCGGACGGCGAGTCGTCGGCCGGCGCGAGGAGACGCCCGCGCGCTGCGATCACACCGAGGACCGGAAAGTAATTGCCGGTGACGAGGTCACCGAACTCGTGCTCGACCTCACCGTCGACCCGCATTCCGAAGGATTGCGGCCGGTACGCCGCGAGACCCTCCAGCGTCGAGGCCCGATCACGCAGCTCGGTGTAGCGGCCGTAAAGCGTGTTCGAGAATCGGTTCGAGTAGACGCGCACGACCGTGCCGGGATCGCTGACCGGGAGGGGGCGAAGGAAGAGCGCGTTCGCGAGGCTGAAGACCGTCGTGTTGAGGCCGATGCCGAGGGCCAGCACCGCCACGGCGATCAGGGAGAAACCAGGCGAACGCGCCAGCGTGCGGAGGCCGTGGCGAACGTCTCGCAGAAGCACCCGCATGCCTGTCAATACGCATCCGGGGCCGAGAAGTTATCAGCGCCGGCTACTCCCCCTTCTCGAGCCGTTTGAACTCCGCCGCGTACTGCTCGACGTTGTCCCTGGTGACAACGTCCACGCCCGAGTTGATGATCGTGTTCGCCGGCATCTTCCCCTGCTTGATGTCGTAGAGCAGCTTCACTGGCTCGCTGCCCCAGCCGAAGTACTTCTGCCCGAGCAGCACCTGCACCTTGCCCTCGCGCAGCAGATCGAGCGCGCTCGCGACCGTGTCGAAGCAGATGACCTTCGTCTTCGCCGGATCGAGGCTGGCGAGCGCGTTGCGCGTGAACACCGGCCAGCCACCGACGGAGACCCATGCGGCGAGATCCGGATAGCGGCGGCCGCCGGTCTGGATGATCTCGGCGGCGCGGACGACATCCTCCTTGATGTCGTAGACCTCGACGATCTTGATGCCCGGCGCCTTGGCGAGCGCCTCCTTCGCCCCGTCGAGCCGCCGCTGCAGGTTGGTCGCGCCGAGGCTCGTGATCATCGCCACCGTGCCTTTGCCGCCCAGCAGCTTGATCGTCTCCTCGCCCATGATGCGGCCCGAATCGTAGTCGTCCACACCGTAGAAGGCGATGCGCTTCGACTTCGGCGCGTCGGAGTCCCATGTGACCACCGGGATGCCTGCGTCCATCGCCCGGTTGATCGTCTCGGTCAGGAAGTCGCCGTTCAGCGTCGAGATCGCGATGCCGTCGACGCGCTGCGTGATGAACGACTCCAGGATCTCCTTCTGCCGCAACTGGTCCGCTGTATCCGGCGCGCGCCACTCGATATCGACGTTGCCCAGCTGCTTTGCCTGCCGCTCGGCGCCGATGCGCGCGTAATTGAAGACCGGGAGATCGAGCGCCTTCGGCATCACGGCGAACCGGTAGCGCGGCTTCGCGTCGCCACCAGCCTCGGGTGCCTTCTCTTTGCGGCAGCCGATGACCGTGACGAGAACCGCGCACGCTAGCATCAGAACGAATCGCTTCATCAGTTGCCTCGCTTGAGCAGAAGTTGGTCCATGACGACGATGATGATAACGGCAAGCCCGACGATCAGGCGATCGTAGAAGGTGGCGCCGGGGATCTGCGGCAGCGCGTTGCGCAGCACGCCGAAAATCAGCGTGCCGAGCACCGCGCCGAGCACCGAGCCGCGGCCGCCCGACAGGCTGGCGCCGCCGACGACGGCCGATGCGATGATATCGAGCTCGTAGCCGGTGGCGAGATCCGCCTTTCCCTGGCCTTGCACCAGTGACAGCACGATCCCGGCCACGGACGCGAGCAGGCCGCTGAGCAGGTACACCGACAGTTTCAGCCGGCCGATCGCGATGCCCGAGAACAGCGCCGCCGTTTCGTTGCCGCCGACCGAGAACACGGCGCGGCCCCACTGATACCGCGTCATCAGGATCTGGAAGACCACCGCGAGCAGGATCATGATGAGCGGCGCGACCCAATCCGCCGGCAGTCCCAGTGGTCGCCAGCCGCCCAGCAGCTTGCTCGACAGGTCGTAGTACTGCCCCTCGGTGATGATGAACGCCACGCCCCGCGTAATGCCCATCACGCCGAGCGTCGCGATGAATGGCGGCAGCTTGACGTTGACGATCAGGACCGAGCTGAGGATGCCGGTCGCGAGTCCCACGAGCAGCGCGCAGGCCATCGCCGCTTCGAGCGACCAGCCGGCGTCGACGAACAGCGCGCCGCAGACGACGCTCGAGAGCGCGATGACTGCGCCCGGCGCGAGATCGATGCCACCCGAGATGATCACGACCGCCGCGCCAACGGCGGCGATGCCGTAGATCGACGAATACTTGAGGACCAGCAGCGCGTTCTCGGTGTTGAGAAACGGATGCGCGCGCGCGCCTTCTGGCCAGAGATACCAGCCGAAGAACGCGATTTCGAGAATCAGGATCGCGACGGTGCTCAGCTCACGCGTGTGCCACAGTTTCTTCACGCAGCGTCGCCCTCCGATTCGGATGTCGCCAGATGCATGACCGCTTCTTCTGTCGCCTCCGTTCCCGTCAGCATGCCGCGGACGCGCCCCTCGCGCATGACGATCACCCGCTGCGCGATCGAGAGCACCTCCGGCAGGTCGCTCGAGACGACCAGGCAGGCGAGCCCCGCCTGCGCCTGCCGGCGGATCATCTCGTGGATCTCGAACTTCGCGCCGACGTCCACGCCCTTCGTCGGCTCGTCGAGCAGCAGCACCTTCGGCGAGGTCGCCAGCCACTTCGCGACGACCACCTTCTGCTGATTGCCGCCGCTCAACGAGTCAGGCGGCACTTCCGTGCCCGCCGCCTTGATGCGCCAGTCGCGCACCAGATCCCCCGCCTCGCGCCGTTCGACGCGCGCGCGCAGCAGCAGATCGCCCCGGACGATCCGGCGCGCCATGACGAGGTTGTGGCGCAGATTGAGATTGAAGAAGAGGCCCTGACGCTGCCGCTCCTCGGGCACGAGCGCGATGCCCTCGCGCGCTGCCTGACGCGCCGAGCGGATCTGCACGGGCCGGCCCGCGATCCGGACTTCGCCGCTGGTCGGATGTCGCAGGCCGAAGATCGTCTCCAGCAGCTCGGAGCGTCCCGAGCCCACCAGGCCGAACACGCCGACGATCTCTCCCGGCGCGACGCTCATCGTCACGTCCTCGAAGAACGGCGGCCGCGTCAGGCGGATCACGTCGAGCGCCGGCCCGCCGGTCGCTTCCGGTGGCTTCGACTCGACGCGATGCGGCAGATCGCGGCCGACCATCGCGCGCACGATGGCATCCGGCGTCGCCGACTGCCGCTCGAAGGTGCCGACGTAGCCGCCGTCGCGCAGCACCGTGATGCGATCGCACAGCCGGAACACTTCGGGGATCCGGTGCGAGACGTACAGCAGCGTCGTCCCCTGGCCTTTCAGCCGCTGCAGCACTGCGAAGAGATGATCCGCTTCCGCGTCGGTGAGCGACGTCGTCGGTTCGTCGAGCACGAGGATCTGACACCTGAAGGCGAGCGCGCGCGCGACCTGCAGGAGCTGCCGGTGCGCCGCGGACAGCGATTCTGCCGGCGCGTCGGGGTCGATCGACAGGTGGAGCTCGTCGAGCAGCGTCCGCGTTCGCTGGCGCATTTCGCCCTTCAGCAGGCGTCCACTTGCGGTCGTGAGCTCGCGTCCCGCGAAGATGTTGGCGGCGACGCTCAGGTTCGGAAACGAGAGCATCTCCTGGTAGACCATGCCGATGCCGCGCTCGAGCGCGTCGCGCGGGCTGGCCAGCTCGATGTGTTCGTCACGCCAGATGACGCTGCCGCCGTCCGGGCGCACGATGCCCGCGAGGATCTTGAGCAGGGTGGACTTGCCGGCGCCGTTCTCGCCGACGAGCGCGTGCGCCTCGCCTTCGACGACACTGAAGGTGACGCCGGTCAGCGCGCGCACCGCGCCGAAGGACTTGCGGACATCCCTGAACTCGAGTCCCGGCATGCTGGACGCGCACATGTTACTACGCACGTTCGCCGTGATAGGCTTTCGCCACTCGTCTTGCCGAAGCCGCGTCCGCGCGCATGCGCGAAGGCGGAAGGAGCCAATTTCATGATCGCGCGTCAGTTCATCATCGTGGCCGCGACGGTGGCGCTCGCCGGCGCCGCAGCGTGCACCTCGGAGCCGCCACCGCCATCACAGCCACAGCAGGCGCCCGCGCCTGCACCCAAACCGGCCGCCTCCACGGAAAGGTTCGGAACCATGCCCGACGGTGCCGTCGTCGATGTTTACACGTTGAAGAATGCCACCGGCGTCGAGGTGAAGGCCATCGGATACGGGGCCCGCATCACCTCGCTCAGGGTGCCCGATCGCACCGGCACGTTCGCCGACGTGGTGCTCGGGTTCGACAATCTCGAGGGCTACCTGGCCGAGAACCCGTACTTCGGTTCGATCGTCGGCCGCTATGGCAACCGCATCGGCAAGGCGCAGTTCACGCTCGACGGGAAGATGTACACGCTGGCGAAGAACAACGGGCCGAATCATCTTCATGGCGGCGTCAAGGGATTCGACAAGCTGCTCTGGAAGGTGTCGCCGGCGGGGCAGAACGCGCTCGAGTTCAGTCTCGTGAGCCCGGACGGCGACGAAGGCTATCCCGGCACGCTGACGATGAAGGTCACCTACACCCTCACGGACGCGAACGAGTTGATCGTCGACTACCATGCGACGACGGACAAGGCCACACCGGTCAATCTGACGCAGCACAGCTACTTCAATCTCGCCGGCCACGACTCGGGCGACATCCTCGGCCACGAGCTGACGATCAATGCCGATCGCTATACGCCCGTGGACGCGACGCTGATCACGACGGGCGAACTGGCGCCGGTCGAGGGCACGCCGTTCGACTTCCGCACCGCGACAGCGATTGGCGCGCGGATCAACAACGACCACCCGCAGCTCAAGGCCGGCAAGGGCTACGACCACAACTGGGTGCTCAATCGTTCCGGCACCCCTTCGACAGGCTCAGGGCCCGGCGGCTTGCAGCTCGCGGCGCGCGTCGTCGAGCCAAAATCCGGCCGGACGCTCGAGGTGACGACCGAGGAACCCGGTATGCAGTTCTACGCGGGCAACTTCCTCGACGGCACGCTGAAGGGCAAGGGCGGACACATCTATCCGTATCGCGGCGGCTTCTGCCTGGAGACGCAGAAGTTCCCGGATTCGCCCAACAAGCCGAAGTTCCCGTCGTCGATCCTCCGGCCGGGCGAGACCTACAAGACGCGGACGGTGTTCAAGTTCGGCGTGGCCCGGTAGGCCTGGGTGAGCACGGTCATGAGAAACGCGACGTTGAGAGCCATTGGTGTCGTGCTGCTCGCCGCCGCGGTGCCTGCGCAGGCGCCGCGGCCGGTTCTCGCGCCCGATCGTGTGGCGCGCATCGACCGCGCGCTGCAGCAGTTCGTCGACGAGAACCGCGTCGCCGGTGTCGTCGCAGTGGTACTGCAGGACGGCCGTCCGGTCTACGAACGTGCCTTCGGCTTCAGCGACAGGGAAGCGAACCGGCGGATGACGCCGGATGCGATCTTCCGCATCGCGTCGCAGACGAAGGCGATCACGAGCGTGGCGATCCTGTCGCTGATGGAAGAGGGGAAGCTCGCGCTCGGCGATCCCGTCAGCCGCTACATTCCGACGTATGCAAAGACCACGGTTGCGACACGGCAGGACGGCGCGGTGACGTTCGTCCCCGCGAAACGTGCGATCACGATTCGCGATCTGCTCACGCACACGGCCGGCATCTCGTACGGCACGAGCGCCGACGTGGCGAAGGAATATGAAGCGAAAGGTCTCGGACCGGCGGCGGGTTTCGGGTGGTACACGGCCGACAAGGACGAGCCGATCTGCGACACGATGGAGCGGCTCGGCACGCTGCCGTTCGTCGCGCAGCCGGGCGAGCAGTGGGTCTACGGATACGCCACCGACATCCTCGGCTGCGTCGTCGAGCGCGCGTCAGGGATGCCGCTCGATCGGTTCATCCGCGAACGGATCACCGGCCCGCTCGGCATGAAGGACACGCAGTTCTTCCTGGCGGCCGAGCAGCGCTCGCGGCTGGCCGCGGTCTACGCGTCGGGCGCCGAGGGCCGCGCCGAGCGTGCGCCCGAGGGTGCCCGCGGACAGGGACACTACGTGGATGGACCGCGCCGGAGCTTTGCCGGCGGCGCCGGACTGCTCTCCACGGCCCGCGACTACGCCCGGTTCCTCGAGATGATTCGCAACGGCGGCTCGCTCGACGGCGTCCGGATTCTCGCGCCGCGCACCGTCATGCTCATGACGACCGACCAGGTCGGCAACCTCTATCGCACAGACGGCCTGGGATTCGGGCTCGGGTTCGAGATGACCGAGCGCTACGGCGCCAACGGGATGGATTCGGTTGGCGCATTCGGATGGGGCGGCGCGTACGGCACGACGTACCGGGTCGATCCGGAGGCGCGGATGGTCATGGTGCTGATGCTGCAGTTGATGCCGAATCGCACCGACATCCACCAGAAGTTCACCACCGCCGTTCATCAGGCGCTGGTCGACGCGCCCGTGACGACGCGCAAGCCGTCCATCCAGTAATGCGGCGGCGCGACTTCTTGATCTCGACGGGCCTCGGCGCGGTCGGCGCCGCGCTCGAGTCCCGCATGCAGGCGGCGCCGCGTCCGCCCGCGACGCGCAAGATCCTGATCGCCGGCGGCGCCTACGGTACGGCGTTCATCCGGTACATGGCCGCGCTCACCGGCAAGGAGCGGCCGAAGTTGCTGTTTCTGCCCACCGCGTCAGCAGACAGCCCGAGCAGCATCATCTCGTGGTATCGCAACTGCGCGCCGCTCAACGTGTATCCACTGGACCAGGCGAGCTTCATCGCCAGCCCACGCCAAACGCGGAGCTGGGAAGACGTTCTGCTGAACGTCGACGGCATCGTGGCGTCGGGGGGCAACACGCTCAACCAGCAGGCGATCTGGAAGGCGCAAGGCATCGACGTCATCCTGCGGCAAGCGTGGGATCGCGGCATCGTCCTCGGCGGCGCCAGCGCGGGGTCGCTCTGCTGGTTCGAGGAGGGGACGACCGATTCGCGCCCGAAAGAGCTGACGATCGTGAAGGGCCTCGGATTCCTGAAGGGCAGCCACTCGCCACACTACGATGGCGAACGGGAGCGACGGCCGCTCTATCACAAGCTGATCGCGTCCGGCGAAATGAAGCCGGGCTACGCGTGCGACAACAACGCGGGCATCTACTTCGAAGACCAGGACGTGAAGCGCGTCGTCTGTACGCGTGATGGGGCGAAGTGCTATTACGTCAGCGCGGAGAACGGCCGCGTGACGGAGAAGGTGCTGGAGCCGGAACGCATCGAGTAGCGCCAGAACAGCCGAGAGCAGCACGATGAAGGTGAGCCGGTTCGCGGCGGCGCTTTCGGTTCTGGTCTCCGCTCTCATCTTCCTTCTGCTGGCCGTGGGCCCGAGACCCTTGCGCCGGGCGAGCCGCGAGGCGTGGCGCACGGCGAGGGCCGCCGCGCAGGTGGTACATCCGCAGCCAGTCGTGATCCTCAGGATCTGGAACGAGCGCCGAGGCGCCGCCGTGCGCGTGGAGCTGTTCGAGTCGGGCCGGCTGGTTGTCGATTCGCCTGCGAGAATCGAACGGCAGCTGCCGCGGGAGAGCACGGTGAGAATGATCGACGCGGCGCAGGCGGCGTTCGGCGACTTCAACAGCGAGGGATGCGAAACCGCGGCGGATGGACCGAGCGCCGGGCTCGACCTGATGATCGATGGTCGCCGGCTCAAAACGGTATGCCGCAACGCCTCGGGTTGGCCGAAGGGCGCAGCGACGCGTGCGCTGCTGGCAGACATCAGGCGTCACCTGCCGGATGCGTTTCAGCCTCCGCTGGGACGGTAGGGAGGGCCTATGGCACTTCGGGAATATCGCGACCTGCTGGTGCACATGGAATGGGCGGACTCGCGCATCTGGTCGGCCCTCCTCGCCACGGAATCTCTACGCGAAGACCACGAGATGCGCGAGCGGCTGTACCACTTCCACACCACGCAATGGGCATACCTGCAGGCGTGGCAGAAGAAGCCGTTGAATATCCCTGAATTGCCAACGTTCGGCAACCTGCAACGCCTCGGCGACTGGGTCCGTCGCTACTACCTCGAACTTCGCGAGTATCTGGATGGCGTGCGCGACTCAGCACTCGACGTGCCGTTCGACTTCCCGTGGCAGGCGGAGATCGAGAAGCACTTCGGACAGGCGCCGCCCACGACGCTCGGCGAGAGCCTGCTCCAGGTCGTGCTGCACACGATGCATCATCGAGGACAGGTTGCCACTCGCCTGCGCGATCGCGGAGGCGACCCGCCGCTCGTCGATTACATCGGCTGGATCTGGATGGGGCGTCCGGCGCCCGCGTGGCCGGCGCCGGAGACGATGTAGTGTTCGTTCGCCTCGCGCGCGAGTCCGATGCCACCGCGATCGCGCGTCTGACAACGCAGCTCGGATACGACGTCGAGCCGTTCCGCGTCTCTAAGCGGCTGTCACGGATTCTCACCCGTCCGCAACAGTGCATCCTGGTGGCGGAAGTCGAGGGCCAGGTCACCGCGTGGCTGCATGCCGTGGTAGCGGAGTACCTCGAGGCGGATCCGTTCGTCGTCGTGGCCGGCCTCGTCGTCGACAGCGCCCGTCGCACGCAAGGGATCGGGCGCGCGCTGATGGAGCGGGCGGAGCAGTGGGCCCGTGAGCAGGGGTGTGGTGTCGTCAGGCTCTCGTCGAGTACACCCCGTACCGAGGCGCACCGGTTCTACGAGCGGCTGGGTTACACGAACATCAAGACGCAGCACGCATTCGCGAAGTGTGTCGACGCGGCGCGCGTTACCGACTTGAGCATCTTCGTACCGCGTGTAAAGAGCTGATTCCGAGTGCAGTTGCGCCGACGCCCGCGCCGATGGACGGATCCGACAACCCTAGTCGGCCAGCATCTCTTGCTCGAATGCGGCGTAGTTGCGTCGCGCATCAGCGTAGATCGCGACGTTCGCAGGGTCCGGATCGACGCGACTCTCGTCGATCGCCTCGGTGAGACCCCGCACCACGTCCGCCCACTCGAGCTCGTGCCCCTGCGACAGTTCGTATGCGTGATACGCGCGCAGTGCGGCTCCGAGGCACGCGGAATTGCCTGCAGGTAATTGAAAGACCGGCGCGCCGAACACATCGGCCATCACCTGGAGGATGGCGCGATTCGCTGAGCCGCCGCCGGTCGCCAGCACTCGGCTGGCGCCTCCTGCGGCAACGGGTGCGGAATGGTTCGCCATCGTCATCATCTGCGCCTCGACGATCGCGCGGACGTTGGCGTCCCGGTCCGCGCCATCGAGGTTGCGCCGGTGCACGGCCGGACGATCGACTCGCGGCGTGATCTCCGGGTCGAACCACGGCAGCATCAGCGCGCCGTTGTTGCCGGCGCGCGTTGTCTGCAGCGCGCGCGAGAACCCTTCCCAGTCGAGGCCGTACTGATCGCGAATGCGCTCGCGCGCGAGCGATCCGTTTTTGAAGCAGGTCAGGCTCATGTAGTCGCCGGTCGGCGACCCGAACACGTGCGAGCCCGAGACGACGATCCGCGGTTCGCGCGTGAGGGCGAACACGGTGTCGCTCGTGCCCAGTGACACCGCGATTGAGCCCTCGTGCACGAGCCCGCTGCCGACCAGGCTGCAGGGGTTGTCGCCCGACCAGGCGACGATGCGCACTGGCGGGAATCCGTAGCGCTCCTGCCAATACGCGGAGAGCTGGCCGACGACCGTCGGCGATGGCCGCACAGGCGGCAGCTTCGACGCGAGATCCGGCGCAGTTGCGTCGAGGGCGGCCGGCGCCCACTGCCGTGCGTGGATGTCCATCAGGTTCATGCCTGCCCCGTCGCCAGGATCGATCGGCGCGTCGGCGCCTGCGAGCAGCGAAGCCAGGTAGGAGCTGACCAGATGGATCCGCCCGGTGCGCGCGTAGGCGCCGGGATCCTGCTCGAA
This sequence comes from Vicinamibacterales bacterium, assembly GCA_048594885.1. GTDB lineage: Bacteria > Acidobacteriota > Vicinamibacteria > Vicinamibacterales > 2-12-FULL-66-21 > JBMDXB01. The sequence continues at coordinate 94,133 of JBMDXB010000166.1, forward strand.
GAACTTGCGGATCTGTGGTCCGGTGAAGCGCTCGGTCGCCGCCGATCCGGTGAGATGCGCCACCGCTTCCGGTCCGCCGAGCGCCCGCTCGATCGCGTCGCACTGCGCGCGCGTGCTCTCGTCCATCCAGACAGGCGCCCGCTCGCGGGTGAAGGTCGCCGAGAGCTGTCGCGCCAGCGGCTGACGCGGGTCGAGCGACGCCCAGCGTGTCGCGGAGTTGGGCTCGAGGTACACGCTGCCATGCTGCTGCCCGGAGCCGGAGATCGCCGAGAGCTGCGAGAGGTCGAAGCCGCCTTCGCGCGAGACGATGGCCATCATCCGATCGAGCGCGTCGGCCCACATGAGCGGCGAAGACCATACCTCGAGCGGGTCGTTGCCGCGCAACACGCCGTTCGTCGTGCCGTACTCGGGGAACTCGTCGTCGAATTTGAAGGAGTGATCGAAGACGATCCGCCGCTCGCCACCGTTCACTTCGATGACGAGGGCGCTGAGGCTCTGCGTGCTGCTGTCCAGTCCGAGGTAGTAGGGCATGGTCGAACGCTGATTCTACAGGATGCGTGACGCGTAGCTGGTCACTCGCGGGGGGGATTCAGATCGACGCCGCCCACGCAAGACGCCGAGAACGCCGAGGCGCCGAGGGATCTCGCGGACTTGGACGCGCCAGCCCGTCGGGCCGCGCTTCGCGCGGTGTGAGATCGAGAGGGATCGTGAACGTAAGCAGTGCGCGAATCAGAAACTGCTTACGTTCGCGATCCCTC
>JBMDXB010000167.1:0-10238 GCA_048594885.1 Vicinamibacterales bacterium
CTTGCGCTCGGCCGACTTCATGCCGCGGTAGGTGAGCGGCAGCTCGACGTTCTCGTACACGTTCAGGTCGCCGATCAGGTTGAAGCTCTGGAAGATGAACCCGATCTCGCGGTTGCGCACCCGCGCGCGCTCGGACAACGGGAGGTCGGCGACCGCTTTGCCGTTGAGCGTGTACTTGCCCTCGGTCGGCGAATCGAGGAGGCCGAGAATCGAGAGCAGCGTCGACTTGCCGCAGCCCGAGGGCCCGGCGATCGCGATGTACTCGCCGCTCTTGATCTCGAGGTGAATTCCGGCGAGCGCGTGCGTCTCGACTTCGTCCGTGAAGAAGACCTTCGTGACGCCGTCGAGATGGATCAGCGGTTGCGCGGCAGTGTTCATCCTGAACTCCTTTATCAACCGGGGGGCTTCGCCCCGCCGGACCCCCCATCGCCGTCGCTCGCGGGGGCCCCGTGCCCCGCTCCGCTCCGGCGGGGCGCGCCCGTGGCGCGCCTGCTACACCGGCGTATCTTCCGGCGCGCGGGCCGCGTAGTGGAGCGGCTTGGTCCACATGCTCTCGAGCCCCTCGAGGATGTCCGACGCCCAGATGAAGACGTTGCGGCCCGCCACGGTGCGCCGCATCGCCCGCATCCGCGCCGTACGCTCGTGCACGGGCATGTCGATGGCACGGCTCAGCGCATCGGCGAACCCTTCGATGTCGTACGGGTTGATCACCAGCGCTTCGTGAAGCTCGTGCGCGGCGCCGGCCAGCGCGCTCAGCACCAGCACGCCGTCCTCGTCATCGCGTGCCGCCACGAACTCCTTCGCGACGAGGTTCATGCCGTCGTGCAGCGAGCTGACCACGCAGAAGTGCGCGAGACGGTAGAGCGCAACGAGGCTGGGCAGCCCGAGCGCGGCCGTGTGGTAGTAGACCGGCAGCGGCATGCCGGGCACAGCATGGCGTCGATTGAGATCCGCGACGATGCGATCGATCTCGAGCTGGATGGCGCTGTAGCTTTCCAGCTCCGACCGTGAGGGCACGCCGATCTGCACGAAGGTCACCCGCCCGCGCAGCTCGGGCCTGCGCGTCAGCAGCGCGTCGAGCGCCTCGAAGCGCTCGGGAATCCCCTTCGTGTAGTCGAGACGGTCCACGCCGAGGCCGAGGATCGGCGCATCGAGGCCGAACGCGGCAATGATCCGCCGCTGCTCGCTCACAAGCGCCGGGTCCTGGGCGACGCTCTGGATACGGTCGTAATCGACGCCGATCGGCACCGACACGATCGTGCTCCACCGGCGGCCGAGACGCACGCGCGTCCCGTCTGCCTCGATATCTGCGGGAAGCTCCTCCTCGACGGCCCGCACGAAGTTGGCGCGATCGCGATCGAGCTGGAACGCGAGGAGGTCGTTCGCGAGCAGCCCTTCGAGCATCTCGCGACGCCAGGGGCAGATGCGCAGACGGTCGGGATTCGGCCACGGAATGTGCCAGAAGAGCGCCGTCCTCACGTCCGGCCTCCGCTCGCGCAGCCGCGGCGCCACCAGCGCGAGGTGGTAGTCCTGGATGAACACCGGCGTCTCCGCCGTCGTCAGCTCCTGATCGATCGCCGCGGCGAACTGATCGTTGACCGCGCGATACGCGGTCCAGTCTTCGCTGCGGAACGTGGGCCGCACGTGGACGACGTGACACAGCGGCCACAGCCCCTCGTTCGCGAAGCCGCCGTAATACGCGGCAAACTGCTGCTCGTCGATCCAGAGGCGTCGAAGCTGATAGGTCGGCGAATCAGGCGGGACGGCAACCTTGTCCGAGACGTCGGTGACCGCACGATCCGCGGATCCCGCGGCGTGCGCGATCCAGACGCCGCCACGTTCGCGCATCAGCGCGTCGAGCGCGACGGCGACGCCCCCCGTCGCGGCGCGGTGCGTGATGCGCCCCTCGTCGTCATAGTTGTGCAGGTAGGGCTCGCGATTCGAGACGACGATGAGCGGCCGTGGGGCCTCCGCCTCGAGGTCGCCGGCACGCGACAGGCCGTTGCGGAAGAGCACGGGCCCGATCAGCTCATGGATCACGATCGGCGCGACGACGAGTATCTGGATCTGCGCGCCCCAGTCGGGAAATTCGGCGGCGAGGACGGCGGTCAGGCCCAGCGTGATGCCCGCTTGAGAGATGAGCCCGGTCCACGCGAGGGCGCTCACGCGCGGGTCGACGCCGGAGACGCCGATCCCGGCACGCGTCCCGATCCAGATGCCCAGCATTCGCAGCACGACGACGGCGATGACGATGACGCCGATCATCGCGATCGCTTCGAACCGCAGCGAGCTGCCGACGGCGACGAAGAACACGACGAGCACGGGAAGCGCGCCGCGCTGCACGGCGGCCTTCAACGCGTCGCCCTGCGCGACGGCCAGGTTTTCGATGACGAGTCCGGCGCTCAGGGCCGCGAGCAGCGGCTCCAGCCGCTGGGTCGCGCCCACCTGGCTGAGGAGGACGCACACGCCGATCAGCACGAGCGTCACCTCGCGCCCGACGTAGCGCAGGTAAAGGGCGAACGCCGCGCCGACGAGGCTGCCGAATGCCACCGCCCCGCCGATCTCCCAGGCGAGGCGCACCAGCAGGTTGACGTCGCCGGGCGCCGCGCCCGCGGCAATGCGCGCGAACTGCATCGACAGCGAGAAGAGCACGAGCACGACGACGTCGGCGAGGACGACGATCGCCAGGACGAGATCCGTGAGCCGTCCGCGCGCGCCCGTCTCGGTGATGACCGCCGCCGTCATCGTCGGCGAGAAGCTCACGATGCAGACGGCGAGCACGAGCGCCATCGAGAGCTTGACGAGTCCGGAAGCGCCGGGAGCGACCGGCAGCCACGGCCACGTGAGCCAGGCCGCGACGAAGATGATGGAAACGGCGACGGCGAGCGTGACCGCCGTCATCGTCGCGATGGCCTTCAGCCGCGCCCGCAGCCGCTCGACGTTGATCATCAGCCCGGCGATGAGCGCGATCAGCGTCGTCGCGAGTCCCGTGACCGCCTGCAGCTGCCTCGCAACCGGTTCCGTGATGACGTTGGCGAGGTACGGCCCGACGAGCACGCCGAAGATCAGATATCCGCTCAACCGCGGAAGGTGAAGGCGGCGGATCAGATCGCCCGTGACGAGCGCGACGATGAGCGTGAAGCCGAGCGCCAGCGTGGTGGTGCGGCCGCCGGAGGCGAGTGCCAGCCCCATCTCGCGCGTCCAGATCACGGCGACGATCACGAGCGCGACGCCGATGAGGCGACTCATGATGGCGGCGTCCCCGGTTGCATGACCAGCGCGAGCAGCTCCGAGACGACGGTCGCGGCGACGGCGACGGAGAGCACGAATCCGGAGGTGCCGCCGCCGGCGAGCTCCGCGTTGAGCGCGAAGGCGACGCCGATCACCCCAGGCGAGAGCAGGAACAGCCCGAAGCCGGCGGGCAGGCGAGGGCGCACGATGCGCGCGACGAGCCATCCGCCCGCTGCCTTGGCGACGAAGCGGAGCGCGACGAACGCCGCAACGGCGATGGCGATGCCCATCGTGAAGCGCATGCGCGCGCCCGCCGTCAGCAGGAGCACGACGAGCAGCGGATGCTGCATGTGCCGCACGTCGCGGGCGATGCGCTCGCGCGACTCTCCGCCCGCAGTCCCCCAGAAGACGCCGGCGGTGAGGCCGGTGAGCAGCGCCGAGGACGAGAGCGCCTCCGCCACGCCGGCGAGGACGAGGATGGCGCCCACCGCGAACACGCGCTGCTCAGCGTCCGACGCCGACCGCGCGACGAGCAGCCAGCCGCCGATCGACACCGCAAGCGCAACGGCCACGATCTGGAGGGCCAGCAACAGCGCGGCTGGCGTGCTGATTTCGTACGTCAACGCGAGGACCGCGCCGCCGAGCAGGATGGGCAGGATGTCATCGAGGTCGCCGATGCGCGTGGCGAGCCGTTGGACGATCGTGTCACCGGCGAGCGCGGTCGACGAGGTCGCGGCGCAGACACCGAGCATCATCGCGACCGTCCACGCCGACAGTTCGGCTATCGGCTGCACGCGCGCGACCGCGGTCAGACCGGCGCCCACGAGAAAGACGGTCAGCCCAGCCTCGATCGATGCCGCGCCGAGCAGCCGTGTCTCGCCGGGGCGTCGCAAGTCGAGGCCGAGGCCGACGAGCACGCCGAGCGCGGCCAGCGCTGTGGCCACGATCGGATCGAAGTAGCCGAGCAGCTCGCTCGAGAAGAAGTGCAGGCCCTGTGGGCCGAGCGCGAGGCCAGCGAGCAGCAGGACGGCTGGACCGGGCGTCGGCGACAGGCCGAGTGCGAGACGGCTCCGAAGCCACCGCGAACGTGGTGGCGGGCCGGGCTGGCGGAAGCCGAGACGGTCGTCGAGCGGATCGGAGCCGATGACGTCCGGACTCTGCGGCACCGTTCTCATGGCTTGCGCAGTCCGATCACCATGCGCTCGGGTCCGCGGGTAATCGCGAGCAGCAACGTCTCTCCGGATGACATCGATGCGAATGCGGTGAGCAGCTCCGCTGCGGCAGGCTCGTTGATTTCTCCCGCACGCGTGATGACGTCGCCGGGCACGACGCCGGCGCGGCTCGCGATGGAATCGGCATCGACGCGCGTGACTTCAGCGCCCATGCCCTGCCTCGACCTGAGACCGAGGCCGAGCACCTGGGAGACCGACGGCGAGGGCGGAGCGACGGCCTTGACGGTGACGTCCTGTGAGCGGCCGCCGCGCCGCACGCGGATCACGAGCTGCTCGTCGAGCGCCACGCGCGCGAGCCGCGCTTCGCCGTGCGCCTTGCCGAGAATCGTCTGGCCGTTGATGGCCTCGATGACGTCCGTCGGCTCGAGGTGGACGGCGGCCGGGCCATGTGGATCGACGGCGACGACGACGGCGCCTGACGGCGCGCCGGAGGCCTGCGCGACGACCGGCGTGAGGTCCTGAACCGAAATCCCGATCCATCCCGGCTGGGTCTGGCCTGCGGCCAGCAATCGTTCCGCGCTCTGCACCAGCGTGTCGATCGGCACCACCGCCTGACCGCCGGCTTCGTTGACGACAGCACCTGCGAGCGCGCCGGTGGCCGTGAACACGAACGCGCCGGGCAGCAGCGTGGTGTGCTCGGGAATCTGCCACACCGCCGCCTCCCATCGGAAGCTGATGGCAGGCTGCACCGGGCCTACGAACGCCGGCCACAACGACACGCCGGTGGCTGATGGCTCCGTGACGAGCAGGAAGCGCACCGTCTCGCCGCGTTCGGGCGTCCATCGGCGGTACGACGGCGCCGCGGCCGACACGCGCACGAGGACGAGGCCGTTGGCGCGATCGCGCGCCAGGATCGTCACGCTCTCGACGGTCGTCTCGGCGTCGGGCAGTACGGCGAACGCCACGTCGTCGCGAAACCGCAGCGCCGGAATCGGCCGTGCCGCGGCCGCGGACTGCAGCGACTTGGTCTTCAGGATGATGAGGTTCGGCGCCAGCTCCGCCTCGACGGCGGCGATCGCAGAAGAGAGTTCCTGGAAGGGCGAATGCGGCGCGAGCTGCGCGAGCAGCGGCGGCACCAGCGTCGGCGTGCCCGGCCGCTCGGGAAAGCGGAGACGGGCGAGTACCAGCAGCGCCACCACGGAGAGCAGGACGGTCAGCAGCAACAGCCGGGTCTCCCGCGACACCCGCGAGCGCAGCGGGCCGGACGTAGGCATCCCGTGCATGCTACCGGGGTGCTGCCGGGGCTGCAATCCGGACAATGCTTCAGTCGGGGTAACGCCAAGCAAGCCGAGATCGCCGAGTGCGCCGAGGGATCCGGCTGGCTTGGAGGCTGCCAAGCCGGTCGCCGCGCGAAGCCGACCTGCGGCCGGCGCGACCGGCTTCCGAGTCTTCAAGTCGTCGAGATCTCTCTGCGGCCTCCGCGTCCTCGGCGTTTTTCCCACGCCCGCGGCCGCCTTCGCTGAAGCTCCGGCGCCCAAGGAGCGGACGCGCGATCGCCGGCTGAGTAATGTGTCAGAATCAGCCGGACTCCGGGACACCGAAAGGACGCACTTATGTGGCGACGCCCTCGCTTTCCTATCGCTCTTGCGCTCTCGATCGTCATCGCCTCCGCGGCCTTGCCAGCGCAGCGCGGCGGCCCGCTGTCGCAGGAACAGATCGATCGACGCTGGCAACTCGAGAAAGAGCTCCAATCCATCGCCGTCGTCGAGCGCAAGGTGATGATGCCGATGCGCGACGGCGTGCGGCTGGCGACCGACATCTACCGGCCGAAAGACGCCTCGGGCAAGGTCCCGATCGTCTTCGTCAAGACGCCCTACAACTTTAACTTCTGGGACGTGCGCAACGGCATCCCGTCGGACATGACGGCGGCGCTGACGGCCATCAAGCGCGGCTACGCCTACGTCGTCCAGAACGAGCGCGGCCACTTCTTTTCGGAGGGCAACTACGACATCCTCGGGCCGCCGATCACCGACGGCTACGACGCCATGGCGTGGCTGTCGAAGCAGCCATGGTCGAACGGCAAGGTTGGCGCGACCGGATGCTCGTCGACTGCCGAGTACCAGCCTGCGGCGCTCGGCTCGACGGGCCATCCCGCGTTCGCGGCGATGAACGTGCAGGGTTTCGGCGCCGGCATCGGGCGCGTCGGCGGCTACTACGAGCAGGGCAACTGGTATCGCGGCGGCGCCGTGCAGATGCTGTTCATCACCTGGCTCTACGGAGAGCAGAACCAGGTGCGGCCGTCGTTTCCGCCCAAGACCTCGCAGGACGATCTGATCCGCGCCTCGCGGCTGTTCGATCTGGCGCCGCAAATGCCGCGCGTCGACTGGGCGAAGGCGCTGTGGCGCCTGCCGGTGCAGGACATCATGAAGGCGGTCGACGCGCCGAAGGGGATCTTCGCGGACGCGATGCCGGTTGCGACCGGCGGGCGCATGATTCAGCGCGCGCCGAACGATCCGGCTTGGTACAAAGGCGGCCTGTGGCACGACAACATGCCCATCAACGTGCCAGGTCTTTGGTACATGTCGTGGTACGACGTGTCGGTGGGGCCGAATCTCGCCGCCTACAACCATGTGCGCAAGACCGCGAAGGGCGACGTCGCGAACCAGCAGTGGGCGATCATCGCGCCGGTGGCGCACTGCTCGTTCATGCGCGCCGGCGAGAACACCGTCGTCGGCGAGCGCAGCATGGGCGACGCGCGGCTCGACTACCCGGACATCATGTACGGCTTCTTCGACAAGTTCCTGAAGGGCGCGTCCGACACGCGCATCGACAAGCTGCCGAAGGTCACCTACTTCACGATGGGCCTCAACAAGTGGCAGACGTCGAACACCTGGCCGCCCGAGGGCGCGCAGCAGAGGACGTTCTACCTGTCGAGCAACGGCAAGGCGAACACGATGAACGGCGACGGCCGGCTGACGACGGCGCCGCCCGCCGCTGACGCGCCGGACTCGTTCACCTACGACCCGATGAATCCGGTGACGTCCTACGGCGGCAACGTGTGCTGCACGGGGAACGCGATCACGGCGGGCGCCTTCGATCAGCGGAAGATGGAAACCCGCGAGGATATCCTCGTCTACACCTCGGAGCCGTTCACCGAAGGCGTCGAGGTAAGCGGACCGATCGTGCCCACGCTCTATGTGTCATCCGACGTGAAGGACACCGACTTCACGGTCAAGATCATCGACGTCGAGCCCGACGGCCGCGCGTTCAACCTGGACGAGTCGATCCAGCGCATGCGCTACCGCGAGGGCTACGAGAAGCCCGTGGTGTGGATGGAGGCGGGGAAGGTCTACAAGGTGACGCTGCAGCCATTGACGACGAGCAACTACTTCGCTCCGGGACACCGGCTGCGGATCGAGGTCTCGAGCAGCAACTTCCCGAGATTCGATCGCAACCTCAACACCGGCGGCAACAACTTCGACGAGACGAAGGGCGTCGTGGCGCACAACAAGGTGCACCACTCGAAGCAGTTCCCGTCGCAGGTCACCGTGACGGTCGTGCCGAAGCGAACGACTGCGCGGTGAGCGGGGTCCTCTTGAGAAGCTCTCAATGGCATGACGATGGATTCCGCTGGTATCCGCCTGGCGATCCCGACGCGGGACCGCCCGGAACTGCTCAGGGCAGCCCTCGACTCGTACACGGCTAACGCAACGAGGCACGGCCGATCATTTGAAACAGTCATCGTCGACGATGGCGACGAAACGGGTTCGCACGAACGCCAGGCTGCCGTGCGAATGCCACAGACGACGACCGTTTTGTCCGCCCGCGATCGGCGCAGGTTTGCCAGGAATGCAGCTCGATATCTTGACATCGAGGAGCGGCTGATTCTGTTCGGGCTGTTGGGGAGACCCGGTGCGCGAACAACTGGAGCCGCGAGAAACGCAGCGATTCTCGCAACCGTCGGTCACCCGTTCGTCTGCATCGATGACGACACGGTCTGCGATCTTTGGCAGCCCGCGACTCTAGATTCAACGGTCACCGTCGTCCGAAGCAATCCGCAGACTGTCTGGTTCTCGAGGATCGATGAGATGCCGCCCATCTTCACGGCGGCAGACTTGGATTTCTTCCGAGAGCACGCTCGGGTTCTCGGGAGTACACCGCGTGAACTCGGCGTGTCGAGTGGTGCCGGTTCGTCTCTCGACATGCTGCTCGACAGGCCCGTGGTCGCGACGCTGGCCGGCACCTACGGCAAGCCCGGAATGGAAACAGCCCCGCATCTGCTCCTGGACGATGAGTCGTTCGCGCGAATTGCGTCCGACGAAGACGCCTACAGCGCCGCCAGACAATCCACGTCGCTCGCGCGTAAGGCACCCCGTCTGGTCAGCCATGGAAAAGTAGTCCACAGTTCCTCGCGCGAGGAGGAACCGATGGACCATGCCAGTGTCGGGTGCTCTAGGTGCTTGCTGCTAGGCGCCCGGCTCGTTCCAGCTCGGATCGCGCTGGAAATCCGCGGCGAGTTGCTTCTTGCGCTCGGCGCTCAGCCAGGTCGCCTCGATTGATGAGAGCATGACCCGCCGGATCTCGTCGCGCGTGAAACGGTGAACCCGCTGCGCGCTCTCGAGCTCCATGGCGAGCGAATTGCCGAAGAACAATGGGTCGTCCGTGTTGAGGCTGATCGGAATACCAGCGTCGAAGTACTGCCGCACGGGGTGCACGTCGATGGACTTGATGACGCCCGTGCGGACATTGGAGAGCGGACAAAGCTCCAGCGGGACGCGCCGGGCGGCGAGGTGTTTGACGAGCGCCGGATCCTCCGCAGCACGCGTCGCATGCCCGATACGGTCGACCCGCAGGGCCCGCACGGCGCCCCATACGCTGGCTGCGCCGGAGGCTTCGCCGGCATGCGCCGTAGTCCGGAACCCGAGCGCCCGCGCACGCTCGAACGTCGTCTCGAACAGCTCCGGCGGAAAGCCAGGCTCCCAGCCGCCGATGCCAATGCCGATCACGCCATGGCTCCTGACCTCGGCCATCCGCTCGAGCAGGTTGCGTGCGTGCTCGACACCGCGATCGCGCACGAGATCGACGATCAACGCAACCTCGATTGACGAAACGCGGTTCAGTCCCTTGCGCAGCGCTTCGGTGACGCGTTGCGGATCGAGCGTCGATCGGCGGTAGTCGGGCGGAGAGAAGAACGCCTCGATGTAGCGGATGTTCTGCCGCGCCAGATCGCGCGCCACGGCCTCGCCAATCAGCGCGTAATCGTCGTAGTCACGCAGGTAGCCGATCATCCACACCCACATCTTCAGGAAGCTGCCGAAATCGCGATAGATGAGGGCGCGATCCAGATCTTCACGCGTCTTGATCGCGCTGTCGCCCCCGTACTTCGTGATGAGCTCCCATAACGTCGCTTTCGGAGTGGCGCCTTCGAGATGCAGGTGAAGTTCGACCTTGGGGAGACGCTCGTGCCACGCCGCTCGCGGCGCAGCAACGGCGAAGGACGGGCGAAGGGCGTACCCCGCGACGCCCCCCACGAGCATGTCGAGGAAGGTGCGGCGACGCATAGCTGAAGCGAGCATCCTGAGCGCCCCTTTGTTTCACATGCTCGGTCCGAGCAGGACCGCGTTGAGCAGCAGCCGATGCGCGGCGTGCAGGAACGTGCGGAATGACGGGTCGTCGGCAAACAGCGTCACGTGGCCGCGACCCGTCGGCTCGTCCCAGACGTACGGCGCGCCTTTGAGCGGCTCGCGGGCTTCGTCGAATGCGCACCCCCCGCCGATCGGGCGGGCCAAATTACGCGCTACGCCGCGGGGGCCGCGGCGGGGCGGGTTGTACACC
>JBMDXB010000168.1:0-1898 GCA_048594885.1 Vicinamibacterales bacterium
TGAATCGTACCGGGTTTGTCGGAGGGCCCATTCAGAGAGAGGATGGAGCCCATGGCACGACCCAGCAAGTACTCCCCAGAGTTGCGTGAACGGGCGGTTCGGATGGTCTTCGACCACGCCCACGAGCATCCGTCGCAATGGGCGGCGATTCGATCGATCGCGGAGAAGTTGGGCTGTCGGGTCGAATCGCTTCGCCGGTGGGTGCGCCAGGCTGAACGCGACAGCGGCAAACGCCCCGGCCTGACGACCGACGAGCGGCAGCGTTTGAAGCAACTCGAACGCGAAAACTTTGAACTGAAGCGGGCGAACGAGATTCTGCGCAAGGCGTCCGCGTTTTTCGCCCAGGCGGAGCTCGACCGCCGAGCGAAGTGATGGTGGCCTTCGTCGATCAGTTCCGGAACATGTACGGAGTCGAGCCGATCTGCGCGGTCCTGCCGATCGCTCCGTCCACGTATTTCCTGCGGAAGGCGCAGCAGCAGGATCCGACGATGCGATCGGCGCGAGCGCAGCGCGATGACGAGCTGCGCGCGGCAATCCAGCGGGTCTGGAATGACAATCAACAGGTGTACGGTCCGCGCAAGGTCTGGAAGCAGCTCCGCCGCGACGGCCTCCGCGTCGCCCGCTGCACGATCGAGCGGGTCATGCACTTGATGGGCCTGCGCGGCGTGAGCCGCGGCCGGGCGTGGATGGTCACGACGCGCGCGGACGCGGCGGCCGACCGCCCGGCGGATCTGGTGGATCGCCAGTTCGTGGCGACGCGGCCGAATCAGCTCTGGGTCGCGGATTTCACCTATGTCGCCACGTGGCGCGGCTTCGTCTATGTGGCGTTCGTGATCGATGTCTTCGCCCGTCGCATCGTCGGGTGGCGGGTCTCCGCGTCGCTGGCGACGGACTTCGTGCTCGATGCGCTCGAGCAGGCGATCTACGACCGGTGCGGCGCCGGCGTCAAGGACCTGGTGCATCACAGCGATCGCGGCACGCAGTACGTGTCGATGCGCTACACGGACCGGTTGGCGGAGGCTGGCCTCGACCCCTCGGTGGGCAGTCGGGGCGATTCGTATGACAATGCCCTCGCCGAATCGATCATCGGCCTGTTCAAGACGGAGGTGATTCAGCGCAAAGGGCCGTGGCGGCAGCTCGAGGCCGTCGAATTCGCCACGCTCGACTGGGTCGATTGGTTCAACACGCGTCGGTTGCTCGAACCGATTGGCTACGTGCCGCCCGCCGAATATGAGGCGCGCTACTATGAACAACGCGGGCAGCCCGTCACGCGTGAGGACGTGACTCGGGACGCAGATGACGGCGATCCTGAAGCGCCTCGCAGATCGATGCGGCGCCTCCACGAGGTCATCCCCGGGGGGATACTCCAGCCTGGCGCGCCACCCGATCGTCCGTCCTGGGGCATCCTATGAGGTCGAGCTTCCGTCGATCGACGCTGAATTCTCAGTCATGGCCCGATTCACGGGGGGGCGCTCGGCGGCATCCACATTCTGACGTCCAAGTGGACGGGAAGGCCGCCGAGCGCCTCTATGACTTTCTTCGAACGTTGCAGAACGAGGCACTCTCAGCAGAACGGAAAAGTAGCCGTCTAACTCACACCAACAGCTCTCCGACAAACCCGGGGTGGTTCAGGACGCGGTGACGGTGACAGTAGGCCCCGCGAGGTCCAGCGGCGTCGGCGGATGCAGAGCCGGATGCAATCTCGCGTCGGACCTCGCCGATCTGCCGGGGTTTTCCGGCCCCGACGCTCTGGCCATCAGCCAGAGGGTCGTCGACGACCTCGCCGAACGGCTGCTCGCGGCGCTGGACGCGCGGCCGGCGCCGCGCTCGCCGTGGCTGACCGCGCGCGAGGCGGCCGCCTACGCGCGGGTGTCGCTGAAGCTGGTCTACCGCGCGAT
>JBMDXB010000169.1:0-45354 GCA_048594885.1 Vicinamibacterales bacterium
TCTTCACGCTGATTTCCTCATCATCGGCAGCGGCATCGCGGGGCTTCGTGCCGCCGTAGAACTGGCGGGCGCGGGCGACGTGCTCATTCTCACGAAAGCCGAGCCCCGCGAAGGGAACACCGGATACGCGCAGGGCGGCATCGCTGCGGCAGTCGGTCCCGGCGACTCGCCGGAACTCCACGCATCCGACACGTTGGCGGCGGGCGATGGTCTGTGCGACGAGGAGGCGGTTCGTGCGCTCGTCTCCGATGGCCCGCGCTACGTGCGCGAGCTGATGGACTGGGGCGCGGCATTCGATCGTGACGCCGACGGCAACCCGGCGCTGGCGATCGAAGGCGCTCACAGCGCCCGCCGCGTGCTGCACGCCCGCGACGCGACGGGCCGCGAGATCGCGCGGGTACTTTGGGCTCGCGCGTCGACGCCGGCGAACGTCCGCGCGCACGCACACGCCCGTGCCGTCGACCTGATCGTCGAAGACGGCCGATGCGTGGGGGCGCGTTTCCTGCTGGACGACGGCGCCATGGCGGCGGCGCGGGCGCCGCAGGTGCTGCTGGCGACCGGCGGCGCGGGGCAGGTGTTCCGCGAAACCACGAATCCGCCGGTGGCGACCGGCGACGGCGTCGCGATGGCGTATCGCGCGGGCGCCGCGGTTGCGGATCTGGAGTTCGTGCAGTTTCACCCCACGGCGCTGAGCGTCAGCGGACATCCGCGCTTTCTGCTGTCGGAGGCGCTGCGCGGCGAGGGCGCGCGGCTCGTCAACCATGCCGGCGAGGCGTTCATGCCGCGCTACGACCCGGCAGGCGATCTCGCGCCGCGCGATCGCGTGGCGCGCGGCATCGTACGTGAGGCCGAGCGCACCGGCGCACCCGTGTACCTCTCGCTGCAGCATCTCGATCCCGATTACGTCCATCGACGGTTTCCGCTCATCGCCGACACGTGCCACAAGGCGGGCTTCGATCTCGCGCGGGACCGCATCCCTGTCGGCCCCGCTGCCCATTACGTGATGGGCGGCGTGCTGACCGATCTCGACGGCCGCACGTCTCTCGACGGCTTGTACGCGGCGGGCGAAGTGGCCTGCACCGGCGTGCACGGCGCGAACAGGCTTGCCAGCAACTCGCTGCTCGAAGGCCTGGTGTTCGGCGCCCGCGCCGGGGCCGCGATGCGCGATAGGGGTGCTCAGGGTGCTCAGGGGGCTCAAGGTGCTCAAGGTGCTCAGGGTGCTCAGGATGCTCGGGGTGCGCGGTCGATTGCGGACATCCAGGACCTGATGTGGACGAACGTCGGGTTGTTCCGCGACGCGCAGGGGTTGGCGCGTGCAGTCGGCACGTTTGACGAGGCGTGGCGGGCCGTCGACGCACGCGTGCGCGACGGTGAGCCGCTCGGGGTGGATGAGTGGCAGTACGTCAACATTCTCACGGTCGCCATGCTGATGGCGCGCGCGGCGCTGCGGCGCGAAGAGAGCCGCGGCGGTCACTACCGATCGGACTTCCCGAATCGTGACGATATACACTGGAAGCGACACATCTCCGAACGCGTGAGTGAGGGTTGATTCGATGGCGGATGGGAAAGACGCGGCAAAGGACACGAGTAAAGAAGGGGTCACACCTCAGTCGCAGGACTTCTCGCGGTGGTACCTCGACGTCGTGCGCCGCGCGGAGCTGGCGGACTACACCGAGGTCAAAGGCTGCATGGCCATCCGCCCGTACGGCTATGCGATCTGGGAGCTGATCCAGCAGGCGCTCGACCGCCGCTTCAAAGCGACCGGACACGTCAACGCCTACTTCCCGCTGTTCATCCCCGAGAAGCTGCTGATGCGGGAAGCGGAGCACGTCGAAGGGTTCTCGCCGCAGGTCGCGTGGGTGACGAAAGGCGGCGACGAGGATCTCGAGGAGCGGCTCGCGATCCGTCCAACGTCGGAAGTCATCATCGGCACGCTCTACGCGAAGTGGATCAAGTCCTGGCGCGATCTGCCCGTGCTCATCAACCAGTGGGCGAACGTTGTCCGCTGGGAGAAGGTGACGCGGCCCTTCCTCCGCACGACCGAGTTCCTCTGGCAGGAGGGGCACACGGCCCACGAGACCGAGACGGAAGCGCAGGAAGAGACGATGCGGATCCTCGGGATCTACAAGGAGTTCTGCGAGACAGAGCTCGCGATGCCCGTCGTCGACGGGCAGAAGAGCGAGAGCGAGAAGTTCGCCGGCGCGTCACGCACTTACTCGATCGAGGCGCTCATGGGCGACGGCCGCGCGATGCAGGCGGGCACGTCGCACAACCTGGGACAGAACTTCGCGAAGGCGTTCGACATCCAGTTCCAGGGGCGCGACAAGGTGCTGCAGCACGCCTGGACGACGTCGTGGGGCGTGTCGACGCGGCTGATTGGCGGCGTCATCATGACGCACGGCGACGATCACGGCCTCATCCTGCCGCCCCGGGTGGCGCCGTACCAGGTCGTCATCGTGCCGATCTCACGCGGCAACTGGCAGGAGACCGTACTGCCGCGCGCGCAGCAGCTTCAGCGTGAGCTCGCCGCGGCCGGCGTGCGGGTGAAGCTGGACGACACCGAGGCGAACACGCCGGGGTGGAAGTTCGCCGAGTGGGAGATGCGCGGTGTGCCGCTGCGGCTCGAGATCGGGCCCAAGGACATCGAGAAGTCGCAGGTCCTGCTCGCGCGGCGCGACACGCGCGAGAAGCTGCCCACGCCGATGGGCAATCTCGCGGCCACCGTGACGCAGCTTCTCGACGAGATCCAGCAGTCGCTCTACCAGCGCGCGCTGCGATTCCGCGAGGAGCACACGCAGCGGGTAACGTCGTACGACGAGTTCAAGCAGGTGATGGAAGGACGGCCCGGATTCGTGCTCGCCGGCTGGTGTGGCAGCGCCGACTGCGAGGCGCAGATCAAGGCCGAGACTCAGGCAACCGTCCGCAACATTCCTTTCAGCAGCGACGGTGTTCCCGGCACGTGCGTGAAGTGCGGGAGCCCGTCCAACGTCGAGGCCTGGTTCGCCAAAGCATACTGACGCCTGTCAACTCCCAAAGGACCAAATACCAAAGTCCAAACCGGCCAATCGCTTGGCCCTTTCCTCCGCTTGGCCTTTGGCAATTGGCCTTTGGAAGTTGACGAGGCGTTCGCCTGAGCTTGCCGCGGGGATCAATCGCCCAGTATCTGAGGCCAGCGCGCAACGATTCTCTTCATCACGGCATGCCGCCGCGTGATCTTTTCGCGCTTGACGATCGCCCGGAACGCATCGCGCACCTGACCGCGCCACGAGCCCGTCTCGTCGGCCCTCGCGTGTGCCGCGGCCAGCGCCGGCAGGCACGACGTGTCGCCAATCACGTGCAGCGCTGCGAGAAACGAGACCGGAAGCGGCTCGGCCGCGTCTTCGAGCGTTTCGCGAAGGTCGTAGAGCGCCACGCGGCTGCCGCGCAGCGCGAGCGCCTGGTGCAGCGTTCCACGCACGGATCGCCACGCCGCCGGACGAGCGGCATCCGCCGCGCTCTTCTCTCGCGCGCGGACCGCGTCAATCAGCTTTCGCAGTTCGGTGACGGCCGCGGCGGGCGCGCGCGCGTGAAGCAATTCCCTGAACGCCGCCGGGTCGTCCGGCAGCCTGCCTTCGAGCGCCTCCGGCCACGCGTCGTCCGGCGGCAGCGGCCCCCGATCGGCGAGCGCCGCCGCGATGCGGCTCTTGACGGGTTCGGGCATCGCCTGCAGCGCGTCGATCGCCGCGAGACGGAGACGCCGCTCCGCGCGCGTGTCGAGCGCGACGCCCATCAGCGCATCGAGCGAGTCGGCCGCCGCCGGCGCGTGCGGCGAATCGAGCAGCGCCCGCAGCGCGGCGGCGCCGGCGATGCCCTCGTCGCCGCCGCGCGAAAGCGCGGTGCGCGCAACGTCGAGCATGCGGTGATCGCCGATGGCCTCGAGGGCGCGGAGCACGGCGATGCGCGCGCCGGCATGTGTCGCGGTGCGGTAGGCGGTCAGCAGTCGATCCACCGCGCGGCCGCCGATGATCGCGAGCCGCGCGATGGCGGCCTCGCGGCGGACTGGGTCATCCGCCGCGAGCGCGTCGATGAGAGGGCGGATTTCTGCGGCTGCGGAGGCTTTGATAACCATGAATAGTAGGCAGTAGGCAGTATGCAGTATGCAGTACGAACGCTGCTCTCTGTCTACTGCCTACTGCCTACTGCCTACTGCACGCTGCTCTCTGTCTACTGCCTACTGCCTACTGCCTACTGCCTACTGCCTACTGCGTTACCCGCACGACGAGCGCGGCGCGACGGTTCAGGCGCCGCGTCTCTTCCCGAGCGTTGTCGTGCTTCGGGCGCTCCTCGCCGTAGCTGACCGTCCGCAGCCGATCGGCGCCGACGCCGCGGCTGGTCAGATACTCACGGACCGCCGTCGCGCGACGCTCGCCCAGCGCGAGGTTGTATTCCGCCGTACCGATATTGCAGGTGTGCCCCTCGATCTCGATCCGGACGCCGGCGTTCTCCTGCATCGCCTTGACGACCTCGTCGAGCGCGCGTGTCGCCTCGGGACGCAGCGAGTAGCGGTCGAAGTCGAAGTGCACGTCCTCGAACCGGTACTCCTTGATGACGGGTCGCACGACCTGGATCGTGACGGCGTCGGTCGCCGAGGCGCCCTTGCTGTCTTCAACAACGACCGTGACCGGTACCGGCCCTTCCTGCATTGGCGCCGTCCACGGTGACTGGCGCGCCGCCGGCGACGCCAGTTTGCCGGCCGGCGCGTTCCAGCGATACGTCAGGGCATCGCCATCGGGATCCGTGGCATCCGCCGACACCGTCGATCCCTTGCCGATTTCCACGGTGCACGGTTCGCAGCGCGCCCGCACGCTGGGCGGCCGGTTCGCCGGCGGTGGAGGCGGCGGTGGTGGGGGGGGTGGCGGCGGAGGCGGCGCGAACACACGCACGCCCGGGTGATAGCCGAGCCGGAACTGGAAGCCGAGCGCGTCGCCGGTCTCATCCTCGAAGCTGCCGAACTCGCTGCGCCCTTTCAATCCGAGATTGAAGTTGACGCCGCCGCCCGCGAAGACCCCGTTCGCTCCGAGCCACGTCAGGCCGAGCGTCGCGTTGACCGGGTGCTTCTGGTCCGAGAGCAGCGGGATGGTGCCAATCACGGCCGGCTGGACGCCCTTGAATTCCACGGTCTTGTCCGTGTACGCCTCGCCGTGCAGTTCAGCGGTGAGGCGCAGGTTCTTTCGCGTCGGCACCGCCGCGCCAAATCCCCACCGCACGCCGTTCGAGAGGTCGAAGAGATCCGGATCGCCTCGCACGATGAACCCGCCGAATGCCGAGAGCTCGACCCGCTCGTTCATCTCCTTGCTGACGATCGCGTCCACCGCGAAATCCGCCTTGCCCGTGCCGGCGCCCTCGTCATCGCTTGCCGTCGGCAGCTTGACCAGCGCGCGGATTGCGAACGCGGCCGGCTGCTGCCTGAACTGCGAGGCGATGTTGAACTTCGCGCCGATCCACATGTCGCCGAACTGATTGCCCGACCAGCCATCCCGCACGAACGGGCATTCGTTGACGACCCCGCCGCCCTCGCGACTGCCGAACAGCGGACGCAGATCCCGATCGATCCGGCGGACAGCCGTCACGGCTCCGAACAGCTCGACGCGCTCGCCGAGGCCGGCGCCAAACGTGATCGGCCAGTTCGAAACGTCCGTGAAGCCAGGCTGGAAGTCGAAGTTCACGCGGTAGACGCTGAACGACCACTTGCGTGGCGCGAGCGTCTCAGCTGTCGGAACGAACCAGATGCCGGTATCGCCTGAAGGCGTCGTCGTTGCGGGCCGGGTCTCTGCTGGTGATGTCCCGGTGGTCTGGGCAATGGAGGGCACTGCGAGCGCTCCCAGCGCCACGGTCAGCCCCAGGGTCCTCGCACACGTTTTCATTTTTCAAGCTCCTCGCGTCGCGCGTAGGGGCCAAGCTCGGTCGGCCCGCCGCGCGGAGCAAGCTCCGCCCCTACACGCCACCTCATCAATATAGAACGCATGGCGACGTGCGTCAAACCGCGGAGGGTTGAAACAGGGCCTAACTACTATGCAGGGAGGGCTTTACGCTTCTGGAAGATGAACGCGACCAGGATGCTGAAGGCGTAGAGGGCGAGCATCGGGCCGGCCATGAGCGCCTGCGAGACGACGTCGGTACCCGGGCTGAGCACGGCGGCGATGATGAAGATGATGAGGACCGCGTACTTCGTGTTCTTGACGAGGAACCAGCCCGTGACGACACCCATCCGGGCGAGGAAGAAGACCAGCGTCGGCATCTGGAAGACCAGGCCGAAGGCCAGCAGCATCTTCACGTAGGTGCCGAACATCGGCTTGATATCCGGCAGGAACTCCATGTACGGAGTTTCCCAGCTGATGAAGAAATCCCACGCCCACGGGAACGCGATGTAGTGCGAGAACGCGGCTCCCATGAGAAAGAAGATCGTCGAAAACAGGATGAAGGGAATCGCGAAGCGCTTTTCGTGCGTGTACAGGCCAGGCGCGATGAACAGCCAGAGCTGCCAGATCACCAGTGGCGACGCGACCATCAGCCCGGCGAGCGCCCCGATCTTCATCATCAGGAGGAACGGCTCGAACCCCGACGTGAAGATCATCTTCTTGTTCGGCAGGCGCTCCACGAGCGGGAGCATGATGAATTCCTGGATTCTGCCGACGAAGAAGAAGGCGACCGCGCAGCCAAAGAGGAGGGCGTAGGCGCAGCCGATCAGCCGTTTCCGGAGCTCGTCGAGATGCTCCAGAAACGACATTTTGCCGCCGTCATCGGCCTCCTCACGCCGCGGCTCATCGTCCTCGTCGTGGACGGGAGAGGGGAACGGTACGAGCGCCATCAAACCCGCTCAGGTCAGTCGCGCGGGACGGTCGTCTCGGCCGGCTCGGACACCTGGGAAGACTCCTCGACAGAGGACTCGGGCGCACGCTGGCGCTCGGTGCTCCGCTGCTCTTCGAGGCGGATCTCTTCGTCCAGCGTGTTCTTCAGCTCGTTCGACGCGCGCTTGAATTCCGACAGGCTCTTGCCGAGGGAACGGCCCAGCTCGGGCAGTTTGCGGGGGCCGAAGATGATCAACGCAATCGTCAGGATGATGATCAGCTCGGGCATCCCGATGGAACCGAACATAG
Organism: Vicinamibacterales bacterium; assembly: GCA_048594885.1. Lineage (GTDB taxonomy): Bacteria > Acidobacteriota > Vicinamibacteria > Vicinamibacterales > 2-12-FULL-66-21 > JBMDXB01. The sequence goes on from JBMDXB010000169.1 coordinate 7,137, forward strand.
TGGAAATCCTTCTAGTGCTGGCAGTTAACCCTGGCGTGCGGAGGGCGTGCAGGGCTCAAAGAATTATAGGGACCCCATCGGGGATGGTCAAGCACCGCAGGCATTTCCGTCCCCGGAAGTCATTGCGAGCACGGCACTTCGTCTGTTACGATTCGTAGCATGCGTAGTTCCCGGTTCTTCCCGGCGGCGCTTCTGGCTGTGGTCCTTTCGGCGCTGGCCGGCGGGTTCTTTGGCAGCAGCGCCCTCGCGACTCAGGACGAAGTCTCCCAGCACTACAAGATCTTCACGATGGCGCTGAGCGCCATCGACCGCGAGTACGTCGAGAAGGTCCCGTCGGACCGGCTCGTCTACGGCGCGATCGATGGCATGCTGCACACGCTCGATCCGCATTCGAGCTTCCTCGATCCGCGCTCCTACCGGCAGATGCGCGAGCGGCAGAGCGGGAGCTACTACGGCCTCGGCATCCGCATCGTCGCCATCGACGGCGACATCACGGTCGAATCGGTGTTCGAAGGTTCGCCGGCCTACAAGAAGGGCCTGCGGCGCGGCGACATCATCGCGCGCGTGGAAGGGCAGGACGCCAAGGGCTGGAGCACCGATCAGGCCGTGGCAAAGCTGAAAGGGCCGAAGGGAACGACGGTCAACATCTCGATCAAGCGGCGTGGCTACGACGGGCTGATCGACATGGACGTGGAGCGCGACGAGGTGCACATCACCACCGTGCGCGGGGCGTTCATGGTCGATGCGACCACCGGCTACGTGAAGCTCGCCGAGTTCTCCGAGACGTCGGACCGCGAGCTTGGCGCCGCGCTCGAGCAGCTCAAGTCCAAGGGGATGCGCCGCCTCGTGCTCGACCTCCGCGACAATCCCGGCGGACCGCTCGATCAGGCGATTCGCGTGTCCAACCGGTTCCTGCCGAAAGGGGACCTGATCGTCTACACCAAAGGCCGCATTCCGAACGCGGAGCAGGAATACCGCGCGACCGAGGAATCGGAGTACACGAATCTTCCCGTCGTCGTCCTCGTGAACCGGCGCAGCGCAAGCGCATCGGAGATCGTGTCGGGCGCGCTGCAGGATCACGATCGCGCGCTGGTCGTCGGCGAGACGACGTTCGGAAAAGCGCTCGTGCAGTCGGTGTATCGCCTGCAGCAGGACGCCGGCCTGGCGCTGACGACGGGCCGCTATTACACGCCGAGCGGCCGCATGATTCAGCGCCCGTGGGACGGCAGCTTCGACGAGTACCTCACGTACGAGTTGCGCGAGCAGAACGGCGACAAGCCGCGCAACACCGCGGATCTGAAGTACACCGACGCCGGGCGGAAGGTGTACGGCGGCGGCGGCGTCGAGCCGGACAAGTTCATCGCGGGCCCTCTCGAAGGCTTCTCGCCGACGCGATTCGGGCGGCTGCTCTACGCGCGGCAGGCATTTGCCAACTTCGCCGATCAGTTCACGGCGGCAGGCGACACGCGACTGAGCGCGGCCAACAAGAACAAGAAGCCGATCTCGCGTGGGTTCGTCGTCACGGACGCGATGATGAAGGATTTCCGCGCCTCGCTCGAACCGCAGCGAATCAGGATCGACGAGGAGGCGTTCGCGAAGGACGACGCGTTCATGCGCGCGATGATCCACTACGACATCGATCTGGCGCTGTTCGGCGTCGAAGAGGCGCGGCGGAACCTGGTGGCGAAAGACCCGCAGGCGCAGTTCGCGCTGTCCCAATTCGGCGACGCGGAGCGGCTGACAGAACAGGCGCGCAATCGCGCCGTAAAGCGGTAGAATCGAGATCGCCTGATTGGGCGATAGGCCTATATTTAGGGGTGCTACTTTAGGCTTGCCCCTACGTATTGGGGCTTGTTAGACTGACGGCCGTTCGTTGATGTCCAGGGGCCATCCCACTCTGGGTGGGGTGTTGGACGTTGTCTAACGGTCTTTGTCACGTCATCGTAGCCTCCCAAACAGCAATCGTGCACGAAGCGCTCCCAGCCGCTTCCCGGTCGAGGTGTCTACCCGGCCGGAAGCGGCTTTTGTGTTTTGAGGACCCGGGGTGCGGCCGGAATGGAGGCAGCGACGTAGCGCTGCCGGAATGAAGGCCGCCTGGCGGGGAGCAGGGGTCCCCGCCATTCAACGAAGGAACGACGTCATGCGGCTGCACCAGCTCGAAATTGCCGGCTTCAAGAGTTTTCCCGATCGATCGCACCTGACCTTCGACCGCGGCGTCACCGCCATCGTCGGGCCGAATGGCTGCGGGAAGAGCAACGTCGTCGATGCGCTCACGTGGGTGCTCGGCGAGCAGAGCGCGAAGAGTCTCCGCGGCGATCGCATGGAGGACGTGATCTTCGGCGGCAGCGACGCGCGGAAGCCGACGGCGGCGGCCGAAGTGCGGCTGCGGCTGGCGGGCGTGGCGGCGCGCGTGCCGGGATCGCCGCACACCGACGTGAAGCCGGGTGGCAACGGCCACGGGAACGGCAACGGCCACGGCCTCGCCGTTCAGGGCGGCGGAGAACTGCTTGGCGCCGCGGTCGCCGTGGAGATCGCGGAGGAGCCGCCGCTGATCGTCCGCGATGTCGAGTTGATGCGGCGTCTCTACCGCTCGGGCGAGAGCGAATACCTCATTGACGGCAACGTCTGCCGTCTGCGTGACGTGCAGGACCTGCTGATGGACGCGGGGCTCGGCGTGAAGGCGTACGCGGTGATCGAGCAGGGGAAGATCGGTCAGATCCTGAGCGCGCGGCCGACCGACCGGCGGCAACTGATCGAAGAAGCCGCCGGGGTCACCAAGTACAAGAGCCGCCGCCGCGCCGCGGAGCTGAAGCTCGAGGCGGCGCAGCAGAACCTGACGCGGGTCGACGACATCGTCTTCGAGGTCGAGAAGCAGCGCGGCACGCTGAAACGGCAGGCGGCAAAGGCGAGGCGCTACCGCCGGCTGCGAGACGAGCTGCGACGCTGGGAGAAGGTGCAGTTCGCCGAGCGGTACCGCCGGCTCGGCCAGGCGATCGAGTCCGCTCGCGCGAAGCTCGCGGAGGCACGGGAGCGTGAAGCGGCCGCGGCGGCGCACGTTGCCGAAGTCGAGGCGACGCTCGAGCGCCTGCGGCTGGAGCTGGCCGAGGCGGACAGCCGCACGACGGCGGCGCGCGAAGCGGCGCACGCGTGCGAGCTCGAGATGGGGCGCCTGCAGCAGCAGATTGCATTCGACAAGCAGCAGGTGACGGCGCTCGGCAGTGCCGCCGGCGAGATCGAGGCGGAGCTGCGCGCGCTGGAAGCGCGGCGCGAGCCGGCGCGGATCGAGCTCGAGGCGCGCCGCGAGGCGGCCGCGCGAGCGGCGGCGGAGCGCGAGCAGGCGGCCGAGACGCTGCTGGCGGAAGAAGAATCGTACGCCGGCTTGCAGCGGAACATCGAGGGGCTGGAAGCGGACGTCGAGGCCGCGCGCAGCGAGCTGTACGCGGCCGTGAACGCAGCGACCGCGCTGCGGCATGCGATGGATCATGCCGCCGCCGCGCGCACGCGGATCGCAGAGCAGATCGCCAAGCTCGAGATCGAGAGCTCGGATCTGCGCGTCGAGTCGGAACGTGCGGCCGAGGAGCGCGCTTCAGCCGAGGAGGCGCTCGTGCGCGCCCGCGAGGCCATGGATGCGGTGCGTGTCGCGCGCGCGGCGCGTGAGTCTGAGCTCGCCGGCGCGAGGGGCGAACGCGACGTGCGTGCCCAGGATCTCCGACGTGGCGAGCACGAGCTCGCGGCGATGTCCGCCAGGTTGAAGTCGCTCGAGGAGCTCGATGCGGCACGCGCGGAGTATGGAGACGGCGCGCGGATCGTGCTCGCCGAGTCCGGTTCGGATGTCGCCCAGATCGGCTCGGTCGCGGACTACCTCGAGGTCGGCAGTGAGTACGAGCGCGCCGTCGAGGCGTGCCTTGGCGATTTCCTCCAGCATGTCGTGGTGCCAACATACGAGCACGCGGTTGCCGGACTGCGCTTTGCCGAATCGCGCAACGCGGGCCGCGTGGGGTTTCTGATCGGCGCGCCCGATGCGCCGGCGTTCCGTCCCCATTCGTCAGTGGCAGGCGTACGGCCGCTCACTGACGTGGTCGGCGTCAGCGGCCCCGCAGCCGATGCGATCCGTGCCGTGCTGATGCGTGTGTGGATCGCCGACACGCCGAACGCGGCGGCCCAGGCGTCGGCGGTCACGGACGACGCTGTCGTGACGCTCGACGGCCAGGTGTTCCGCGGCAGACTCGTGCTCGAGGGCGGCGCCAGGGCGGAGGCGCGCGGCATTCTCACGACGAAGCGCGAAATCAAGGAACTGCGCGAACGCGTCGACCTCGAAGGTTCCGCCGTGGATCGGTCGCGTGACGAGATGGCGTCGCTCGACGTGACGATCGCGGGAGCCGAATCGGCGATCGCCGCGTTCGGCGCCGAGCTGCACCGCCAGGAAAAGGCGGTCGTCGGCTTCGAGCTGCAGCTCAGGACGGCGGTCGAAGCGGCCGAGCGCATCGCGCGAAAACAGGATCAGATCGCCGTCGAGCGGCGCACGGCGGACGAGGAGATGCGCGCGCAGGAGGCGCGGCAGGAAGAGGCGCGTGAATCGATCCTGCGCATCGAAGTCGAGCAGCGCGGCGCCGACGAGCAGTTCAACGCGGCGCAGCGCCGGCTCTTCGAGGCGCGCGAGGCGACGCAGGCGCAGGGCGCCCGGACGGCGGACGCCAAGGCGGCGCACGCGGCGCTCGTCGAGCGGGCGAGCGGCCTTGCCGTGGAAGTCCAGCGGCTGGAAGAAGCAGCCGGGGAGCTCGAGTCGCGGATTGCCGCACGGGAAGACGAGCTGCAGCGGACGGTGAGCCGCCGCGCGGAGCTCGAAGAATCGATCTCCGCGTCGGAGGCGAAGCTCGATGAAGGGCTGAAGGCCTTCGACGAGCTCCGCGAGCGGGTCCATGAAGCCGATGAACAGTCGCAGGCGCTGCGTGCGCAGTTCGACGAGCAGGACGCCGCGATTCGTGATGCGCGCCGCTCGCTCGAGACCGTCCGCGCCGAGGCAACGCAGCTCGAGGTGGCGCGAGCCACGGCGGAATCCGATCTGTCGCACCTCGCCGCATCGTGCGTCGAGAACGTCCAGGCGACGCTCGACGAGGTCGCGGCCGAAGTCGAGCAGCTCGAGAGGGAAGGGCTGCTGGCCAGCCCGAAGCCCATCGACGATGCGCCCGATGCCGCGGAGATCGAGGATGAGGCGCAGCCGCAGGAGCAGGCCGCCGACGTAGTCGAGCCCGTCAGGGCTGCTGCGGTCGAGGCGGCGCAGCCGGCGCGCACGATGACGCCGGACGAGATGGTCGCCGACCTGCGCGCGAAAATCGAGAAGATGGGCGCCGTCAACATGATGGCAATCGACCAGTTCGACGATCTCGAGACGCGCCACGCGTTCCTCACGACCCAGCGCAAGGACCTCATCGACTCGATCGCGGCCACCAACGACGCCATCAAGCGCATCGACAAGACCACCAAGGAGCGCTTCAGGGAGGCGTTCGCGGCGATCAACACGAATTTCGAGCAGACGTTCTCGACGCTGTTCGGCGGCGGCCGCGCCGGGCTCGTGCTGCTCGACGAGAACGATCAGCTCGAGAGCGGCATCGACATCATCGCGCAGCCGCCCGGCAAGCGGCTCCAGAGCGTGCAACTGCTCTCCGGTGGCGAGAAGGCGCTCACCGCGATGGCACTGATGTTCGCCATCTTCAAGTACCGCCCGAGCCCGTTCTGCCTGCTCGACGAGATCGACGCCCCGCTCGACGACGCCAACATCGGCCGGTTCGTCGAGATGCTGCAGGGAATGCAGGACTCGACGCAGTTCATCCTGATCACGCACAACCGCAAAACGATGGAGATCGCCGACCGCTTGTGGGGCGTGACGATGGAGGAGCCTGGCGTCTCGAAGCTCATCTCGGTACAACTCAATTAGTGAACGAAACGAAGGCCGCCCGTTACCATCGGCTGAAGCGGCGCGCAGCGCTGCTCTCGCTGGTGGTGACGGTGGCGCTGCTCGTCTGGCTCCTCCTCTCCGGCGCGTCCGCGGCCCTGCGTGAGGCGGCTGGAAACGTCGCGGTTTACGTGCTTCTCCTCGGCGCCCTCCACGAAGCGGTCTCGCTGCCGTTCGCGTTCTATCGCAGCTTCCTGCTCGAGCGGAAATACGGATTGTCGAGCGAGCCGCTGACCGCCTGGCTGAAGGATCACGCCAAGGCGGCGGTCCTGACGCTGCTGCTCGGCCTCGGGTCCGCGCACATCGCCTACACGACGATGCGGTGGTGGCCGGCATGGTGGTGGCTCGCCTGTGCGTTGACGCTCATGGCGGTCACGCTGCTGTTGACGAGGGTGACGCCAACGCTGCTGCTGCCACTGTTCTACCGGTTCAAGCGGCTGGACCGCGAGACATTGCGCGATCGGCTGCTGCAGCTTTCGACGCGGGCCGGCGTGCGCGTGCTCGACGTCTTCGAGTGGGGGCTGGGCGAGAAGACCCGGCGTGCCAACGCCGCGCTCGTCGGCACTGGACCGACGCGGCGCATCCTGCTCTCCGACACGCTGCTGGCCGAGTACAGCGACGACGAGATCGAAGTCATCCTCGCCCACGAGCTCGCGCATCACGTGCATCGTGACATCGCCAAGGCGCTGGTGTTCGAGCTGGTGCTGCTGCTGGCGGGGTTCAGACTCGCCGCGTTCGTGCTGGAGCGCGGATGGCGGCCTCTCGGCCTGGAGGCGCCGTCCGACGTCGCCGGCCTGCCGCTGCTGTTGCTTGCCGCGGGCAGCGCGACGCTGGTGGCCACGCCGCTCCTCAACGCGTTGTCGCGGCTCAACGAGTACCGGGCGGACCGGTTCGCGGTGCGGTTGACGGAGCGGCCGGACGCGTTCGCTTCGGCGATGCGGAGGCTGGGGACGCAGAACCTCGCCGAGGAGCGTCCCTCACGTTTGACGCGGTGGCTGTTTCACACGCATCCGCCGATCGAGGACAGGATTCGAAGAGCACTCGGGTTGTAGCGTTCTGTCAACTCCCAAGGACCAAAGGACCAAAGGCCAAGTGACTCAAGTTCCAAAGACCAAGGACCAAAGACCAAAGCGGAAGGTTGGGAGTTGGATCTTTGACCCTTGGAAGTTGAACCACTTGGAAGTTGGCCCTTGGCCCCTTGGTCTTTGATCTATCGCACTATTAGCTTGCCCTTCATGTTGCGGCAGCGATCGTCGTGCGAGAGGTTGCAGTAGTACTCGAAGCTGTCGGCGCGGTCGGCGCGGAACTCGAACGTGACTGTCTGGCCGGCCGCCGCGCGCTTGGCGATGCGGAAGCCGTCGAGCGTGAAGCTGTGGGGCATGTCGACGGCGGTGAACGAGATCCTGACGAGATCATCCTTCTGAACGACGATCTGTGCGGGATCGAACGCGAAGCGGTCGCCCTTGATGGCGATCTCCTGGGTCGGCCGCTCCTGGCTCGAGGCCTTCAGGCTGTATGCGCACGTCCAGACAGCCGCCGCTGTAGCGAGCGCCGCGACGGCGATCTTGTGCTGCCTCAGAGCGTTCATGGGGTCTCCTGGGTAAACCGGGCTACGGGTACAGACGCTCGAGGCAGCCTTTTGGTTGCCCCCGCCTTCGCGCGGCGTTTCGGCCGGGCTCCGGCGGGCAGGCCTCTCAGTCTTTCTTCACCGGTTCGCGGCGGTCACCGCGGTGCTCGCGTCTGTGCTCGCCTCTCTGATCGGTCTGCTGGCCGGGTTCCGGCGTCAGGAGCGCTTTACGGCTGAGGCGAATCTTGCCCGAGGGATCGATGTTGATCACCTTGACCATCACCTGATCGCCCTCTTTCAGCTCGTCGCGAACGTCTTTGACGCGATAGTGCGCGATCTCCGAGACGTGCAGCAGCCCATCGAGACCAGGCATGATCTCGACGAACGCGCCGAAGTCGGTGATGCGCTGCACCTTGCCGACGTACGTCTTGTTCAGCTCGGGCGTCGCCGTCAGCTCCTGGATGATGCCGATCGCCTTCTGCGCCGACGCCTCGTCGGCCGACGCGACGTTCACGCGCCCATCGTCCTCGACGTCGATCTTCACGCCCGTGCGCTCGATGATGCTCCGGATCATCTTGCCGCCCGGTCCGATGACGTCGCGGATCTTGTCGACCGGGATCCGGATCGTGACGATGCGCGGCGCGTAGGTCGAGACGTTCGCGCGGTGTGCGCCGAGCGTCTGCAGCATCTTGTCCAGGATGAACATGCGGCCCTGGCGCGCCTGCTCGAGGGCTTTTCTCATGATGTCGGTCGTAATGCCCGACACCTTGATGTCCATCTGCAGAGCCGTGATGCCGGCGGCGGTGCCCGCCACCTTGAAGTCCATGTCGCCGTAGTGATCCTCGGCGCCGGCGATGTCCGTCAGGATTGCGTACTTGCCGGAGTCCTCGTCCATGATGAGGCCCATCGCGACGCCGGCGACCGGCGCCTTGAGCGGCACGCCGGCATCCATCCGGGCCAGCGATCCGCCGCAGACCGACGCCATCGACGACGACCCGTTCGACTCGAGGATGTCGGAGACGATGCGGATGGTGTAGGGGAACTCGTCCTCCGCCGGGATCACGGGGAACAGCGCCCGCTCGGCGAGCGCGCCGTGGCCGATCTCGCGGCGACCCGGACCGCGCAGGAACTGGACCTCGCCGACCGAGAACGGCGGGAAGTTGTAGTGGAGCATGAACCGCTTCCACTGCTCGCCGTCCATCGTCTCGATCTTCTGCTGGTCCTCGGCGGTCCCGAGCGTGGTGGTGACGAGCGCCTGCGTCTCGCCGCGAGTGAACACCGCCGAGCCGTGCGTCCGCGGGAGCACGCCGACCTCGATCGTAATCGGGCGGATCTGCTCGAAGGACCGGCCGTCGAGACGCTTGCCGCGCAGCAGCGCCTCGTCGCGCATGACCTTTTCCTTCAGCTCCTTGAAGATCGCCTTCGCATCGCTGCGCCGCTCCACCTCGGCGTCCGGGATGCTGGCGATGAGATCCGCGAGCACCTGGTCGACGGTGGCATAGTTCGTCAGCTTGTCCTGGATGCGCATCGCGTCGGCGAGCGGGCCGTAGGCCTTCTCCTCGACCTCGCGGTAGAACTCCTTGCCGAACTCGCGGGCCTTGACCTCGATCTTCTTGCGTCCGACTTCGGAGGCGATTGCCTCGATGCCGGCAATGATCTCGCGGATCGCGGCGTGCGCGCGCTCGAGCGCCTGGACGATCTCCTCCTCCGAGACGTCCTTCGCGCCGGCTTCGACCATCACGATGGCGTCCTTGCTGCCGGCGACGACCAGATCGAGCCGGCTCTCACGGCGCTGCGCGAACGTCGGATTGATGATGAACTCGCCGTCGATGAGGCCGACGCGCACGCCGGCAATCGTGCGCGTGAACGGAATCGTGGAGACGGCCAGCGCGGCGCTGGCGCCGGTGATCGCGAGCACGTCGGAATCGTTGTCGTTGTCGGCGGAGAGCACCAGGGCGATGACCTGCGTCTCGTGACGCCAGCCGGACGGGAACAGCGGCCGGATCGGGCGATCGATCAGGCGGCTCGTCAGGACTTCCTTTTCCGTCGGCTTGCCTTCCCGCTTGAAGAACCCACCTGGGATGCGGCCGGACGCGTAGGTGTATTCCTTGTAGTCCACCGTCAGCGGCAGGAAATCGATGCCTTCGCGCGGCGTCGCCGCCGCGCAGGCGGTCACCAGAACAACGGTGTCGCCGCTCCGGACGATGACGGAGCCGTCGGCCTGCTTGGCCAGCCGGCCGGTTTCAATCGACAGGGTACGTCCGCCAACGGAAATTTCACGTGTGTGCATGTCTGTCTCTCTTCTTGTGAGCTGCGCCAGCTTTCCCCGTGCTTTGCTCCGAAAACGCGAAAAAGGGACACCCCCCGTTCCCAGGCGATCTTCCGGGAAACGGGGAGTGTCCCTTCTGCGTCGTTACGTCACTTCCTGATGCCCAGACGTCGAATCAGCTCGGCGTACCGGTCCGTGTCCTTTCGCTTCAGGTAATCCAGCAGCCGGCGGCGCTGTCCCACGAGCTTCAGCAGGCCGCGGCGCGAGTGATGGTCCTTTGCGTGAGTCTTGAAATGTTCCGTCAGGTAGTTGATGCGTTCGCTGAGGAGCGCGACCTGAACTTCCGGGGAGCCCGTATCGGCGTTGTGTGTCTTGAAAGTGCCGATGACTTCCGTCTTGCGGTCCTTGCTGAGCACGTTCGAACCTCCACGTACGGCCCAGATTTCGGAGGGTTGGCCCCGCACCAGACCGCCGTACCTTGCATGAACAATCAGGAACCGCGAACCACTGGAAGATTCACAATTCCAAGCGACTCAATATCTTACACCAGGACGATCACGGGATGCAAAAGCCCGCCCGGCTGCCATTCGCCGATGGCGAGGAGCGTTCCGGCTTCGTCCAGGAGGCGCACCTGGGACCCCGGAATGGCGGCGACGGCGGCCGTGGTCGCTCCCGACGCCAGGTGGGAGAGGCCCACGGCGTTGCCGTGGCCCACGCGCCGGGCGCCCTGTTCAGTAAGCGGGATGGCGGGCAGGTCAGGCAGAAGGCGGTCCATCGTGATCAGGTGGGCCGCGCAGTCGAAGCCCTCGCTCGCGACCGTTTCCAACGGGACGGCCGCCTGTTCCCGGAACGCGCCGGCTCGTGTCCGTCGCAGCGCTCCCAGGTAGGCGCCGCATCCGAGACGCTCGCCGAGATCGTGCGCCAGCCGGCGGACGTAGAAGCCGCTCGAGCAGACCAGCCGCAGCGTCAGCCGCTCCACGGCGATGTCCACTGACTCGAGTTCGTACACGGTCACGGCGACCGGTTTCAGCTCCACCGTTTTGTGGCGGCGCGCGAGCTGATAGGCCGGGGTCCCTGCGATCTTCTTGGCGGAATACGGTGGGGGCATTTGCCAATACGTGCCGCGAAACTCCGCGAGGACGGTCTCGATGCGCTCAGGCTTCCCGAACGTGAGCGGACCCGTTTCGGTCGGCGTGAGCGGACCCTCGGCGTCGTAGGTCTCGCTCACAACTCCCAACCGGACCTCCGCGATGTATTCCTTGTCCGAGGCCGTCAGAAACTGCGCGAGCCGCGTGGCGCGGCCGACAACGAGCGGCAGGACGCCGGTGGCGAGGGGATCGAGGGTGCCGGTGTGGCCGATGCGGCTCAGCCCGATGGCGCGCCTGACTCGCGCCACGACGTCATGGGACGTTGGGCCTGACGGTTTGTCGACTACCAGCACCCCGTTCATTGCGAGCGCTCGTCAAAAGCTACTTGGCCCTTGGCCCTTGGGAGTTGGGAGTTGTCACGGCCGCGTCTTCATCCCCTCGTCGATGGCATCCACCACCAGATCCAGGATGCGCGGCCTCACCGTGTCCAGCGGCTCGTGCACGGTGAACCCCGCGGCGTTCTTGTGGCCGCCGCCGCCGAACATGTTCGCGACCTTCCGCACGTCGACGTCGTACTTCGAACGCATGCTGACGCGCACTTCGTTTTCCGACTGCGCCTTGAAGAACACCACGGCCTGGATCTCGCGCGCGGTCAGCGGCAGGTTGATCAGGCCCTCGGTGTCGTTGTACGTGCATCCCGCCTCGGCGAGCATGCGATCGTCGAGATAGAGCACCGCGAGGCGCCCGTCGTCGACGAGATCCATCGAGTCGAGCAGGGCACCGATCAGCTTCAGCTTGCCGAAGCTGTTGCTGTCGTAGACGCGGCGCGCCATGGCCGCCGGATTCACGCCCGCCTCGGTCGTCTGCCGGCAAATGTCGAACGTCCGCGGCGTGATGTTCGAGTGATGGAACGACCCGGTGTCGGTCAGGATCGCGAGATAGATGTGCGTCGCGATCTCCGGCGAGAGCGGCACGCCGAGCGCGCGGATCACGTCGAACACCATCTCGCCGCAGGCGGCCGCCGACTGGTCGTACCAGTTCACGGCGCCGTACATCCGGTTGCCGGCGTGATGGTCGATGTTGATGATGAAGCGCCCGGCCTCGAGACCGGCGACGCCGGTGCGCGACAACTCGCTGCACTCCATCACGATCACGGCGTCGGCATCGCCCGCATCGGCGGCTGCCGCGATCTCGATGCGGTCCATGCCGGGGAAGTCCTGGTAGTGATCCGGCGCCGGATCGGCGTTGACGATCCGCACGCGCTTGCCGAGCGCGTCGAGCGCGAACGCCATCGCGAGCTGCGATCCAATCGAGTCGCCATCGGGACGCGCGTGCGACGTCAGCAGAAAGCGCTGACGTTCGAGGATCGCGTCGCGGATCTGCTGCAGGGACGTGTCAGTCGTCGCCGTCTCGCTCATCGTGCGGTGTGTCCTCGGGCTGCGTCGTGCCGGCCGACGACTCGCGCTCGGCGCGTTCCTGGTGGAGCTCCTGGAGGATCTGCTCGATGCGGTCCTGATGGGCGATGGCCTTGTCGAAGAAGAAGCGGACCTCGGGGACGCGCCGCAGCCGGAGCCTGTCGCCAAGGTGATGCCGGATCATCGGCGTCGCACGCTCCAGGCCGCGGGCCGTCTCCCGCCGCGCCTGCTCGTCGCCCATCGTCGTGTAGTAGACGCGCGCCTGCTGGAGGTCCGGCGTGACGGTGACGCGCGTGATGGTGATGAAGCCGATGCGCGGATCGCGCACGGTGAAGGTGAGCAGCTCCGCAATCTCGTTGCGGATCTGCTCGCCGACGCGCGCCGTTCGTGATGGTGGCACGGATCAGACCGGCGTGGCGACGCGCTCCACGACGAAGGCTTCGATGACGTCGCCGACCTTGATGTCGTTGTACTTCTCGAAGCCGATGCCGCACTCGAAGCCCGCCTTCACCTCGGACACGTCGTCCTTGAATCGTCGCAGCGAGCCAATCTTGCCCTCGTAGACGACCACGTTGTCGCGCAGCAGGCGCGCCTGCGTGTCGCCGGCGCGGGTGATGCGGCCGTCGGTGACCATGCACCCGGCGATCGTGCCGAACTTCGGCACTTTGAAGGTCTCGCGGACTTCGGCCGAGCCGATGCGCACCTCGCGGAAGGTCGGCTCGAGCAGCCCCGCCATCGCCTTCTTCATCTCGTCGACGACGTTGTAGATGACGGAGTGCTGGCGGATGTCGACGTTCTCGCGCTCGGCGACGTCGCTGGCGTTGCGGTCCGGGCGCACGTTGAAGCCGATGATGATCGCGTTCGACGCCGACGCCAGCAGCACGTCGGACTCGTTGATCGCGCCGACGCCGCTGTGGATGATGCGGATCTTCACCTTCTCGTCCGACAGCTTGGTCAGCGTATCGGCCAGCACTTCGGCCGAGCCCTGCACGTCGGCCTTGATGATGATCGCCAGCTCCTTCATGCCGCCTTCGGCAATCTGCTGCTGGAGCGATTCGAGCGTGAGCCGCGCGCCCTTCCCGCCGAGCGCCTTCTCCTTTGCCTGCGTTTGACGGAACAGCGCGATCTGCCTCGCCTTGGCGGCGTCGGTCAGCGCCTGGAACGCGTCGCCCGGCGCCGGCAGGCCGCCAAGGCCGAGCACTTCGACCGGCGTCGCCGGTCCCGCGGACTTGCTCTGGCGGCCGCGATCGTCGATGAGCGCGCGCACCTTGCCGACGATCGTGCCGGCGATGAACGTGTCGCCGACGCGCAGCGTGCCGTCCTGCACGAGGATCGTCGCGACCGGGCCGCGCCCCTTGTCCAGTTTCGCTTCGAGCACCGTGCCCGACGCGTTCCGCTTCGGGTTCGCCTTCAGCTCGGCGATCTCGGTGACGAGCAGGATCATCTCGAGCAGCAGCTCGAGGTTCTGCTTCTTCTTGGCCGAGACTTCGACCATGACGGTCTGGCCGCCCCACTGCTCCGGCGTCAGGCCGAGATCCGCCAGCTCCTTCTTGACGCGATCGGGATTCGCGTTCGGCTTGTCGATCTTGTTGATGGCGACGAGGATCGGCACTCCCGCCGCCTTCGCGTGATCGATCGCCTCCTTCGTCTGCGGCATGACGCCATCGTCGGCCGCGACAACGAGAATGACGACGTCGGTGACGCGGGCGCCGCGGGCGCGCATCATCGTGAACGCCTCGTGGCCCGGCGTGTCGAGGAAGACGACCTTGCGGTCGTTCACCTGCACCGAGTACGCGCCGATGTGCTGCGTGATACCGCCCGCCTCGCGCTCGGCGACGCGCGCCGAGCGGATGGCGTCGAGCAGCGTCGTCTTGCCGTGGTCGACGTGGCCCATGACGGTGACGACCGGCGCGCGCGTGGCGAGGTCCTCCGGATGGATGTCCTCGGCCTCGACCTGCAGCATCTCCTCTTCGAAGGTCTGCATCTTCACGTCGGCGCCGAACTCGCGCGCCACCATCGCCGCGGTCTCCTCGTCGATGGTGCTGTTGATCGTCATCATCAGGCCGCGTTCCATCAGCTTCTTGAGAACGTCTTTGGCCTTGACGTCGAGCTTGGTGGCGAGATCCGCGACGGTCATGCCTTCGGCGAGCGTGATCGTTCGCGTGACGGGCGGCGGAGCGCTCGGCGCGGGTGCCGCCGCCGGTACGCGCGGCTGCTCGCGGCGCGCGGCGGGACGTCCTGCCGGCCGATGTTGCATCGGCGGCCGATACGGCGGCGGCGCGCCGGGACGCGCGGGCGTTGCAGGACGGACCGGCTGCGACGGCAGCGGACGTGGTCCTCCCATCGGCGCCTGACGCGAGGGCAGGCCGGAAGGCGGCCGCATCTGCGGCGGCCGTGCCACGCCGGGACCAGCCGCGCCAGGACGCGCGGCGGGCGGCCGGCTCAAATTGCCGGTGGGCGCCTGCGGTGCCTGTGGCGTCGGCGGCGTCGGCGGACGCACGAGCACGGGCCTCCGCGGCGGCGCCGGCGGCGCCTGACCGGTTCGGGGATCTTCGACACGCAAGCGAATCGTCGGCGGCACGATACGGCCCGTCGACGGCGGCACGACTGGCCGTGGCGCCGGCGGCGGTGCGGGCGCTGGTGGTTCCGGCACTTCGACCGGCTGCGCCTCCGCCGCGGGCGCCGGCGCCTGAGTCCGCGCTGCGATCGCTGGTTCTTCGGGTGTCACCGGCTCCGGCGCAACCGGCGCGGGCGGCGCTTCCGGCGGCTGCGCGGCCGCCGGCGGCGCTTCGACGATGGGTTCAGGTTCGGCAACGGGAGCCGGCGCGATGGGCGCAGGCGCCGCGGGCGCCGGCACGGCCGACGGTTCGGTAGCAACAGGCGGTGGCGCCGCGTCGACCGGCGCGGGCGGTGCCGCCGGCTTCGCCGTCTTCACGAGTCGCGGCGGCGGCAGCGACGGCGCGGCCGGCTTCGCCGGCTCCGGCGCCTTGCCGGCGGGCTTGCGGGCCTTGGCCGGTGCGGGCGTCTCGGCGTAGGCGGCGTGCGACGGCACCGGCAGATTCCGCTGCCGGGCAATGCGCTCGACGAACTGGCGCGCGACGACTTCTTCGATCGTACTCGACGCGCTCTTCACCTCGATGCCGTGGTCGCGCTTGAGCAGCGCGATGACTTCCTGGCTCGACGTGTTGAGCAGCTCCGCGACTTTATAGATCCGGACTGTTGCCATTAAATCAATGCTGAATGCTGAATGCCAAATGCTGAATGCTATCGGTGCTCATCCTCTGCGACCGCTGCCGGTTCTTCCGTCGCTGCCTCGCTACCTTCTGCCGCTGGGGCAGTCTCCGCGGCCGCTGACACTTCCTCGGTTCGCGCCTCGGCACGCTCTGCGCTGTCTGCTTCCTCGACGCCTGATTCGACACCCTCTGCGGCCTGAGAACCTCCGGAACCCTCGGAACCCTCGGAACCCATGGAACCCTCGGAACCCACAGCGTCAGTTTCCTCCCCCGGCCATCCAAGCTGTGCCTCGATCTCGCGCCGCTTCTCCTCCTCACTCTTGATGTCGATCTTCCAGCCCGTGAGCTTCGCCGCGAGGCGGACGTTCTGCCCCTTCTTGCCGATGGCGAGCGAGAGCTGCTTGTCCTCGACGATCACTTCCATGACCTTCTCGGCGTCGTTCACGATCGATACGCGCTGCACTTTCGCCGGGCTGATCGCGTTGGTGACGAACAGGATCGGATCATCCGACCACTCGACGATGTCGATCTTCTCGCCGCGGAGCTCGCGGATGATCGACTGCACGCGCGTGCCCTTCATGCCGACGCAGGCGCCGACCGGATCGACGTCGCGCTCGCGCGAGTACACGGCGACCTTGGCGCGATCGCCCGCTTCACGCACCGCGCCGCGGATCATCACGGTGCCGTCGTAGATCTCCGGCACTTCCTGCTCGAACAGCTTGATGAGCAGCGCCGGGTCGGTGCGCGACAGCACGATCTGCGGTCCCTTGGCGCTGCGGTTGACGCCGCGGATCACGGCGCGCACGCGGTCGCTCACGGTGTAGTTCTCGGCGCGCGACTGCTCCTTGCGCGGGAGTACCGCCTCGACGCGCCCGAGCTCGACGATGATGTCGCCGTTCTCGAAGCGCTTGACCATGCCGTTGACGACTTCGCCGATGCGCTGGCTGTACTCGCCGTAGACGTTCTCGCGCTCGGCCTCGCGGACCTTCTGGAAGATCACCTGCTTCGCCGTCTGCGCGGCGATGCGGCCCAGGTCCTCGGTCGGACGCGGGAATTCGATCTCCATGTCGACTTCCGCTTCCTCGCCGTACAGCTCCTGTGCCTCGGCGAGCGAAATCTGCGTCGCGGTATCCGTGACCTCGTCGACGATTTTCTTGACGGCGTACAGCTCGAGCTGACCGGAGTCCTGATTGAAGCGCGCGCGCAGCGCTTCGGTCTTATAGCGCTTGCGCGCCGCGGCTTCGAGAGCGTCGGTGACGGCGTTGATGATGATCTCCGGCTCGACGCCCTTTTCCTTGGCGATCGCGTCGATCTGCTGCAGCAACGGATTGACAGTAGCCATAGTCTTTCTAGAACTCCACGACGAGCTGCGCGCGCTTGATCTGCGCGAGCGGCACGCGATGGGTCTTGCGTCCCTCTTCCAGCTTCACTTCGCCGTTTTCGACGCCCGCCAGCCGCCCGGCGAACGCCGACTGTCCGTTCAGCGGCTCGACCGTGACCAGCTTCGCCAGCCGTCCGGTGAACCGCCGGTAATCCGCTTCGTGCCGGAGCGGCCGATCGAGCCCCGGTGACGAGACCTCGAGCGTGTAGGCCTGGCCGAGCGCCGGTTGTTCCAGCGACTCTTCCTCGACGTCGAGCAACGCGCTCAGATCGTGGCTGACGCGCTGACAGTCCTCGATCCCGACGCTGTCTTCCTCGGGAGTCGTCGGCCGGCCCGGATCCGGCCGATCGATGATCACGCGAAGGACGGTGCCGATCGATTCGCGGCGAAGCTGTACGTCGAAGACGTCGAGCCCGTAGCTCCGCGCCACGCGCTCGGCGGCCTCGCGGACGCGGGCCAGCCGCACGTCGTTTTTCAGTGGCCCCGGCAAAAAGCGCCCCTGAAACAGAAAAAGTGGGCACAGGCCCACTCGGTGTTCCTACTCGAAGTTGCCACCCATGAATATAACACACCGGCGCGGTCTACGGCCGCGCCGGAACTCCAAAGCGCCAAAGACCAAAGGCCAAGTCGTCTCAAAGCGGCGCGGCGATGAGATCGTAATCCTTCGCGCCGGTAATTCGCGCCCGGATGAGGTCCCCAGGCCTGTAGCGCCCGATCTCGCACTCGCTCAGGAATACCACCGGGTCGATTTCCGGCGCCTGGCCCTCCAGCCGTCCCTGCAGCACGAGCTCATGCTCGTCCGACGGCCCGTCGATCAGTACCCCCACTTCCGAGCCAACCTTGGCTTTCTGCGCCTTCGCGACGATCCGCTTCTGTTTCGCCATCAGCGCGTTCCGCCGCCGCCGCTTCACGCCCGCCGGCACATCGTCGGCGAGATCGTAGGCACGCGTGCCTTCCTCGTGGGAATACGTGAACACGCCGACATGATCGAAATGCGTGTCGGCGACGAACCCTTCGAGCTCGGCGAAGTCCTCATCGGTCTCGCCCGGGAACCCGACGATCAGCGTCGTCCGCAGCGTCACCGCGGGCACGCGCCGGCGAATGCGCGATAAGAGCGCGTCATACGTCCGCCGGTTGCCTGGGCGGCGCATGCGTTTGAGGACGGCCGCCGACGCATGCTGGAGTGGCAGGTCGATGTACTTGCAGACCTTCTCGCAGTCCGCCATCGCCTCCAGCACGTCGTCCGTGATCGTCGTCGGGTAGAGATAGAGGAGACGGATCCACTCGAGACCGTCGATCGCGTTCAGCCGTCGCAGCAGCCGCGCGAGCGCGCCGCGCTCGCCGCGATCGATGCCGTAGAACGTCGTGTCCTGCGAGATGAGCAGGAGCTCCTTGACGCCGCGCGCCGCCAGGGCGCGGGCCTCGTGGACCACCGAATCCGCCATGCGGCTGCGGTATTTGCCGCGCAACGTCGGAATGATGCAGAACGCGCACGTGTAGTCGCAGCCCTCCGCGACCTTCACGTACGCGAAGTGCTTCGGTGTGGTCTGCAGCCGCGGCGTGTCCGCGTCGTAGAGGTAAGTTGGGGGGCCGGGGAGACGGGGAGCCGGGGAGCCAGAGGGGCGGGGGGCTCGGGAGCCGGGGGCTGTCCTGAAGAACGCCAGAGGCAAAGCCCGGGGCTCCCCGGCGCCCTGGCCCCCCGGCCCCCCGACAGCGGCGAGAATCTGATCCACCTCGCCGGTCCCGAGCACGGCGTCGATCTCCGGGATCTCCTTCTTCAGCTCGTCGCGATAGCGCTCCGCGAGGCAACCGGTGACGACGAGGCGCCGTCCCGCAGCCTGCTTCTTGATCTCCGCCATCTCGAGGATCGCATCGACGGACTCCTGCTTGGCGGAGTCGATGAAGGCGCACGTGTTCACGATGAGCACGTCGGCGCCGTTGGCGTCGGTCGTGATCTCATGACCCGCCTGCTGCGCGATGCCGAGCATCACTTCGCCGTCGACGAGGTTCTTGGGACAGCCGAGCGAGACAAAACCTAGCTTCATCGAGTAACCGTTCAGCATTCATCCGCGTCAGAGCCATTCGGCATTTTCAGCATTAGGCATCAGCATTCAGCATTGACTAGGGGTAAATCCTATAGAGCATCCGCGGATAGGGGATCGCTTCCCGAAGGTGATCCAGGCCGCAGATCCAGCTGACAACGCGCTCGATGCCCATGCCGAAGCCGCCGTGCGGCACGCTGCCGAAGCGCCGGAGATCGAGATACCACTCGAAGGCTTCCTGCGGCAGGTTGTGCTCCTTGATGCGCTGCAGCAGCAGATCGTAGTCGTCGAGGCGCTGGCCGCCGCCGATGATCTCGCCGTAGCCTTCGGGTGCGAGCACGTCGACGCAGAGCGCGAGCTCCGGGCGCTCGGGATCCGGCTTCATGTAGAAGGCCTTCACTGCCGACGGATACCGATGGACGCAGATCGGACGGTCGTACTGCTCGGACAAAGCGGTCTCGTCGGGCGCGCCGAAGTCGCCGCCCCACTCGAACGGCAGCCCCTTCTCCTTCAGGGTCTTCGCCGCGTCGTCGTATGAGATGCGGGGGAAGGGCGTCTTGACGAGCTCGAGCCTGCTCGTGTCGCGTTCGAGGTGTTTCAGTTCCGTTTGCCGGCGGTCGAGCACACGCGCGACGACAGAGACGACGAGCGCTTCGGCCAGGTCCATGACGTCGTTCAGATCCGCGTAGGCCATCTCCGGTTCGACCATCCAGAACTCGGTGAGATGGCGGCGCGTCTTCGACTTCTCCGCGCGGAACGTCGGGCCGAAGCAGTACACCCGGCCGAGCGCCATCGCGTTGGCCTCGTTATAGAGCTGGCCGCTCTGCGTCAGGTACGCCGTCTCATCCTCGAAGTACTGCACCGGAAACAACGTCGTCGTGCCCTCGCACGCCGCCGGTGTGAAGATCGGCGTGTCGGCGAGGATGAAGCCGCGCTCGTTGAAGAAGTCGCGGACCGCGTTGATGACCTCGTGACGGACGCGCAGCACCGCCTGCTGCCGCGGCGAGCGGATCCAGAGGTGGCGGCGATCCATCAGGTAATCGACGCCGTGTTCCTTCGGCGTTATCGGATAACCCTCGGACGGCGCGACAACGGTCATGTCCGTGACGTCGATCTCGTAGCCGCCCGGCGCTCGCGCGTCGGCGCGCACGGTGCCGTCGACGAGCAGGCTCGTCTCCTGCGTCAGGTGATCGGCGCGCGTGAAGATCTCGTCGCCCACCGCCTTCTTCGACATGACGCACTGGATGAACCCCGTGCCGTCGCGCACCGTCAGGAAGTGGATCTTTCCACTCGAGCGGCGGTTGTGCAGCCAGCCGCGCAGCGTGACGGCCTGGCCGTCGTAGCGGGCGATGTCCTGAATATAGGCAATGCTCATGGATGTGCGAATGTGCGCTCGAACCGCTGCCGCGCGCGCCGGGCTTCCTCGAGCACCGCGGCGGTCGACCCCGTGTTCGCGACTTCCATCAGGTACGTCCCGTCGTACCCGATCTTCTGCATGCCCATCAGCGCGCTGTCCCAGGGAATGGCGCCCAGATACGGCACGAGGTGGTCGTCTTCACGCCGCCGGTTGTCGTGCACGTGCGTGGTGATGAGATGCTCCGATGCGATCTCGATCGCATCGGCGACGTCCCCCAGCAGGAACGCGTGACCGAAGTCCAGGCAGATGCCGGCGTGCTGTCCCTCGAGATCGCGTTCGATGAGCGAGACGAGCGACGACGGCGTCGAGAGGTCGTTCGGGATCACTTCGAGCGCGACGCGCACGCCGAGCGGCTCCGCCATGCGGCAGATCTCTTCGACGCTTCTGAGCGCAGCGCCGCGGACGTTGTCGCCAGCCTGCTTCATCACGGACGGCGTGCCGAGGTGCAGAACCAGCACCTGAAACGGAATCTGCTTCGCGATCTGGAGCGCCGACTCTGCCTCGCGTACCGCCGCCTGGCGTCGAGCATTGTCCGCGACCGCGGTCGAGAAGGTCGTCGAGCCCCACTGCTGGCCCTTGAGGCTGTCGGTGATCGGTGCGTGCACGCCGTGCAGCGCCAGCCCGGTCTCCTTCAACCAGCTTTCGAGCTGCGCGATGGCCGAAGGATCGTGGTAGTCGAAATGGCTGCGGGTCGCGAACAGCTCGACCGATTCGAAGCCGTACCCGGCCACTTCGGCCAGGTGGTCACGGCCGAGCCGGACGTCGTGGTACAGATGGGTCGAGATGCCGAAGCGCATGTCCTGTCAGCAGTTTAGGGTCGGACCAAACTCCGCATTGTACCACGCGAATTCAGGCGGAACTGAAGTTCCGCCCTACGGATAGGCGGCGGTTTCACGCGTAGGGCGGAACTTCAGTTCCGCCGGAGGCTCAACGGAACTCCTCGACGTGGGCGGCGAGCAGCTCGCGGATCCGGCTGAACTGCGGCAGGTTTTCGAGGTTGTCGCGCACGTAGCGCAGCGTACGGGGGATGTACTGGATGTAAACCGGATTGCGCCGCGTGGTGGTCTGGTAGCCGAACGTGCCCAGCGCTTTGAGGTTGCGCTGTAGCGCCATCAGGTCGAACCGGTTGCGGAACTCGCGCTCGGTGCCCGTCTGGCCCTTCAGCGCCAGGAAATACGCGATCAGCTCGTCGACGGTCTGCTCGGGCAGGTCGACGTAGGAATCCCGCAGCAGCGACACGAGATCGTAGGTGTCCGGCCCCAGTCGTGCGTCCTGAAAGTCGATGATGTACAGCAGGCCGTCGTGCAACATCAGGTTGCGGCTGTGGTAGTCCCGATGGCACAGCACGCGCGGCTCGGAGGCGAGCGCCTCGACGATCGTCGCGAACTCGTCCCGCAAGTCCTCGCGATCCTCGGGCCGGAACACGACGCCGCGGTACGCCTCGATGAAGTGCTTGATGAAGAAGTCCAGCTCCCAGGTCAGCTTCTCGACGTCGAACGCGATGGTGTAGGGCACGTAATCGGCCGACTGCAGCTCCGTGCCGCGACGCTGGAGCATGGCGATGAGCGTGACCGCTTGCCGATAGAGCGCAGCGTGTTCGGCCGCGCTCGCGGCGCCGAGGTGCGCCTGCAGCGTGACGTCGCCGAGATCCTCGAGCGCGAGGATCCCGAGCTCGTTGGAGTGCCCGAGCAGCGACGGAATCGGCACTGGCATTTGCGCGAGCAGGCGCGAGACGTTGACGAACGACAGCGTGTCGAAATCGAACGGCCCGGAATACAGCGCGAGGACGATCGACGGCGAGTCGGGGACGAGGACGCGGAAGTAGCGGCGGTCGGATGCGTCGCCGGTGAGCGGCATCACCCGGGCGCGATCGAGCATTCCCGTCTGGCGCAGGTACCGGTCGATCCGATCGCGGATCTCCGCGCCTTCCCGCTGGCGTTTGTCGACGCTGCTCATGGCCTCAGAACGTCGCAATCAGCAGATCGCCTTCGGTGCGGGCGCCCGCCTGCGGCTCGCAGGCCGAGGCCGGCACGATCGCGCACCGCTCGTATCGGGCTCCTGCCGGGATACGGCAGCCGTCGGCGACGACGCACTCGACGAGCGATACATGGCGGCCGATCACCACATCATCCCATACTGCGGTGTGCGTGAGCTGCGCGGACGCGTCGCGCGAAACGCCGGCCGTGCTGACGAGACGGTCGCCTTCACATGCAGCCAGCGCGATCGACGTGCGCAGGAGGTCGCCGGCGGTGCCGATGTCGTGAAATGACGCGTTGCAGATGAATCCATGCACCGAGTGCGGGTCCCGTTCGATCAACCGCGGGTAGAGAGCGGCGACCGACTCTGACGGGATCCCGTCAGGGAGGTCAGCGAACACGCGCCGCTCCGCCACCTGGATGCCGATGAAGTGGTACGACTCGCCGGGCGTGCCGCGACGCGTGAAGCCCGTCACATACCCGTCCTTCGACACGCGCACGCCGCCGTACTTGTCCGGCCAGGGGTTCGGAATCAGCGCCATCGTCACCGCCGCGCCCGACTGCCGGTGCGCGTCTGCCAGGGCATTCACGTCGACGTCGGTCAGCGTGTCACCGTTCACCAGGAAGAACGTGTCGGCGAGCAGCGGCAGCGCATGACGCGGTCCGCCCGCCGATCCGAGCACCGGCTGCTCCCATGAGTAGCGCACGCGGGCGCCGAGGTCAGCACCGTCGCCCACGACGCGCGTGATGGTCTCCGGCCGGTGGTGCAGGTTCAGCACGACGTCCGTCACGTCTCGAGCAACCAGCCAGCGGAGCACGCGACGGACGAGCGGCTCGCCGTTGACCGGTACGGCGGCCTTGGCGCGAACACAGGTGAGCGGACGGAGACGGGTGCCGAGACCCGCCGTCAGGACGAGCGCCTGCGCGGCGCTCATTCGGTGCCGACGTCGAACAGCATATCGGGGCCGATCAGGCCGAGGTGCTCGCGGTGCTGCAGGAAGAGCGCTCGATACGAATCGCGGATGTAGTCCGACGACGAGCGGCCGAGCTGTTCCGCGAAGCCGGCGATGCCCATCTCGCTGCCTTCGAGCTCGACGTAGACGCCGACCGGTGTTTCGTCGATGGCCACGATGACGTCCTCGTACGCGAACTCCTCGCGGTACTTCTCGTAGCGGAACCAGACGTGGAGGCCGAGCTCCTCGAAGACACGGAGCAAGACTTCGCCGTCGCCGACAACCGTCTCGAGCTCTTCGCGCACCTTCATCGCCGCCGGCTGCACCGGCCCCTTGAACGTGAGGCGGCTCTTGCCGTTCTCGATGCGCACGCGCAGGACACACCGGCGCCGGCGGAGCTCCTCGGTTTCGGTGTCGAGCAGCGAATCTTCCTGCAGCCGCCGGCCATGGAGCGGCGTGGCGCCGGCCGCCAGCACCGCCGCCCGCGCCTCGTCCACCGAATCGAACTGCAGCTTGATTTCGCGTTCGAGCATCGTGGTCGTCATGGCTGAGCTCCCGGCGAGAGAGAAACGAGGAGTCAGAAAGCGCGCATTATATCGAGATCGGCCGCCACGCTCCACGCCATAGCCAGCGCCGTACCGTCACGTACATCGCGAAACACTCGAGCGCGAACGCCGGAAATCCGCCGTAACCGAGCACCGGCATTTCGAAGATGCGCAGGTTCGGCAGGATGGGCACGGCGTAGATCCATTTTGTTCCGGCCCAATAGTTCCAGAACTCCCACACGATGCCGCAGATCAGGCCGGCGATCAGGAGGTTGATCAGCCGTCGCTGCCGTCCGTCACGCAGGTCGCCGAGAATCGACTCATCCGATGCACGTGCGTTCAGCGGATCGAGCAGGAAGAAGAAACCGAGCCAGACCGGCGCCGCGAGATACGGCGAAGGGAAGGCGAGCGGCACCGCCAGCATGAGGAAGCCGACCGCCACGAGCGTCCAGCCGAGCGTTCCCGGCTCGTGCCGCCGGATGCTGTCCGCGCGATCGTGCGGCGCAGCGCCGCCGCGAAGCGAGGACACGAGGTCGCCGGTCTCGAAGATCGCCGGCCAGATCGTCGCAAACGACCAGGCGTAGCCGAACCAACGTACCGGCAGGGACTCGGGCAACCCGATGTAGTACCAGTTCTGCAGGCAGCACTTGTTGTAGAACTCGAAGATCAGCCACAGCGGCACGGACAGGATGGCGATGAAGCAGAATTCCACCGGGGCGTCGCGCAGCAGCGACGAACCCCGCCGTTTCCAGACGAGTCCGTCCACGAACAGGATGTAGCCGGTCCAGGCGATGGGCGTGTGCCACGAATAGAACGGTTGGACACGTGCCAGCATCCCCGCCTCGGAGACGGCCATCGCGACGAGTCCAATCCACGCGTAGACGGGGAGTCGGCGAGCGCTCACGTCAGACGACCTGATGATAATCCGGTCAGCGGTGGCCGCCCGATGCCACGCCCGAAGGCGAACACTTTCATCGTGCTGCCCAGACCGCCGGGCATCAGCAGTGTCTTGGCCGCAAGGCGGCGCGCGAGGCTCTTCAGATCCTGTCCGCCATCGAGCCGCTCGGCAATGCCCAGCGACGTCAAGAAGTACATCTGATCGACGATTCCGATCGTCGTGAGGCCAGCCGATTCCGCCGCGTCGCGCACGGCCGTGAGGTTCACGTGCGCCGTGAGGTCGCGCGCGCCGGGCTCGTCCAGCCAGCCGCGTTCGGTCGCAACGTGCGATCGATACGCCATCAGCGTTCCGCTCGTGTGCGTGGCGAACAGCTGCGACGCCGTGTGGCCGTAGTCGACAAGCAGCAGGAATCCGCGATCGATCGTCGCAGCGGCCGCTTGCATCCAGCGCACCGCCTCCAGACCGGCTTCCATCGTCGTGCCTGGCCGCAGCGGCACGTCCATTCGCGCCACGTAGTCCGCGATTTCGCGACCCGACGGCGCGTCTTCGATCTCGATCAACCGTCCATTGCGTTCCCCGATGTAGACCTCGCGCAACCCGTCCTCTCGCATGCGCACGACGTGCACCGGAAGCGCGTCGAGCAGTTCGTTGGCGAGGATCACGCCAGTGACGCTCGACGGCGATGGCAGATCGGCTTGCGAATCTACGCGATGACGCCCCAGCACCTCCGGCTGCTGGGCGCGCGCGGCGCCGCTGCGCTCGACGAGCGTCACGTCGAGATGGTCGTGGAGATCGTCGTGGCGCTCAGCCACCGCGTCGAGGATGTCGCGTGCGAGGCGGCCGTTGCCGGCACCCGCTTCGACGAGATGAAAGCGCTGCGCGCCCGCTTCGCGGAGGACCGTCCACATCTCGTCGAGCTGCGCCGCGATCATTTGGCCGAACAGGGGGCCGACGTCGACGCTTGTGAAGAAGTCCCCCTCGCGTCCGGAACGTTGCGCGGCCGCCGCGTAGTATCCGTGCTGCGGGTGATAGAGCGCGAGATCCATGAACTCGGCGACCGTCAGCGGACCCCGTTCCTGGATGCGCGAGATGAGGATGGGGAGGAGGGCAGTCACAAAAAAAGGGCCGGCCACGGCCGGCCCTCACGGATTATGCACCGGTAGGGCCCGCCCTTGGCCGGGCCTTGGGCCGGGCGAGCCCGGCCCCTACGGACTACCGTTTCGTCAGCATTCTGAACACTTCCGCGCCCTCACGCCAGAGAATCAGCCGGATGGGCCGTCCCGCCGGCGTCTCCTGGAGGATGCGCTGAATCTGCGCCGGGCTCGTCACCTCGCGGCCGTTGACCGACAGGATCACATCGCCCGGCACGATGCCGGCGTTGAACGCCGGGCTGTTGCGCTGCACGTCCTCGACGACCGCCCCGCCGCGCCCGCGCGGGATCTCGAGCTGCCGCGCGATCTCCGGCGTGATGGGCGCGAGCGACATCCCGTAGCCCGTCTCGGTCGGCTCCGCCGAGTCACCGCCACGGCGGCGCGACTGAAGTCCCTGCTCGGCCTCCAGATCCAGCTCGTCGACCGTGATGTTCAGCGACTTCCGCTGGCCATCCCGATAGATCGTCACCGGCACGCTGGTTCCCGGTTTGGTGGCCACCACCATCGAGACGAGCGCTTCGTTGTTCTGCACCGGCCGGCCGTTGAACTCGACGATGACGTCGCCGGGCTTGAGCCCCGCCCGGTCCGCCGGGCCGTCGCCGGTCACCTTTTCGATGAGCGCGCCATTCGTATTCGGCAGGCCGAACTCCTTCGCCTCTTCCCTCGATAGCGTATCGACGCGGACGTTCACGCCGATGACGCCGCGCACCACCTTGCCGCTGCGGAGCTGCGGCAGGATGTCGCGGACCACGTTGATCGGCGTGGCGAAGCCGATGCCGAGGTTCGACGGGTTGGCCGTGCGCGAGACGATCATCGTATTGATGCCGATGACTTCACCGCGAATATTCAGCAGCGGACCGCCGGAGTTGCCAGGGTTGATCGCCGCATCGGTCTGCAGCATGTTCACGGGCCGGCCGCTGACGCCGCCGGCCGGCCGGCCAATTGCCGAGATGACGCCGACGGTCACGGTGTGACCCAGCTCGAACGGGTTGCCGATCGCCATGACCCAGTCGCCCTGCTGCATCTGATCGGAATCGCCGAAGGTCACCTTTTGCAGCGCCTGTGACGGCATTTCGGTCAACTGAATCAGCGCGGCATCGGTGAGCGGGTCACGGCCGATGACCTTCGCCGCGTACTGCTCCGTTCGTCCGGCGCCGAACGGTTTGACCCAGATCTTGTCCGCCCCCTCGACGACGTGATTGTTCGTGAGGATGAAGCCGGCCGGGTCGATGACGAACCCGGTACCGGTGCCTTCCTGCAGCGGCGCCTCACGCTGCCGGCCTCTGGGCGCCTGCCGCGGATCACCGAAGAAACGCCGCAGGAGATCTTCGCCGCCGAACTCGGTCATGTCGCGCTCGCGGAGCCGCGCTTCCGTCGAGATGTTCACCACCGCCGGCGTCTGCGCCTTCGAGATGTTGCGGAAGGTCGTCGCGTCCACCGGCCCGGTGAGCGGCGCGCTGTTGACCGGCGGCACGTTCAACGTCTGCGCCACCGACGAGGGCGACAGATCCAGCCGTGAAGCGATCACCATCCCGACGGCCATGGCCGCCGTGGCGATGAGAAGAGCGTAGAAAAGCGTGGTCTTACGCGTGGACATCTGGCTACTCCGTTAGACAAGCGTGGCGATTTCCGTCTGCATGGGTCCCGTGACGACGGCCTCGGACTCCCCGATGAACATGTTGATCTCGGTGCGCACCCCGAACTCATTGGTGTAGACGCCGGGCTCGATGGTAAAGCCGGTGCCCGGAATCAGGCGGCGATCGTCGTGCGTCTCGTAGTCGTCCATGTGGACGCCGTTGCCGTGGACATTCTCGCCGAGGCTGTGCCCGGTCCGGTGGACGAACTGCGCGCCGAAGCCGGCCCGCTCGATGACGGCGCGGGTCGCGCGATCGACCTCGAATCCGCGGAGCTCGCGGCCCTGGCGGACGGCCGACTGGATGAGGTCCACTGCGGCATCGCGGCCGTCGCGCGCGGCGGTGAAGGCACGCGCGTACAGCTCCGGAACGGCCGTGCCGGTGTAACCGACCCAGGTGATGTCAGCAAAGACTGCGCCGGGCTGCGGCAGCTTGCCCCAGAGGTCGAGCAGCACCATCTCCTTCGGCCGGATCGGCCGGTTCACGGCCGGCGACGGATGATAGTGGGGATTGCCCGCGTTTTCCTGCGCGGACACGTTCGGCGTCGAGTCCGAGATCAGCCCTTCCTCTTCGAACCACTTCATCATTTCCTGCTGCACGTCCAACTCGGTCAGCCTTCCGCTGCCGACGCGTTCCCGTATGAGATCGAACGCGCGGTCCTTGATTCGATACAGCCGCTCGGCGGCCGCGCGATGCGTGGCGAAAACCTCGTCCGGCCAGATCGCCTCGAACCGCTGCACGAGATCGCCCGACGACACCACTTCGACGCCGTGCTGCCGCACCGTTTCGATGGTCCCGGCATCGACGCGGGAGATGTACGGAATCGCGTTGCCCGGCGAGTACTCCATTGCCACGCGCCGCAGCCCCGAGAGCAGATCGCGGAGGCCGGCGGCCAGCAGCTCACGGCCGGCATACGTCCGCTTCTCGCCGGGCAGCGCGTCAAGGTTGTAGCGCTCGATGGCGTGCACCAAGCCGCGGGGATCGCCCTTGGCCGGAATCAGGTAGTACCACCGCCGCGTGGCCAGCTTGCCGCTGCCTGCGAGTCCCGCCAGCCGCGTCGCGATGGGATTGGAACCCTGGAAGTCGTAGAGCAGCCATCCGTCGAGCCCGTCCTCCTGGAGCGCGCGCTGTACTGCTGGTATCGGTAGAGACATCCCTTGAGTATACGGCCGAGTCTGGCTCGGCCTTTGCTGATAAAGACGCGGAAACGCGGATGCAAGTTGTTAAGAAGGTGTTAAGCCGCTTGTCACGTCGCTTGCTTTAGCTCGGGATATGGCGTCGAACGTCGTCCAACCTTCGTCGACCGGGCTCGATCCGTCCGTGGCGGCCGCGCTCGCGTATCTCGCGGGGCCGTTCTCCGCGGTCGTCATCCTGCTCGCGGAGCGCACGAACGTTTTCGTGCGCTTTCACGCGTGGCAATCGATTATCGCGCTCGGCGGGCTGGGGCTGGCGGCAATCGGCTTTCTGGTGCTCGCGTTCCTCACGCTGCTGCTGTCGCCGTTTCTCTTCCGGATGTTCTACGCGTTGGCGTGGGTCACGGCCATCGTCTGGCTCGTCACCTGGGCGTTCTGCCTCATCAAGGCGTTCGGCGGCCTTGTCTGGAAGCTGCCTTATGTCGGGGACAAGGCGGAAGAAAGGGCCAAGGGTAAGGGGTAAAGGGTAAAGGGTGACGCCCTTACCCTTTACCCTTTAGTCCTTTCACTTGAACTCTTTGACCTGCGTCGCCTTGATCTCCCCGTTCGCATGCGAGAACGCGTACCGGCTTCGATACAGGTTCGGCGCGAAGGGAGATTTCAACGTAATCTCCACGACGTCGCCCGGGTTGATGTTCTTCCTGATCGGCGCCGAGGAATCGCCGGTCACAATCTTGAGGTCCTTGTCGTACCAGAACTCCTCGACCTTGAGCAGGGCGATCGCTCCTGAAGAGGTGTTCTTGATCTTCAGGATGGTGATGATCTCCTTGCCCGAGTACTTCGACGGCGTCTGAATGACGTCGATGGTCGCCAGCCCCTTGACCGGCTTCACCCACTTGGCGGGTGCCGCCGGTGCAGGGGGGCCCTGCGGCGGTGCCGTTTTTTCGACTGGCTTGGCTTGCGCGAATGCGGAAACGGACGTGAAGAGGACGAAGACGAACGCGGCTGAGAGCGCGAACACGTGGCGTTTCATGTACACCCCCGTGAGTGAGCGGAATGCGCCGATTATAGTCCGCTACATCTCGCCGTTCCAGTCCTCCGGTTCCGGGGTCGCCGAACGGAAGATTTCCATGTGCCACTTGCCGCCGCCCCACGGCTCGATGACCTCGGTGGCGACGACGTCGACAAGGATTTCCGCGAAGGTGCGGCCCTCGGGATCGCCGTCCAGGTGGTAGGCGGCCTCGTCCCAGGCAAACGTCGGATAGAGCGTCATCGTCAGGAACAGATCGTAGCCGTCGTCGACGACGATGAGCTGGCCGCAGGGGCGCTTCAGCGTGGAGTGATAAATGAGGTACTTCTCGGCGCTGTGCGCGCGGATGTAGCGCTTGAGGGCGAACTCGCGCGCGACGATCTCTTCGACCGCGATCTTCTTGTCCCAGCAGTCGCGGCAATAGCGCTCCTCGCCGCGAGGCTCGCTGATGTCCTTCGCGCCGCACAGGGCGCACCTCGATTGGGCAACCGACTTCCGCGACATGCGAACGATTTTACCACCTACTTCATCGTCAGATTCGTGAGCGCGGGCCCGTACATGTCGCTCGCGTATTCCTTCACCATGCGCCGCGCGCTGAACCGCGGGATGACGGAGATCATCGCCCGCCGCACGATCGAGAGCCAGCGATGCGGGATGCCGTCGTGGTCGCGCTCGTAGAACGCCGGGACGATCTCGCGCTCGAGCAGGTCGTAGAGCGCCGCCGCGTCGGCGGCGTCGACCGCTTCGGGATTGTCCGCCTCGGGCCGCCCTTCGATCAACCAGCCGTTGTCCCCCTCGTAGCCTTCCGCCCACCAGCCGTCGCCGATGCTCAGATGGGGCACGCCGTTGATCGAGGCCTTCATGCCGCTCGTGCCGCTCGCCTCGAGCGGCTTGCGCGGGTTGTTCAGCCAGACGTCGCAGCCCTGGACGAGGAAGTGCGCGACGTGCAGGTCATAGTCGTCCACGAAGGCGACGCGTCCGCCGAACCGCGGATCGATCGCGCGGCGATAGACCTGCTGTAGGTGATGCTTGCCGGTTTCGTCGGCCGGATGCGCCTTGCCGGCAAACACGATCTGCACCGGACGCCGCGCCGCGTTCAGGATCGTGCGGAGCCGCTCGGGATCCTGGAAGATCAGCTCCGGCCGCTTGTAGGCCGTGAAGCGCCGCGCGAAGCCGATCGTCAGCGCGCTGGGATCGAGCAGCGTGCCGGCGGCGACGACGCGCGCGGCGCTGACGTGCTCTTCCTTCCAACGCAGCCGGGCGCGCTCGCGGATGAAGGCGAACAAATAGTTGCGCAGCGCGTTGCGCGCCGCCCACAGCGTCTCGTCCGGGATGTCGTTGAGGCGCGTCCAGAACTGCGGGTCGTCACACCACTCGCGCCACTCGGGATCGAGACGCTCGTCGAACAGCTGCGTCATCTCCGCCGAGAGCCAGGTCGGTACGTGGATGCCGTTCGTGATCGCGCGAACCGGGCGGCGATCGTCGGGCGTGCCCCGCCAGATGGGCGCCCACATCTCGCGCGTCACCTGGCCGTGCAACTGGCTCACGCCGTTGACGGCGCCGGCCGTCCGCAGCGCGAGCGCGGTCATGTTGAAGAGCGGGCCACTCCCGCTGTCGTGGTGCCCGAGCGCCAGGAACGCATCGCGATACGGACCGAGCGTGCCCCAGGCGCCGGCAAGATGCGTCTCGACGAGATTGAACGGAAACGCATCGTGGCCGGCGGGAACCGGCGTGTGCGTTGTGAACACCGTCGTGCGGCGCACTTCCTCGAGCGCGGACTCGAAGGTCTCGCCGTGCTCGATCAGATCGCGGATGCGCTGCAGCACGACAAAGGCGGCGTGCCCTTCGTTCAGGTGCCACACGCTGGGCGTCGAGCCCATCGCCTTCAGCGCGCGCACGCCGCCGATGCCGAGGATGATCTCCTGCTGGATGCGCGTCTCGCGGTCGCCGCCGTAGAGGCGCGCCGACAGCTCGCGGTCCCACGGCGCGTTCTCCTCGAGATCGGTGTCGAGCAGGTACAGCTTCACGCGGCCGAGACGCACGCGCCACACGGCCGCCAGCACCGATCGATTGCCGAGCGGAACGGCGACGACGCAGGCGTTGCCTTCCGGCGTGATCGCCGGTTCGATGGGCGCGTGATCCCAATTGAGGCGCTCGTAGGCTTCCTGTTGCCAGCCCTCCGGCGAGACGTGCTGGTGGAAGTAGCCCTGCGGATACATGAACCCGATGCCGATGAGCGGCATCCCAAGGTCGCTCGCTTCCTTGCAGTGGTCGCCCGCGAGCACGCCGAGGCCGCCGGCGTAGATCGGCAGCGACTGATGGAGCGCGAACTCCGCCGAGAAGTACGCGATCGTCGAATTGCCCGGATGATGGCGCTGCCACCACGTCTCGCGGGCGCTGCGCGCGGCTTCCAGCGCCTCGATGGCCGCGTCGTACCGCTTCAGGAACGACGGGTCGGCGGCGGCGCGGTCGAGGATCTCCTGCGGTAACAACCGGAGCATGAGCACGGGGTTGTGCGCCGTTTGCCGCCACAGCGGGTAGTCGAGGGTGCGGAAGACGTGCCGGGCCTGTGTGTTCCACGTCCACCAGAGGTCTCCGGCGAGTTCGGCAAGCCGCGTGAGACGCTCGGGAATAATCGGAGGCTGCGTTTCGTATTCCAAGTCGGATGACCTTCTCTTTGATTCAGGATAAACGACGGCTACCCGCGGCAGGCGCCGACCAGCTCTGCGAACCTCGACAAATCGATATTGCCGCCCGACACGACCGCGACGACCTTGCGATGGCCGCGCGCGGCGAACGACGGCGACAGCGCGGCGGCGACCGCGCATCCCGCCGCGCCTTCGGCGATGACGTGCACGCGATCGGCCACGACGCGCATGGCGCTCGCGACCTCGTCGAGGCGTACCACCAGCGATTCCGACACCCACTGCTGCAGCAACGGCCACATCGTCGGCAGCACGGACTTGCCGCCGGCGCCGTCGACGAACGACGCCTTCCAGCCCTCGAACCGGCTCGCGCGTCCGGCGGCGAACGACGCGGCCAGCGGCGCGGCCGTCTCCGGCTCCGCCGCGTAGACCTTCGCTTTCGGCTGCAGTTCGGCAAGCGAGGCGGCGATGCCGGCGAGGAGCCCACCGCCGCCGAGCGGCGCGATCACGGCGTCGACGTCGGGCAGGTCCTCGACGATCTCCAATCCGATCGTCCCGTTGCCGCTGATGAAATGGTCGTCATCGAACGGGTGGACGAACTGTCCCTCCATGCGGTCGGAGCCGTGCCGCTCGACCGTCTGCCAGCATTCCTCGTACGAGGCTTGCACGATCTTCGCGCCGAGCCGCTCGATCGATCGCAGCTTGGTTTCCGGCGCGGTGTCCATCACCAGCACGCTGCAGGGCGCGCCCGCTTTGCGCGCGGCGAGCGCCACGCCCTGCGCGGCGTTGCCGGCGCTGACGGTCCAGACGCCGGCTGCGAGCTGCCCGGGCGTGAGGTGCCGCACGGCGTTGTAGGCGCCGCGGATCTTGAAGGAGCCGATGGGTTGCAGCGTTTCGAGCTTGAGAAAGATTTCCGGCGCGTCCTCGCGCGTGGCGAGCGGAAGATGCAGGCGGACGAGCGGCGTCCGCACGGCGGCGCCGTAAACGACCGCGGCGGCCTCCCGGATCGTCGCCAGGGAAATCTGTCTCCGTGCGTTCATGGGTGCGTGCGTTCGGGGGAG
The DNA here is from genome assembly GCA_048594885.1 of Vicinamibacterales bacterium. Taxonomy (GTDB): domain Bacteria; phylum Acidobacteriota; class Vicinamibacteria; order Vicinamibacterales; family 2-12-FULL-66-21; genus JBMDXB01. The sequence goes on from JBMDXB010000169.1 coordinate 40,528, forward strand.
CGCAAGAGGCAATCGTAGTCGTCCGCTCCCGAACGCGTCAATGCGCTAAACTGCCGCCGCGCGCGCAACGCCGCGCGCGTGAGGAGATTGGACTGATGACCCGCAGACTCAACCGCCGTGAGTTCGTCATGTCGGGCGCCGCCGCCGGGCTCGCGGCCGGCACCGCATTCGCACAGGCGCCGGGCGTCGTGCGTTCGAAGAGCCGTCCCGTGATCGTGTCCTCGGCCAACGGCCACCGCTACAAGAACGGTGGCCCCGTGACGTGCGTCGAAAAGGCCTTCGGCATGATGACGAAGGGATCCGACGTGCTCGACGCCCTGATTGCCGGCGTCAACATCGTCGAACTCGATCCCGAAGACACCTCGGTTGGCTACGGCGGGCTGCCGAACGCCGAGGGCGTCGTGCAGCTCGACTCGTGCTGCATGCACGGCCCGAGGAAGCGCGCCGGCGGCGTCGCCTGCATCGAGGGCGTGCGCACGCCGTCGCTGGTCGCGCAGAAGGTGATGGATCATACCGATCACCATCTGATCGTCGGCCGGGACGCGCAGGCGTTCGCGCGCACCATGGGGTTCAAGATCGAGGACGACCTCAATACGGAGACGTCGCGCGCGCGATGGCTCGAATGGAAGCGCCGCACCGATCCGCTGCACTACCTCGATCCGCTCAAGCGCGAGGCCGCGCTCCGGCAGGTGGAGCAGGACATGATCGCCGAGGGGCTGATCGATCCGAATCACTTCTACGGAACGATCAACTGCAACGGCGTCAACGCGAACGGCGACGTCTGCGGCGTCACGACGACGAGCGGCCTGGCCTGGAAGATCCCCGGACGCGTCGGCGACTCGCCCATTCTCGGCGCGGGGCTGTACGTGGACGGCGAGGTCGGCGCCGCAGGATCCACCGGCCGCGGCGAAGCGAATCTCTACAACCTCTGCTCGTTCCTGATCGTCGAGGAGATGCGCCGCGGGAAGCACCCGAAGGACGCGGGACTGGAGGCGCTGAAGCGTATCAAGGCGAACACGATCGAGAAGCGGCTGCTCAACGATCGCGGTCAGCCGAACTTCAACATCAACTTCTACATGCTGAACAGGAAGGGGGAGTACGCCGGCGTGGCGATGTACTCCCCCTCCGATCGCGCGCTGCAGTTTGCCGTCTGCGACGACAAAGGGCCGCGGCTCGAGCGCTGCGAGCCGCTGCTCGAAGGCAACACGTAAGCTATTTCGTCTTTCGCACGGTGCGCGTCACTCGTCCGAGCGGCTTTCCGTCGAGCGTGACGACGGCGCGCATCAGCAGATCGCCCGGCTCCATCGGCCCGATGCCGAAGCCGCCGAAGGCGATCCGCGTGTCTTCCGTCGGTCCGTTGCTGAGCTGTGCGGGAGCGTTGGCGATCGCCGGTCCCCCCTCGCTTTCCGCCAGCTCGTAGACCACGCCGACGTTTGCGTCCTTCGCCACCCCGTAGATCTCCACGTAGCCGATCGCCTGCTCGTCGCCCGCCTGGAACTGCAGGCGCGGTGCGAAGACGCCTTTCGGGGCGACGCCAAGCACGAGGCCGCTCATCTTCAGGGCGCCCGCTGCAGCGACTTCGGCCGCCGTACTGATGTCGACGGTGCCCGCGCGGCCCGACGCGTCGGTTGCCGCGACCCGCACGCGATAGGTCCCGGGCTCGACGATGAGCGCGGACCGGATCGGCACGGTCGAGAGATCCGCGGCCTGCGCGTTCCACTGCGCCTTCGATGAGCCCTTCTGGTCGTAGGCGATCACCGTCGCCGCGGTCAGCTTCACCGCCGGCTCGTGCGGCTCGAACAACACGATGACTCGGACCTTGCCATCCGGGTTTCGCGACGTATAGGTCGCCGCGCGCAGCGGGAGATCGGTGAACGTGTCCGCCACGCGGATCATCTCGCGCGGCGTCACCGGCTTTGCGCCCGACGCCGCCGGTCCGCCCTTGCCGATCGCGATGTGCGGCCGTGCGTTCACCTTGACGTTGTCGCGCGCCACGCGCACTTCGACGCGCTGGCGGGACCCGTTGCGATCGGCCGCTTCGGGCGTGAACGATGCGAGGTAGAACGCCGAGGTCTCCTTCGCGATGCGGCCGAGCGAGTCGACGGCGCCGCTGTACCGGATGATCTCACCGCCGCTCACCCCCGCGAGGTTGTCGAGCCCCGCCTGCTGTGCCTGCGGGCTGCCGCCGACATTCGTCGAATCGACGACGTGGACGACGTAGACGCTGGCGTGCGACGCCTGCGCGATGTTGCCGATCTCCTCGAATTCGCGCGTCCTCAACTGGCAGAGGTCCGACTGCTGGCCGGCCGAGACGATGCGCTGATCGTTCGGGCCGGAGAGCGCGCCGGCGACGTAGACGAGCGTCGGCGCGGCACCCGGCGAGAAGCTCGCCAGTCCGTTCCTGACCGACTGCAGCGCCATGACCGCGCGGCAGACGTAGTCGGATGCCGACTCGCGCGCCGAAGCCATTCCCGCGAATCGCGTGATCGCCGCGCGCACGTCCTCATGCTTCTGCGTGAACGCGATGTTGAGGCGGCCCGGGCGCGCGGTCAGCAGACCCACGCGATCGGCAGGCGTCAGCGCGTCGATCAATTTCGACAGTCCTTCACGAATCGGCTGCTCGCGGCCCGCGCTGATCGCCTCGTCGTCGATGATGATCAGGATTTCGCGCGTGCCGCCGGACGTTGCCGCCGCGCGCGCGTTCGTGGTGAACGGCGGCGGCAGGCTCGACGCGGCCGGAGCCGACGGGCCGCTGCCCACCTTGATCAATTCGAGCGAGCGGATCTCCCGCGGCTTTCCGCCGACGCGCAACGTCACCTCCGCGGGTTTCAGGTCGACGACGGGTGTGCCGTCCTCCGTCAGAGCGCGGAAGTCGATGAGGACCTGGTCGGACGCGCCGCTCTGAGCCGCGGGCCGCGCCGGACCGGCCATAAACGCCGCGGCCAGGCACGCGGCGATAGAGATCGAGCCGGACAAGGGTGTGCGCATGCGCAGAGGATACTCCTATCGCCCGTACTTTTTCAGGGCGTTTCTGACCTCGTCGATCGGCAGCGCGCGCACGGTACGGCCGTTCGATGTCGTGTCGACGGCCTGCAGCAACGAGTTGTAGATCGCCTCTTCCGTCGCGTCGAGCACCGCTTCGAACAACGGTGACATGCCGTCGGTCGGAAGAATCGTTCGCGGCTGCGGCGTGCGGCCGCCGCTGACGCGAAGCGATGGATGCGTCGAGAATGCAATGGCGAAGTCGCCGCTGCCGTTCGAGTAGGTCGAGCCGGTTCGCGCCATCGCGTAGATCGCGCGCGCGGCCACGCGTTCGAGATCCCGAGCGTCGAGCGGTGCGTCGGTGGCGACGACCATCATGCAGGAGCCATCGGCCGAATCCGCCCCACGCGCCGCGCCGGGCCGCGGGTTCAGTTCCCGCCACAGCGGAACGCCCGCCATCGTCAGGCGGCCGCCGTAGTTCGTCTGCACGAGCACGCCGACGGTCCAGTCGCCGGCCCGCCGGGACGACGTGCCGACGCCGCCCTTCCACCCGAAGGCGACGGTGCCGGCGCCGGCGCCCACGGCGCCCTCCTGCACCGCGCCCCCTCTGGCGCCATCGATGGCGGACGTCACGTGCTCTCCGGTCACGTGAAGGCCTCGGATGTCGTTGAGGCCCCCGTCGTTGGTTTCGCCGACGAGCGCGTTGACCGAGCGCACGTCCTCGTTGCCCGCTTGCGCGAGCGTCCAGCGGACCACGGCTTCGACGGCCGTGCCCACCGACAGCGTGTTCGTCAGCACGATCGGCGACTCGATCGTCCCGAGCTCCTGGACCTGGGTCGAGCCGGCGAGCTTGCCGAACGCGTTGCCGACGAAGACCGCACCCGGCACCTTGTCGCTGAACAGATTGCCGCCGTGAGGAAGCACCGCTGTGACGCCGGTGCGTATGGCGTCGCCACGAACGATCGTCGTGTGGCCGACCCGAACCCCGGCGATGTCGGTGATCGCGTTGAGCGGGCCGGGCGAGCCGACGCCGGGCTGGACGCCGAGGTCGCGCGCCCGCGGCCGTCCCTGGGCGGCTGCGAACGCGGTCGTAAACAGGCCTGCGAGCGCGAGCGTAAGTAGCCACAAGTTATTCATGCGGCGGAGTATAGTCCGCGGATATAATGAGCGACCTTTTCGTTCCATCCCTGCCGCCGGTTTTGATGTCCAGGAGGGTCCGCATGCGTTATCGCCTGCACGGGCGATCCCTTGCGCTGTTCGCCGGGTTGCTGCTCGCGTGCCAGTGGCCGCTTGCCGCGCAGTCGCCGTCCGCGTCCAAGCGTCCGCTCACCTACGATGCCGTCGATCACTGGCGATCGATTCAGGGCACGCGATTGTCGAACGACGGCCAATGGCTCGCGTACGCGCTGACCTCACAGGCGGACGATGGCGAGCTCGTGGTGCGGAACACCAAGACCGGCCAGGAATTCCGCCATCCGCGCGGCACCGCCCCCGCGTTCACCAGCGACGGGAAGTTCGTCGTCTTCACGATCGCGCAGTCGAAGGCGGACGAGGAGAAGGAGCGGCTCGCGAATCGCCGTCGTGGCGAAGGGCAGGGCGGAGAGCAGGAGACGGGTGGCGCCGGCGAGGGGCGAGGAGCAGGACGCGGCGCCGCGGCACGGCGTCAGGAGCCGCGCACGGGTCTCGGCATCATGTCGCTCGCCGACGGGAAGACGGCGACGGTCGAAAAAGTCGGCAGCTTCAAGCTGGCGGAGGACTCGTCGGCGTGGCTCGCGTACTACAAAGGAACCGGCGGGGGTGGCGGCGCGGCGGCGGCGGCCGGCGGTCGCGGCGGGCGCGGCGGCG
>JBMDXB010000017.1:0-2010 GCA_048594885.1 Vicinamibacterales bacterium
ATCCGCACATGAGAATGCCGGTGAGCGCCTCCACGCCGCCGTCCAGGCGCCGCGGTTCGCGCAACACCACGTCTCCCTAGCCTGTCGTCGTATAGGTGACGGCGCTGAAGTACAGCGCGGTGTTCAGATCCGAGAGTGCGCCCGGTCCAGACGTAGAACATGCCCCAGGCGGAACCTCGGCGAGGTGGAGCAGCACGATCCACACCGCCATGACGATGACCAGACGCAAGTGCGGCGCGAAGCCGGGCAGGCGCGCCGGTCGCCGCCGCAGCCAGCCGATCGCCCACGCGAGCCCTGACGCGTGAATGGCGACGCAGACCGCCATCACCGAGCACGCAAGGGCCAGACGGGCGATCAACGCGCACCGTTCTCCACCGTATCGTCGGCCGCGGACCAGCCGTTGCCATCTGTAAGTTCTCGCAGGGAGACGGCGGAAAACTACGCGCGGGGCTATTCGCAGCGCAGCGCGACGTTGGGATCGACCGCCGCGGCGCGCCGGGCGGGGAGGTAGCAGGCGAAGAACGCGGCGCCAATCAACGGAATCGGCGTCACGACCAGGATCCACGGGTCGACGATGGCGACGTCCAGCTCGAGGTATGCGCGCGCGTACGCGCGCCCGATCAGGCCAATCAGCAATCCGAAGACGAGACCGTCGAGCACCGGCCGATAGCCGTCCATCAGCACCATGCGCTTGATCTGGGCCGACGTGGCGCCGAACGACATCCGAACGCCGATCTCGCGCGTCCGGTTCGCGATGATGTGCGACTGGATGCCATAGAGGCCTGCCATCGCGAGCAGCAGCGTGATCGCGCCGAGGGCAATCGCCGTCAGGCCGAGCCCGCGCAGCATTTGGAACGGTCCGGCGAGCACCGAACGTCCCGTTCCGATCGTGTCCACCGCCACGTCCGGATCGGCGCGCCGGACCGCCTCCCGCACCGCGCTCACGGCATTCGCCACCGATCCCGACGCCCGCGCGACGACGGTCACTTGCGGCTGGTAATACTGCGACAACGGCACGTAAGCCAGCGGCCGCGGATCTCCGAAGATACGGCCCACGTCCGTGTTGGCAGCCACGCCGATGACTGTCGCGGCCGCGACCCCGCGCTGCGGCTGCGCGAGGGCGACTTGCCGCCCGACGCCGTCGGCGGTCCCGAAGATCTGCCGAGCCGTGAACTCGCTCAGCACCACGACGCGCGCCGCGCCGGGGCCATCGCGATCGTCGAAGCCGCGCCCGCGAAGGACTTCGATCCCCAGCGTGCGGAAGAGCGCCGGCGCGCCCGCGATTGCGGTCATCGTCAGGGGGTCGATCTGTCGAGCGCCCGCCTGTTCCATCGGCGAGAGTGAAAGGCGCAGCGTACTCGGTACGCCGAACGGCAGTCCTCCCGCGAGGGACGCCGTGTCGATTGATGGATGCGTCCGCAGCTCGTCGAGCACACGGTCGGCCATGCGCCGCGCGCGCGGCTCGTTCCACTCCGGCGTGCCAAGGTCCAAAACGGCCACGGCGATCCGATCCATGTCGATGCCGGAATCGTGGCGCGCCTCGGCGATCGAGTACTTCACGAACATCGTCGCGATGATGAAGAACCCGGCCGCGATCGCGACCTGCCACCGCAGCAGAATCCGCTGACGCCGGCGGCGCGGCGGTCCGCCCGACGACCCTGCGGCGAGCGCGCCCCGTACGTCGATCGTGCGGGTCAGCTGGATCGCCGGCTCGAGGCCGAACACGACCAGCGCGACGAGCAGCGACGACACCGCGATAGTCAGCGCCGGCGCGTTCAGAACCGGATGAAACGCCAGCGTGGTGCGGCCGCCGAACGGCAGCGGAAGGGAGAACTCGGCGTCCATCAGGACGCTCAGCAGCTGGAACGCGATATAGGACGCCACCGCGCCGCCGGCCGCGAGGATCACGCTCTCGAGGCACTGCTCGCGCACGAGCCGCCACGTCGACGCGCCGAGCGCGCGCCGCACGGCGAGCTCGCGCACGCGCGTCGTCCCGCGGGCGAGGACCAG
>JBMDXB010000170.1:0-14156 GCA_048594885.1 Vicinamibacterales bacterium
TAAAACACGCCCGGGCCCCGCCCCAAAACCACACCACCCCGTTATCCCACCCCCCCCCCCCCCCCCCCGGCCCCCCCGGCTCCCCGATCTACGTCAGCGGCGTCACGCCCGGCATCGGCACCGGCGGCACCGCGAGCTTGGCGTTGAACGAGAGCTCCGCCGGCGCCCAGTTCTCCTTCGAGTTGAGCGCCTGGTCCCACGTGACCGCCTTGCCCGTGTAGGTGGACATGCGTCCCATGATCGCCGTCAGCGTGCTCTCCGCCACGTGCTTCAGCTCGTTGATCGGCTTGCCGGCGCGGATGCTGGCGATCAGGTCGGTGTGTTCCTGCACGTACGGACGGCTGTCCGTGCCGGCGAACTTCCAGGCGTTCGCGCCGCTGATCGTGTACTTCTCGACCTGCGACCAGCCCTTCGATCCGTGGATCGCTTCGCCGTTCATGTTGTCGCAGCGCTGAATCTGGCGGCAGAAGCTCATGAGACGGAAGCCGTTCTCGTATTCGTAGTCAACCGCGTGGTGATCGTAGATGTGGCCGTACTCAGGCCCCGTGCGCACTTGGCGCCCGCCCATGCCGTAGGCGCGAGCGGGATGCGAGTTGAGCACCCAGTTGGCGACGTCCAGGTTGTGGACGTGCTGCTCGACGATGTGATCACCGGAGAGCCAGGTGAAGTAGAGCCAGTTGCGCATCTGCCATTCGAGGTCGCTCCAGTTCGGCTGGCGCGGCCGGTTCCAGAGTCCGCCCTGGTTCCAGTAGACGCGGCCGGACACGAGGTCGCCGATGGCGCCGTCCTGGATGCGCTTGATGGTCTCGATGTAGCCGGTCTGGTGGCGGCGCTGCGTGCCGGCTCCGACGCCGAGGCCCTTCTGCTTCGCGACGTCGACGAGGCCGAGGACGGCGCGCACGCCCGCGCCGTCGACCGCAATCGGCTTTTCGGTGAACACGTGCTTGCCCGCCTCGATCGCCGCCTTCAGATGCGCGGGCCTGAACCCGGGAGGCGTCGCGAGGATGATGTAGTTGACATCGCTGGCGATGACCTTCTGAAACGCGTCGAAGCCGACGAACGTGCGCTCGGGGGTGACGCTGACCTGCGCGCCGAACTTGCCCTCCTTGAGGCGTTTCAGGCTCTCGTCGAGCCGATCGCGGAACGCGTCGCCCATCGCTACGAGCGTCACGTTCTCGGCGCTGCCGAGTGCGTCCTGCACCGCGCCCGTGCCGCGGCCGCCGCACCCGATGACGCCGACGCGAATCGCGTCGGCACCGCCCGCATACGCGCCGAGGATCTCCCGCCCGGCCAGGCCGGTGCCGATGGCCGCTGCCGCCGTCGTCTTCAGAAAGTCGCGTCTCGAATTCATAAGCTACCCTCTGCACGCCGTTGCGTGCCGTTACCTATCCAGACTGTTTCGCGTCACCGTCGAACGGATGTTCTTCAGCTCCGGCTTTTCCTCCACAGCGCGGAGGACACGGATGCCGACAATCGTCGCGTCCGTGTGCCACCAGATGCTCTGAGGACTTTGCGGGTCGCGGCGGCTCCACTCCTCACTGGATGCCCGGCGCGCCGCGCTCCGCAGTTCCGTGGGATCGTCCGCCCAGGACCCGCCGCGAGCCACATGAGGATACCGCCGATCGTTCGGCAGCGAAACCGGCATCAGCGTGGGGCGGTCAGAGGGCAGCTTGGCGTAGAAATCGGGAACGTACTGGTCGAGGCACCACTCGGACATGTTGCCGTGCAGGTCGTGGATGCCGAGCTTGTTCGGCTTCTTGCCGCCGACCGCATGCGGCCGCTCTTCGGAATTCTCCGCATACCACGCGTACTCGCCGAGCGCCTTCGGGTCGCTGCCGAAGCTGTAGGCCGCCGCCGATCCGGCGCGCGCGGCGTATTCCCATTCCGCTTCGGTCGGCAGCCGGTACGCCTTGCCGGTGACCGAGGCGAGCCACCGCGTGTACTCCATCGCCGCGTGGTGCGTGACGTCGAGCACCGGCTGGCGTCCCTTGCCGAAGCCGCGCGCTTCGTCGCCGTACGACGGCGTCGGCCGCGTGATCGCGTCGGCGGCGGGGGTCGTTGGCGCGCCGGGCTGCGGCGGCGCCTCGATGGCGTAGGCGTACTGGTCGTACTCGTCCCACGTCACTTCGAACTTGCCGATCCAGAATGACCCGACCTCCACCGTGCGTTGCGGCCCCTCGTCCGCCTCGCGGCCAGGCTCCTTCTCGGGGCTGCCGATGGTGAAGGTGCCCCCCTTGACGGGCACCATCTCGAAGGTGACGTCCGTTCCGGGAATCTTCTCGGTATAGGGCGTGAACGGCGGCGACGCCTGCATCTCCGCGGCGACCGGCGCCTCGCGCGAGAGGAGAAGAGCGCAGCCGGCGACGGCTGCTACTGAGGCAAGAACGTTCATCATGGGGTCAGGTCTTGAATCATAAGTTTATTAATTATGCGGCCAGCGGAAGGTGTCAGGTCATGAAGAAACTGATAATTCAAGACCTGACCCCATCCTCCATCTGCTCCAGCGCGCGCACACCGTCGCGCATCGAGAACCACCAGGTCGCGACGCTGATGGCGGCCGCGATCGCGAAGCACGCGATCACTTCGAGCTCACGAATGCCTGTCAACGGACGATGCCGGGCGCGGTGCCACAGCAGTTGCGAGGAACCCCAGCCGATGAACGCGATGGTCGCGAGGATCACGACCACCGCGAGGATCATGAACGCGACCCCGCCGTACGATCCGGCGACCTGGCTGGGGTTGTCGGCTCCAAAACGAGGATATCGCGCCCCGAGCCCGGTCGCCAACCCGACGAGCGCAAAACTGAGCAGGACGATGGCGACAGCCGTCACCCACTTCAGGAACGGCTCGACCCGCAGGAACTCGTTCGCGACGACGGTGAGCAGCTCCGACAGCACGACGATCGGGACGAGACCCGTCCAGAACTTCGACCAGAGGAAATCCCGCAGCCGAATCGGCGCCGAGCGGATGATCCAGAACGCCGGGCCCTCCGCGGACACCGCGGGAAACACGAAGCGGACGGCGATCGTCGCCAGCACGAACGACGCCATGCCGAGATTGACGAACGCGTACACGTTCTTCACCGACCCGCTCATCACCGACGGAATGCGCTCGAGATCGAGGACGCGGAAGTTGTAGAGATACACCAGCGCCAGCGCGATCAGCAGCAGGAGCTGCGACCACTGGCTCACGTCGCGCAGGAACACCTTCAGATCCTTGACGAGCAACTGCCGGCGGACGGCGGACAGCGGCAACGCCTCGATCGCGGCATCGAGGATCGCGAACCGTGTGAACCGCGCCTTGCGCGCTTCCTGCGACTTGCTGTAGCCGAGAAAGTGCCAGCGCTCGTGCGCCGCTCGCAGCACCAGCGTCAGCCCCACGGCCGTCGTCCACAGCGCCGCGGCGTGCAGCAGATCGCTCGACCCCTGCAGGCTGGCGAACAGCGCCTCGCCGGCCCAGAACGAGGGCAGCATCGGCGTGATCGGCGACTGCAGCGCGGCGAAGAAATCCGTCAGTTCCGGCAGCGACTCGACGCGCATCAACTGCTCCGGACGGACGAACCGCAGCAGCAGCACGATGCTGGCGGCGAAGAGCAGCCCCATGAGCATCAGGATGTCGCGCGCGCGCCGCGCCGGAAAGATGTTCACCAGCAGCAGCGTGATGGCCGTGCCGATGGCCACCGGAATAGCGGTGAACGGAATGATGACGAGGACGGCGGAGAGATAGAACGTCCACGGCGCGCATCGCGCCACGCCAATGCCCATCAGCACGGGGATGAGGAACACCACCACCATCCACGACGACTGCGCGATCGTGCGGAGGAACCGCGCGTGAAACAGCCGTCGCGCTTCGACGGGCGCCGCGAGCAGCAGCCGCAAGTCGTCTGAAAGAAAGAACGTGGACAGCGCGGTGACGACCCCGCTGAAGGCGAGAAACGACAGGAAGGTCAGGAACAGCCACGACAGCCCGAGCCGCAGCAGGTAGTCGCCGAGCTCGGCGAACGACGAGAGCTGAAACGTCAGCCAGAACGATCCGCCGAACAGCACGAGCGTGACGACGACCGCGATCGATCCGAACAGCAGCGTCCGGAGCACGTCGCCGCGCTGCCGGTTCCGCGCGCGGTTGCGCGACGACCACAGCGCCGGCAGCAGCAGGTACGGATAGGCCGGCGCGGCGGCCTCAGACGATTTCATCGATCTCCTGCAGTCCGCTGCCGCCGGTCAGCCTCAGGAAGACCTGCGTCAACTCCTCGTCCACGCCGCCCGCCATCACGCGCAGCTCGTCGACGGTGCCGCGTGCGATGATGCGGCCCTTCAGGATGATGCTGATGCGATCGCACATCTCTTCGGCGACTTCCAGCGTGTGCGTGCTCATCAGGATCGCCACGCCGCGCTCGCTCATACGGTGGAACACGTCCTTGATCAACCGCGCGCCACGCGGATCGAGTCCCACCATCGGCTCGTCGACGACGACGGCGCGCGGGCGGTGAAGAAACGCGGCGCTCATGACGAGGCGCTGCTTCATGCCGTGCGAGAAACTCTCGACGAGCTGGTGTTCCCATTTCCCCAGCTCGAAGAGATCGAGCATCTCCGTCACCCGCTGCGCCGTGCCGTTGCCCGACATGCCGAACAGCCCCGCGTGGAACCGCAGGAACTCGCCGGCCGTGAGCTTCTCGTAGATGAACGGGCGATCGGGGATGAACCCGAGCGAGGCCTTCGCCGCCTCCGGCTCCTTCGCCAGGTCGTGGTTGTTGACAAGGATCCGCCCCGACGTCGGCTTCAGCAGCCCGGCGATCATCCGCATCGTCGTCGTCTTGCCGGCGCCGTTCGGGCCGAGGAACCCGTGGATCTCGCCCGGCTGCACGTCGAGATCGATGCCGTCGACGGCGGTGAACGAGCCGTATTTCTTGACGAGGTTCTGGACCGCAATCATGGTCTGTTGGCGCGCGGCGCCAGCGCGGAGGCCAGCCAGCAGCCGCCGGCGGTCCGCTGCGGGATCGGGATCGACAGTGGGCGCAGATCGCTCGCGGGCGTGCCGACGAGCACAGGGTTCGCGTGCGGCGCGAGCTCGAGCTCGACGATCGTCATGCGCAGGCGGCCGATGAGCGGCACGATCGACGCCTGCTTGTCGAGGCCGCCGCGCGCCAGGCGCAGATGCGTCGCGTCCGCGGGAAACTGATTGAACGTCGGGTCCGCCGGGAGCCACAGCCCGAGACCGCTCGCGTCGAGTCTCGGCGCTCGGGGCCGCCGCTTCGCGGCGGTGCCCTCCGGCCCCTCGCTTGGGCTCGCTTCACTACGCTCGCGCGCCGCCGCTCGCTCCGTTCCGCTCGCTTCCTCGATATAGACCTCGGGCCACGCGTGGTAGTAGAACGCGCCGCGCACGTAGGCGAGACCCACGGCGATCCGCGCGGGGATGCCGATCGATCGCGCCATCGCGACGTAGAGTGCCGTGTGCTCGTTGCAGTCACCGACCTTCGTCCGGAGCACTTCGCGCGCGGACGGCAGGCTGATCGTCGGCTTCTTCTCGAGCAGGGCATTGACGTGGCGGGTGAGGCGCTCGGCGCGCTCGCGGCTGCTCTTCGCGCCGGCAACGGCTTTCAGCGCCTCCTCGCGAATCTCCGGCGCATCGCTTTCGATGAGCGGCTCCGAGCCGAGATGCCGCGCGGCTTCCGGATCCGCGGCGCCCGCGCGCTCGCGCTGCAGGTCGCGGATCTCGACGACGCCGTCCTTCACCGTCTGTCCCACACCCTGCAGGTCATCTCCCGAAAGGTCCGCGCCCTCGAGGCGCAGCCGCAGCCGCCGGACGTCGCGCGGCTCGTCGATGCGGTGCCGTGTGACGGGAACGACGGCCGCCGCCTCGAGCAGATCGGTCTGGATGTGACTGGGCACCGCGAGCCGCTGCGCGCTCGCGGCGGTTTCGCGGACCGTGATGAGGCCCATCGGGCTTTCCTCGCGCACGACCTCGCCGGTGTCGGTGATCCACGCCGTCGTCTGCACGCCGCCGAACGTCATCTGCGTCCGGAACGCGGGAATGCGCGTCGTTCCGGCGCGCACCGTTTCACGTTTGCTGACCTCCAGGATCACTGGCGCGTTTTTCCGCGTGGCGGGATCGAACACCATCCACTCGTGACGCGCGCCCGGCTGAAGACCGTCGCGCGCGATCCGGCGCGCGAGGTTGAGCATCAGGAGTGGCGGTTCCTCGAGATCCAGCGTCTCGGTCTGCTCGCCGGCCGGCGTCGCGACGGAGAGCCGCAGACGATTGCCGTCCACCGACCCGCGGACGGCGATCGGACCCGTTCCCGGATCGAGCGAGAAGTCGAACGACTGCAGCACGAAATCCCGATCGACCTTCGCCGTCGTCCTGATGCCCGCGGCGGTGACGGCGCCGAGCAGCGACATCTGCAGCCGGCCGTCTTCGTGCAGCTCGAAGCCATCGTCTGTCGCGACCGTCTGGCTGACGGTGAAACCGATCTTCTCGCCGCGGTAGTAGACGCCACGCCACTGCGCGTCGCTGCCGTAGCGCGCGAGGTCGGTCGCGAGCGAGGTCGACGCCTGGACGTACGAGCGGTGAACGAGCACGCCCATCGTCGCCGCCCACGCGATGAGGGCGCCGATGGTGAAGACGCGCGTGACGCGGCGCGGCAGGGGGCGAAACAGCCTGTTCAAGCGTGAAGAGTATACGGCGTGTAACTCTTACGTGCGGCGCAGTCGCACGCTACAGCAACTTTCGGGGCAAAACGGCCGTGATCGCGTCATTCGGTTTCACCAGGACGGCACACGTGTTGCGGCGGACGGGCGGGGCCGGCGGTCCAGCCGGCTCGTTTCTTCTTCATGAATCTCCAATTGCGCCGCCGTCGAACCGACACGCTCGGATACGTGCTGGCGTTTGTCCTGTGCGGCATCTCGCTCGTCGCGTACGGCATCCTCGAGCGGGGTCCGCACACCCACTTTCTCTTCCCGACGCTCTATCCGGCCATCGTCGCCGCCGGCTGGTATGGCGGCTTCGGGGCGGCGGCGCTCGCGACGCTGGTTTCCGCCGCGGCGAGCGACTACTGGTTTCTCGCGCCGGCCCCGGGCTTCGGCGTGGACCAGCCGGGCGCCCTCGTCGCGCTCATTCTCTTCGTCATCGGCGGCCTCGTACTGGCGGGGCTGACCGAAGCGGTGCATCGCCGCTATGAGGATGAACAGGTTGCGCGTCTGAACGCGGAGGACGGTGCCCGCCGCACCGGCCATCTCGAGCAGGCGGCCACGGCGCTGTCGAAGGCGAGAACGCCGGCTGAAGTCATCCAGGCGTGCATCCTCGAGTGCACCTACACCTTCGGCGCCTCCGCCGGCGCTGCCGCGCTCGTCGACGATGTCGGGACGACGGTGACGTCTCATGGCGTGGGACTGTCGGATTCGGCGGGAGAGCGGCTGCAGGACCTGACGATCGAGCAGGCGGACGCCGCGATGGCCGAGGCGATCAGGAAACGGACGATCGTCACGGTCGAATCGCGTAGCGCCCGCGCCGCGAAATATCTCGAAAATCATGAGTCGGTGTTCCCGCGCGAGCACGAAGCGCTGGTGGCCGTGCCCGTCACGCTGCGGGGACGCGCCGTGGCTGTCTTCGCCATTGCGATGGCACAGCCGCGTAGGTGGACGCGAGGGGAATGCGATTTCCTGCAGAACGTGGCCGTGCGCGCGGCGCACGCGCTCGATCGCGCGCAGGCATTCCAGCTCGCGGAGCGCGCGCGCGTGGAGGCGGAGGATCTGCGCGCGCGCGCGGATCAGGAGCTTGCCGAACGCCAGAAAGCCGAGGCCGCGCTGCGCGACAGCGAGGCCCGGTATCGCGCACTCGCGGCGCGCACCAGCCGCCTGCACGCGCTGACCGCGGCGCTGTCCGAGGCGCTCACGGTCGAAGCGGTGGCCAAGGCGGTCGTGCGGCAGGGCAAGCTCGTCGTCGGCGCGCAGGCGGGATCGGTGACGCTGCTCGTGAACAACGGCACGCAGTTCGAAATTCTCGCCGACGACAGTCTCACCGAAGAACACCGTCACGGCCGCTTCAACGTGGCGCCGGGCCTCTGCACGACGAGCGCGGTCGAGACGCGGCAACCGGTGTTCGTCGGGTCGTTCGCGGAGTGGCAACGCGACTACTGGCGCTCGGCGGCGCAGGCGGCCGACGGCGGATTCGAGTCCACGGTGGCGCTGCCGCTGCTCGCGGAGAACGCCGTCCTCGGCGTGCTCAGCTTCCACTTCACCGTTCCGGTCAACTTCGACGACGAGTACAAGGCGCTGTTGCGCTCCGTCGCGCAGCACTGCGCCCAGGCGCTCGATCGCGCGCGCCTTTACGAGACGGAGCACGGCGCCCGCGCGGACGCGGAGGCGGAGAACCGCCTCAAGGACGACTTCCTGTCGACGGTTTCCCACGAGCTGCGGACACCGCTCAACGCGATCCTCGGCTGGGCGGCGATGCTGCGGACCGGCTCGCTCGACGCGGGGCGAACGGTGCGGGCGATCCAGGCGATCCACGACAATGCCGCGCGCCAGGCACAGCTCGTCGACGAGCTGCTCGACGTGTCGCGCATCTCCGCGGGCCGGGCGTCGCTCGATCTGCAGCGCCTCGATCTCAGCGAGACGCTGCGCGGCGCCGTCGAAACAGCCCGGCCGGCCGCCGACGCGCTGGGGGTCACGGTGCAGCTCCCCGCGCCGACGGCGCTCCCCAACGCCGGCGACGCGCGCCGGCTCGAGCAGGTGTTCCTCAATCTGCTGTCGAACGCCGTGAAGTTCACGCCGACCGGCGGCCGCATCGACGTCCGCGCAACCGGCGGCGAGGGGCAGGTGGAGGTGCAGGTGGCGGACACCGGCATCGGCATCGAGCAGGACTTCCTCCCGCACGTGTTCGATCGCTTCCGCCAGGCCGACGGCAACACGACGCGATCGCACGGCGGTCTCGGGCTGGGTCTGTCGATCGCGCGGCATCTCGTTGACGCGCACGGCGGATCGATCCGCGCCGACAGCGCCGGCCGCGGTCTCGGCACGACGTTCACCGTGACGCTGCCGACGACGATGCACCCGCATCAGGGGGTGAAGAAGCAGCCGCGCCCGCGCAGCGGGGAGTCCGTGCCCGATCTCACCGGCGTCCGCGTCCTCGTCGTCGACGACGAGCCGGATGCGCGCGAGATGATGGCGTGCGCGCTCGCCAACTGCGGCACGATCGTGATGACGGCCGGGTCGTCGCAGGAGGCGCTGGAGGCGCTGAGCCAGACGGACGTCGACGTCCTGCTCGCCGACATCGGCATGCCGGTCGAAGACGGCTACGCGCTGATTCGCAAGGTGCGCGCGCTGCCGTCGCGGGCGTCGTCGATTCCGGCGGCTGCGGTAACGGCGTATGCGCGCGAGGATCAGCGGCAGCAGGCGCTTGCCGCGGGCTTTCAGCTTCACCTGGCCAAGCCGATCGACCCGCCGCAGCTCGCGCGCGCCGTCGCCGCGCTGCTGCGCCACAGCACCAACGCGCTCCTGTTGTAGTCGCTGTTCGCTGTCCGCTGTTCGCTGTCCGCTGTCCGCTGTCCGCTGTCCGCTGTCCGCTGTTCGCTGTCCGCTGTCCGCTGTTCGCTGTTCGCTGTCCGCTGTCCGCTGTCCGCTGTCCGCTGTCCGCTGTTCGCTGTCCGCTGTCCGCTGTTCGCTGTCCGCTGTCCGCTGTTCGCTGTTCGCTGTTCGCTGCCTACTGCTACTGCCTACTGCCTACTGCTACTGCCTACTGCCTACTGCCTACTGCCTACTGCCTACTGCCTACTGCCTACTGCCTACTGCCTACTGCCTACTGCCTACTGCCTACTGCCTACTGCCTACTGCCTACTGCCTACTACCTACTGCCTACTACTGCCTACTGCCCAGCCAGCCGGCGCTGCGCTTGACGGCTTCACTCCACCGTGCGCGCAACGACGCGGCGTCTGACTCGCGCATCGACGGCTCGAACCGCCGATCCACCTGCCACTGCTGCGCGATCTCGTCAGCCGACGACCAGAAGCCCGTCGCAAGCCCAGCCAGATACGCAACGCCGAGCGCCGTCGTCTCGGTGACCGCGGGACGAACGACCGGCACGCGCAACAGGTCCGCCTGGAACTGCATCAGCGCGTCGTTGCTCGCGGCGCCGCCGTCCACGCGCAACTCCCCCAGCGCGGTTCCGGTGTCGCCGTGCACGGCGTCGAGCAGATCGGCGACCTGGTAGGCGATGCTCTCGACCGCCGCGCGCGCGATGTGACCTGCCGTCGTGCCGCGCGTGATGCCGATGACGAGGCCGCGCGCGTACGGATCCCAGTGCGGCGCGCCGAGGCCGGCGAACGCCGGCACCATGAAGACGCCGCCGTTGTCGGCGACGCTCGCCGCGAGCGGTTCCACATCCGCCGACGTCCTGATGATGCCGAGTCCGTCGCGCAGCCACTGGACGACGGCGCCGCCGATGAAGACGCTGCCTTCGAGCGCGTACTCGGTGCGGCCGCCGACGGTCCATGCGATCGTCGAAACCAACCGGTTCTTCGACGCGACTGGCCGCTCGCCGGTGTTCTGAAGCAGGAAGCAGCCGGTCCCATAGGTGTTCTTCGCGAGGCCGGGCGCGACGCACATCTGACCGAACAGCGCCGCCTGCTGATCGCCGGCGATGCCGGCAATCGGGATGTTCGCGAGCGCCGGCGATGCCGTCACGCGCGCGTAGACGTCGCTCGACGGCCTGGCCTCCGGCAGCATGCTGCGCGGCACGCCGAATACGCGCAGCAGCTCGTCGTCCCAGTCACGCGTGTTGATGTTGAAGAGCATCGTGCGGGACGCGTTGCTGACGTCGGTCAGGTGCACGCGGCCGCCGGTCAGATTCCACACGAGCCACGAATCGACGGTGCCGAAGGCGAGCCGCCCTTCCGCCGCCCGTTCCCGCGCGCCGGCGACGTTTTCGAGGATCCACGCGACCTTGCTGCCGGAGAAGTAGGCGTCGATGACGAGTCCCGTGCGCTCGCGGATGAGGGTCTCGTGCCCGTCAGCCTTGAGGCGATCGCAGAACGCCGCGGTGCGCCGGTCCTGCCAGACAATCGCGTTGTACACGGGACGTCCGGTCTCCCGGTCCCACACGATCGTGGTCTCGCGCTGGTTCGTGATGCCGATCGCCGCGATGTCGGCCGGCTGCGCCTGCACGCGCGCCAGCGCTTCGGCGGCGACGGCGTTCTCGGTCGCCCAGATGTCCTGCGGATCGTGCTCGACCCAGCCGGGATGCGGGAAGATCTGCTCGAATTCCTTTTGCGCGACGGCGGCGATCGCGCCGTGCTTGTCGAAGAGGATGGCGCGCGAGCTGGTGGTCCCTTGATCGAGTGCGAGAACGTAGCGCATGGTAATCCTTGTGGTGCACGGTGCATGACGCACGTGGCACGTAGCACGTTACTGTATACTGCCGCGCCATGACCGGAACCTTGCGTGAGGCGCTCGCCGAATTTCTTGGCACGTTCGTGCTCATCGTGTTCGGCGTCGGCGTGGTCGCGCAGGTGGTGCTGAGCGGCCAGAACGCGGGCAGCTACCTGTCGATCAATCTCGGGTGGGGCCTGGGTGTGACGATGGGGGTCTACATCGCCGGAGGGGTATCGGGCGCGCATCTCAATCCGGCGGTCACGATCGCGCTGGCGATGCACCGCGGCTTCCCGTGGCGCAAGGTGCCGCTGTTCGTCGTCGCGCAGTTCGCCGGCGCGATCGTCGCCTCCGCCGTCGTCTACCTCACGTATGCCGAAGCGCTGTCGGCGTTCGATGGCGGGGTCCGGCAGGTCACGGGCGCGCAGGCGACGGCCGGCATCTGGGCGACCTACCCGCAGCCGTTTCTGAGCGTCTTCCCCGGAGGGTTCATCGACCAGGTCGTCGGCACGATGATGCTGATGCTCGTGATCTTCGCGGTCTCCGATTCGCGCAACGCGCCGCCCCTCGGCGGGATGGCGCCGCTCATCGTCGGCCTGCTCGTCGCGGCGATCGGCATGTCGCTCGGCTTCAACTCCGGATACGCGATCAACCCGGCGCGCGACCTTGGACCGCGCTTCTTTACCGCCGTCGCGGGCTGGGGCGCCGACGTGTTCCGCGCGGGCAACTCGTGGTGGTGGGTGCCCATCACGGCGCCTGTCGTCGGCGCCGTCGCGGCCGGGTGGATCTACGACGGGTTGATCGGCCGACGCTTCCCGCGCCGGCAGCCGACGGCGGCGGACGTGGAGACGATCAGCACGTAAAATTTCGGATCCGACCTCTGCAGTATCCGGCGCGGCACGCTGATCGTTCTTGACCTGCGCGCGCCGCCGCGTTACAAACAAGCCTTCACGTTCTCTCCAGCACCATCGCACCACAGTTCGGGGGTTCCCGGCATGGGAAGGGCTCTACGCCTTGCGCTGGCCATCGTGTCTCTGGTCACGATCGCCGGGCGCGGGGAGGCGGTCGCACAGCACTTCGGCCGTAACAAGGTCGAATACGTCAATTTCGAGTTCAAGGTACTCGCGACCGAGCACTTCGACGTGCACTACTACGCGAGCGAGGAGGAGACCGCGCGGCTCGCGGCGCGGCTCGCGGAGCGCTGGTATTCGCGATTCTCTCGCGTGCTCGGGCACACGCTCGGCACACGCCAGCCGCTGATCCTCTACGCCAGCCAGCCGGAGTTCGCGCAGACCAACGTCGTCTCGAGCTTCCTCGGCGAAGGCATCGGCGGCGTGACGGAGTCGGCAAAGCGCCGCATCGTCATGCCGTTCGCGCCGACCCTCGCCGAGACCGATCAGATCCTCGGCCACGAGATCGCGCACGCGTTCCAGTTCGACATGACGCGCCGCCATCGCACCGGGATCGCGTTGCCGCTGTGGGCGGTCGAGGGTATGGCCCAGTACCTGTCACTCGGCGCGGCGGATGCCGACGCTGCGACATGGCTGCGCGACGCGGTCGCGTTCAAGCTGCTGCCGGAGCGGCGCCGCGAGGCCGAACAGGAGTTCTCCCCGTACCGCTACGGGCATGCGATGTGGGCCTATCTCGCCGGCCGCTTCGGCGATCGCATCCTGGCGGACGTCCTGAAGACACCGGGCGGCATCGACAAGCGGCTCGCGAAGGTGACCGGGCTGAAGGCCGATCGGCTCTATGACGACTGGCGCGCGGCCGCACGTGAGCACTACGCGGGCGTGCTGGCGAAGGCTGAGCGCGACGCCCCGTCGCCGCTGCTTCGCGCACCGAAGGCAGGCCGCTTTCATCTCGGGCCTGCGGTGAGCCCCGATGGGCATCAGGCGGTGTTCTTCTCAGAGAAGGACCGGCTTTCGATCGACCTCTATCTTGCCGACACCAGCAGCGGGGCGATCACGAGGAAGCTCGTGACGACGACGGGATCGGCGCGGTACGAGAGTCTCCAGGCGATTCGATCCTCCGGCAGCTGGAGCCCGGCGGGCGATCGCTTCGTCTTCGCGGCGATCGAGCAGGGGCAGGCGGCGCTCGTGATGCTCGACCTCGCGCGCGGCGGCGATCGCAAGGTGAAGTTCCCGCGCCTCGGGCAGATCTTCACGCCGTCGTGGTCACCCGATGGCCAGACGATCGCCTTCGCAGCGCTCGACGGCGGCGCGACGGATCTCTATCTGCTCGATGTCGCCAGCGGCGCCCTGCGGCGCCTCACCAACGACGTGTTTGCCGATCTGCAGCCGGCGTGGTCGGCGGATGGACGGCAGATTGCGTTCGCGACGGATCGCTTCACGAGCACGCCTGACACTCTGACGTTCGGTCGCCTCGAGCTCGCGATCGCCGAAGTCGGCGACGGCACGATTCGCCGCCTGCCGGCGATCGCCGGCGCCAGCCACTTCAATCCGCAGTGGTGCGGCGACGAGGCGCTGTACTTCGTCGCGAATCCCGATGGCGTGAGGAATATCTATCGGCTCGAGATCACGAGTCGCCGCCTCGTGCGCATCACGGATCTGCTAGGGGGAGCGGCCGGCCTCGCGCCGACGAGCCCGGCGCTGTCGGTTGCGCGCCACGCGCCGGTGATCGCCTACACCGTCTACCGCGACGGGCGGTACGAACTGCAGATGCGGCGCGGCGCGGACATGCTGAGGGGAGTGCCGGTGGCTGGCGTGGGGGGGGGGGGGGGGGGGGGGGGGGGGCCCGCCCCGGGGGGGGGGGGGGGGGGGGGGCCGGGCGGGG
>JBMDXB010000171.1:0-34782 GCA_048594885.1 Vicinamibacterales bacterium
AGTCTCGCGACTCTCCGGCCCTTTTTCTTTACCCCGGTTCTTTACCCCGGCCCCCCGGCCCCCCGGCTCCCCAAAATAAGAACAGCCGGCCAGAGCGGGCGCCCGTACCGGCTGTTCTTTGGTCTCCCCTACGGCGTCACGGTGAAGGTGAGTATGTTGGACTATGAAGTTCGCCAGACGACCGAAGTCGCCGGGCCCAAACCCTCCCTTTCTGTCCGGAGTCTCGCGTTCCCCTTGAACGCCGCTCCTTCGCAACCGATAGCGGTAGTTCCGGCAGACCGATTAGCGATGCCTTCTAATTCGCAATGGCGGTGCCACCCCGGCCACGGCGCGATCGTCAAAAACAGGCCTGTTTTTGACGATCGCATTTTTGCGTGCGGGGAATTTTTCCGGGAATCCGCAAGAAAATCCGCGGTCAGGGCCGGGTTTCCGGCACGCCGGCCTTCGATTTCAGTTCCGACAGCATCGTTTTCACGCGCTCGGCGTCCGGATAATTCGGCTGGACGTCGAGCAGGCGCTCCCACGCTTCGGCCGCGCCTTTCGGATCCTTCTTGCCGTCGCGGCGGATGATCCCCATGTTGAACAGCGTCTGGCCGTGTGACGGATCGGCGGCGAGCGATTTGTCCAGCTGCGCGAGCGCTTCGTCCACGCGGCCCACGTAGTACAGCGCCGTCGCGAGATCCGTGCTGACGTTCGCGTTCTTCGGCTCGACGGAGAGGGCCTGCTGGTAGTAGGGGACCGCTTCACTGTAACGGCCGGCGTCGTAGAGACGGTTGCCGAGCTCCATGGCCGCCTTGGCGTTCTTCGGATCTGACTTCAGGATGTCGCGGAACGCCTGCAGCTCCGCCTCGTTTGCGACGGTCGGCGGATGATCGTGCGGCGCCGACGACGCGGCGGTTGCCGCGGGCAGCGCGGGCTGGAACGGCGCCTGGCCGGCGCCGATGATGAATCCGGCAATCAGCCCGAGGAGGATGCCGGCAAATCCGGTCATCGCGTTCAGCGCGGAGAAGAACTGATGCTGCGGCGTGGTGCGCATGATGACGTGCGTAAGGAGCTGAACCCGCCTTCGCCAAGGCTACGGCGTGCAAAGCCGTCCTGGGAAAGCGTTGGCGCGTGACCGTGACTGGGGCGGGTTCTGTTTATGAGAAAGCGATCCGGGTGGCGACCGGTGTCCACAGGCGAAGGAGGAGGCCAGTGCTGGCCGGCTACCTCCCGGATCAACTGCCAGACGCCCTGCAGCGCCTGTGCCAGAAGGCAAACATGCGAAATTGCCAGGAAATAATGACGTGAGCGGCGTCAGCGCGCAGCGGCTGACGGAAAGTCGGCGGGTACGTGACACGGGGCCGCTACGCCGAACCGGCGACAGCCCGGACGGGAGAACCCGCATGCCGGAGTTGAAGGCCCTGACTGCTCCGAGAGCGGCTCTCCACACGTCCGCGGCCTGCCTGCGTCGATCCGGCGTCCGGCCCCGAACGCACCATGAAGCAGCAATCGCCGCGCCACGGCCCTTCGACGGGAATACGCGTCTTTTTGCGAACCGATGTCCGCGACCCGTCACGGATTCGCGGTGACGTGCCGGACCTTCGGCGAATCACCGAGCCCAGCCGCGCGCAGGATCGCCATCATCGGGCACCAGTTCGTGAAGCCGGACTGCAGCAGATTCAACCCGACGAATGCGGTGAACCACAGGAACCCGGGGTGCACGTACATGCCGAGCAGCACGCTCGCGAGAATGAACAGGCCTGCGATCAGGCGCAACGCACGTTCGACGGTCATCTCTTTCTCCTTCTTGGTGCTTCTGCTCGCCCCTAGATAGACGGCACGAACAGCAGCGGCTGGCGGCACAGCGCCGTCGGCTTGTTGCCCTGACCCTGCCCGATCACCATCAGCGTCAGATTCTCGGGCCCGGCCGCACAGGACGCGAATTCGCCGGCGAGCGTGCCGCCGAACGCGGCAGCGAGACTCTTCGCGTACTTCATCGCCGCGTCATCCGGCGACGGTGTTCTGGTGACGACAGCAACCTGTTTGAACAGGCTTGGCGACGCCGGCGTGCCGGCCCGCACGACGAGGACGGGCACCTGCGCGGAGCCAGCCACGCGCTCGGCGACGGAGCCCGCCCACCAGCGCGCCGCGCCACGCCGGCCGTGCGTGCCCATCACGATCAGATCGCGTCCGCGTGCCGCGTGCAGGATCGCGTCGGCCGGTGGCGCCTCGACGACCATCGGCGTCACCGACCGGCCGGCGTGCTGCTGAGCGAAGCGCGCGAGATACCCGGCCGCTTCGCGCCGCGCGGCCTTGCGCTGCTTCTCGATGGCATCCAGTTGCTCGCGCGTGAAGTACGGCGGCGCTTCGAAGGTCTCCGCGTGTACCGCGGTCAATTTGGCGTCGAACGCTCCCGCGAGCACGCCGGCGACGCCAAGCGCACTTGCGGCAGCGTCGCCGAAATCGACGGCGGCGAGAATCGAGCGCGGCGGGTACCTCCACATCGCTACACACCCTCCACCGGGACGAGCTGTGGAACAGGCTGCCGGCGCGCAATCAGGTAGTAGATCACCGGCACCGTCATGCGCGACAGCAGCAGCGAGGCGACCTCGCCAGCCATCAACGCCAGCGCCAGTCCCTGGAAGATCGGATCGAACAGGATCACACCGGCGCCGACGATGACGGCAGCGGCCGTGAGCGCCATCGGGCGGAACCGCACGGCGCCGGCGTCGACCACCGCCTGCTCGAGCGGCAGCCCTTCACGCCGCCGCAGCTCGATGAAGTCGACGAGGATGATCGAATTGCGCACGACGATACCCGCGCCGGCGATGAAGCCGATCATCGACGTCGCGGTGAAGAACGCGCCCATCGCGGCGTGCGCCGGCAGGATGCCAACGAGCGAGAACGGGATCGCCGCCATGATCGCGACCGGCGTCGAGAGCGACTGGAACCAGCCGACGACCAGCAGGTAAATCAGGATCAGCACCGCGGCGAAGGCGATACCGAGATCTCGGAAGACCTCGTAGGAGATGTGCCACTCGCCGTCCCACTTCACCGCGTAGCCGCTGGTGTCGAACGGCTGCCGCGCGCTGTACGTCTCGACCGGCCGCCCATCGACCTTCCACGTCGCCAGCTCGGGATTGAGCTGCAGGATCGCGTAGACGGGGCTCTCCTGCGCGCCGGCGAGATCGGCCGTCACATAGGTAACCGGCTGGCGGTTCTTGCGGTAGAGGCTCGGGCTCTCGCGGCCGACCACCGTGTCGGCGAGCTCGCCGATCGCCGCGCGGCTCGCGCCGATGCGCAGCCGCCGCAGCGCGTCGATGTCGCGGGCCTCGCGCGGGAGCCGTAGCGCGATCGGCACGTCTTCGCCCGATCGCTCGTCGTGCAGCAGGCCCGCGGTTTCGCCGGACGCGGCCATGCGCGCCGTGCTTGCCAGTGACGCCGCGGAGACGCCGGCGGCCGCGGCGCGATCGTGATCGAAGGTCAGGATCGTCTTGGGCTGCCGCTCCTCGACGTACCAGTCGACGTCGACGACGCCCGGCGTCCGCGCCAGCGCGTCGCGCATCTCGGTCGCCAGCGCCTCGCGCTTGCCCGGATCGGGACCGTAGATTTCCGCGACGAGCGTCTGCAGCACCGGCGGTCCCGGCGGCACTTCGGCAACCTGCACGCGCGCGCCCGCGGCACGCGCGATCGGCACAATCGCCTCGCGCACGCGCCTCGCAATCGCGTGGCTCTGCTCGCGGCGATCGCCGCGCGGCAGCAGGTTGACCGTCAGATCGGCCTGGTGCGGCGCCTGCCGCAGGAAGTAGTGGCGAACCAGCCCGTTGAAGTTGAAGGGCGACGCTGTCCCCGCGTAGGTCTGCACGCTCGTGACCGCCGGATCCGTCAGCACCGCGCGCGCCAGATCCGACGAGACCTGCGCGGTGCGCTCGAGCGGCGTGCCCTCCGGCATGTTCACGATCACCTGGAACTCGCTCTTGTTGTCGAACGGCAGCATCTTCACCGTGACGAGCCCGAGCGGCACGAGCACGATCGAGGCGACCAGGAGCACGGCGACGCCCACCAGGAATCCCCAACGCGCGCGCGGCTGCCGAATCAGCGCGTCCATCACGCGGCGGTAGGTCGCCGTCAAGCGGCTCTCCGCCTCGTCGTGATGGCCGGCGCGTCGCGGCAGCAGCCGCAGCGCCGCCCACGGCGTGACGGCAAAGGCCACGACGAGCGAGAACATCATGGCGGCCGAGGCACCGACCGGTATCGGCCGCATGTAGGGCCCCATCAGACCGCCGACAAACGCCATCGGCAGGATCGCCGCGACAACGGTCAGCGTCGCGAGGATGGTCGGGTTGCCCACTTCGTCGACCGCTTTGATCGCCAGCGCCGCGAAGCTGTGCCGATCGCCGCCGCCACCCATCCGCGTATGTCGCACCACGTTCTCGACGACCACGATCGCATCGTCGACGAGGATGCCGATCGAGAAGATCAGCGCGAAGAGCGTGATGCGATTGAGCGTGTAGCCATAGAGGTAGAACGTGAACAGCGTCAGCGCCAGCGTCACGGGAATCGCAATCAGCACGACCGCCGCTTCACGCCTGCCGAGCGCCAGCCAGATCAGGACCGAGACGGACAGCACCGCCAGCAGCATGTGGAAGAGCAGCTCGTTGGATTTCTCCGCGGCCGTCTCGCCGTAATTCCTGGTGATCGTCGTCTGGATGTCGGCGGGGACGACCTGTGGCCGCACCATCTCCAGCTTCCGCTCGATCGCGTGCGTGACGTCGATCGCATTCGTGCCGGCGCGCTTGGCGACCGACAGCGTGACCGCCGGATGATCGCCGGCGGCGCGCGACGCGAACCGCACGTACGATGGCGGCTCGCCGGCGCCGTCGTGAATCGTGGCGATGTCGCGCAGGCGGATGGTGCGTCCCGCCGAAACCGTGACCGTGGTCTCGCTGACGGCCTCGACGCTCGTCAGCCAGTTGCCCGCCTGCACCAGCGTGCCGCCGCCGGCGGATGGCGCCATCTGCGTCGAGCCGCGGACGTTCGCCTGCCGCAGCGCCTCGCGCACCGCCAGCGGATCGATCCCGTAGGCCGACAGCCGCGCCGGATCGAGCTGCACCGACACTTCACGCGGCGACCCGCCGATGATGGTGACCTCCGAGACGTCGGGAACCTGCTTGATCGCGTCGCGCAGCTCGGCGGCGACCTGCCGCAGCGCCATCGGGTCGTATCGCGTCGACCAGAGCGACAAGGTCAGTACCGGCACGTCGTCGATGGATCGCGGCTTGACGAGCGGCGGCGACACGCCGGGCGGTATGCGATCCATGTTGGCGTTGATCTTCTGGTTCAGCAGGACGAGCGCGCGCTCCTCCTCGTAGCCCACGAGGAAGCGGACGATGAGCATCGACTGGCCGGGACTCGACGTCGCGTAGATGTACTCGACGCCCGGGATCTCCGAGATCAGTTTCTCGAGCGGCGCCGTGACGCGGCGCTCGACCTCCGCCGGCGATGCGCCGGGCATCGGCGTCATCACGTCGATCATCGGCACGATGATCTGCGGCTCCTCTTCGCGCGGGAGCGCGAATACCGCGAAGGCGCCGAGCATGATCGCGGCGGCGGTCAGCAGCGGCGTCAGCCGCGAGTCGAGAAACGCCGCGGCGAAGCGTCCGGCGATGCCGCGTTCGTGTCTCACTTCGCGCTCCCGTCGACCGTTGCCGTCGGCGTCAGCCGCGCGCCGTCAGCGAGGCCGTCCGGCGGATTGAGGACGACGCGCTCGCCGGCGCTGAGACCGGAGAGCACCGTGACGTCCTGTCCGGCCCGCGCGCCGGTGTGCACGAAGCGCAGGCGGGCGGTGCCCTTGTCGTCGACGAAGACGAGCGTCAACTGGCCGCGCTGCACGACCGCGGCCGAGGGAACGACGGTTCGCTGTTGCGGCACGGCGC
Source organism: Vicinamibacterales bacterium (assembly GCA_048594885.1). Classification (GTDB taxonomy): domain Bacteria; phylum Acidobacteriota; class Vicinamibacteria; order Vicinamibacterales; family 2-12-FULL-66-21; genus JBMDXB01. The sequence continues at coordinate 5,919 of JBMDXB010000171.1, forward strand.
GCAGCCTGGCGCGGCCGTAGAGACCGGAGCGGAGCGACGGCACGGGCGGAAGGAGGAGTTTGACCGCATACGTGTGCGCCCGCGGATCGACGGCTGCCGCAACTTCCTCGATCGTTCCCTCGACCTCACCGATGCCGGTCACGTCGACCGGGACCTTCGCGCCGACGGCGAGCCCGGTCGTCTGCGAGGCGTCGACGCCGATTTCCAGACGGAACTGACGGACGTCCTCGAGCGTGACCAGCGGAGCGCCCGGCGCGGCCAGCGCGCCTGGTTCCGCCGTCTTCTCCGTGACGACGCCGTCGAACGGCGCGGTGATCACCGCGTAGGACGCATCCACCGAGGCCGCGCGCGCGGACGCGCGTGCCGCTTCGATCGAGCCGACTGTTTCGGCGCGGCGGGCCGCGGCGGCCTTCGCGCGCGCCTCGGCGCCGCGCAGCGCCGCGGTCACCGCGTCCAGTTCGGCCGTCGTTGCGACCTTGCGCTCGGCGAGCCCGCTGATGCGCGCGTGGTCCGAGCGCGCGAGCGCCAGCGCCGCGCCGGCCGATTCGACCTCGGCGTCGATCGCGGCCTTCGCTTCGAGCGTCGCGGACAGCGACGCGTCTGCCCGGCTGCGCACCGCATCGAGCTGCCGCGCGTCCAGCCGCAGCAGCACGGCGCCCGCGCGCACGCGATCCCCCGGACGGACGGCGACGTCGACAATGGACGAGACGATGCGGCTGGAGATGACGGCCGTTTTGCGGCCGCGGACGGTGCCGCCGACCGCGAATTCCTCCGCGACGGCTTCGCTGCGGACGACCGCGGTGCGTGCCGGGACGGCGGCCGCGGCGCCGGCAGCGTGCTCCTCCGGATCGGCGCCGCATCCGGCAGCCGCCACGAGCGCGAGCAGGGCGAGTGTGTTCAAGGGTCGTGTCATGGTGTTTTCCCGAGTCGTCCGATCGCCCGATCGAGAGCGGCGGCCGTGACCTGCACGTCGACGAGCGCGTCGACGTCGACGGCCTGCGCGCGCGTGACGAGCTCCGCGGCGCGCATCACCTCGACGGCGGGCGCGAGCCCCGCGGCGTAGCGCTCGCGCACCATCCGCCGGCTTTCCGTGGCGTGGTCCACCATCGCGCGCGCGGTGTTCCTCCGCGCGACGGCGCTGGCATGTGCGGTGGCCGCTTCACGGACCTCGAGGCGGATCTGATCGTCCGTTTGCCGCTGTTGCGCCGTCGCGCGCGCGACCGCCGCGGCAGCGGCGCTCCGCCGCGCGGCATCGCCGCCGCCGGCAAACAGGTTCCACCGCACCTGCACGCCCGTCGTCCACGTCGTCGCGCGATCGGCGAACGCGTCGCCGTTCGAGTCCAGCGCGGCCTGGAAGGCGATGTGCGGAAAGAAGGACGCCCGCGCCTGACGCTTCTCCTGCTCGGCCGCGCGGACGCGCAGCCGCGCCTGGCGCGCCTCCGGCCGGTTCTCGAGGGCGGTTTCCTCGAGCTGCGGGGAATACGGAACACGGAGCAACGGAGCAACGGAGAAAGTGTTTCTGGCGGGATCAGTCGAGACGCTCGAATCAGAAGCAACAGAGAGTTCTCCGTTGCTCCGTTCCTCCGTGTTCCGTATTTCCGTTTTCTCCGTCCCCCCCGTTTTCTCCACGACCAGCGGACGCCGGTCGTCGATTGGCGCGCCAATCGTCACGTTCAACGCCGCGCGGGCGTTTTCCGCGTCCGACGCCGCGCGCAGCCTCCGTACCTCGGCGTCCGCAAGCTCGACGCGGAACGCGAGCACCGTCGCCTCCGTCTCCGCGCCCGCCTTCTGCCGTTCCTCGGAACGCCGGAGATCCTCGGTGGCGCTCTCGACCGTCGCGACGGCGGTTTCGAGGTGTGCGGCTGCCGATATGGCGCGGCCGAACGCGGCAACGGTCTGCCGATAGATGTCGAGCGCGGCGCGCCGAGTCTCCTGATCGGCCATCTCCGCGCCGATGCGCGACGCGGACAGCGCAGCCGCGCTGCGCGAACCGTCCCAGATCGTCTGCTCGAGCACGATGGCGGTGTGATGGTTGGAGATCGCGTCCGGACGGTTGAGCGCGTCGATGGCGAAGTTCGCTTCCGTGAACCGCTGCTGCGCCAGCAACGAACCAAAGACGAAGACCGGCTGGTTGCCGCGCTGCCAGGATTCGAGCAGGTCGACCCGCGGGAGAAAGGCGGAGCGCGCCTGGCGCACGCGCGCCGACGCCTCGTCGACGCCGGCCTTCGACGCGGCGACTGCCGGATTTCTGTCAAGCGCCTCGTCGATCGCCCGGCGCAGCGTGAGCGGCTCCTGCGCGCCGGCCAGCGCGGGCACGAAGAGCGCGGCTGCTGCAAGAAACAGATGTCGGCGCATGGACCTGTGAAGAGGATTCAGGCCGCGCACGATTGGTTACACTGGACTCGTGACCAGGGACCCTGACCAGGGACCCGTGACCAGGGACGAGGGACCAGGGACTGATGCGCGAAGCCGACATTCGTAAGGACGCGGCGCTGCTGCAGCGGGCGCGGGAGGGCGGGACGGAGGCGCTCGACGAGCTGCTGGAGCGCGCGCTTTCGATCGCGCGGCGCTACAGCACCGCCGTCTGCGGCAGCGCGCCGGACCGCGAGGATGCGGTGCAGGAGGCGCTCGTCCAGACCTTCCGGCACGCGCGGGGCATCCGCGAGCCGCGCGCCTTCCGATCGTGGTTGTACCGGGCGGTGAAAAACGCGTGCCTGATTGGGAGGCGGCGGGCCGGCGCGAAGCCGCCGCCGGCGCCGGCAGTGGACGCCGTGCTGGAACTGATCGATCCCGCCAGAGCCGCAGACGATCTGGTCGCGGCCAAGGAAGAGAAGCGCCGCCTGCACGCCGCGCTCGCGGCGCTGTCACCCTCCTATCGCGAAGCCATCTTCCTGCGCGACATCGAGGGGCTCTCGACGAAGGAGGTCGCGCGCGTCCTCGGCATCACCGAGGCGAACGTCAAGGTGCGCCTGCACCGGGCGCACGCGCAACTCCGCCGCCAGCTCGAGGCGGCGCCGCTACGCTGACGTGTGCGAGTACTCGCGCGAGCGCGCCGCGGCGGCCGCGACCACGCGCTCGGCCAGCGGTCCCGCCTCGGCGACGCACGAGTTGATCGCCACGCCCTTGTAGGAATTACCCGCGACGAAGAGGCCGGGATGCACCTGCAGCAGGTTGTCGATCCGCTGCAGCCGCGTCAGGTGTCCGAGCGTGTACTGCGGAATGCCGTGCGGATGCCGGACGATGCGGACGAACTCGGGCGCGATCGTCAGGTTCATCGTCTTGCGAAGATCCGAACGCACGATCGCCAGGAGCTCGTCGTCCGAAAGATCGACCGCATCGCGATCGTGCGCACCGCCGATCATGATCCGCAGCAGCGACTTGCCTTCGGGCGCCCGATCCTCGTAGATGCTCGTTTCCCACAGCGCCCCGAGCGTGCGGATCTTCTCGCTGCGCGGCACGAGGAAGCCGAAGCCGTTGAGCGGCCCGCGATCGGCAGCAAGCTGCGCGGCGTCGAATCCAAGGCAGACGACGGCGAGCGGCGCGCACGGGATGCGCCCGAGCGCGGAGGAGAGCGTGATGTCGAACGGCCGGACCAACGCCGCCGATTGCGCCGCGCCGCCGGCGAGAACGACGACGTCCGCCTCCACGCGCCCTGCCGACGTCGTCAGCAGATAGCCTTCGAACGTGGTCGGCGGCCGCATCTCCAGGATGGACGTTCCCGTACGAACGATCGGGCCGAGCGATCGCGTGAGCCCTTCGACGAGCTCGCTCATGCCGCCGCGGAACGACGTCAGCCGTCCCGCCGGCGCGCCCACCGCATCGTCCTTCTTGCGCTGTTTGCGCGTGGCGAGCATCGCGCGGAACAGGCTGCCGTGCAGCCGCTCCATCTGCCACATCTTCGGGAAGCACGCCTGCAGCGAGAGGCCGCGCGCGTCGCCGGCGAAGATGCCGGAGACCATCGGGTCGATCATCGTGTCGGCCGCTTCCTGACCGATGTGGCGCGCCGCGAAGCCGTAAATGCTCTCGTCGTCTTCGGCGGCCGGCCTGGTGAACGGCTCGGAGAGCACGCGCAGCTTGCCGGCGAGCGACAGCAGCGATGACGAGGCGAATGCGCCCGGCGAGACCGGCACTTCGCGCAGGCGCTGCCGGCGGAAGATGAATCGGCGGCGGGCCGCATCGCTGCTCGGCAGCAGCCGATCGTCGAGGCCGATCTCGTGGACGAGCCGCAGCGTGGCCGGCGCGTTGTCGAGGAATCCGTCGGGGCCCGCTTCGCAGACGTAACCGTCGACGACCTCCGTGCGGATGTTGCCGCCAGTCCGCCCGGCGCGCTCGAGCAGCACGATCGCCGCTCGCGGCGCGCGCTTCCGGATCTCGTGCGCGACCGAGAGTCCCGCGATGCCGCCGCCGACGATGGCGATGCGGTTCATGCGACCGCCGCGCCGGTGAGGGGGCGCGCCTCCCGTCCGTGTCCGGCACGTGCGACGTGGCTGGTGACGAGCCGCGCGAGCGCGTCGATGAACAGCGGCTCGGTGTTCAGCGCGTCGGGCCGGTAATAGCCGGTGATGCCGGCCTTCTTCGCCGTTTCGGCGAACAGCAGGTCGACCTCGTACAAAGTTTCGATGTGGTCGGAGACGAACGACATCGGAATCACCAGCAGGTCCTTGACGCCGTCGCGACCGAGCTCCTCGATCACTTCCTCCGTGCCGGGGCCGAGCCACTTCACCGGGCCGGTCCGCGACTGATACGCGAGCAGTTGACGGTTGGGCACGTCGAGGCGCTGCAGGATGCCCCAGCGGGTGGCCTGAATGTGCTCGACGTAGGGGTCTCCCTCGTCGATGAACTTCTGCGGCAGCCCGTGCGCGCTGAAGAGGATGACGGCGCGCTCGCGACGGCCCGACGGGATCTGCTCCCAGGCGCGACGGACCGTTGCCGCCATGGCATCGAGGTACCCGGGATGGTCGGGGTAGGCGTCGATGTGCGTCACGTCGAAACGAGAGCCCTGCCACCGCGGAGCGGTCAGCGTGCGCTCGAACTCGCGACGCGACGACCCGGTCGTGGCCTTCGAAAAATGCGGGAACAGCGTGAGCGTGACGATGCGCGAGATGCCGGCGGCGGAGATCGCGTCGAGCGCCTCGGCGGCCGTCGGGCTCGAGTAGCGCATCGCGATGAACACGCGATACGGATGCGTGCCGTCGAAGCCGGCGTTGAGCTGCGCCTCGAGCGCGTGCGCCTGCTCGCGGGTGATGCGGAACTGCGGCGACCCACCGCCGATGCGCGCGTAGTTGGCGCGGACCGACGGCCCGCGCAGCTTGGCGATGAGGCGGGCCATCACCGGCTGCATCAGCGCGCCGCCAGGCAGCTCGATGATCTCGCGATCGGAGAAGAGATTCACGAGAAACGGCTCGACGGCGTTCAGGTCGTCGGGCCCACCGAGATTGAAGAGCAGCACCGCCGTGGGTTCGTGGGTCGTCATGAATGTCCCTCAGATCGTTCTCGAAAAGACCGGACGTGTGCCCTGGTGTGAGGGCAGGTACCGGTCGAACGCCATGCAGATGTTGCGCACGAACAGGCGGCCGCGCGGCGTGACGTCGAGCGCAGCCGCCGTGACGTTGAGAAAACCGTCGGCCACAGGTCCCCCACCTGTGGCCAACGCCGAGAGCTCGCCCGCGAAGTAGCTCTCGAAGCGGATGCCGAATCTCGACTCGACGTCGGCGATGTCGAGATGGAAGTTGCACATCAACTGCGTGATGACGTGACGCCGCACGAGGTCGTCCGTGCTGAGCAGGTATCCGCGCTCGATCGGGAACCGGCCGGCGTCGAGCGCCGCGTAGTACGGAGGCAGCTTCTTGTGGTTCTGCGCGAAGGCGCCGCGCACGTCGCCGATCGCTGACACGCCGAGGCCGAGCATGTCGGTCGCCGGGCGCGTCGTGTAACCCATGAAGTTGCGATGCAGCCGGCGGTCTGCTGCCGCCTGTGCGAGCTCGTCGCCAGGCAGCGCGAAGTGATCCATGCCGATGCCGACGTAGCCCGCGCCGAGAAACGTCTCGATCGCCGAGCCGAACAGCTCGAATTTCAGCTCCGCGCTGGGCAGCTCGGCGGCGTCGATCGTCTTCTGGTGGGGCCGCAGCCACGGCACGTGCGCATACGAGTACACGGCGATCCGATCCGGCCTGAGGTCGACGATCGATTCGAGCGTGCGCCGGAAGGTGTCGATCCGCTGGCGCGGCAGCCCGTAGATGAGGTCGATGTTGATCGAGTCGAACCCGGCCGCGCGCGCGTACTCATAGAGGTCGCGCGTCTGCCGCTCCGTCTGATGGCGGCTGATCGCGTCCTGCACTTCCGGCGTGAAGTCCTGCACGCCCATCGACAGCCGGTTGAAGCCGAGCCGCCGCAGCAGATCGAGCTGCTCGCGTGTCGTCACGCGCGGGTCGATCTCGATCGCCTTCTCGGCGTCGGCATCGATTTCGAAGTGCCGCGTGACGATCGCGTCGAGGCGCCGGATCTGGTCCGGGTCGAGATACGTCGGCGTGCCGCCGCCCCAGTGGTGCTGCAGCACGCGACGCCGATCGCCAAGCGCCTCGGCGAGCATCGCGATCTCACGCTCCAGATACGTGAGATATCGCGCCGCGACCTCCCGCTTCTGCGTGATGATCACCATGCAGCCGCAGTACGAGCACCGCGCCTCGCAGAACGGCAAGTGCACGTAGAGCGAGAGCGGCTCGTCGTCGGCGGCGGCGGCCGCGTCCAGCCGACCGGCATACGCGCTGGCGTCGAACGCGTCGTTGAACTCGACGGCGGTCGGGTACGATGTGTACCGAGGTCCCGGGCGGTCGTACTGCCGGAGAAGGGCCGCGATGCCGGACGGGGCGAGGGTTGCCATCGCCCCCCCTTTCACAAAGACCATGCCGCACGGTGAGGGGGCCGGCCGCCAACGAAATCCGCCGATTTTCCGCCGGTAATTCGTACGTCCCGGCCCGCACCACGATCGGCTGCCGAAAATCCGGCGCTTCGTCTCCGTTCCGAACCGGAGGCCCGCGTTCCGCCAGTTTTTTCAGGAAATAGGCGCTGGCACCAACGTTGCGGTAGCAGCGGTCGCCGTGTACGAAGGCACTTCGACCCAAACGAGTCCGCAACCGCCCTTCCCAGAACGAGGCTTCTCGATCGACTCCGTCGTCGTCGGGCGGAGCCCGCGCATGCGCGCGGTGTTCGACTTCGTCCGGGTCATCGCCGACAGCGAAAGCAATGTGCTGATCGTCGGCGAGACCGGGACGGGCAAGGAGATGATCGCGAACCTGATTCACCATTCGGGCCGCCGCCGCAGGCGTCCGTTCGTCGCCGTGAGCTGCGCGATCCTGACCGAGACGCTCATCGAATCCGAGCTCTTCGGCCACGAGCGCGGCGCGTTCACCGGCGCGATCAAGGACCGCCCCGGGCGCTTCGAGATGGCCGACGGGGGGACCATCTTCCTCGACGACATCGACGACGTGCCGGCGTCGGTCCAGGTGAAGCTGCTGCGCGTCATCCAGCAGCGGGTGGTCGAGCGCGTCGGCGGCACGCGGGCGATCCCCGTCGACGTCCGCGTCATCACCGGCTCGAAGCGAAGCCTCAGGAAGCTCGTCGCCGAAGGCAAGTTCCGCGAAGACCTTTACTACCGCCTCGCGGTGGTGCCGATCCTGCTGCCGCCGCTGCGCGAGCGGCGCGAGGACATTCCGCTCCTCACCGATCACTTCATGCGCCGCTTCTTCCGCACCCGCGGCGTGAGCGTGCCGCAGGTGTCGCCGACGGTGCGCGAGGCGTTCCAGCGATACGCGTGGCCGGGCAACGTGCGCGAGCTCGAGAACGCGTGCGAGCGCATCGCGCAGACCTGCACCTGCAACCAGGTCCGCTGCGGCTGCATGCCGGCGAGCATTCTGTTCCACTCGCAGGCGCACCTCCCGGTTCCGGCGATGGAGCCGTCAGGACATCCGGCGGCCGTGTCGCTCGACGATCGGCTCGAAGAAGTGGAATCGCACCTCATCACCTGGGCGCTCAAGGTCAGCCACGGCAACAAGTCGAAGGCCGCCGAGCTGCTGCAGATCAAGCGATCGACCCTCGGCGATCGGATCCGCAAGCTGGGTCTCGATCACCTCGGCGCCGACGAGTAGCGCATGCACTCACCACTCCGAAAATCCGCTGCCGTCGGGTTGATGCCGCTGGAAATTCGCGTGTGCAGCGCCGACTGCGAGCCGCTGTGCGACAGCGATCTCCGGCGTCTGTTCCCGGGAAGCTCCCTCACGCAGCCGCGGCTCGACCGGCTGCGCGAGCTGCCGCGCGTCGCCGTCATGGTCGGCGGCCGTGTCGTCGCAACGGCGACCTGCCAGAAGGTCGAGGGGGAGTTGCGCGTGCCGGATCTCGGAATCGACGGCTCGCTCCCGGCCGATACGACGGCCACCGTGCGCGGCGACCGCGAGATCATCAACGCGCTGCTCGATGCCATCGAGATGGCGGCACTCGCCGCCGGCTGCCAGCGCGTGATCGTCAACCCGCCGAAGGTGTCGCTGACGATGCTCGAGCGGCGAGGCTACCGCCAGGTCCACGAAAGCTGCGCGGGGAGCTGGATCGAAAAAATCGTCGGCTGACGCCGACGATTTTTTCAGTCCCTGGTCCCTGGTCCCTGGTCCCTGGTCTCAAGTCCCCGGTCCCGGGTCCCGGGTCCCCCGGTCCCTGGTCCCGGGTCCCGCCCCGCGTCAGAAGACCACCGCGGGGATTCCCTTCTCCTCCACTTTCTTCGCAATGGCGTCGAGTTCGGCGCGTGGGACGACCTCCAGCTTCCGCCATGCGGGCGGGCGGTCGATGCTGTAGACGTGCACGGCGAGCGGACGGATGCGGACGACGGCGTCGAGCCAGGCGTCGATGTGCTCCGGCGACGTGTTATCGACGTGGCGATCGGCGTCGCGGACGAACATTGCCTGCAGCGTGACCCGCTCGATCGATCTCAGGCCATCGACGAGCTGCTGGATTGAGATCGGCGCGGCGTTGATGGCGCTCAGCGTCAGCGCATCTCCGGCATCGAGCTTCATGTAACGGTCGTCGAAGTGGCGCAACGCGTCGTTGACGGCCGGTTCCCCTGCCGTGGACCCGTTCGAGAGGATGGCCAGCCGGACGTGCGGGGCGCGGGCGTCGCGCAGTTCGGCCAGCCACCGCGCCAGCTCGCGCAGCCTGGGATATAGCGTCGGTTCTCCATTGCCGGCGAGCGTCACGCGATCGATGTCCCCGACGGTCCAGAAGGCCATCTTCACGGCGGCGACCACGGCTTCGGGCTCCGGCCATGCGGCGGGAAGGCGCCCGCGAGTCTGCAACGGCGTCCACCCGTACTGACAGTAGCAGCAGTTGTAATTACAGGTCTTGGTGCCGCGCGGCAGGACGTTGACGCCGAGCGACTGCCCCAGGCGCCGGGAGCGCAGCGGTCCGTAGACGAGCCCGTTCTTCAGTGCAATCGGCATGTCCGTCGGTTCGTGTGACGCGCTGCAAAGACCCTGCCGCGTGCCCGGCGATGCTTGTGCGCTACTCTAGGAGAATGGGTCGATGGCCTTCTGTGTTAGCAGGGTGTGCCATCGGCGTGGCAAGCGCGCTGGGCGGCTACACGTTCCTCTACGCCCGCGGCTACGCGTATCTCACCAACGATCCGCAGGCCTGCGCCAACTGCCACGTGATGCGCGATCATTACAGCGCCTGGGTCAAGGGTTCGCACCGGTCCGCCGCGGTCTGCAACGACTGCCATACGCCTCCGGGTCTCATGCCGAAATACGTGACGAAGGCGGAGAACGGGTTCAACCACTCGTTCGCGTTCACCACCGGCCGCTTCCCGGAGCCGATTCGCATCACCGCGCGCAACCGCGACGTGACGGAGCGCGCGTGCCGCAAGTGTCACGAAGACGTCGTCGCGGCGATCGAGGGCCCGCATGGCCAGAGCGGGAGGCTGGATTGCATCCGGTGCCATTCGACCGTCGGTCATGTGGAGTGAGCCAGGAGTTCTCCGATGCGTTTCAGCCGCACGAATATCCTCGTCATCACCGGCGTGTTGTCCGCGCTGGCGACGCTCGTGGTGGTGGCGCTGCTCGTCAACATCTTCGAGCGCAAGCAGGAAGCGCGCAATCCGTTCTACCGCGTCGTCGATCTGACGGACGACACCGACGATCCGACGATCTGGGGCAAGAACTTTCCGCAGCAGTACGATCAGTACCGGCGGACCGTCGACCAGGTGCGGACGCGGTTCGGCGGCAGCGAGGCGGTGCCGCGCACGCCGACGGAAGCCGACCCGCGGTCCATCGTCGCGCAGTCGCGGCTCGAGGAGGATCCGCGCCTCAAGATCATGTGGAACGGCTACGCGTTCGCGAAGGACTTCCGCGAAGAGCGCGGCCATGCCTACATGCTCGACGACCAGACGTTCACCGAGCGGCAGCAGGTCGCCAAGCAGCCGGGCACGTGCATGCACTGCCACGCATCCGTCTACGGGCCGTATCGCAAGCTCGGCGGCGGCGATCTGATCAAGGGCTTCGAGCAGATGAACCAGATGCCCTACTTCGAGGCGCGCAAGCTCGTCACGCATCCGGTCGCCTGCATCGACTGCCACGATCCGACGACGATGCAGTTGCGCGTGACGCGGCCGGGATTCATCGAGGGGATTCGCGCGTTGAAGGCGTCGCAGGGCGTCGACGGCTACGACGTCAACAAGACGGCGACGCGACAGGAGATGCGCGCCTTCGTCTGCGGGCAGTGCCACGTCGAGTACTACTTCAGGGGTCCGGAGAAGCGGCTGGTGTATCCGTGGGCAAAGGGCGTCAAGGTCGACGACATCCTGCAGTACTACGAAGAGAACCCGCACAACGACTGGACGCATGCCGACACCGCCGCGCCGGTGCTCAAGGCGCAGCATCCGGAATTCGAGATGTGGAGCCAGGGGATTCACGCGCGCTCGGGCGTGGCGTGCGCGGACTGCCACAGGCCCTATATGCGCGTCGGCGCGATGAAGATCAGCGACCACCACGTGCGCAGCCCGGTGCTCAACGTCAATCACGCGTGCCAGACGTGCCACCACTGGCCTGAAGAGGAGCTGAAGGCGCGGATCGACACGATCCAGACGCGGACGTTCGGCCTGCGCAACCGCGCGATGGACGCGCTCGTCGCGCTCATCGGCGACATCAAGGCCGCGCGTGCCGCCGGCGCATCCGACGCGGACCTCGATCAACCGCGCAAGCTGCAGCGCCGCGCGCAGTTCATGCTGGACTTCGTCGAAGCGGAGAACTCGACCGGGTTCCACGCGCCGCAGGAAGCGGCGCGCATTCTCGCCGAGTCGATCGACTACGCGCGCCAGGCGCAGCTCGCGCTGCGCAGTCGCCGCTAACCGCGGCTCCTGCGCAGCGCGAACTCCCAACTCCCAACTCCCAAAGGCCAAAGGCCAAAGGCCAAAGGGCGTTGCCTTCCTGTCTCGTTTGTCACCACTTCTTCAGGAACCCCCTTGCACCGCGGCGGTATGCTGGAGACGGACTGGCACATCCATGCGCGTGCTGATTGTCGAGGACGATGCGAAAGTGGCGCGGGCCCTGAGCGAAGGGCTCGGAGCGCACGGGTACGAGACGCGGGTGGCGCGAACCGGCGAGGACGGCTTCTTCCTCGCCAACCGTGAGCGGTTCGACCTCATCGTGCTCGACCTGATGCTGCCCGGCCGTGATGGCATCGAGATCCTGAAGACGCTGCGCCAGCGCGACATTCACACGCAAGTGCTGGTCTTGACCGCGCGTGATTCGATCGAGGATCGGGTGACGGGGCTCGACGCCGGCGCGGACGACTACCTGGTCAAGCCCTTTGCCTTTCCCGAGCTGCTCGCGCGTGTGCGGGCGCTGCTGCGGCGCGGCCGGCCGGAGCATGCGTTGCGGCTGAAGCTGTCGGATCTGGAAGTGGACGTGATGACGCGATCCGTGACGCGCGCCGGACGAATGGTCGAGCTGACCGGGCGCGAGTACGAGCTCCTCGAGTACCTCGTGCGGCATCAGGGACAGCTCGTGTCGCGTGAGATGCTCGCGGCAGACGTGTGGCGCGAGCCGGATCGCGGCACACCCATCGACAACGTGATCGACGTGCACATTGCGCGGTTGCGCAAGAAGGTGGACACCGGATCGGTTGTGCGCCTGATTCACACCGTCCGCGGCGTCGGCTTCATCGCCCGCGAGGAACACGCGTGAAGCTGCCGCTTCGCACGCGCCTGGCTGCCGGCTTCGCCCTCGCCGTCCTCGCCGTCGTCACGCCCTACGCGGTCCTCATGCTGGCGCTCGAATGGCGCAGCGAGCGGCGCGCGCTCGAGCATCACCTGCAGGAAGATCTCGAGGTCGCCCTTCAGCTTCTGACGACAACCGACCATATCATGTGGGTCACCGGCGAAGGTCCCGATCCGGGCTACGACGCCGGCGAGCAGCGCTGGGTCGAGGTGTTCAACGCCACCGGTGAGCGTGTGTACGCGCGCGGCGACGCGCGGCGGCAGGTGGTCCAGGCGCCGTTTCCGCTCCCCGAGGCCGACGGATTCGAAGTGCTGCGCAGCACCTCGGGCGAGCACGTGCGGCTGCTCACGGTGTCGCGCGAGCTGGACGGCCGGCCGTACCGCGTGCGGGTGGCGCGATCCGACGAGGAGATCAGGAGCCGCTGGTGGGCCCTGACGTCCATCTTCGTCGTCACCATTCCGCTGGCGATGATCGCCGCGGGCGGCGCGGGGCACATTCTTGCGGGTCGCGCCCTGAGACCGATCGCGCGTCTGGCGGCGCGGGCGCAGACGATCACCGCCGACCGACTGCACGAGCGGCTGCCGGTCGAGAGCCAGGACGAGCTCGGCAACCTCGCGAGGGTGTTCAATCACACCATCGAGCGGCTCGAGGACTCGTTCGAGCGGCTGAAACGGTTCACCGCCGACGCCTCGCACGAGCTGCGGACGCCGTTGACGGCGCTGCGCAGCGTCGGCGAGGTCGGCCTCGGCGATCCGCGCACGCCGGCACAGTACCGCGACATCATCGGCAGCATGCTGGAGGAGGCGAACCGGCTGACACGGCTCGTCGACGATCTGCTGGCGCTGTCACGATTCGACTCGGGCCGCGTCCGCCTCTCACCCGCGCCTGTCGATCTGACGGCGCTCGCCTCGGAAGTTGCCGGGCATCTCGGTGTGCTCGCCGAGGAAAAGGGCATCGACGTGCGCGTGCATCCCGACGGATCAGCCGTGGCGATGGTCGATCGTCAGACGCTGCGGCAGGCCCTCATCAACGTGCTCGACAACGCCATCAAGTACAGCCCCCCGGGGCAACCGGTCGACATCTACGTGCGGCGGCAGGACACGCACTGCACGCTGACGGTGGAGGATCGCGGCCCCGGCATTCCCACCGAGCATCACAGCCGCATCTTCGATCGCTTCTACCGTGTCGACAAGGCGCGGACCCGGGACATCGAGGGCACCGGGCTCGGCCTCGCCATCGCGCAATGGGCGGTCGCGGCGAGCGACGGGGACATCACGGTCGATTCGGCCGAAGGGCGCGGCAGCCGCTTCACTATCCGCGTTCCCGGCGCGGCTCCCACGCCGTCCTGACGTCGAGTTCAGGAACTCTTCAGAAACCATTCCCCCGTTCGCCCGTACGCTCGATCCGATTTCGAGGAGCGCCTGCGTGGGGGCTGCGGCCCACGCGCATTGCGGCCCGCGCGAGGGGCCGGAGGGCACCGCCGCGAAGCGGCGGCCCCGAGCGCGAGCGCGTGGGGGTGGGGCCCCACGCGCATTGAGGAGGATCCACATGAAGCGACATGCCTGGTGGGCCGCGCCGCTGCTGATGCTGCTGGCGTCAGTGGCCTGGGTGGCGGCCGCCGGTAAGAACACGGTGAAGAAACCGGTGGACTGGCCGGCCCTGAATCCCGCCTTCGCCGGCGCCACCTTCGTCAATAACCCCGAAACCTGCCTCTCGTGTCACGACACGGTAGCGGAGGGGTTCGGCCACACCAAACACGCGCGGGCGTTCCGGCAGGGCGAGAAGCCGCCGGGCGGCGAATGCGAGACCTGCCACGGCCCGCGCAGCAAGCACGTCGAGAATCCATCGTCGGAGCTGGCCTACGGGAAACTGTCGTCGAAGGCGCAATCGGCCGTCTGCCTGCAGTGCCATGACAGCGGCGCGCGCTTCGGCTGGAAGTCGGGGCCGCATCAGCACAACGACGTCAGTTGTACTTCGTGCCATGCCGTGATGGCCAACAGGAGCGAGCGCGCGCTCCTCCAGAAACAGACGACACCCGAGACCTGCTACACGTGCCACATTGAGGTGCGCACGGACCAGCAGAAGATGTCGCACCACCCGGTGCGCGAAGGGCGGATGGACTGCGCGAGCTGCCACAACACGCACGGGTCGACGCCTGGCCTGTTGAAGAAGCCGACCGTCAACGAGACCTGCGTCACGTGCCACGCGGAAAAGCGCGGCCCGTTTCTGTGGGAGCACGCGCCCGTGCGCGAGAGCTGCGTGAACTGCCACACGCCGCACGGCTCGAACAACCGCAACCTGCTGGCGAGCAAGGATCCGTTCCTCTGCCTGAGCTGCCACTCCTACGGCGGGCACATCAACCTGCCCCGCTACAACCGCACGAGCAACCCGTACGGCAACGGCTGCGTGAACTGCCACATCACCACCCACGGATCGAACCATCCGTCGGGCGCGAAGCAGACGCGGTAAGGAGGAGCGCCATGAAACGAACGAGTCTCTGCACCATCGCGCTTCTCTTCGCCTCCGCCATTGCCTCGGCGCAGCAGGCGGGCCCGGTTTCCGTCTCCGGCTCGCTGACGTCGGGCACGCAGCAGGTCGACAACAACTCGAACTCGAGCAAGCTCACCGAGTATCGGGACCTGCGAGACGGGTTCTACGCGCCGCAGCTGCGGCTCGACGTGTTCAACTCCGCGAACGGCATCTTCCTGAACATGGGCGCGTCGAACGTGAGCCGTGCGGACCAGTCGGTCACGGCCTCGCTCGGGCGGCTGACCGTGTGGGACGTGCGCGTCGACTGGAGCGAAGTCCCGCACAACTTCAGTAACAAGGCACAGACGCCATACCATCGCGAGTCGGCCGGCCTGTTCCAGGTGCCGGCGACGATCCCGATTACGTTCAAGAAGCTGAACACCGCGGCGGCCGACGCCGCCGGCGTGCGAGCGAGCGACGATCTCGTCGCCGCCTACCAGGCGTCGTACCTGCGTCCCACGGATCTGCGGACCGACAACAAGTTCGGGCGGGTCGCGCTGCAGTACGGCGGCCTCGGCGTCGCCTATCGCACCGTTCGCAAGGACGGGCTGCGCGCCGCGTATGGGCCAATCGGCGATCGTCCACCCCGTTCGCTGAACATCCAGCTCACCGAACCGGTGGACTACCGGACGAACGAGATCACGGTGAGCGGCGAACGATCCGGGCGGCGCTACACCGCACAGTTCGAGTATCTGTTCTCGGACTTCGCGAACAGCATCGACACGCTGGTCTGGCAGAACGTGTACACGACGGCGGCGCCGGACGCGACCTATGACGTGTGGGACCGCGCGGTCTCCACCTTCGGCCGTCGTCCGCTGCCGCCGGACAACCGCTATCACAACATCTCGGCGGGCATCGCCGGCGAGCTGCCGAAAGAGAGCCGGCTGTCGGCGCGCGTCGCCTACGGCCGCATGTCTCAGAACGAGCGGCTGCTGCCGTACAGCTACAACGAGAACGTCCTCGCCAACGCATCGCTGCCGCGCGGCACGGCGGACGCGGAGATCACGACGACGCAGATGCTGTTCGACTACGCGGTGAATCCATCCGCGCGGCTCAACGTACGCGCGTGGGGCCGCTACTTCGGTCTCGACAACCACACGCCGCCGGCGAACTGGCACTACGTGACGTCGGATACCCCGAACCTGAACGGCACCGTGTCCTTCAAGAACAAGCGGGTGAACCTCGCGTTCGCGACGGACCGTGCGGTCGGCGGCGCCGACGCGACGTGGCGGCTGCCGGCGCGCAGCAGCCTGTCGGCCGGCTACGAGCGCGAGGCGATGACGCGCGACTTCCGCGAAGCGGACACGACCGAGGATCGCGTGACGCTGGCAGTGCGGACCCGGGCGGCGCGATGGGCGAACCTGCGCGCGCGCTACCTGTTCGGCAGCCGTGAGAGCAGCGGTTACGACTCCGACATCACCAAGCAGAGCTACTGGTACGCGGCGGGCGATGCGGGCACCGACTTCGACAACCCGAAGTTCACGTTCACGAACCATCCCGACATGCGGAGGTTCGACGTGACCGACAGGACACGCCACCAGGCGGACGTGACGCTCAACCTCACGCCCGCCGAGCGCTTCACGCTGTCGGCCGCCGTGCGTTACCGCGGCGACGATTTCGCCACCGGCGTCGAATCGGTGAGACCGCTGGCCGCGTCCGGCTTCGGCGAGGTGAATGCCGCGACGCCGGGGCAGCAGCTCGGCCTGCTCGAGAGCTCGCAGGTGCAGTACTCGCTCGACGCGTTCGTCATGGCGTCGCCGCGTGCGTCGTTCAACGCGTTCCTCAGCCGCGACACCGGCACCAGCCTGCAGCGCGGGCTCGAGTTCAACGAGAACAACAAGGGCAACCCGAGCACGATTGCGACCGCGGAGCTCGGTCCGTGGACGCGCGCCTCCAGCCAGTGGACGGCGGATGCGCACGACCGGACGTGGACGGGCGGCGCGGGCGCGACCATCCAGCTCGTTCCCGAGCGTTGCACGATGGGCGTCAACTACACGGTGTCGCTCGTTGACGTCGACTTCACCTACGGTGGATTCGGGCTGACGAACTGGGACGGCACGCCGTACGCGCCGAACCACCAGTTCGCGTTCACCACGCCGCCGACCATCCGCGAGGACCTGCACATGCTGGACGTGCGGTTCGACATTCCGCTCGTGCAGCGCACGACGCTGTCGTTCGGGTACGCCTACGAGCGCTATCGCCTCGACGACTGGCAGCAGGAGGCGCCGCAGGCGTGGGTCGAGATGCTCGGCAGCGAGTTCCTGCTGCGCGATACGTCGCGATCGCACCAATGGGGCAACCGTCTCTTCAACCTGGGCACGCCGCTGGCGCCGGACTACAAGGCGCACATCGGCTGGGCGACGCTCGGCGTGAGGTTCTGAAAGTGTGCGCGAGGCCGTGGCGCGGACAGCGCGCCTCCTCCTCCTTCGCCTGCTGACCCTGCCGGCGGTCTCGCGCGCTGAGTGAACGGAGGCAAACGAAGGCAACGGAGCCACACGAAACACGGAGGAACGGAGTAACGGAGACTCTAGGGCAGAATCCCAGCCGCAGGAGAGTTCCCTCATAGAGACACCGCAGCGTTCCTCGCCTGTGACTCCAGAACAAATGGCTCCGTTGCTTCGTTCCTCCGTGTTCCGTGTTCCGGCGATCAGCGAGTGTAGAAATCTTCATCGCAGAAGATCTCAACGCCTGCTGAATTCCTCAACGAGCTCGTCGGTCGCATCATCGCCCGTCTGGGCGATGCGTACACGTGTATGAATCGGTAAGGCGGCACGGAAAGCCGACAATCTCCCAGATTTCCGTCGTCGCTGACGGCGCGCTCGCGATCGACGCCCGACAATCCGGCCAAATCTCCACGTTCGCTCACGCGTGAGCTGGTCTGTCGCTTGCTGTTTGTCGCAGCGCGCGGCAGATGTGCGTCCGCGCTCTTCATACGAGTCAGGAGCGAACGTCCTATGTCATCAACCCGGTACGTCCTACGAGGAGGGCTGGCGGTCGCGACGATCGTCTTGATTGCCGCCCTGATCGGCGCCGCCCCGAGCGCGGCGCGGCAGGACCGGACAGGATCCCCGCAGGCGGCCGCGAGCGCGGCGTACGCCGGTGAGGAGACCTGCCTGACCTGTCACGAAGCGCAGGCCTACAAAGGCACGACCCACGCGATGAAAGCGAACCTGCGCACGCCTGCGGCCAAGCACGGATGCGAGAGCTGCCACGGTCCCGGCAAGGATCACGCGGAGGCGGGCGGCGACAAGACGAAGATCGTCAATCCGGCGAAGCTGGAGCCGATGCGGGCGAGCGAGACCTGCACGAGCTGTCACGATCGCGCGAAGCACGCGCTGTGGGACGGCAGCCAGCACGATTCGCGCAACGTCGGCTGCATCACCTGCCACAGCACGCACTCGCCGGTCGGCCCGTCGCAGACCAAGGCGAAGAACGAGGCGGCGCTGTGCGCGAGCTGCCACCGCAACATCGTCAACAAGCAGCACCGCTTCAACCACATGCCGGTGCGCGAGGACAAGCTTGCGTGCTCGTCGTGCCACAACGTGCACGGCACCTCGAACGTCAAGCTGCTGAAGACCGGCACCACCGTCGACGAGAGCTGCACGAGCTGCCACGCGGAGAAGCGCGGCCCGTACCTCTGGGAGCATGCGCCCGTCGCCGACAGCTGCACGACCTGCCACGACCCGCATGGATCGAACAACGATCGCATGCTCGTCGCCAAGCAACCGTACATCTGCCAGCGCTGTCACGTGACCTCGCGGCACCCACCCACCGTGTACGACGGCTACCTGCTCGGCAGCTCGCAGAACGCCAACAAGATCTACGGCAAGTCCTGCGTCTCGTGCCACCAGCAGGTCCACGGATCCAACGCCCCAGCGGGCAAGGCATTCCTGCGGTAACGGAGGTGCAATCATGCGCAACAGACTGATCATCGTGACAGCCGCGCTGCTGCTGGCCTCCGCAAGCTTCGCCGCAGCGCAGACCAACCCGCCGACGCAGACGCCACCGGCGCCCGGCTCGACATCGACGACGAGCAACTGGGTCGGCTCTCTGGACTTTGGCTTCCGCGGAACGGATACGTCGGGAGACGAGGCAAGATACGAGCGGTACAGCGATCTCCGCAACGGCGGATTCACGCAGCTGCTCTTCGGCCGCCGCACCGATACGTTCTTCTTCGACGGCGGCGCCCAGAACATCGGCTACCGCGATCAGCGGTACTTCGCGAACTACGTTGGCGGCCGCGCCCGCGCGAACTTCACCTGGGATTCGACGCCGCTCAACTACACCTACCTGGCGGCGACCCCTTGGGTCGAGCAACCGTCGGGTTCGATCGCGCGCCTGTCGCTCGATCCGCTCGCCCGTCAGCTGGTGCAGGACAAGGTGGTCCTCGGTATTCCGACCAACGCCGCGCAGCTCGCGACGCCGTCGATCTACCGCAGCCTCGCCAGCCAGTTCGACCTCCAGCAGCGGCGCGATACCGCCATGGTCTCGACCGGCTTCGACGCGCGCGAGAACCTCGCCTTCAACCTCTCCTTCACGACGACGAAGAAGCTCGGCACGATGCCGTGGGCGGGGGCGTTCGCGTTCAACAATGCCAACGAGATGGCGCTCCCGCTCGACAACCGCACCAACGACTTCACCGCGGCGATGGAATGGTCGGCGCCGAAGGGCATGATGCGGGTGGCGTGGGACGGCTCGTTCTTCAACAACGCCTACGACGAGCTCGTCTGGGACAACCCGATCCGCGTGAGCGACTACAACTCGGGCCGGCCGCCGTTCTACGACACCAGCGGCTACAGCAACGGCAACGGTCCCGCGCAGGGGCGCATGTCGCTGCCGCCCGCCAACAGCCTGAACACGGTCTCGGCGATGGCGCTCTACAAGATGCCGTCGCGCACCACCGTCAACGGCACGCTGTCGGTGACGCAGATGTCGCAGAACCAGGCGCTCATCCCCTGGACGACGAACTCGGTCATCGCGCCGCTGTTCCATCCGCTCGAGCGGCGGACGGCGGAGGCGGAGGTCCGTGGGCTGAACGCGCTCCTCAACTTCAGCACGCGGCCGACGCGCAAGTTCTCGATGACCGCCAAGTACCGCTACAACGACCACGACAACCGGACACCGGCGTTCGATGCGACCGAGTACGTGCGCTTCGACGCGGTGCCGGAGGAGGGCGGCGGCGAGACCGAGCAGTACGACATCAGCCGGAACACGTTCGACGTCAACGCGACCTTCAACGTGATGCCGTTCACCGCGCTGCGGGTCGGCTACGGCCGCGACGCGTTCGCGCGCGCCGGCCGCGTCTACGCCGACATGGCAGACGATGCGTTCCGCGTGTCGCTCGACACGTCGCGCAGCCAGTACTTCTCCGTCCGCGGCATCTACGAGCACATCGTCCGCAGCGGCACGGGCTTCACCGAGCACATGCTCGAGGACAGCGGCTCGCAGCCCGACCTCCGGTTCTACGACGAGGCCGAGCGCGACCGCGACCGCTTCACCGCGTTGTTCGTGGTTACGCCGCTGCCGATGTTCGACATCACCGCGACCGTGGCGGCGGGCAAGGACAAGTACAACGGAGCGGACCACTACTTCGGGCTGCTCGACAACGACAACACCTCGTACGCGATCGGCTTCAACGTGACGCCGGGCGAGAAGGTGGCGTTCGGGCTCAACGTCGGGCGCGACGAGTTTTCGAGCCTGCAGCGCTCGCGCAACGCGACAGCCGGGACGCCGTCCTACAGCGATCCGGCGTTCGACTGGACGCTCGACAACGACGAGACGATCAACAACTTCGATCTGTATCTCGACCTGATCAAAGCCGTCCGCAACACCGAGATCAGGCTGTCGTACGACTACAGCGACTCGGACAACGCCTTCAAGCACGATGGGCCGCGCATCGCGACGCTCACGGCGCTCGGACAGTTCCGCGCGCTGCCGAACGTCACGAACACCTGGAAGCGGCTGAAGGCGGACGTCCGCTATTTCTTCGCCGAGAAGGTGGGCGTCGGCCTCGGTTACTGGTACGAGAAGTTCGACGTGAGCGACTTCGCGACCATCGATCTGCCCGGCGCGCCGGGCACGCCGCGCATCGACTACCTCGGGGAGATCTACACCGGGTACGGCAACAGACCGTATCGCGGAAGTACCGGATTCGTCCGGCTGTTGTACGTGTTCTGACGCCAGTACCTGGTCCCTGGTCCCTGGTCCCTGGTCCCTGGTCCTTGGTCCCTGGTCCTTGGTCCTTGGTCCTTGGTCTTTGGCCCTTGGACGTCGTTGGTACTTGGTCTTTGGTCCTTGGTCTTTCGGCAATGGCGGCGTAAGCCGTCATTGCCGGAATACCGCAGCCGCAATCGGGCCGTTGCGGACACCCGACACGTGTACTCGCCGAAAATCCGGCGCCGCCAGCTCCTCCATTCACCGCATTTTCATGTTTCTCAGTGATTTACGGGGTGGCGTCACGTTTGCCTAAGGCTGTGCCGGCGCTCGTCGGGAGAGTGCCCTGTACTCATTTCGCAAACGAAGGGGCTGCTGTCCCGAAACAGCCAAGGAGGAGTAAATGGGTCGCTTCACGCGAACCCTGAACCCGAAGGTCACTCTCGCCGGAGCGTTGGGCGTGTGGTTGGCCGTCGTGGTTTCGGTCGGGGCTGCCACCTCGCCGCGCCAGGACGCACCTGCCAAGACGACCGCCGCGCCCGCAGCCGTCGCGCAGGCCTCGCCTGCCGCCGGCTACGTCGGCGAAGAGACCTGCATCACGTGTCACGAAGCCAAGACGAAGGGCTATCACGGCAGTCCTCACAGCCGCGCCCAGAACCCGCGGACGCCCGCGGCGAACAAGGGTTGCGAGAGCTGCCATGGTCCCGGACAGGCGCACGTGGAGGGTGGGGGCGACAAGACGAAGATCAAGAACCCGAAGGTCATGACGGCCGGCCAGGTCAACGAGACCTGCACCAGCTGCCACAACCGGAGCTCTCATAACGAGTGGGCCGGCGGCAAGCACGACGCACGCGGATTGTCCTGCGTGACCTGCCACAGCATCCACGAGCCGAAGTCGGAGCAGAAGCAGCTCAAGACCGCGACGCAGGTCGAGACCTGCGCGCAGTGCCACAGGAAGGAAGCCAACAAGATCCACCGTTCCTCGCACATGCCGCTGCGCGAAGGCAAGATGGAGTGCACGAGCTGCCACAACCCGCACGGGTCGCAGAACGTCAAGATGCTGCGCGAGGGCACCTCGATCACCGAGGCCTGCGCGAGCTGCCACACCGAGAAGCGCGGACCGTTCCTGTTCGAGCACGCGGTGGGCCGCGAGAACTGCGTCACCTGCCACGACCCGCATGGATCGAACAACGATCGCATGCTGGTCGCGAAGGTGCCGATGCTCTGCCAGCGCTGCCACATCCACAGCCGGCACCCGGCCACGATCTACGACCAGACGCAGGTCAACAACCGCAGCAACCGTGTGGTCGGCCGCGGCTGCGTCAACTGCCACTCGATGGTTCACGGATCGAACCATCCGACGAGCGGCAAGTACTTCCTGCGGTGACCCTGAGGAGGATTTGAGATGCGCACCAGAACAGCGATTCTGACAGGAGCGCTTCTGCTGGCCTCTTCGGGCCTCGCCCTGGCACAGCAGACGCAGACCCAGGCCCCGGCGCCCTCGTCCGCGCCGTCGGCCTTCAACCCGAAGTACGGCCAGTTCGACTTCGGCTTCCGCGCCGACAGCGTCGACGGCGACGAGGCGCGATACAACCGCCTGCGCGACCTGCGCAACGGGCCGGTGTTCGACCGGTTTCGTTTCGAGCGTGAAGAGGCCGCGTGGCTCTTCCGCGCCGAGGCGAACAACGTCGGCTACCGCGATCAGCGGTTCTTCGCCGATTTCCAGAGCATCGGCAAGCTGAAGGCGAGCTTCGAGTGGACCGAGGTCCCGCTCTTTTACAGCAAGGGCACGCGCTCGATCTACACCGACGCCGGCAACGGCGAGCTCAGGGTGGACGACGCGATTCAGCGGAGCCTCCAGAATGCCACCGCGCTCGGCACCGCGGCGCGCGATGCGGCCATCAACGCGGCGTGCGCGTCGGCGCCGCCGCGCGACATCCGCAGCGGCCGCGACATCGCGAACTTCAACCTGGTGTACTCGTTCAACCGCGACGTGGACTTCAAGTTCAACCTGAAGAACACGAACCGGTCGGGCAACCAGCCGTTCTCGTTCGGGTTCGGGACCTCGCCGGGCCTGTTCCCGTCGGTGGAACTGGCCGTGCCGCTCGACGACCGCACGACGGATCTGCGCGGCAGCATCGAGTTCGCGAACGCCAAGGGCCTCCTGAGCCTCGGCTACAACGGCTCCTGGTACGACAACCAGGTGCCGTTCGTCCGGTTCGACAATCCGATGCGCATAGATGACCTGTCGGGCGGTCCGTCACAGGGGCTTGCCGCCTGGTGGCCGGCCAACTCCGCGTTCTCGGTGAATGCCAACGGCGCCTACACCCTGGCGCCGCGCACGCGCGCGACGGTCGGCCTCTCGGTCGGCCGGTGGAACCAGGATGAGACGCTGCCGGCCTACACCGTGAACACGGCACTGGTGTCGCCGTCGCTGCTGCGCTCGAGCGCGAACGCGAAGGCCGACATCATGTCGCTGGTCTTCAACCTGAACTCGCGGCCGGTCGAGAACGTCTGGCTGAACGCGAAGTACCGGTACTACGACTACGACAACAACGTCGCGCACTTCGAGGCGGCCAACGCCATCATCGGCGACTGGGCGGCCGGCACGCAGCACCACGAGAACGAGCCGGCGAGCTTCAAGCGCAAGACGCTGGACCTCGACGCGTCGTTCACGCCGCACAAGTACGCGGCGTTCGGCATCGGCTTCGGCCGCGAGGACGCGGACCGGACCTGGCGGATCTTCGAGAACACCGCGGAGAACACCTTCCGCGTGACCTTCGACAGCACCGCCAACCAGTACGTGACGCTGCGCACGAAGTACGAGTACTCGAATCGCGAAGGCTCCGGCTTCGAAGAGCACCTCCTCGAGGAAGTGGGCGAGCAGCCCGAGACGCGGCACTTCGACATCGCCAACCGCAAGCGCAACCGGGCGACCGCCATCCTCACGATCACGCCGATCGAGTGGTTCGCGGTGAACGGCTCGGTGGCGACCGGCCGCGACGAGTACGACGAGACCGGTTTCGGCCTGCGCGACAACAAGAACACCGCCTACGGCGTCGGCTTCGACGTGATTCCGATGGACACGGTCAGCTTCGGCGTCAACTACGGCCGCGAGAAGTACACCGCGTTCCAGTACTCGCGCACCGCCAATCCGTTGAGCGCGACCAATCAGACGTTCCTCGATCCGACGCGCGACTGGTCGATCGACCAGGACGACACGGTGAACACGTTCACGGCAAGCCTCGACCTCATCAAGGCACTGCCGAAGACGGATATTCGCCTCAGCTACGACCGCAGCGCGGGCAAGGCCACCTACGTCTATGGCGGCCCGGCCGCGACAAACCCGTCGGTGTTCTCGACGGTGCCGCTGCAGCAGCTGGCGCCCGTCAAGAACGAGCTGAACGGCGCGAAGTTCGACGTCCAGTACTTCGTCCGCGCGAACGTCGCGCTCGGCGTCGGCTACTGGTACGACGACTACAGCGTGCAGGACTTCGCGCTCGGCGAAGCGACGATCGGTAGCCTCGTCCCGACGAGCGCCGCCAACGGTCTGATCGCGAACACGTTCTACAGCGGGTTCATGTATCGGCCGTACAAGGTCCACACCGGCTGGCTGCGGATGACATATCTGTGGTGAAACGAACGTCGGTCGGGAGTCGTCATTTCAGATGACTCCCGACTGACGACGAACGAGTTTGACTGTGCGTCCGGCCCTTTCGACCTCTCCTCCCTTCGTGGCTGCAAGTCCCGGCAGTCGCGACGCGGAAGGGTCGGACGCCTACATTCCAGTCCCTGGGCCCTAGTCCCTCGTCCCTAGTCCCCGGTCCCGGGTCCCAGGTCGTGCCGGAATTCCGGCAACAGTCCTTTCGATCACCTGAAATACTTCGAAAACACGCGGGTACTGGCTTTGCGCTGAGTCGTCGCATGTCATGCCCTCACGCCGTCGGGGAGACGGCGCGCGCGTCCGTACTGCGCCTGCGAGCGCATCCGCTCCGGATCGCGCTGGTCGGCAATCCGAACGTCGGCAAGAGCGTCATCTTCGGCCGGCTCACCGGCCGCTACGCCACCGTCTCGAACTATCCCGGAACCACTGTCGCCATAACGACCGGGCGGTCGCTCATCGGCGCCGAGGTCTGCGATGTCGTCGACACGCCGGGCGTGAACACGCTCGAGGGCACGCTCACCGAGGACGAACGGATCACGCGGCAGATGCTGTCTTCGGGCGGCGCGGAGCTGGTGATTCAGGTCGCGGACGCGCGCAACCTGCGCCGGGCGCTCCTCCTCACGTCGCAGCTCGCCGACTTCGGGCGGCCGATGATCCTCGTCCTGAACATGCTCGACGAGGCCCGCGCGCGGGGCGTGGACATCGATTCCGAAGGTCTCGCGGAAGCGCTCGGCATTCCGGTTATCGAGGCTGTCGCCCCCGAAGGCCGTGGCATGGCTGAGCTCCGTGAGGCACTACCGCTCGCGGCGCAGCCAAGCGGCGCGCGCGATGCCGGCTTCGATCACCTGCACTGGGCCGACCTGACGGCGCAACGCTATCGTCGCGTGAAGGACGTCTCGCTCGGCCAGTTGCAGGAGTGGCTCGGCCGCGCGGTGCGCCAGCCGCTCACCGGCCTCCCGATTCTGGGCCTCGTGCTCTATCTCCTGTATCTCTTCGTTGGCGTGGTCGGCGCGCAGACGCTCGTCGAACTGCTCGAGGACCAGGTGTTCGCCCGTTACGTGAACCCCGCCGCAACCGCGCTGTTCGCCAGCGTGCCCGCCCTCGTGCGCGACTTCTTCGTCGGCGAATACGGCCTCGTCACGATGGGGCTGACCTACGCCATCGCGATCGTGCTGCCCGTCGTCACGACCTTCTTCCTCGCGTTCGGCTTTCTCGAGGACAGCGGCTACATCCCGCGGCTGGCAATCTTCAGCGATCGCCTGTTCCGCGCGATGGGCCTGAACGGCAAGGCCGTCCTGCCGATGGTACTGGGCCTCGGCTGCGACACCATGGCGACGATGACGACGAGGATTCTGGGGACGCCGAAGGAGCGGCTGATTGCGATCACGCTGCTGGCGCTCGGGGTGCCGTGCTCGGCGCAGCTCGCCACCATCATGGGCATCCTCGGCGGCATCTCGCTCGCCGCGCTGCTCACGCTGTTCGGCGTCGTCTTGTCGCAGATGGTGCTGGTCGGCTTCCTCGCGGCGCGCGCCCTGCCGGGCGAGCGATCCGACTTCATCCTCGAGCTGCCGCCGATCCGCCTGCCGCGCGTCGGGAACCTGCTGACGAAGACGCTGCTACGCGTGCGCTGGTATCTGGGCGAGGCGGTGCCGCTGTTTCTCGTCGGCACGGCGCTGCTGTTCGTGCTCGACAAGCTGGGCGTGCTGGCGTGGCTGACGGCCGCGGCGCGGCCGATCGTCGTCAGCGCGCTGGGCCTGCCGGCTGACTCCGCGCAGGTGTTTGTCATGGGCTTCCTGCGCCGCGACTACGGCGCGGCGGGACTCTTCGCGCTGGCGGAGAAGGGCGCGCTGTCGGGCGTGCAGGCCGTCGTTGCGCTCACGGTGATGACGCTGTTCGTGCCGTGCGTGGCCAACCTCCTGATGATCATCAAGGAGCGCGGCACGCGCGTCGGCTTCGCGATCCTGGTGGTCGTCACGATCATCGCGGTGAGCACGGGGACGGCGCTGAACGCCGTGTTGAGGATGCTGCATGTCACCTTCTGAGGTTCACGGCGGTCCGGCGTTGCCGCTGTCACAGCTTCCGGCCGGCTCGCGGGCGCGGGTCGTGAAGATCGTGCGCGATCTGACCGGGCGCGCGGAGCGCCTGGCGGCGCTCGGCGTGACGCCGGGCGCCTCCGTCCGGGTGCTGCAGACATTTCCGGGAATCGTCTTCGAGTGCGATCAGACGGAGCTCGCGGTCGAGCGCAGCGTGGCCCGCTCGATCCTCGTCGTTGCGACAGGCTAACGCTTCGGAAAGGAAGGTGCGTGTGATGAAACGCGCTGCCGTTGCACTGCTGGCGGTCCTCGCCGCCGGCTGTTCCTCCTACGCTCCCGAGCCCATCGCCGCCGGCGATGTCTGCTTTCGCTGCCGCCGCGTCATCAGCGATACGCGCGTGGCAGCGGAGATTATCGATGGCACCGGCCACGCCTTCAAGTTCAGGACGCCCGGCTGCATGGCGAAGTTCATCGCACAGCAGTCGCCGGACACGAAGGCCGTCTTCGTCACCGACTATCGCAGCGGCCGCATCATCAAGGCATCGGCGGCGACCTACGTCCCGGCGATGGTTGGCGAGGGCCGCGACCGCGAGATGGACTACATGGCGTTCCAGTCCGAGGCTGCCGCCCAGGATTGGGCGCAGCGCGAGAAGACGAAGCCGGTCGCCTGGAAGGACGTGGTGGAGGCGGCCAAGAACCAAGGGTAAGGGGCAAAGGGTAAAGGGTAAGGGGTAAAGGGTTACTCTTTACCCTTTACTCTTTACCCTTGACCCTTCCTCCTTCTCGATTCGCCACGGCGCTCCTGCTTGTCGCCGTCGCGATCGTGATCGCCCTGTCGAGCGCGAAGCAGCTCCGCCGCACCGGCTCGCGCGGAGACGTGGAGATCTACGTCCACGGTGCGCGGCTCGCCCTTGCCGGCGAGAACCTCTATGAGACGCCCGAGCCCCGCGGCCAGCAGCCGTATCTCTACCTCCCGCTGTTCGCGTTTCTCGCCGTTCCGCTGGCGCTGATTCCGTTTCCTGCCGCGGTCATCCTGTGGTCGGCGCTGAATGCCGCGCTCGCCTGGTGGATCGTCGTCGCGTTCTTCAGGGCGATGACGGGCCGGAGCTTCTACTCGCTGCCGACGCGCGGCCGGTGGATTGTCGGCGGTTTCTCGATCCTGCTCACGCTGCGCGCGCTGCTGTATCACTCGGATCTCGGGCAAGCAAACCTCGCCGTCATGGCCGTCGCGTTGGTCGGGCTGACGAGGATGTCGGGGAGCCAGGGGGCCGGGGGGCCAGGGAGCCAGGGGGCCGGCTTGGGCGCCGGAGCGCGCAGCGCGAAGGCGGCGGGGCTGACCGCCGGTGCGGCGATTGGACTCGCCGCTACGCTGAAGACGATCGTGCTGCCGCTGTGGATTCCGTTTGTCGCACAGCTCCGCTTGCGTGTCGTCCTCGGCATCGCCGGAGGCGTGCTGCTTGGCGCGCTCCTGCCGGCGGTCTTCGTCGGCTTCGAGCGCAACCTTTCCTACATCTCGTACTGGATCACCGACGTCATCTTTTCGGCGGACGACTTGAGGCACACGCCGTACTGGCCACTGAGCTTCAACTACTCGCTCGCGGCGCAGCTCTATCGCTTCTTCGGCGGGGTCGTCTCGTTCGAGCACGACGGGCGCTTCTACGACCTCACGATCGTTCGCCTGCCGGACGAGGTGTTGAGGATTGCCGGCAAGCTGATGCCGGTCGTGGTCGGAGCGATCATCGCGCTCTACGCGTGGCTGCACCGCCAGCGCCAGGAGATCGTTTCACTGTGGGGCGCCGTGGCGCTTGCGTTCTGCCTCGCGCCGGCGTTCTCACTGCTGTCGCACAAGCACTACTTCGTCATGCTCCTGCCCGCTCACCTCTACGTCGTGTGGCTGTGGTACGGCCTCGACATGCGCGATCGCTGGTTCCGCGGGCTCGTCGCCGCGTCGTTCGTCGTGGCAATGCTCTCGACAACGTTGTTCGATTTCGTGGGGGCGCTGATGTCGAATTTGGGGGGACTGATTTGGGGGTCAGCGCTCCTCGCCGCAGCCATCATTCGCGCTGCGGGTATTCTCCGTACCGAGATCTCGACATCGAAAAACGCCGAGGTGGCCGAGATCGCCGAGGGCGCCGAGAGATCCAGCTAACTTGGAGGTACCAGCCCGTTGGGCGCCGGCCGTTCGGCCGGCGTAGTGGCAGGCAGAGGGGGGGGGGGAGGGATAAGCCCCC
>JBMDXB010000172.1:0-106116 GCA_048594885.1 Vicinamibacterales bacterium
AACGCAGGATCGTCGGACTATCCGACGACAGCGTGTGCAGCGCCGGTGCACGATGGCCGGGCAGCAAGACCGCGGCGACCGTCGTGGCGGCGTGCTGATCGAACGCAATGAGAGGAGTAGACTGCATGGCGACCGACCTCCGGTGTATGCGGCTCTGCGTTGAGCGGTGCACGCGCAGCGTAACCCGCGCCTTGCAAAGCCGAGGTCGGTCTTTCCATATGGTCTAGCGCGGGCGCGCGACATCACGGCGTATCTGTACACTCTCCGATGATCGCGAATTCATTGGGAGCAGGAGAGAACGGGAGCATTGTTTTCTTTTCTGAAAAGATCAACTTGCTCCCCTTCTCCCCTTCTCCTGTCACATGCGAGATCCTCGAAGGTGGTACCTTTACCTGGTGACGAAAGCCTGCGTGGCCCTGTCGCTCTGTGCAGCGGCGTTGGTGGCGTGCGGCGCATCGCCGTCGAGCACGCCCGCGCCGGGTACCATGCCGTCGCCTGCGCCCGCTTCGGCGAAGCGCGTGCTGGTCGTGACTCACACGGCCGGATTCCGTCACAGCTCGATTCCGATTGCGGAAGCGACGCTCCTCGAGATCGGCAACAGCTCCGGGCTGTATCAGACGGAGTTCTGCCGCACGGCGGCAGACGTGCAGCAGATGCTCACGGCCGGCGCACTGGCGCGCTTCGACGCAGTCGTCTTCGCGAACACGACCGGCAATCTCGGCATGCCGGACATGGCCGCGTTGCTGAATTGGATCGCGAACGGCGGCGGCTTCGTGGGCGCGCATAGCGCGTCCGACACGTATCACGGGTCCCCTGAATTCCTCGCGATGCTGGGTGGCGAGTTCCAGACGCACGGCGCCATCGTCGAAACGGACGTGCGGGTCGACGATCCGTCGCATCCGGCTGTCGCGCACCTCGCGCCACGCTTCACGATCACCGACGAGCTGTATCGCTTCACGCGATTCGATCGCTCCGCGGTACGCGTACTGTTGTCCCTCGACCGCAATCCGGCAGACGGCGTCGGCGAGGCAGGGCAGCCGGCCGATCTGCCGATGGCGTGGCATCGTCCGTACGGCAGCGGACGCGTGTTCTACACCGCCTTCGGCCACCGTGAAGAAGTGTGGCAGGAGGCGCGCTTCCGGCAGCACCTGCGCGAAGCGCTCCGCTGGGTCATGAAGCTCTAATAGAATCAGCGTATGGCACGCACCGGACCTCGCCTCAAGGTCATCCGGCGGCTCGGGACGCCGCTTCCCGGTCTCACGCGCAAGAGCGCCGAAAAGCGCCCGAACCCGCCCGGCCAGCACGGCACCGGCAAACGGCGGACGACGAAGACCGATTACCGGCGGCGCCTCGAGGAAAAGCAGAAGCTGCGGTTCCACTACGGCATCACCGAGCGGCAACTGCGCAACTACTTCGAGGAAGCGGTGCGGCAGCGCGGCGTCACCGGCGAGCTCCTCCTCGGCATGCTCGAGCGCCGGCTCGACAACGTCATATTCCGGCTCGGATTCGCGCCGACGATCCCGGCGGCGCGTCAGCTCGTCACGCACGGGCATATTCGCGTGAACGGCCGGCGCGTCGATCGCGCCGCCGCGCAAGTTCGCGAGGGCGATACGATCTCGATATCGGATCGCGCCAGAAACATCCCGGGCGTCGCGCAATCTGTCGAGAACGGACCGCAGGTCAGTCTGCCCGGTTACCTCGAGCGCGGTGAGGACGCGTTCACGGGACGCGTGACGGCCAACGTCCGGCGCGAGGACATCCCCTTCATCGTCGACGACACGGCCATCGTCGAGTTCTACGCACGGTAGCGGCTAGCGGACGACGTTCGTTCTGTAGAGGGTCAGCGGACCGTCCGTGCCGACATACGTCATGTCGAACGCTGAGGTGGCGAAATCCACGAGCTGTGGCGTGCAGCGGCTCGTGTTGATCATGACGTAGCCGACGCTGAGGGACTTCAGCATCTCGTTCGCCGTCACCGCCGTTCGCGCCAGGCGATCGGCGGGCAGCTCCTCCCCCGCGCTCATATCGATCAGCGTCCGGAACAGGCGGATGCGCCGGTAGCGTTCGACCTCGTTCTGTGGCAGCCGCGAGACGTAGCCGCCGATCAACTGCTTGTGATGGACTGTCTGATAGAACTGGTACTCCGCACTGAAATTTCCCGCGGAGCTGACGCCGTCCCGCAGCCCGAATGGAAGGTGCAGCACGCGAACCGGCCGCGGATCGGCCGCGACGACGTCGTAGAGCGGTGAGACGCGCGCCGTGTGCATCGGGCGCGGCGCGGGCAGCAGCTCGACGACCAGCAGCGCGCCGACACATGCCGTCGCCATCGCCGGCCGCGTCCACCGCTGCCGCAGGTCCCGGAGCGCCAGCGCCAGCAGCACCGCCACGCCGAACACGAGCAGCACGGTGAACCGCGTCGGCATGCGCGCGGCGCCGACGATCGGCACGTAGCGCAGCAACGCCCACGGCGTCGGGATGTAGGTGTTCACGCCCGCGATTTCGACGAACGGGCCCAGCGCAAGCAGCCCGAACAGCGCGGTGAATGCGACCCAGTAGCGCGCCAGCCGCGTCCTCGCCCACGCCGCGGCAAGGACGAGCACGGCGACGGCCACCCACGGGATCGACGCGACGTTCTCGACGAAACCGTCAGGCATCTGCGCGAGGCCGCGCCGGAAGTAGCTGCCCCACAGCCCGTTCATGGGGTTCGGCACGAAGAACGCCAGCAGGTCGGCGCCGGACGCGCTGCTGCGCCAGAAGATCTTGGGACTGACCCACGACCGCTGCCTGAAGCTGCCGCTCATCGCGGAGAGCACGGGAGACAGCAGCAGCACGCAGCCGAACACGGCAGCCGTCGCGAGCTGCACGTGCGGCCGCAGCACCGGCATCCGCCACGTGACGCGCGGCCTCAGCATCATCCAGACGCGCGCCACCGCGAGCACCGTGAAGATCAGCACCGGCGTATAGAGATGCCGCACGCTCACCGTGATGCCGAACAGCTCGAGCCGCCCGCCGCCACGAATGACGATGCCGGCAATGAGGCCGCCGAGGCAGATGAGCGAGAAGTCGAGGAGCGCGCGCCAGGCGATGCGCACGCGCGGCCGCACGCCGACCTGGAGCGTGACCGTCGCGTAGGCGGCGGCAAACGCGGCCATCAGCAGGCAGTAGACGGCGTAGTACGGATCGCAGAGGAAGGCCCACGCGACAACGGCGCCGGCCGCGATGGCCAACCCTCGTGACGGCTCGGTACGCAGCCGGTCCAGCAGCAGCGCGAATACCGGGAGAGGCGCGGCGAGAATCAGGCTGAAGTGCTCCGTGAATCGCGCGCTCATGTACGGCGAGAACCCGAAGAGCAGTCCGGCGACCCACGCCGCCGGAGCGTCGCCGCTCACGCGCCGCGCGAACAGGAACATCGAGTAGGCGGCCAGGGCGCCACTCAGCATCAGCAGGATGTTGAATGTGGCGACTGTCCCGGCGAGCGGCAGCAGCGGAAACGCCAGCACGTTCGCGAAGGTGGTGTAGTTGTGGAGCGTGAGCGGAACCGCCGCCGGTGTGACCGAGAGAATCTCGTTCGTGAAGAACGGGAACCGGCCGCTCAGCACCTCGTGGCGGAACACCCACAGGTTCCAGAGGTAGACACCCGTATCGCCGCCGACCGGGCCGGGTACGGACGTATCCAACTGCAGTGGCAACGGCCACGCGAACACGAGAGCGACGCAGATGTATCCGAGGCAGGCCGCCAGATGGCCCCGCAGCGCTGGCATGGCGTGAGACCCGATCTATACACCTCCCCTTCACGGGGAGGCAATCCCCCGAACACCCTAGACATGCCTCAGCTTTCGCAGATTCGATGCGGCTGACAGCTACTCAAGATCCGGAAATTACCTGAACCATCCGGCGTCAACCGGAGCCGCGGCGCCATCTGATGGTAGCGAAAGGCGCGCCAGGCGGCCCTGCGCTTGCACTCTCCGGGGACTGAGCAACTTCAACCTGAGGAGGTGTTCATGGAAGGCAGGCGGAAAGCCAGCAACCTCGAGGAAGGGCTCCGCAATACGGAGATCAAGCGGGAGACCGACGTCCGCAACTCGCTCGGCCCGACGCCGGAGACGAGCGGCAGTTCCGATCGGCCGGGACGCGATTCCGACGCGTACGGACGCGAGACACCTGGACGGGACGAAGACGTCGAACGGTAGGGCCGGCGCGCCCGGCTGACGCGTAATAGAATGACCGCCGTTCGAGCGCGATGAGGGGCTCACGGCGGGAGACTCGACCGCGGGCACGACCGGCTGTCGTGCTCGCTCTTTCGGTGGCGGCGGCCGGCTGCGCGGCAACGCTCGAGCCGACCGACGTTCCGTTTCCGGACGCCGCCGCGCGCCCGGTCTCGCACATCGAGTCGATTGCCTCGTACGGACGAGCGTCGTCGACGATCGCCGATATCTTTCAGAAGGAACTCGGATTTCCTCCCTTCACGGCAACGCTCCACTTCTATTCGCATCGCGGCGCGTTCGAGGCGGCGCTGCTCGACTCCGGCTACGACGCCGCGCTGGCGCGCACGACGGCGTCCGTGATGGCGGCGGTCGGCGGGCATCGCGGGGTGCTGATCAACGAGGCGGCGCTCGCGCCGATGCCGTGGCCGGCCCGCGTCGGCCTGCTCGCGCACGAGCTGACGCACACGCTGCAGTACGAGCTCACCGGTGGCACGCGCGGAACGTCCGACCAGTGGCTCCGCGAAGGATTTGCCGAGTGGGTGGCGATGCGCGTCATGAATCGGCTGCGCGCGATGCCGATAGACAGCTATCGACGCGAGAAGCTCGACAAGCTGCGCGCCTCGAACCACGCGCGGGCGCCGCGCCTCAACGAGATGGCCACGTTTCCCCGGATGGTCGCGCTCGCCGCGCGCAACGACATCGCGCCGTACGCGCAGGCGTTCCTCGCCGTCGACGCGCTCATCGAGCGCCACGGACCGGCGGGCATCCTGCGCTACTTCGAGGCGTTCCGCCGATCGCCCGACCGCCTCGCGAACTTCGCGGCGGTGTTCGGCGAGGATCTCGACACGTTCGACGCGGCGATGCGCGAGCGCCTGTGGCCGGCGAAGCGCCGGTAGCGGCCGCGCCTCATCGCGTCCCCCGCGAGGCCGCGCCGAGGAAGAAGCTGGTCATCGGCACGTGCGGGTATCCCATCGATCGATGCGTCACGCCGTTGCGATACAGCGGGTCCTGCATGAGCGTCACGCGGCGGTCGCTCGCCGGGATGGTCGTCGTGTAGACGCGCAGCTCGCCGTTGACGAACGTCACGATCTCTTCGCGCCAGTCTCCCGCGATGTCGGCAACGTGCTGAACGCTACCTTCAATCCGGCCGAACGCCGTGCCCTTCCACTTCGCAATCGAGCCGCGGGCGAGGATCTCGCGTAGACCATCGGCATCCCACCACACGACGTCGCTCTGCGGCGGCACGTCGCCGGCGATCGACTTGCCCGTGGCCGAGAAGAAATACCGATCGCCCCACACTTCCATGCCGGGGTGCGCGGGATCGATGTCAGCGGCGAGGCCGCCGCCGATCTGGTTGTCGCGATTCGGCTCGGTGCTGCCGAACAGCGGCACGCCCGATCGCGCGTCCCACAGGCTCACGCCGAACTGCGGATGCGGGTCTTCGATCGTGTACCAGATCTCGAGGCCCGCTCGCGCGGGATCGATGTCCGACAGATAGAAACGGTCGCCGTGTCCCATCCCGGTGCTCCACATCGTCCGGCCGTCGTGATCGATGGCGATGGAGCCGTTGAGGATCTCGTCGAAGCCGTCGCCGTCGATGTCACCGGTCTTGAAGCTGTGCTGACCTTGTCCTTGGTACTTGAATGGCGCGCGCTCGTTCGTCCAGCGCCAGACCTTTTCGAGCTTCCGCTTGCGCAGCATCCACGCATCGACCTTCATCAACCCATAGGTGCCGCGGACGACGAGGACGCTCGGCGTCTTGCCGTCGAGATAGGCGACGCCGAGCATGTGGCGGCTCGAGCGGTTGCCGGTGGTGTCGGCCCAATCGGTGACCTTGCCGCGCTCGATCCAGTCGACCTTGTCGATCTCGCGGCCGCTGCGGCCGTCGTAGCAGGCGAGGTACTCGGGGCCGTCGAGCACGATTCCCTTGCCGCCGTCGAACGCGTCTTCGCGCGTCGCGGCGTAGGGCGCGGCGCGCAGGCACACTTCCGCGACATTGTCGCCGTCCAGATCGCGCGCGACCATCGGCGAGAACCAGATCCCGTGATTGACGTTCCAGCCGAGATCGATCCGCCACATCGGCGAGCCGGTGCGGCCGTCGTACGCGTCGATCTTGTAGGTCGCGGTGCTCGGGCGGATACGTCCGGGATCGATTCCGCCGGCCGGGTGCTTGACGACGAAGTCGTAGGCGCCGTCGGCGTTCAGATCCGCGATCGCCACGCGATCGACGCTGCGCACGTCGTCACGCAGCTTGAGCGCGCGATACGGCTGTACGGGCGCGTTCGCCTGGAGCACGGCGCGCTCGCTCGCCTCGAGCTCGCGGCCGTTGACGACGGCCCTGACGGTCCACGCATTCTCGCGATCGAGCGGCGCGGTCGTGTCGACGAAGTCCGTCGTCCGCGTCAGCGGCCGCGCGTTCAGCCGCACGGGCGTGGCGCCGGCCGTCGACCGATACACGTTGAACGCGACGGTTGGCGGATCGCCCTTCAGCAGACGCCAGCCAACATAGACGTGCTTGCCGGCAGCGGCGGCAATCGTGCCGCGATCGAGCGTCTCCTCGATGCGCGTCGATGACCACCCGAGGGGAATGCCCGGCTTGTACAGCGGATCGAGCGCGTAGAAATTCAGATTCGGCGGGATCTCCTCAGCCGACAGCGGCCGCAGCGTCTGGTCGTTGTTCTCGGGCGGGCGGGTCGGAGCTTGCGCAGGATTCTGCGCGTCGGCGATTGAAACGGCCAGCACGCAACAGACGATTAGGGCCTTCTTGTACATGGCGGGCGAACTTATCACAAGGACGATCGTCCCTCGTCCCTGGTCCCTGGTCACGGGTCCCCAGTCCCGAGTCCCGAGTCCCGAGTCCCCAGTCCCGAGTCCCGAGGTCGAGTCCCGAGTCCCGCGACCAGGGACCCGGGACCAGGGACTCGCGACCAGGGACCAGGGACCAGGGACCTAGACCTGCCGTTCCTTCCACGCGCCGCGCCGGAACAGAACGGCGCTCACGACAGCGAGGGTCGAATGCGCGACCGCGAGCGAGATGAACACGCCGCGAGGCCCGAGGCTGAGACCGGCGGTCCCCGACAGCCACCACGCGAGCGGGATCTCCCACAGCCAGAACACGAACACGTTGATGACCGTGGGCGTCCAGGTGTCGCCGGCGCCGTTGAACGACTGCGTCAGCACCATGCCGGCGGCGTAGAACACGAACCCGAGGCTCACGATGCGCAGACACTCGACGCCGTACCGAGCGACGATCGGTTCCGTCGTGAACAGCGCGACGATCGGCCCGGCGGCGATCAGGAACAGCAGTCCGATGGCGCCGAGGCAGACCATGTTGTAGCGCGCCGCGGTCCACACCGCGCGCTCCGCGCGATCGGGATGGCCCGCTCCGAGGTTCTGGCCCACCATCGTCGCGGCGGCGTTGCTGATGCCGAACGCCGGGAGCAGCGCGAAGATGATGATGCGCAGGCCGATCGTGTAGCCGGCCAGCGCGTCGCTGCCGAACACCGACAGGATCCGCACCAGTCCGACGTAGCTGGCCGTCCCGATCAGGATCTGAACGGTGCCGCTGCCGGACAGGCGCAGCACGCTTCGCATGATCGAGAGATCGATCCGCAGATGCCGCGCGGCGAGCCTCACCCGGCCGTTGCCGCGCGTCAGCATCACGAGCTGATACACGACGGCGGATCCCCGTCCGATGTTGGTCGCGACCGCGGCGCCGGTCACGCCGAGCTCCGGGAACGGGCCGACGCCGAAGATGAAGCACGGCCCGAGCACGAGGTTGATCAGGTTCCCGAACCACAGCACCCGCATCGCGATCGCGGCATCGCCGGATCCGCGGAACACCGCGTTCAGCATGAACAGCAACAGCACGGTGGCGTTGCCGCCGAGCATCACGCGCGTGAAGCCGCTGCCGGTGCGGATCACGTCTTCGGACGCCCCCATCAACGCGAGCAGCCGAGGCGCCTGCGGCGCGGCCACGAGCGCGATGGCCGCCGAGACGGCACACCCGAGCAGGACGGACTGCCCCGCCGCGCGAGCCGCTCCCTCGGCATCGTGCTCGCCGGTGCGGCGCGCGACGAGCGCGGTCGCGCCAATCGACAGCCCCATCGCCGCCGTGTAGATCAGCGTGAGCATCGACTCGGTGAGGCCCACCGTCGCAACGGCGTCGGCGCCGAGATGCGCCACCCAGAACACGTCCGCAATGGCGAAGATCGACTCCATCGCCATCTCCATGACCATCGGGATGGCGAGCATGACGACGGCGTGGCCGATTGGCGCGGTCGTGTAGTCGATGCGCGATCCGCGCATCGCGTCGCGCACCGTCGCCCAGACGCCTGGAGGCGCGTGCGCCGCTCCGGACGAAACCGCTGGAGACTCAGCAAAGCCTGACATGTCGAACTCCGCCAAAGAGAGCCACCGGGGAACTGCCCTGAAACGTCACAGCACGGAGCAAAAGCTCCTGCGCTGCGCAAGCTGAAGAACTGTGCTGGGAGGAACTGCCCCGACTAGAAGGTCAGGGCAAGCGCAACCGCTGACAGCGGGAACCCGTACGGGACGGTAATTCGGTTGCGCATCATCGACGTGACTCTGACGAGGAATGTAGCGGATTTCGGCGCCAGATTCAAGCCCTGGGTTGCCGCAACTGAAGTTGCGGCCTACTGGTACTCGTGGCCGCGACGCTGACGACCGTAGGCCGCAACTTCAGGTGCGGCTCGCGCACCCCCGTCATCGCAGCAAATCGAACATCCGCGAGAACTTGATGACGAGCGATCGCTCCTTGCGCTCGGGACGCGGGATGAGGTCGTAGAGCCCGCGCGTGTCGGTATAGACGACGAAGAGGCCGGTGTTCGCCGCCTGCAGCCATCCGAACCGGAAGTTCACCGACCATAGGTCCGCGCGGTTGTTGTACTGCGCGAGTCCCTGCACGAACATGCGCGTGGTGAACGAGTACGAGATACGCGTGCGCAGCAGGTGCGTGACGAAGTCGCCCACCGGCAGATCGACGGCGTTGCGCTGGTAGGCGACCTCCGTCGTGAACGTCTCGCCCGCGCGCATGCGCAAGGTGGGCGTCACGGACACGCGCGTGCCGCCGAAGAACCCGCCGATCCGGCTCTCGACGTTGAGGCTCGCCGGCGCGCCCTGGTTCGTGAAGAAGACGAGCTGCGCCTCCTTGTGCGCGTACGACCCCGCCGGCACGAAGATCTTCGGGAAGATCTCGAACGGGCGGCGCACGCCCTCTTCCGTGAAGTTCAGCCCGGTGTGGACCTCGTAGCTGTTCCTGAACTGCCAGTGGTTGTCGATGTGCCAGTTCATGCTCTCGAGCAGCCCGTCGAAGCCGTAGAACGCGCGGTACGACGTGTGCGGCCGCAGTTCCTGGATGCCGATGAAGTCACGCGGACGCCAGCGCGTCATCAGCCTGACGTCCGGCTTGCGGTACCCCCGTCGCGTGATGAACCCGACCTCCGGATTGAACTTCGGCGCGAGCTCCTGGTAGCCCATCTCGAGGTCGAACCGCGGCCGGAACGTTCGCGACCGCAGGTTGAACGCGTGCTCGTCGTCGTGCACGCCGGGCGTATCCGTCTGCGCGGCAAAGCCGGAGATCACCGTGCTCTGTCCGACGCCGATCTTGCCGTCAACGGCGTAGGTGCGGTTGTGATCGCCCGGTCGCGCCAGCCTGCCGGCGGCGGTGCGGCCCGTGAACAGCACGCCGATTGACGACCGGTTCGGCAACTCACGGCTCACACGCGCGACGGAGAACCGGTTTCCGGCGATGCGGTTCTTGTAGTCGTCGGTCTGCATCGTCAGCAGGCCGACGTTGTACGGCCCCGCCTTGCCGGATACGCGAGCGCCCGCCTCGATCGGAATGACGACGTCGCCGGGGCCGAGCCCGATGCGGCGGCTGAAGAACAGATCGACTTCGCCGGGATTGCCGACGGCGAAGAACCCGGAGTTCTCGAGAAAGAACGGACGCTTCTCCGGAAAGAACAGGTCGAAGCGATCGAGGTTGACCTGCTGCTCGTCGACCTCCACCTGCGCGAAGTCGGTGTTGATCGTGGCGTCGAGCGCCAGGCTGGGCGTGAGGCTGTACTTGACGTCGAGTCCCGCATCGCCGAGCAGGACGCCGTCTACCGGCACTTCGCCCGACTGCACCGCGTTGCCGAGCACATACGGCGTCGCCTTCAGGTTGCGGATGACGGGCGTCTGCAGACCCGTGAGCGTGCCCGCCAGCGAGAGGCGATAGAGCGTGTACTGACGCGGGATCGGCGCCCAGTACGCGCGCTCGTTGCGGCGCCGGATGTTGCGCTGGAAGTTCACGCCCCACGTATGGTTCGCGCCCGGAGGAAAGCGAAGCGTGCGGAACGGAATCGCGAACTCCGCGGTCCAGCCGATCTCGCTGATGCGCGATCGTACCTCCCAGGCGCCGTCCCAGTTCACGTTGAAGCCGCTGCCGGAACCGGACTGCGTGCGCTGCCCGGCAGCCAGGCCACCGCCGCCCTGCCCTTCATTCGTCACCTGGCCGTCGTATTCGATGCCCGCCGGGTTCGTGCCGAATACGAACCCGTTCAGACGATCGCGGAACGTGTCGAAGATGATGCGGAAGCTGTCGGTGTTGTCGAGCGGCGCGTCGCGCCGAGCGTCGGACACGATGATGCCGTCCGGCGTGCGATCGTGACAGACGACCCCGACGTACAGCGTGCTCTCCGTGTAGACGATGCGGACTTCGGTGATTTCCGAAGCGGGCTGCCCTTCGTCCGGCTGCTCCTGCCAGAACGTGGACACGGGACCGGCGGTCTGCCATGCCGGGTCGTTGAGGACGTCGCCGTCGAGCACCGGTGCCTGCGCCACGCGCGACGCGGTGATGGCCGGCGGACCCGGGGCCGCGCCGTTCTGGCGCGCCGAAGCGAGCGCGGAGGTGCCGAGCAGGGCGGCGGCCAAGGCGCCGACGATGAAGCGTCGCAACGAACCTTCCTTCACCGCCGCCCCTCCTCCGCGCCGCATTCTATCAACGTTGGCCTTTGGCCTTTGGCCTTTGGCCTTTGGCCTTGGTTGGCCTCTGGTCCTTGGCTCCTTGGTCTTTGACTGCGTCAGTTCTCCCTACGCGCGGCCGGCGAATTCGCGGGTCTCGGTGTGGACTTTGACGCGCTCTCCTTCCTTGATGAACAGCGGGACCCGGACCTGCAGCCCGGTCTCGAGCGTCGCGAGCTTAGTGACGCCGCCGCTCGCCGTGTCGCCGCGAACGCCCGGCTCGCTCGCCGCCACGGTCAGCTCGACGATCTGCGGAAGCTCGATCGCGATCGGGTTGCCGTTGTACTTCTGGATCGACACGACGAGGTTGTCGACGAGCAGCAGCCGATCGTCGCCGACGCGGTCCTCCGGGAGCGTGATCGTCTCGAACGTCTCCTGATCCATGAAGTGATAGCCGGAGGCATCCGCATACAGATAGGACGCCGAGACCTTCTCGAGGTCCGGCTCGCTGAACTTCTCGCCCGCCTTGAAGGTCCTGTCGAACACCGCGCGCGTCAGCAGGTTGCGCATTTTCACGCGCACGAGCGTCTGCCCGCCGCGCGCCGTCGGCCTCGAGACCTCGACGTCGAGGACGTTGTACGGCGCCGCTTCGTACTCGAAGAACATCTTGCGCTTGATGTCGATCGCTTCGATCAGATTCGCCACGACACTCCTCGCGCCTACAGCGTGTAGGGCTTGCGGAACTTCCGCTTCAGATACTTGTTCGCCTCGCCATCGTCGACGAACCGCTCGCGGCCGTCGTCCCAATAGAGCCGGCGGCCGGTGCGATAGGCGATGTTCGCGAGATGGCCCGCCTTCGTCAGCCGGTGCCCGTACCGGACATTGCAGGTCGTTTCGAGGTTGCGTGACTTGATCGCGCCGAGGAACTCGCGCAGGTGGCCGGGCGAATCGGGAATCGACGCCGCCGGACGCGGAAAGTCGGGCGCCGGCTTGCCTTTGACGAGCACCTCGTGCTGCTGGTAATTCGCGACGACGGACGCGGTCGTCCCTTCGAAGATGCAGCCGATGTGCCCCATGCGGTCGAGGCCAGGCGGCGGCGTCGGCTGGAAGCTGAACGTCATCAGCAGATCCGGATACTCGAGCACCGCTTCGATCGAGTCCGGCGTTTCCGTCTCGTCCTTGAGGAAGAACCTGCCGCCGGCGGCGGAGACGCTCGACGGCGCCTTCAACTCGAGCGCCCACACCGGCAGATCGACGATGTGGCACCAGAAGTCGATGAACGTCCCGCCGGAGTAGTCCCAGAAGTAGCGGAACGTCTGGTGGCTGCGCAACGGATGATACGGCCGCTTCGGCGCGGGGCCGAGCCACTGATCGTAATCGAGTTCCGCGGGAAGCGCCGGCGGTTCATTGTTCGTGTACGCCTCCGTCGGCCCGGTCTTCCAGCAGTGCACGCGCGTGATGCGGCCGAGCGATCCCGATCGCACGATCTCGACAACGCGGCGGTAGTTCGGGAAGTCGTTGTGAATGTGGTTACCCATCTGGCTGACGCGCTTGTGCCTGGCCGACGCGTCCGCCATCGCGCGTCCTTCGGCGAGCGAGTAGCTGAGCGGCTTCTCGACGAAGACGTCCTTTCCCGCCTCGAACGCGCGCACCGTGGGGATGGCGTGCCAGTGGTCGGGCGTGACGACGGCCACCGCGTCGATTTCTTTGTCGTCGAGAACGCGACGGTAGTCTCCCACCGCCTTCGGCTTGTATCCGGCGACCTTCTCGACGGCGGCGACGGCGGCATCGAGATGACGCCGATCGACGTCGCAGATCGCGCCGATGCGAACGTCGGTGTGCTGCAGGAATCCGCGCAACCGGCCCATGCCCA
Organism: Vicinamibacterales bacterium; assembly: GCA_048594885.1. Lineage (GTDB taxonomy): Bacteria > Acidobacteriota > Vicinamibacteria > Vicinamibacterales > 2-12-FULL-66-21 > JBMDXB01. The sequence goes on from JBMDXB010000172.1 coordinate 13,045, forward strand.
TGCCACCGACGCCGATCATCCCGAGGACGATCGTGTCGCTCGGCGCCTGGGCGGCCGACGGACGGAGCACCGCGCCGAGCGCGAGACCGGCGGTTGTGGCTTGAAGAAATGCGCGACGGGACAAATCGAATGATTCGTGGCTCATGGCGACCGCATCATAAAACCGTGACACTCACCGTTTGCAGAAATTGCATCACGCGCATGGCAAATCCTGCAAACGGTGAGTGTCACGGTTTTTCCGCAGACGTCAGCAAACCCATCAACAGAAAAGAGTTGCGGGCGACGCTGGAGGACGGTATTTTCTTCCTTGCTTTAATGACGTCGCCAATGCGACTGTCGGGTTACCCCGGCCCGCATCCGTCTTCGCGCGTTCTTGTCGTCGACGACGCCCCCGAAATCACACGGCTGCTGGCCCAGTGGCTGTGGCCGGCGTACGAGGTGTACGCCACGACCGACGGCACGGAAGCGCTGACGTTCGCGCACCATCTGACGCCGGACGTCGCGCTGATCGACATCATGATGCCGCACCCGAACGGCTTCGCCATCGCCGAAGAATTCCGGCGGCATCCGCGGCTTGCATCGACGCGCATCATCTTCATCACCGGTCTCGACCGGCCGGCCAACGCCGCGCGCGCCGCCGAGCTCGGTGTCGTCGACCTGCTCTACAAGCCGCTCGACTACGATAAAGTACTGGCGTCGGTCAAAAGAGCGCTGGAGCTGCGCCAGGCGCACTGAACACGGCCGGTCGCCACTGTGCTGAAGGTCGAGCTCCACGCTCACACGAATCTGGATCCGCTCGATCGCGTCCCGCACTCCGCGCGCGATCTGATCGATCGCGCCGCCTCGCTCGGGTATCACGCACTCGCGATCACGCTGCACAACCGCTACATCGACACGGCCGCCGATTCCGCCTACGCGCGCGACCGCGGCATCGTGCTGATGCCCGGAATCGAGCGCAGCATCCAGGGCCGTCACGTGCTGCTGCTGAATTTTCCGGCTGCGTGTGCCAGCGTCGAGACGTTCGACGACATCCGCGCGCTGAAGCGCGCCACCGGCGGGCTCGTCGTCGCGCCCCATCCCTACTATCCGATCGCGCACGCGCTCGGTCCGTTGCTCGAGGCCCACAAGGATCTCTTCGACGCCGTCGAAGTGAATTCCGTCTACACGCGCGCCGTGAACTTCAATCGGCGCGCGGTCCGATGGGCGCGCGACAACGGCAAGCCGCTCGTCGGCAACACCGATCTGCACTTCCTCGATCAGATGGGGACGACGTTCACGCTGGTCGATGCGGCGCCGGATGCGACGGCGATCTGCGAGGCGATCAGACAGGGACGCGTGGAGCTGCGCGCCGAGCCGCTGTCGACGATCCGTGCGGGATGGATCTTCGGCCGCATGCTGGCAGCCGGTATCGGCGGCCGCCTGCATCAGGAGCGTCCGTAGGTCGCCACTTCAGTTGCGCCGGCACCGGCCGCAGGATATAAGTCCGCCGATGACGTGCCCAGCCTGCGGTCGGGCGACCTCGTCCGCACAGCGGTTCTGCGGACACTGTGGGGCTGCGCTGGATGTGGCAGGCGTCGCGACGGCCACCAGTACTCACCCCCCGGCGGTCGTCACGCCCGTCGCCACGCCGGCGGACGCCGAACGCTTTCTCCCCGGCATGATGCTCGCCGGTCGCTACCGCGTCGTCGGCCTGCTCGGTCGCGGCGGCATGGGCGAGGTCTATCGCGCCGATGACCTGAAGCTCGGTCAGCCGGTCGCGTTGAAGTTCCTCCCGCGCAATGTCGAACGCGACGCCGCGCGACGGGAACGCTTCCTCGACGAAGTGCGGCTCGCGTTGCGCGTCACGCATCCCAACGTCTGTCGCGTGTTCGATATCGCGGAAGTGGACGGCCGCCAGTTCCTGTCGATGGAATACGTGGACGGCGAGGACCTGGCGTCGCTGCTCCGCCGTATCGGCCGGCTCCCCGAGGACAAGGCGATCGAGATTGCGCGGCAGTTGTGCGCCGGGCTCGCCGCCGCGCACGACGAGGGCGTGCTGCACCGCGATCTCAAGCCGGGCAACGTCATGATCGACGGCCGCGGACGCGCGAAGATCACCGACTTCGGCCTGGCCGGCGCGACCACCGGCATCTCCGGCGTCGAAGCGCGCGCGGGCACGCCGCAATACATGGCGCCCGAGCAGGTAGCCGGCGGCCACCTGTCGGTGCAGACCGATCTCTACGCGCTCGGGCTCGTGCTCTACGAGCTCTTCACCGGTAAGCGCGCGTACGAGGCGAAGACGCTGGACGAGTTGGTGCGGCTCCAGAGCTCGACGCCGACGAGCCCGGCGGCGCTCGTGATCGGTCTCGATCTGCTCGTCGAGCGAGCGATCCTGCGTTGCCTCGACCCCGATCCCGCGCGGCGCCCCGCGTCGGCAAGCGCACTCGCCGCCGCGCTGCCCGGCGGCGATCCGCTGGCGATGGCGATTGCAGCCGGCGAGACACCGTCGCCGGAAATGGTGGCGCGCGCCGGCGGCAAGGGTGCGCTGACGCTGCCGGTCGCGGCGGTCAGCCTTCTGATCGTGCTCGGCGGCCTGGCGACCACGTGGATATTCCTCGGCCGCACTGCGCTGCAGCACCGCATCCCCCTTCAGAAGCCGCCTGCGGAACTGATGGCGGCAGCGAGATCCGTCATCGCGGCCTCCGGCCACACGGACGCGCCTGAAGGACAGGCGTACGGCTTCGCGACCGACGCGGAGTACTTTCGGAGCGTCACGCGCAATGACTGGTCCGTGAGGCGCTGGGACAACCTCGGGCAGGTGACGCCGTCTCCGCTCTGGTTCTGGTACCGCGATCGCGCGTTCGCTCCGTCCAAACGGTACGGCACTATCGCGCAGGACGATCCGCCGATGACGCAGCCCGGGATGGTTCGCGTGCGGCTGAATCCCGCCGGCCAGTTGCTGCAGTTCCACGCCGTCCCGCCGCAGACGCTCGACTCCTCGTCGCGGGGGAAGGAGCCGGAGTGGACCAGCCTGTTCACGGCGGCTGGTCTCAGCCAGTCCGACTTCTCCGCAGCGGAACCCCAGTGGTCGCCGCCATTCGCCAGCGACGTTCACCGGGCGTGGACGAAGGGCGACGTGCGCGTGGAAGGCGCGTCGCTCGGTGGACGACCGGTGTGGTTCGCGATCATTCCGTCCTGGAGAACGGGCGGCTCGGATCCGAACGCCGCGCAACCGCTGTTGCAGCGCGCCGTCCCGTTCGTCTTCCAGGCCCTCACGCTCGGCGCCATCATCGCCGGCGCTCTGTTGGCGCGGAGGAACATGCGGCTCGATCGCAGCGATCGCCGCGGGGCGCTTCGGCTGGCGGCGGCCTACCTGGCGATCGGCATCGGCATCGAAGTCCTCAAGGTGTCCGGAGCGTGGGCGGAGCGATACGCGACGCTCTCGAACAACATCGCGGCCCAGGTCATGTGGGCGGCCATCGTCTGGCTGTTCTACAACGCGCTCGAGCCGTACGTGCGCCGGCTCTGGCCGAACACGCTGATCGCGTGGAGCCGCGTGCTCGAAGGGCGCTTCCGCGATCCGCTCGTCGGCCGCCACGTGCTGATCGGCGCGGTCGCCGGCATCGCCTTTTCGATCCTGTTCGCCACGCCCGAGATATTCGGGCCGATGCTGGGTGTGCCGGCGCCGGCGCCGCGGGCCGTTGGATTGGGCGCGCTCAGCGGCACAGGCCGTGCCGCAGCCGCCTACCTCGTCGCCCTGCAGGAGTCCTTGTTCATCCCCGTATCGGCGCTGCTCGGCGTCCTGCTCGCGCGCGCAGCGTTCCGGCCGTCGATCGCGTACGCGCTGTTGCTGGGTCTGGTCACGGCGACGTCGATCATCGGACAACCCGGACCGGCGCAGGTTCTTTCGACGGTCGGCGTCGCAGCGCTCGTCCTCGTCCTGCTCGTTCGGCTCGGTCTGCTGGCATTCCTCGTCGGCATCCTCTTCTCGTCATGGCATCAGTTCCCGCTCACGACGAATCCTGACTCCTGGTACTTCCCCTCGTCGGTCGTCACGATGGCGTTGTTCGCCGGCGTCGCGGTCTACGCGTTCGTCGTGGCGCTCGGCGGCCAGAACCTGTTCAAGGGATCCGTCTTCGACGATGGCGCACGGTGACGAGTGGCGCCGCGGATGACAGGATCGTGAGCCGCCGCCGAAAACCGTAACGGTCGGCCGCCGGGACGCGCGTTTTTCGGCCGTTTTTCCGCGCACGCGCGTTGCACTTCCCGCACCATGCCCCGCAGTTTTCTGATCGCTCTGGTTCTCTGTCCGCTCGCCGCCTGCGGCGGGTCGTCCAAAGCGCCCACCTCGCCCGAATCCTCGCGTGTGCTGCAGGGTCAGGCCATCAACGGCATCGACCGGGCAGGAATCGCATCCGTCTCCGTGCAGGTGGGCTCTCGGTGGCCGGTCATCGCCGACGACAACGGGATGTTCAACGTCGACCTCGAGTCGTCCGGCAGTCATCGCGTCACGGTGAAAGGCGGCGCGGTCGTCGAGCGTGAAACGGCGGTCATGGCGCCGACGTCCGATCGCATCCTGCTGCCGCTGATCCCGGCGTCGTTCGATCTCACCGCGTTCGACGAGATGTTCCGCAGCTCCAACGCGCGGCTGCAGCGATGGCTCACGCGTCCATCGCTGATTGTGCTGGGCGCGGTCATGGCGTACCGCGCCAATCCGGGCTCGGAGTTCGAGGCGACGGCCGAGTCGTTGACGGACACGGACACGTCGCTGATGGTCGCCCACCTGAGCGAAGGGCTCGCGCTGCTGACCGGCGAGACGTTCACCGGCTTCGCGTCCGTGTCCGTCGAACGTCCGTCTCCCGGCCAGCGCGTCAACGTGAACCGCAACGGCTACATCGTCGCCGGCCGCTATACCGGCATCGCCTCGATGGCGAACACGATCGGCTATGGACAGTGGTCGGAGCTGTCGAACGGAACGGTGGTCGGCGGATCGATCTTCCTCGATCGGGATTTCGATACCAACGACGCGCGCCGGCGGCTGCTACGGATGCACGAGCTCGGCCACGCGCTGGGGTACCTGCACGTGAAGGCGCGCACGTCGATCATGAATGCGGCAGTGGGACCGGAGCCGACCGACTTCGATCGTGCGGCCGCACGGCTGGCGTTCCAGCGCGCGCCCGGCAACCGCGCGCCCGACATCGATCCCGTTTCCGCGGCCACGACGATGTCGGTCAGCGGCGAAGGCGGGCGATGGATGCCGCCGGTGTTCTGCAAGTAGGAGGCAGTAAGTAGAGCGTACGTAGGGCGCAACTTCAGTTGCGCCGCCGGATCTAGACGTGACTTCCCGGATGCTCGCAGCCCGGGAACGAATCGAAGACGACCTTGCCGGTCCATCCGAGCTCGCGCATGCCGATCTCCGACGAGTAGTAGGCGCCGGCAATCCAGCTTTTCAGCAGATCGAAGTGATCGCGCAGCGTGCGCACGGGCGGACGGGAGGGCTCGCGGCCGGTGTCGATCGGATCGCCCTTCGTCCACGGCCGCGCCGCGGCCTGCCCCGAGTCCATTGTCGAGAGGTCCTTCAGGATCGCAATCTGCTCTGCCTCGGCCAGCTGCTTCCATGGACGCTTCGCGCGGTCGAGCGCCTGCCCTTCCATCGCGCCGAGCGCCGACATGAACGCGCGCTGGTCGTCCGGTGAATCGACGGCCAGGAGCTGGTCGATGAACTCGCTCGTCTTCGCGCGCGCCGCGCCCGGCACGATCCGCTCGGCGAGCGCCTGCAGCGTTTCGAACTGGTGCTGATCGAGGAACTCCGGTTTGTAGGCGGCCGCCTTCGACTTCGCGTCCGCCTGCTCCACGCCAGCGGCGCTCGCCAGGTGGGCGATGTGCTGATCGTCAGCGAGTCCGGGAACGACGGCACCGGCGCCGACGGAAGCAACGAGCGTCTGGAGAATCTCGCGTCGTGATGGCATCAAGTCCCTCGTCCCTAGTCCCTGGTCGCGGGTCCCTCGTCCTGGGTCCCGGGACTGTCCCGGGACCCGTGACCCGTGACCCATGACCAGGGACAAGGGACCAGGGACCGATGTCCTTCCCCCGTAAGGCCGGTCAGTTTACCATGTGCATCCCACACGAGGAGGCGGCGTGACTCAGGCTCGGGACCAGGCTGGCAAGACATTCGACGTGCTCGTCATCGGCTCGGGCGCATCGGGCGGATGGGTCGCGAAGCGGCTCACGGAAGCGGGCGTGCGCGTCGCGCTGCTCGACGCCGGCCGCGCCCACACCGGCACCGATTTCCGCGAACACACGCGCGCGTTCGAGCTGAAGTTCCGCAATCGCGCGCCCGACCTCATCCGGCGCACGCGGCCGGTACAGAAGGACTGCTACGCCTGCCGGGAGGAGAACGTCGACTGGTTCGTCAACGACCTCGAAGAGCCGTACACCACGCCGCGCGACAAGCCGTTCAGCTGGCAGGGGCGTATGCGTATCGTCGGCGGCCGCACCAACGTGTGGGGACGTCAGAGCTATCGGCTCAGCGAGCAGGACTTCAAGCCCGCATCGTTCGACGGCTACGGCGACGACTGGCCGATCGGCTACGCGGATTTGGCGCCGTATTACGACCTCGTCGAGGAGTACGTCGGCATCACCGGCATCGCCGAAGGCGTGTTCGAGCTGCCCGACGGCAAGTTCCATCCGCCGATGGGCATGTCGTGCGCCGAGATGCGGCTGCGATCGCGCGTGAAGGAGAGGCTCGGTCGAACGATCACGCTCGGCCGCGCGGCGAACATCACCAAGCCGATCAACGGCCGCGCCGCGTGCCACTACTGCGGCCCGTGCGAGCTCGGATGCGCGACGCGCTCGTACTTCAACTCCGCCTTCACGACCGTCGCCGACGCCATGGCCACCGGCCGCTGCACGCTCATCCCGAACGCGATGGTCTACAAGGTCCTGACGGACGGCGACAAGAACCGCGCGACGGGCGTGCTCTACATCGATCGCGTCACGCGGCAGCCCCGCGAGGTCCACGGACGCGTCGTCGTGCTGTGCGCGCAGGCGCTCGAGTCGGCCCGGATGCTGTTCAACTCGGCGACGCGCCAGCACGCCGAAGGCCTCGCGAACTCCAGTGGCGTGCTCGGACGCTACCTGCAGGACCACCTGTGGGTCGCCGGCGGCGCCAGCGGCGAGTTTCCCGATCTGCCGATGCAGGCGACGATGGACGGGCCGCGGCGGCCGAATGCGTTGTACGTGATCCGGTTCAGGAACACGCAGAACGGCCCGCGCTACAAGAAGTTCCTGCGCGGCTACGGCTTCCAGGGCGGCGCCAATGCGAGCTTCAACTTCAACGCGCCCGGCTTCGGCGACGCGTTCAAGCAGGCGGTCCGGGAGTCCATCACGTCCATCAACCTGTCCGGCTTCGGCGAGTGCCTGCCGCGGCGCGAGAACTACGTCGAGATCGACCCGAACGTCGTCGACACGTTCGGCATCCCGGCGCTGCGCATCAACATGTCGTGGAGCGAGAACGAGAAGGCGATGATTCCCGACATGGCGGAGTCGGCCGCGGAGATGATGGAAGCGGCGGGCGCGAAGAACATCCGTCCGTGGATGGTGCCCGACCGCATTCCCGGGATGGGTATCCACGAGGTCGGCGTCGCGCGCATGGGCAACAACCCGCGCACCTCGGTCCTCAACCAGTTCCAGCAGACGCACGACGTCAAGAACCTGTTCGTCATGGACGGCTCGTGCTTCGTTTCCTGCGGCTGCCAGAACCCGACACTGACGATCATGGCGCTGGCCGTCCGCTCGACCGATTACCTGCTGAAGGAGATGAAGACCGGATCGGTGTAATCGCTGTCCGCTGGCCGCTGGCCGCTGGCCGCCTTTTGGCCTTTGGCCGTCGGGCCGTTGGGCCTTTTGGCCTTTGGCCTTTGGCCTTTGGCCTTTGGCCCTTGCCTTTGGCCCTTGGCCCTTGGCCTTTGGCCCTCGGCCCTTGGGTCCCGTCCTCCCGTGGTGTATCCTCTCCGGCACACGGCCAGGACCCGCGGCCCGTCGTTGTCTTTTGGGGGAAGGAGACATCATGCAAGTGGGACAGATCCGGCGGCGGATAGCAGTCGCGTTCTCGTGTTCGATCCTCACACTCGCACTGGCAGCTTCCGCAGCCGGCCAGGAGCTTTACGGCAGCGTCGTCGGCACCGTGCAGGACTCCGGCGGCGGCCACGTCCCTGGCGCCACGATCGTCCTCGTCAACCGGGACACGAATCTGACGCTGAATTCCGTTTCGAATGAAGCGGGCTCGTATACGTTTCAGAACGTGCTGCCCGGCACCTACGACGTCAAGATCTCGCTGCAGGGATTCAAGGAGTTCGTCAAGCAGCAGGTGCCGGTGATCCCAGGCCAGATCTCGCGTGTCGACGCGAAGCTCGAAGTCGGGCAGCTCTCCGAGTCGATCACGGTCACATCCGAGGTCGCCTTGCTGAAGACGGACAAGGCGGACACCGGCGGCGTTATCACCGCGCAGGAGATCGCCGAACTGCCCCTGCCCGAGTTCCGGAATTACCAGAGTCTGCTCGACTTCATTCCGGGCGCCACGCCGTCTGAGTTCCAGAACGCCGAGATCGATACGCCGGCGCGCGCGCTGCAGACGACGGTCAACGGCACCAATCCGAACACGAACAGCACGCGGGTGGACGGCGCGACGAACCAGTTCACGTGGCTGCCGCATCACACCCTGTACGTGCCCTCGGTCGAGACGATCGCGACTGTCACGGTGTCGACCGGCAGCTTTTCGGCCGAACAAGGGCTTGCCGGCGGCGCGGCAATGGGACTCACGACCAAGTCAGGCACGAACCGCACGCAGGGTTCCGGGTGGGCCTACTACACGGACGAGAAACTGCGCGCGCGCACGTACTTTGCCAAGCGCAACAACACTCCCAAAGCACCGAGCGACAACATCATCGATGGTTTCACGCTTGGAGGCCCGATCCTCAAGAACCGGCTTTTCTATTTCGGCGCATTCGAAGGCCAGTACCGAAATACCGAAGGTGAATCGATTTACACGGTACCGACCGAAAAGATGCGTCGCGGAGACTTCAGCGAGGCGTTCAACACCAACGGGTCGCTGCAGCTGATATACGATCCACTCACTGGCGGCAGCGACGGGCGAGGGCGCACGGCGTTCGAGGGCAACGTCATTCCAGCCGACCGGATCAGCGCAATCGCTCAGCGCATCAATCAGTACTATCCACTCCCCAACCGCTTCGTCACCACGAACAACTCCAATAACTACTTCAAGGAGTACACCAGCACGTTCGACCGCAATCAGTACGACTTGAAGATCAACTGGAATCGCAGCCCGACTCACCAGGTCTGGGGCAAGCTCGGTGTGATGAACGCCACGGTGAGCAACCTGCAGAAGCTGTCGTTCGATGGCGGCGGCCTCGGCAAGACGAAGACGTGGGTCGCGACAATCGGCCAGACCTTCACGCCGAGCCGTTCATTCGTGGTCGATTCGACCGTCGGCTACTCGCTGCTCGATCAGTGGGGCCATGGGCCGGACTACGGCACGAACTACGGATTGGACGTCGGCGTCCCTGGCACCAACGGTCCCGATCCGCGGCAGAGCGGCATGCCGACGTGGAGCAACGGCATGAGCGCGCAGGGCTCGACGGAAACCTGGGCGCCGTACACCCGCTACGACCCGACCGTCACGGCAGCGGCGAACTTCACAAAGCTCCAGAACACACATACGCTCCGCTTCGGGGCGGCCGTCGATCGGCAGCATCTCAACCACTGGCAGCCGGAGGCCGGCGGCGTCGGGCCGCGCGGCATCCTCAGCTTCAGCGGCAACCTTACGGGACTTCGCAGCGGTCCCCAGTCGCCGAACTTCTACAACCAGTACGCGACGTTCCTGCTCGGCCTCACCTCGCAGGTCCAGAAGGCCATCCAGTGGGAGACGATGCGGACGCGCGAGTGGCGCTTCGGGTTCCATTTCGGCGACCGCTGGCAGCCGCATCAGCGGCTGACGCTGGATCTTGGCGTACGCTACGAGTACTTCCCGCTCGTCCGGCGCGCGGGCGAACGCGGCGTCGAGGTGCTCGACGTCAACACCATGGAGGTCTTGCTGGGCGGCGTCGGCGGCATTCCGCGCAGCGTCGGACTGAAGACGAGCACGACGGATTTCGCGCCGCGCCTCGGCGCTGCGTGGCGATTGAACGACACGATGGTGGCGCGCGCCGGCTACGGCCTCACCTACAACCCGCTGCCCTTCGCGCGTCCGCTGCGCGGCTTCTTCCCGCTGACGATCACCAACACGTGGGTCAGCCTCAACAGCTGGCAGCCGTACGGGACATTGGCGCAGGGCATTCCCACTGTCGACGGACCCGAACCGAATCAGGGACGCGTGCCGCTGCCGCGGACGACGACGATGCGCACGCCCGATCCCGACAACGTAAACCGCGGCTACATCCAGTCGTGGAACGTGTCAATCGAGCGCAAGATCTTCTACGACATGTCAGTGAACGCCGGATATGTTGGCACGAAGACAACACGCGGCTTCGCGGACGTTGAATTGAACGTCTCGCCTCCGGGCGGCGGCGAACAGGGACGCCGCTTCTTTGCGCAGTACGGCCGCACGGCGTCGACGACACTGTGGGGCGGCGTGACGCGGAACCAGTATCACTCGCTGCAGGTGCAATTGACTCGGCCCTATAAGAACGGGCTGCTAGTCCGCGGCGCCTACACGCTCGGCAAGGCGATGAACATGGCCGATTCCGACGGCTGGGTCAGCCTCGCCTACAACGCGCCGGAGGTATTCGAGCGCAATTACGCGCCCGCCGGATTCGATCGACGGCATTCGTTCACGCTCGCGTCGACCTACCGCCTGCCGTTCGGGAACGACCGCGATCGGAGCCTGTTGAACGAAGTGATACGCGACTGGCAGCTCAATGGCACGTTCGTCGCCTACTCGGGCCGCCCGTTCACCGTCTCGGCTAGCAACTCCGCGCTGGATCAGCGCGGCAACCAGCAGACGGCTGACCTCGTGGCGCCGCTGAAGCGCGTCGGCGTCGGTCCCGATGAGCCGTTCTACGATCCGGCGTCGTTCGCCAACGTCACCGAGGCGCGCTACGGCAATACCGGCCGCAACCAGTTCTACGGTCCAGGGTATTGGAACTCGAACCTGTCGGTGTTCCGGACGTTCCGGCTGCCCAACCGGATGCGGCTGCAGGCGAAGCTCGAGGGGTTCAATATTCACAACCACCCGATCTGGGCCAACCCGAGCGGCAGCGTGACGAGCTCGGGCTTCATGCGGATTACGAGCGCGAGCGGCAATCGCTACGTTCGCTTCGGCGCGAAGCTCGAGTTCTAAGTCCGAGTAGTCCGAGTAGATCGTTTGCGTGCAGCCGGCCGGGGCCTCCGGCCGGCTGCTTTTTTCTGAAGAATCCGCTTCGCCTTCTCCAGCTCGCGCCTGCGCGTCACCGGCAGGTTCCTGCCGCCGCGATTGAACCGATTCCCTTCGGCGACACATCCCTGCGCGCCATCGTCCGGGCGATCTGACTCGCGGAGCCGGAGAACGTGCGGGGCGGCGGATGCGTCGAGTCGGTCGTGACGCGACGCACCCACCGCTTGGTCGCGCGTCTCTTCGCTGCCATCGTTCTTCAGCCTCGCCGTTTGAAGAACTGCACGGCCCGCTCGTGCTTCTCGGCCGCGGCTCTCGAGCCGAACGTGCCGAGGTTGCGGCGTCTGCCGGTCTTCGGGTCGCGTTTCCTCGAGTAGAGCCGGTATTCGCCCGACTTCAACTTCCGGATCATGACAGCGATGGTCCGTGCAACCGGTGTGCCCGGCGACGATGCAAACCCGACGTCAGCGTTTCGCGGAGCTCTTCTTCAACAGCTTCAGCGCACGATCGCGATCGACGTTGTTGTCGAATCCGTACACGGCTGAGAACTGCCGGCCGATCGTCTGGGCAACGAGGAACGCCAGGTTGATGCCTGCGTCGGCAATCGCGCGCGATGTCTGCGCGCCGATGCCGGCCCTGTTCGGTCCCTGCACGAGCAGCGCGGGGACGTCCTCCGCCGGCGTCAGGCCCGCATCCCGCGCGGCCGCTGTTGCCTTCCGGCCGGTGACCGGAAACAGCTCCACCGCGCCCCGGCTCTCGTCGCCCGGGAATCGATAGGCCATCAGGACCTGCACGTCCGCGCGAGCCGCCGCGAGCGGCTGCAGGACGCCGGCCAGCTCACCCGGCCGGTTCTCGATCTCGCGCCGCCACAGTGTGATTGCCTTGAAAGTAAGAGCCATAGCGGAGTCCTTTCTGGTCGCTGTTCGCTGTTCGCTGTTCGCTGTTCGCTGTTCGCTGATCGCTGATCGCTGGTCGCTGATCGCTGATCGCTGATCGCTGATCGATCGCTCGTGCTAGTCGCGGGTCTCGCTGGCGGCGAGAGGGTTGCGCCAGGTCAAGCCGGAGAACTTCGCGAAATCACCGTCGGTCGAGCACAACGTCAGGCCGTGCTCGATCGCCAGCGCCGCCAGATGCGCGTCCGGCACCAGCCGGCTGGTCATCCACCGCTGGCGCAGCAAGTCGCCAAGCACCTGCGGGTGACGCGCGCCGGGCACCGGAATCCACGCCGATTCGCATCGCAGCCACTCCTCGACCTGATCCCAGGCCTGCGACGGCGATGCCGGCTCACGCACGATCAGCGGGTTCGATGCGAGCCGGACGAACGCCAACAGCGAGGGCCAGGGCAATCCCACCCGAACGTGCGAATTCAGTTGCCCGTCGAGCCACTCGCGCGCCTGCCGGTGTTCGGCGGCCGCGTGGTTGGCCGCGAAGAGGAGCAGGTTGGCATCCACGAGAATCATCGATGCGCTTCGCCTTCACCGCGCGCCAGCGCTTCCTCGACGTTGTCCAGACTGCCGACGAGACTTGGCCCCAGATTGAACCCTGTCGTTCGATGGCGCGCCGCTGCCGGCTTGCGCTTCTCCAGCGCCATCAGCCCCGCCCGAAGCAGGTCGTTGACCACCGTCTTCATCGGTCGATGCTGCCGCTTCGCGATCGTCTCAATCGCCGCCGCCACGTCGTCATCGAGCGTCAGGGTGGTGCGCATGACGTGATGGTACGACTGTGATGCGCTGACGTCAATCGCGTGATGCTCGAGGCATCAAAATGTTGGACACGTGAAGAAGGGCGCGCCAATTCCCGCGCGCCCTGTCCTTCCGGCCGGTGACGGGGTTACCGCGGCCGCTGACTATCGTCTGAGGTCGACGAGACCGCCGCACGGCCGAGACGCGACGACGTCAGTTTGGCGTCGGCCCGCGCCCACGCCTTCGTGAACCGCGCCTCGGCGAGCGCCGCGTCGTCGTTCTTTCCCTGCGCCTTCAGCGCCTGCATCAGGCCGAACAGCGACCAGCCGCTCTCCTGATTCTTGCGGAGATCGTCCCAATACACTGTCTCCGCCTCCCTCGCCTGGCCCGCTTCGAGCAGGACGGCGCCGAGCGCATGACGCGTCGGGTAGTGCCACTCGGATGGTTCGGTGTAGACGAGGCCGTCCTCGAGCCTGACGGCGCGTGAAAGGTGCGCGACAGCCTTCGCGTAGTCCTTCCGGGCCGCTGCAATCTCGCCGCCGAGCACTTCCGGCGCGATCGACAGTACGGCGAGTCCCGTGTTCGGGGAGAACAGCGGCGAGTTCAGCGCCGGGTCCTTCAGGATCTCGTTCACGCGCCCCAGCTCGCGCTCGGCGTCCGCAATCTGCCCTTTCGCCACGAACGCCTGCCCCCGCGCGTAGTGCCAGACGCCGCGCAGGAACGGATGGTTCGGCGGCTCCGGCTCGCGCAGCATCTCGTCCCACTTCCCGAACCGCGTCAGCGCGTAGTACGGGACGACGCGGAACGCGGCGAGAATCGGAACTTCCTTCAGCATCCCATCATCAATCTTCGCCGCGAGCTTGCGCGCGTTCTCGATCGCCGCGGCGCCGCGCCCGTCGGCGCTGACGGCGAACCACAGGAAGTGGATGTTGTGCGGGTAATACGCCATCGGGTAGAGACCCTGGGCGCGACACTGCGTGATGTAGTCTTCATCGGCGACGATCGCCAGCTCGTTGCTGCGCGCCGCGTCACCGTAGCGTCCGACGCGCTGATAGATGTGCGCCGGCATGTGCACCATGTGACCCGCCGCCGGCATGAGCGTCAGCAGCGTGTCCGCCGCCTTCTCCGCCTTGAAGGGCGAGTACGCCTCCATCAGGTGGATGTACATGTGCAGCGCCCCGGGATGCTTGGGGTTCTTCGCCATCACCTTTTCGGTGAGCGCGACGATCTCCGCGACGCCTTCGTGCGGCCGGCCATCACCCATCCAGTAGCCCCAGGGCCGCAGGTCCATCACCGACTCGACGTAGAACATCGCGACGTCGAGATCGTCCGGAAACTGCTGGTGCACCTTGCGCATCGCCGCCGCGTAGGCGCCGTCCCGCGCCTTGCGGTCCTCGGCCTTGCCCGAGTAGCGCTGCAGCAGCGCGTCGATCAGCGCCTGCTCGCGCGCGGACGCCTTCGGCTTCATCGCTGCCGCCTTGCGCGCGAGCTCGAACGCGTTCGGCTCCTCGTTCGGCTCCATCAGCGCGTTGATGTTCGGACCGAGCACCAGCGCCTGCCCCCAATACGCCATCGCCAGATCCGGATCCAGCCGCGCCGCCTCGCGGAAGGCGCGATGCGACTCCGCGTGGTTGAACGCATACGCGAGATTCACACCCTGGTTGATGAAGAGCTGTGCCTGCTTGTTCTTCGTCGACACCGGGAAGGTGTGCGCCCCGAGGTTCTGCAGCCGCGGCGCGACGGCGCCGGTCGGCGATGGCTTCTGATCGGGTGGCTGGGTGTAGTGAATGTGATTGGGGGCGTTCGGCGGCGGCGCCTGGGCCGACTGCGCGTGCGGACCCGCAACAGCCGCAGCGGCAACCAGGGCCGATGCTAGAGATGTGTACCGACAAGGCATGACAGACCTCCTCCAACGCCGGGGAGACGGCAAATGGTAATCCACTATACTTGCCGCCGATCCCGGAGGTTCCATGTCAGTACTGCGTGCGGCCCTCATCGGTGGCCTTGCCCTTGCCCTCTTCCAGTCACTCCCGGCACAGGAGAAAACGCTTGCGGATGGCGGTTTATTCCGCGAAATGCGCTGGCGCTCGATCGGTCCGCACCGTGCGAGCAGGACCGTGGCGGCCGCCGGCCATCGCAGCCAGCCGTACACGTTCTACATGGCGCAGGTGAACGGCGGCGTGTGGAAGACGACGGATGCCGGGCGCACCTGGACGCCGATCTTCGACGATCAACCCACCGGCTCCATCGGCTGCATCGCCGTCGCGCCGTCGAACGCGAACGTGGTGTACGCCGGCAGCGGCGAGGGTCTGCACCGGCCCGATCTCTCGACGGGCAACGGCGTCTACAAGTCCACCGACGGCGGCGCGACGTGGACGCATCTGCCGCAGCTCCGCGACGCGCAGCAGATTCCGAACATGGCGGTCGATCCGCGCAATCCGGATCGCCTGTTCGTCGCGGCGCTCGGTCATCCATACGGGCCGAACGAGGAACGCGGCATCTTCCGATCGACCGACGGCGGCAAGACGTTCCAGAAAGTCCTCTACGTCGACGAGAACACCGGCGGCAACGACGTCGATGTCGATCCAGCGAACCCCGACATCGTCTACGCGACCATGTGGGAGGAGCGGCAAGGACCGTGGGAGAACGCGGTGTGGTCCGGCACGAACGGCGGCATCTTCAAGTCGACCGACGGCGGCACGACGTGGAAGAAGCTCACGACCGGACTGCCGCAGGTCGTCCAGGCGAACCTCGCGGTCTCCGCCGCGAATCCGAAACGGATCTACGGCGCCATCTCCGGCGCCGACGCGCCCGGCATGCTCGATCAGTCTCGCGGCACTGTCGGGTTCTATCGCAGTGACGACGGCGGCGAGTCGTGGACGCGCATCACGTCCGATGCGCGGCCGGTCGGCCGCATCGGCGGCGGCGATCTCGCGATGCCGCTTCCCCACCCGAAGAACCAGGACGTTGTCATCATGGCAAGCACGGTGTCGTGGAAGTCGATCGACGGCGGCAAGACATGGGCGCCCTTCAAGGGCGCGCCCGGCGGCGAGGACTATCAGAACGGCTGGATCAATCCGGACAACCCGGACATCATCCTGCTCGCCGCCGATCAGGGCGCCGTCGTGACGCTCAACGGCGGCGAGACCTGGAGCTCCTGGTACAACCAGCCAACCGCGCAGCTCTATCACGTCGCCGCCGACAACGCGTTCCCCTACCGCGTCTGCAGCGGCCAGCAGGAAAGCGGATCGGCGTGCGTCTCGAGCCGCGGCAACTACGGCGCGATCTCGCTGCGCGACTGGCTGCCCGTCGGCGTCGACGAGTACGGCTACGTCGCGCCCGACCCGCTGAACCCGGACATCGTCTACGGCGGCCGCAACGTGACGCGCTTCGATCGGCGCACGGGACAGGTGTCCGCGGTGGGACCGGTCGCCGGACGCGGCGGCGCCGGCGGAGCGCGAGGCAACTTCCGCCAGGTGCGCACGATGCCGGTCGTCTTCTCGGAGGTCGACAAGCGCACGCTGTTCTTCGCGAACAACCACCTGTGGAAGACGACGAACGGCGGCCACACGTGGACGCAGATCAGTCCGGACCTGACGCGGAAGACGTGGACGATTCCGAAAAGCGTAGGCAAGTACGCAGGATTACCGGGCTCGCAGCCGCACGAACGCGGCGTCATCTACACGATCGCGCCGTCCTATCAGGACATCAATCGCATCTGGGTGGGTACGGACGACGGATTGATCCACGTCACGGCCGACGGCGGGACGACCTGGAAAGACGTGACGCCGCCGGCGATCGGCCCGTGGGCGAAGGTCTCGGTGATCGATGCGGGACGCTTCAGTCCGCTCACCGCGTATGCCGCGATCAACACGCTGCGGCTGGACGATCTGCGGCCGCACATCTTCCGCACGCACGACGGCGGCAAAACGTGGACGGATATCGGAACGGGCCCCGTCAACGGCATCCCCGCCGGTGAGACCGTGAATGCGGTACGCGAGGATCCGAAGAAGAAGGGGCTGCTCTTCGCCGCGACGGAGCGTGCCGTCTACGCATCGTCCAACGACGGCGCAAGCTGGGAATCGCTGCGGCTCAACATGGGAATCACGTCCGTCCGCGACATCATCGTCAAGGACGACGACCTGGTCGCGGCAACGCACGGCCGCGGATTCTGGATACTCGACGACATCACACCGCTGCGGCAGCTGCCGGACGTGACACGGCTGATGTTGCGCTCCGACAAAGTGCACGACGTGACCGCTCTGTTGAAGCCGACGATCGCCTGGCGCGTGCGGTGGAACACGAGCACGGACATGCCATGGCCCAAGGAGGAGCCGACGGGCGAGAATCCGTCGAATGGCGCGATCATCAACTACTACCTGCCGCCGTGGCACTCGGGCCCGGTGATCCTGGAGATCGCGCAGGCCGACGGACGCGTGGTGCGCCGGTACTCGAGCGAGGATGCTGCGCCGTCGATACCCGATGCGCCAGGCGCGCCAGTGCCGCTCTACTGGTATCGGCTGCCAACGACGCTGTCGGCGGCGCCCGGCCTGCACCGCTTCATCTGGGACGTGCACTACCAGCCGCTGCCCGAGCAGCCCGGCGGCGGCCGCGCCGGGCTGCCGATTCAGGCGGTGCCGCGCAACACGGCGCCTGCGCCCACGACACCCTGGGTAGCGCCGGGCACGTACACGATGACGCTCACCGCGAACGGCAAGCACTACACGCAGCCGATCGTCGTCAAGCAGGATCCGCGCGTGAAGACACCCGCGCTCGTCATGCAGCAGGTGTATTCGCTGACGAAGGCGATGTACTTCGGTGCCCTCGACGCGCACGAAGCGGCCAGACAGCTCGCCTCGATGCGCGAGCAGGCGGCAAAGCTTCGGAGCAGCGCGTCGGGTGAAACGGCGGCGGCGCTCGACGCGTTCATCAAGAAGGCGACGGCGCTCGAGGGCACGCCGCCATCGGGCGGATTCGGGGGCCGTGGTGGACGCGGTGGAGCGCCGGCAGCGGCGGTCCCGCAGGACACGCTGTGGGCCGTGCGCACATCGCTTGCTGGATTGATGAACTCGATGCAGGCGGCCGACGTCGCGCCGACGGCCAACACGCTCGCCGCGATCCGCGCGGCACGCGCGAACGCCGCGCACGTCATGGCGCGGTGGGACCTGCTCAAAGCCGAATATCAGAAGATGACGAACCGCACGCCGCCCGTGATGCTGGAGTGACCTGAGCCGGGATCGACGGTGGGCACCGCGAGCAGGAACTGACCGAATGCGTGCAGGCGCGGCGCGACGCGAACGTCCAGGCTCGCGAGCGCCTGGACGCTGAAGCTGCCGTTGCTGAACCGGTTCTCGAACTCCCGACAGATCTGCGGCAGATCGGGAACACATTCGCTCGTTGACTGTGTGTAGTCGCGGCGGAAGTCCATCGAGCCGATCCCGCCCCCAGTCGCCCACGTCACGCGGCCTATCGTGCGGCCGCCGAGCACGTTGACGCCGATCACCCGCGTCGCCCGCAGCGTGTGTTCCTCAATGCGGCCGGCGCGTGTCAGAAATCCCGAGGGTCCGGTAATCGTCTGATTGAGGAGCACTCGGTCCGTGTTGTGTCTCCATTCGTTGACGAACCCCTCGAACGTGACGCCGTCCGCCAGCCGCGCGCGCACCGCAACCTGCCATTCCGGGGCGACGAAATCAAAATCGCCGTGCATCGGATTCGCGATCCCGCCGCCGGCGGCGACGGTCAGGCGCGGCGGCTCGCCTGATTGCCCCGCAGCGCCAGCTGGAATCGTTGACAGGAGGATGGCAGCCACGCAACAAAGCGTCACCCAAGGGCTCGTCGTCATCATCAGGTCAATGCGCAAAGCGGGGTCGATCGGGCCCACGCGGTGTGATGGTGAGCCCACCCGCGGCGCAATTCACACATTACCTCGTGGAGGTCAACATGCACTGGACGCTGCGTCGGGTGTTGCCTGGGTTCCTTACCGTCGCCCTCGTCCCGTCCGTCACGTTCGCCCAAGCCGTCGAACAGCCGCGCACGCCCCCTGCTGACAAGTGGGAGAAGGTGGACGCCCTTCAGGCGAGCGGCGATCTCACCGTTGTGCTGACGTCCGGCGAGCGGCGCCGCTATCTGCTGAGCGCGGCGACCCAGGACACGCTGCGGCTCGTCGCCTCGACGGGCGCGGTGAAGGTGGTTCCCAAATCGAGCATCGCCCGCGTCGAGCAACGTTACAACGACCCGACGAACAACGGACTCGGGATTGGTCTTGCCGTGGGAGCGGCAGCGGGCCTGGGCCTGGTCGCCGCCTTGTATGCGTCGTGCGACCAGGGCTGCGAAGCGCCGGCAGCGGGGCCGATCTACCTCACGAGCATCGGTATGGGCGCGGCCATCGGCGGCGTCACCGGATGGCTCATCGACAAGGCGCACAAGGGCAAGAAGCTCGTCTACGTTGCGCCGACCATCTCGACGGATCGCAAGGGCGTCGCCGTGACACTGCGCTACTGATCGCGCGGCGCAGGCTACTCCGTCCGCACCGCGATCATGGGATCCAGCCGGGCGACCCGCCGCGCCGGCAGCCAGCACGCGACGCCGGCAACCCACATCAGGACGAGCGGCACGACGATGAACACGACGGCGTCGATCGTACCGCTCGTGACTTCGAGCGCGAGCACGGCGGCGATCGCCCACCCGATGCAAACGCCGGCGCCGACTACTCGGAGGCTCTCCCCCATCATCTGTCCGACAACCGAACGGGCAGTGGCGCCAAGCGCCAGCCGCACGCCAATCTCCGTTGTCCGGCGCGACATCGTGTAGGCGACGACCGCGTAGATGCCCGTCGACGTCAGCGCGAGCAGCAGCGGCGCAAGCACGGCAAACATGCGCGCTGGAATGCGTCGAAACACCAGATTCGCCTCGACGTGCTCGGCCATCGTCCTCACGTTGAAGACGGGCAGTTCCGCATCCAGCTCGCGCACGATGCGGCGGACATCGGCCGCGATGCGGGTCTCGGCGCCCGGTGCGGTCAGGATGTGCATCTCGCCGAGCGGCGCCGGCCGATCGCGATACGACAGGTACATGACGGGCGCCGGCGGCTCGCCAAATGCGTTGTACAGCGCGTTCTGCGCGACGCCGACGATCGTGTAGCGGCGGCCGCGGACCTCGAGCCAGCGGCCGAGCGGCTCGCGTCCCTCCAGATAGCGCCTGACGAACTCCTCGTTGACGATCGCCTGCGGCGGCGCTGACGGATCGGTGAGCGCCGCGAAATCCCGACCGGCGACGAGCGGAAGGTCGAGCACGCGAAAGTATCCGGGCGTCACCGTGTTGGACAGCGCCTGATCGGGATCCGCGTCCGCACGGGTGCGTCCTTCCAACGCGAATGAGCGCGTGGGCAGTCCATGAATGTCGAGCGGCACCGACGATGCGATGGCCGCAGCCTCGACGCCCGGGATCGACCGAAGCCGGTCGAGCAGCCGGCCGGCAAACGCCCGCACCGCCGCATCGCCGGCATCGCGGCCGGCGAAATCGTACGCCGCGAGCAGGACGCCGTCACGCCGGAATCCCGGATCGGTAGCCTGCGTCTCCTGGAACTTGCGGAAGAAGCCGCCGGCTGCGAGCAGCACGATGACGGCGATGCCGGCCTGAACGGCCATCAATGCATATCGGAGGCGATTGCGTCCCGCGCCGCTCCGGCCGCCGCGAAATGCCGTGTTCGGGCCGATACGGAGAAGCTGCGTCGCCGGCACGATCGCAATGAGCAGACCGCTCACGATGCCGAGCGCGAGCGCAAACAAGACGCCCGCGCCGTCGAGGCTCGTCTGAAACTTGATGGGGATGCCTCGCATCGGCGGCACCGCGCGAAGCGCCTCAGTCCCCCAGCCGGCGAGCGCCGCGCCGAGGGCGGCTCCGCCCAGCGCGAGCAGCACGTTCTCGACGATCAGCAGGCGCGCCACCCGCAACGGCGTCGCGCCGAGCGCGAGACGCACCGCGATCTCGCGTTGCCGCGCGCTCGCCCGCGCGAGCACGAGATTCACGGTGTTGGCGCAGACGGCGAGCAGCAGCAGGAGCACGATCGCCTGCAGCAGCGCGACAGCCGCGGTGATCATGCGCTGAGGGCCGCGCGGCGACTGCCAGAACGGCAGGACCTCGCCGCGGATCGTCGCGTTCGTCTGCGGGAAGTCTTTCGCCAGCCGGCGCATCAACGCGTCGAGATCGCGTTGCGCGTCGGCCGCCGTCGCGCCCGGCCGCAGCTTCCCCGCGACGGTGAAGCCCCGGCTGCCGCGATTCTCGAGGTCGCGCCATGCCGCAGGAGAGAGCGCGGCCGGAAGCCACACGTCGAACGTCAGGCCGAGGACTGTGCCCTGGAATCCGTCAGGCGTGACGCCGGCAATCGGCAGCGAGCGGCCGTTGACGCGCAGGGTTCGCGACGTGACGTTAGGGTCGCCCGCAAAGCGCGTTTGCCAGAAGTCGTGCGAGATGACGGCAACCGGCTCGCCGCCCGGCGAGGCTTCCTGCGGCTGCGGAAATCGGCCGAGAGCCGGGCGCAGCCCCAGCACCGAAAAGTAGTTGTCCGACACCAGCAGCCCGTAGCCTCGTTCGACGGCGCCCGGTTCGCCGATGTAGAGCGGCGCCATCCGGAACGCCAGCAAGCCGTCGAACGACGTGAGCGCCTCGCGCGCCTCTCGGTACTCGGGCCACGACCAGCCGGGATACAGCCCGTTGTCGGTACGCGCCTCGACCAGTACGAAGTCGAAGCCGCTACTGACGCCAGGTATCGGTTTGAAGACCCGCGCCTGAATCCACGAAAACACGACGGTGTTCACGCCGATGCCGGCGCCGAGGGACAGGACGACTACCGCGGTGAATGCCGGCATGCGGGCGATCGCCCGCAGCGCGTGACGAAGATCGTGCACGGCAGTGCTACCGCCCGTGCAGCTGCATCAGCCAGTCGTGCAGCAGGGCGCCGCCGCGGCTGTGATGCAGCAGCGCGGCGAGGACGATGACGCCGGCGGCCACGGCAAACCAGAGAAAGGTGCGTGTGCTCATGCAGCGGTTGTAGCGAATCCTCGCTGAACGGCCCGTGAATGCACCGTTCAGCGTTCGTTCAGGCTACTCCTGCCGCTGCAACACGACGGTCTGCGGCTTCTGCCCGCCTTCGCCGGCCACCATCGTCTCGAGAGTGCCATCCGGGCGCTTCGTGTAGCGGATCAGTTTCGGGAAATCGTGCGCGGGGTTTTCGAACGTCGCCGCGTCTGCGGACATCGACGTCAGTGTGAAGTGCGTCGGCGGCGTGCGGCCGTTCGGCATCGCGGTGTAGACGAGGCCCCCGTCGCGCTCGGCGATGCAGAGGAACTCGAAGCTGCTCATCGTGCCGCTGCGCAGCGTGCGCGCCACGGCCAGCATGGATCCACCGGACGGCGGCGTCCATCGCTCCTCGACAGTCGTCTGCCCCGCCGTCCCGCTCCACACGCCGGCAAGCCAGGAGACCTGCTCGATGCTGCCTGGCGTCTTTGCTCCGCTCGCAACGGCCGGCGCGGCCATTTCCTCGGACGAACGGCGGTACAGCGTGGCGACAGGCTGCAGCTTCCCTTGCATTGCCATGCGGCCTTCGACGACGAGTGTGTCGGGTGAGGTACGGCGGAACGTCCGTCTGATGTCGCGCTTGATGATCGATCCACCACCGGCCGGCACCGAGCCGACGATCGCCATGGCGATCGCATCGCCTTCGCGCACGGCGGTCTCGATCGTCTCCGAGTCCGCCTGGCACAGCCCGCCGGGGACACGGAATCGCGTTTCGCGTCCGTCGAGCACGAACGGCATGGCGAAGGGCGCGTCGCGGATCAACCGGACCACTGTCAGGTCGTCGCCGCGCTGCCGGAGCGCGAAGCGCGGCCCGAACACCGGGCTCGGCGCAACGCTGAATCCCGCAACCGTCTCCGTCGTCGCAACCCATGTGCCCGAGACGTCAGTCGCCTGCTGCGCTGACGGAAGCCCATTCAGCGCCGACACCAGCAGCACGGCACTCAACTGTGTGCGTCGCAATCACGCCTCCTGGGCGCCTACTCTATCCGCATTCAGCTTCCGTTCAGCCGCCCGTGCGATATAACGAACGCATGCGCGTGCTGGTGGTCGAGGACGAAGCCAAGCTGTCGCGGCAGATCGTCGGCGCGCTCGGCGAGGCGGGGTACGCCGTCGACTGCGCATCCGACGGCGCGCGCGCGGAGTTCCTCGGCCAGACCGAGCGCTACGACGCCGTCGTGCTCGATCTGGGTCTGCCACGCGTCGATGGCCTGACAATCCTCCGCCGCTGGCGCGAAGGGGGCGTCGCCACGCCGGTGCTGGTGCTGACGGCGCGCGGCAGCTGGCACGAGAAAGTTCAGGGCATCGACAGCGGCGCGGACGACTACGTCTCGAAGCCGTTCCGGATGGAGGAGCTGCTGGCGCGCCTGCGCGCGTTGATCAGGCGAGCGAGCGGCCAGGTGACGCCGCAGCTCCGATCCGGCCCGGTGCTGCTCGATCCACGAAACACCAAGGTGACGCTCGATGGCGTGCCCGTGAAGCTGACCAGCCACGAATTTCGCGTCCTCTCGTATCTGATGCATCACGCCGGACGCGTCGTCTCGCAGGCCGAATTGAACGAGCACATCTACTCCCAGGATCTCGATCGCGATTCGAACACCGTCGAAGTGTTCATCGCGCGGCTGCGGCGGAAGCTCGGCGCATCGTTCATCGAAACCGTGCGCGGGCTCGGATACCGGATCGCCTCGCCTGCTGAACGATGAGTCGCCCATCGCTTTCGCTGCGCGGCCGCGTCGTCTTCGGGGCGCTCCTCTGGACGGCAGGGTTCTTCGCCGTCGCGATGATCATCTCCACGTTCATGTTCGTGTACGAAGTGCGGCACCGCTGGACGCTGCCGCGGATGGCTGTCGCACATACGGCCATGCTCGCGGCGGTTGCAGTAATCGCGATGGTGGCGGGCTTCTGGCTGGTTCGCTCGGGCGTGCGCTCGGTCCATCAACTGCGTGCGCGGCTCTCGGCAGTGCACGCAGGACGCGAGGCGCGTGTCGAGGGCGCGTATCCTTCCGAGGTCCAGCCACTCGTCGACGATCTCAACGCTCTGCTCGATCATCGCGAGGAGATGGTTCGCCGCGCGCTCGCGAAGGCGGGCGACCTGGCGCACGGCCTGAAGACGCCGCTCGCCATCCTCGCGCACGAGGCCGAGCGCGTCGGCTCGGCGGGGCGCGCGGACCTTGCCGGCGACATCAGCCGGCAGGTCGAGCGGATGCGCCGGCAGATCGACTACCACCTCGCCCAGGCGCGCGCCGCCGCGTCCGGCGCAGCGCCCGGCGCACACGCGTCGCTGGCCGAATCCGCCGACGCGCTCACGCGGACCATGCTGCGGTTGCACGCAGCGAAGGGCCTGACGATCCAGCCGCGCGTGGATGCGGCACACACGGTCCGCTGCCAGCGGGAAGATCTCGACGAGATGCTCGGAAACCTGCTCGACAATGCGTGCAAGTGGGCACGCGCACGCGTTGTCATCGAGTCATCGCGTCAGGGAGCACAGATCGCCGTGACGGTGGACGATGACGGGCCAGGATTGGCGGCGGCGTTGAGAGAACGCGTACTGCAGCGAGGCGTGCGGGCCGACGAGGCCGCGCCCGGATTCGGGCTCGGCCTCGCCATCGTCCGCGATCTCGCGGAGCTGTACTCGGGATCGATCGCGCTCGAGGATTCGCCGCTCGGCGGCCTCCGCGCGCGATTGCTGTTGCCGGCCGCGGGTGGCGGAACTGAAGGTCCGCCCTACCGGCAACGACAGTCGTAGGGCGCAACGTCAGTTGCGCCATCTGGCACTACGAATGCGCCAGCACGGCGCCGAGCGTGCTGTGCTGCACGTCGAGAAACGACCGATTGAGCTCCGCGACGGACCCGCACCCGAGCAGCTTCATCGTCCGCGCCACATCGCCGCGGAGGATCTCGATGGCCCTCGCGACGCCCGGCCCGCCGGCGGCGCCCAACCCGTACGCGTAGGCGCGGCCGACGAGCACGGCACGCGCGCCGAGGCACAATGCCTTCGCGATGTCGCTGCCGCGGCGGATGCCGCCGTCGAGCAGCACTTCCGTCTGGTCGCCGACCGCCGCGACCACTTCCGGCAGAACCTGGATCGACGCGCGAACGCCATCGAGCTGCCGTCCGCCGTGGTTCGAGACGACGATCGCGCTGGCGCCTTCGTCGACCGCGCGGCGCGCGTCCTCGGCGGTGTGAATCCCCTTGATGACGATCGGCCCCTTCCAGGCCTCGCGGATCCACTGCAGATCCGCCCACGTCGTCACCGACTGCTCGAGCGCGACGCCGACGTCGTTGTACGGCATCGGCCCGTCCGCGAGCATCACGTTCGGGAAGTTCATCAGGCCGCCGTCGCGCCAGAATCCAGCAAGCCAGCCGGGCTTCGCGGCGAACTGGAATACGAACGGAAACATCGTGAACGGGCGCCGCGTCATCAGCTCTTTCGACCCGTTGCGGAGGTCGCGCTCGCGCATGCCGGCGACCGGCGTATCGATCGTCAGCACGAGCGCGAACATGCCTGCCTTGCGGGCGCGCTCGATCGACGCGGTCGCCACGTCGCGTCCGCCGCACAGATACAGTTGGTACCACTCGGTCCCGCTGTTTGCGGCCTTCACGTCCTCCAGCCGGCAGCCGGAAAGCGTCGAGAGGACGTGGATGGTGCCGGCCTCGCCTGCCGCGCGCGCGGCCACTTCGTCGCCGCGCGGATAGAACATCCGGCAGCTGCCGACCGGACCGAGCATGATGGGCATCGAGATGGGAATCCCGAGCACGCTCGTCCGCAAATCGACCGCTGGCACCGCGACTGCGCAGCGCGGCCGGAACGTGAGATCGTCGAAGGCACGACTGTTCTCGCGCAACGTCATCTCGGCTTCGGCGCCGCCGTCGATGTAGTCGAACACGGCCTTCGGCAGCCGCCGCTTGGCTTCCCGCCTCAGGTCTGCAATATTCACCACGCGTGAAGGGCTCAGTGTGGACATGGGTTTCCCGGAATTCTCTCACGATTCGCAGGCGGCGGCCGGGCGCTGCAACGTCCGTCCGGCACGCCCGTAAGACTCAGAGAGTGGAACTGACGCAGTCGAAGACCAGGCAACCAAGGTCCAAGGGCCAACTTGGTTCCTTGGTCCCTTGGTCGTTGGTCCTTCCAGGCCGCCGTTTTTCGGCGGCCTGCTGGAGAGGGACGCCACCATCCCGATCGATCTCGAGACCGTAACGGATGCCCGGCTCGTGGCCGAGGCGCTGGCGGGCTCCCAGTCGGCGTTCGAACAGATCGTCCGCCGCTTCCAGCGGCCGATGGTGAGCCTCATCGTGCGCATGACGGGCGACCGCGCGCAGGCGGAAGACCTCGCGCAGGAGGCGTTCGTCAAGGCGTTTCGCAGCCTCTCCGCCTTCGACACGACGAAGCGGCTTTCGAGCTGGCTGTTCCGCATCGCGCACAACACCGCCATCGACGCGCTGCGGACGCCGCATCCGGCGACCGTCTCGCTCGACGCCGGCGAACCGGACAGGGCGGCGGCGCGACACGCGACGCCGCCGGCGCCGGATCCCGTCGAGCGGCGCGCGCTCGGCGGCGCGATCGAATCCGCCCTGATGGACCTGCGGCCGGACTACCGCGCGGCCGTCGTGCTGCGCTACGAGGAAGGCCTGTCGTTCGAGGAAATCGGCCAGGTCCTGGGGATCCCGGAGGTCACAGCGCGGTCGCACGTGCACCGCGCGCGCAAGGAGCTGGCCGAGCGGCTGACGGCCGCCGGGTGGACACCGTCCCGGTGAGCTGCAACGCCCTCGCCGAGAGGCACGTAAGGCTGTACGGGAACTGAGGCGCGTAAGCGCCCAGTTGAGGATGCGAGGGCGCGTAAGCGCCCATTTGAGATGCGGGGGCGCGTAAGCGCCCATTTGAGATGGATGACGAGCTGATCCGGCAGTACCACCGGTGGCGTGCCGCGGAGGAAGACGGCCGCGACGACGAGGCGGATGCCGCGTTCGGGACCGTCTTCCGGGAAGCGATGCCGGAGGAGCCCGTGTCACTCAGCTTTGTCGCGCGCACGCTCGACGCCGCCTCGCAGGCGGCGGCCCGCGACGCGCAGCGCGCGCGGCGGACGCGGCGGGTGCTCGTGCCGCTCGGCGTGGCTACGACGGTGACCGCGGTCTACTTCTCCGCCGGTTTCCTGGGATCGGTTCTCTCGAGCATGGTGGTGGGACTGCTGGATCTGCTCGTCGGCGGTGTTGTGGGCGCAGCCAACGGCGTTCAAACAGGCTCGGGCCTGTGGAGCGTGCTCTCGAGTCTCGGACGCGCGGCCGGAGCGTTCATCTCGAGCCCGACCGTGACGGTGACGATTCTCTTGATCCACGGCATCGCAATTTCGGCGCTGCTCACGCTGCAGCGCCTTCTCGGCACAGATGGGGAGTCCTTCCGATGAGATTCTGGACAGCGTTGTTGCTCACGATGGCGACCGCCGGCGGCGGAGCGCTCGCGGCGCAGCTCACTGACGACGAACGGACGGCGTTGCGCGAACGCGTCCAGGCGCGCTACGACGTCGTCCCGCTGAGCGACGGGATCGCGCTCAGACCGAAGACGCGGTCCGGCGACGTGCGGCTGATCGAGATCGCCGACGGGTCGATCAACATCAACGGCAGCACCGTCAGCGGGCGCGAGCTGCGGGAGCGGCTGAAGAACGACGCGGACGCGATCCTTCGGCTGTCATACCTGACGTGGCAGGAGCAGCAGAAGATCTTCGAGGTCGACGCCGAATCGCGTGCACGCGAGGACGAGCGCCGCGTCGCCGCCGAGGAGCGGGAGCGGACCGCCGAAGAGGAGCGGCAGCGGGCGCAGGAGGCGCGTCCGCCAGACATTCCGCGGAGCCGGCACGGGCGCGGCGATCGCGTGAACGTCTTCGGCGACGTCCACGTGCGCGAAGACGAGGAGATCGGCGGCGAAGCCGTCGCGGTCATCGGCGACGCGAAGATCGACGGTGTCGTCCGCGGGCAGGTCGTCGCGGTGCTCGGCTCCGTCGAGCTCGGTCCGAAGGCGGTGGTCAATGGCGACGTCGTCTCGGTCGGCGGGCGCGTGCATCGCGCCGAGGGCGCACAGACGCGCGGCGGCGTGACGGAAGTGGCGCTGGGCGGTCCGAACGTCAACGTCCACTTCGATCCGTGGTTCCGCGGCTGGGGATTCGGCTTCCCGGGCTTCGGCGCGGTGCCGCGGCTGATCGCGAGCGGATTCCGGCTGCTGCTGTTGCTGCTGCTCACGGGCATGGCGCTGCTGATTGCGCGTCCCACGGTGGAAGCGGCGGCGCAGCGGTCGAGCGACGACCCGCTGAAGACGACGATTGTCGGCCTCGCGGCGGAGCTGCTGATCATCCCGGTCCTCGTGCTGACCGCGATCATCCTCGCCATCACGATCATCCTGAGTCCGCTGATCCTGCTGTTGCCGTTCGTCGTGCTGGCGCTGGTGTTGATGGCGATCGCCGGCTTCGCCGGCGTGTCGGCCGCGATCGGCCAGTGGGTGCAGCGGCGCTTCGGCTTCGGCAGCAGCGGACCGTTCCTCGGGATGACGCTTGGCGTCGTCATCATCCTGCTGCCGCTGCTGGTGGGCCGGATGCTGGCGATTGGCGGCTGGCCGCTGACGCCGTTCTCGACGTGGCTGGTGACGCTCGGGTTCGTGTTCGAGCTGCTGGTGTGGGCGTGCGGGCTGGGCGCGGTGCTGACGAACGGCGTCACGCGCTGGCGCGCGCGCCGGACGACCGCCACACCCGTCGTCGCGACGCCCTGAAAAACCGTGACACTCACCGGTTGCAGAAATTGCGTACCGCCGTGTTCAATTCTGGAAAACCGTGACACTCACCGTTTTACGAATTACGTAAAACGGTGAGTGTCACGGTTTCGGCTCGATGATCTCAGGCTCGCCGGCGTAGGCTTCGAGCAGTCCCGCCGTGAGCGCGACGATGATGGGGCCGAGCACGAGGCCGAGCAGTCCGAAGACGCTCACGCCGCCGAGCAGGCTGATGAACATCAACAGCCCGTTCATCTGCGCACGGCCGGCGAGCAGCGCCGGACGCAGGACGTTGTCGACGCTGCCAACGAGCGCCGCGCCGAACGCCGCAAGAATCAGCGCCTTGACGAGATGTCCCGTGCCGGCGAGCCAGGCCGCCGCCGGCAGCCAGATCACCCACGTTCCGAGGACCGGCAGCAGCGCGAAGAAGCCCATCGCCACGCCCCAGAAGACCGGCGCGTTGAGGCCGAGCGCCGCGAACAGCAGTCCGCCCAGCAGCCCTTGAATCGACGCGATCAGCAGTCCCGCCACCACGCTCGCAAACACGAGATCCCGCGTCAGGCGGATCATGCGCTCCCGCCGCGGCTCGTCGAACGGGATCGCTCGCCGCATCATCCGCATGATGCTCTCTGAATCACGCAGGATGAAGAACAACGCGAACAGCGTGACGAAGAGATGGAAGACGAACACGGCGACGTCCGCGAGCAGGCCGCCGATGCGTGCGGCGAGGAACGCGGCGACGTTGGTGCTGGCCTGATTGATGAGCGTGCCGACGTCGAGCGACCACGCTCCCGGAATGTAGACGTGGTAGCGGTCCCACTTGTCCACGACCCACGCGAACTGATTCGCGAGCACGTCCCGATCGAGCGACTGCAGCGCCGCGGTCCCCTCGCGCGCGAACGCCGTGAGCAGCAGGAGGCCGGGGCCGATGATGATGAACGCGACGATCGTCGTGATGATCGCCGCGGAGCGGCTGCGGCCGACGCGGGCGGCGAGCCGCTCGTGCCAGGGGAAGACGCAGATGGCGAGCACCCCGGCCCACCCGAGCGGGCCGAAGAACGGCTCGAACACCCGCATCAGGAAATAGCCGAGGAGCACGAGCACGCCGTAGAAGATCAGCGTGCTGAAGCGCTCCCGCTCGCTCGCGAGCTGCGTCGGACGGTCGGCCATCGCTGCCAGTTATTAGACACTACAATGGCGCGCATGAAACGCCCCGAGGACCTGCGCAGCCACCGCTGGTACGGCGCCGCCAGCCTGCGCGCGTTCGGCCACCGCTCGCGCGCCGCGCAAATGGGCTACGCGCGCGCCGACTACGCCGGCAAGCCAGTCATCGCCATCCTCAATACCTGGAGCGACATCAACCCGTGCCACGCGCACTTCAAGCAGCGCGTCGAGGAGGTCAAGCGCGGCGTCTGGATGGCGGGCGGCTTCCCGGTGGAGCTCCCCGTCATGACGCTCGGCGAGACGTTCCAGAAGCCCTCGACGATGCTCTATCGCAATTTCCTCGCGATGGAGACGGAGGAGGTCCTGCGCTCGTATCCCGCCGACGGCGCCGTGCTGATGGGCGGATGCGACAAGACGACACCGGCGCTCATCATGGGCGCGACGTCCGCGAATCTCCCGTCGGTCTTCATGCCCGCCGGCCCGATGCTGCGCGCCTATTGGGGCGAAGAGACGCTCGGCTCAGGGTCCGACGTGTGGAAGTACTGGGCGGACCTGCGCGCCGGCAAGCTGACCGAAGGGGAATGGTGCGATCTCGAGCAGTGCATCGCGCGCTCACCCGGCCACTGCATGACGATGGGTACGGCATCGACCATGACGAGCGCAGCGGAAGTCTTGGGCCTGACACTGCCAGGCGCCGCGTCCATCCCCGCTGCCGACTCCAGGCACGCCGCCATGGCCACGGCAACCGGCCGCCGCGCCGTCGACATGGTGTGGGAGGAGCTGACGCCAAAGACGCTGCTGACGCCGGCGGCGTTTCGCAACGCCATCGTCACCGTACTCGCGCTCGGCGGCTCGACGAACGCGATCATCCATCTGATCGCCATGGCGCGGCGCGCCGGCGTGACGATCACACTGGACGACTTCGACGCGCTGGCGCGGACGACCCCGTTGCTCGCGAACATCAGGCCGTCGGGCGCATACCTGATGGAGGACTTCTTCTACGCGGGCGGCCTGCGCGCGCTGCTGGCGGAGCTCGGCGACGCGATCGACGGCAGCACGCCGGCGGCGAACGGCCGCACGCTCGGCGAGAACCTCGCCGGCGCGAAGGTGGTGAACCGCGACGTCATTCGCAGCCGCGACGCGGCGCTCTGCGCGTGCGACACGCTGGCGGTACTGCGGGGCAATCTCGCGCCGGACGGCGCCGTGATCAAGCCGGCGGCCGCCGAGCCGCACCTCCTGAAGCACACGGGCCACGCGGTCACGTTCGCCGACTACAAGGACATGAGCGCGCGCATCGACGCGCCCGATCTCGACGTCGACGAAACGTCCGTCCTCGTGCTGAAGCACGCAGGGCCGCTCGGCGCGCCGGGCATGCCGGAATGGGGGCAGTTGCCGATTCCGCGCAAGCTGCTGGAGCGCGGCGTGCGTGACATGGTCCGCATCTCGGACGCGCGCATGAGCGGCACCAGCTACGGCGCGTGCGTGCTGCACGTCGCGCCCGAGTCGTTCGCCGGCGGACCGCTGGCGCTCGTTCGCGACGGCGATCGGATCGAGCTGGACGTTCCGGAGCGCCGCCTGTCGCTGCTCGTCAGCGACGACGAGCTGCGGCGACGGCGCGCGGCGTGGCAGCAGCCGCCGCCGCGATACGCGCGGGGCTACGGGGCGCTCTGCGCGCAGCATATGCGCCAGGCGAACGAAGGCTGCGACTTCGATTTTCTCGAGGGGACGCAGCCGACGCCCGATCCGCCGGCGGACTGACCGCCAGCCGCGCGCGCAGGAACTGCCCGGTGTACGAGCGGCGGCTCGCCGCGATCTGCTCCGGCGTTCCGGACGCCACCACGTCCCCGCCGGCGTGCCCGCCTTCGGGACCGAGATCGATCACGTGGTCGGCGGTCTTGATCACGTCGAGATGATGCTCGATGACGATGACCGTGTGGCCGGCATCGACGAGCCGGTTCAGCGCCGCCAGCAGCCGCTCGACGTCGGCGAGATGCAGGCCCGTCGTCGGCTCGTCGAGGATGTACAGCGTGTGCTTCGAGCGCTGCAGGGCGCTCAACTCGGTGGCGATCTTGATCCGCTGCGCCTCGCCGCCCGACAGCGTCGTCGACGACTGCCCGAGCGTCAAGTAGCCGAGGCCGAGCTCGTCGAGCACCTGGATCTTCCGGCAGACCGCCGGCTCGCTCGCGAAGAACTTCACGCCCTCTTCGACGGACATGTTCAGGACGTCGGCGATCGTCTTCTCACCCGCCTCCGCCTGCGGCTTCGGCGCGCCAGGCCGCAACGTCACCTCGAGCGTCTCGCTGTTGAACCTGGCGCCCTTGCACACGCCGCACGTCACCTCGACGTCGGGCATGAAGTACAACTGCGTCCTGATCGAGCCCTCCCCCTGGCACTCCTCGCAGCGCCCGCCCGACACGTTGAAGCTGAATCGTCCAGGCTTGTAGCCGCGCTCCACCGACAACGGCGCCTTGGCGAACAGGTCGCGGATCGTGTCGTAGAACCCGATGTAGGTCGCCGGGTTCGAGCGGCTGTTGCGGCCGATCGGCGACTGGTCGATGTTGACGACCTTGCCCACCTGCTCGATCCCGTCGACGCGGTCGTGGTCGCCGGGCAGCGTCCGCGTGTCGATCAGCCGTTTCCACAGCGCCTTGTAGAGGATCTCGTTGACGAGCGTGCTCTTGCCGGAGCCGGACGCGCCGGTGATCGCGACGAGCTTGCCGAGCGGAATCGTCACGTCGATCGATTTGAGGTTGTTCTCGCGCGCGCCGCGCACAGCGATCGCCCTGCCGTTCCCATTCCGGCGGGCCGACGGCGCCGCGATCGAACGCCGTCCCGACAGATATTGCCCCGTCGGCGACGCCTGGCACGCAAGCAGGTCCTCCATCGTCCCCTGGACGACGATCTCTCCGCCGTGGACGCCCGGCCCCGGTCCCATCTCGACGATGTGATCGGCGGCGCGGATCGTGTCCTCGTCGTGCTCGACGACGATGACGGTGTTGCCGATGTCGCGGAGCCGCTCGAGCGTGCCGATCATCTTGACGTTGTCTTTGGGATGCAGGCCGATGCTCGGCTCGTCGAGCACGTAGAGCATGCCCATGAGCCCTGAGCCGATCTGCGTCGAGAGCCGGATGCGCTGCGATTCGCCGCCCGAGAGCGTCCCGGAACGGCGGTTGAAGTTCAGGTAATCGAGGCCGATGCCGATGAGCAGATCGAGCCGGCTGCGGATCTCCTTCAGCACGTGCCGGCCCGCGTCCGCGCCCCGGCCGGCCGGCTTGATCGTGCCGAGGAACTCCTGCAGCGTGTCGAAATTCATCTGGCCGATGTCGTGGATCGTCCTGCCGTCGACGGTGAAGAGGAGCCGCGTCGCACGCAGGCGCGAGCCGTTGCAGTCGGGGCACGTACGCTCGACCATCACCTTTTCGAGCCACGCCTCCATGTGCGACGAGGTTTCGCCGCGCTGCCGATAGCGGCGGTAGTGGCGCTCGATCCGGCGCGCGATGCCCTGGAAGCCGATCTCCTGGCCTTCCCACTTGTCGCGGGCGACTTTGGCGTCGGGCGGCGAGATCATCGTGATCTTCCGGGAGTCGATGCCGTAGAGGATCGCGTGACGCGTCTTTTCTGACAGGTCTTTCCAGGGTGTATCGAGCGAGAACTTCAGCGCCTGCGCGAGCGAGTACATCATCCGGCCGTCCCAGGTGTCCGGGTTGTACCTGAGGGCCTCGCGGACGAAACAGCCGCCGGCGATGCTGCGCTTCGGATCGGGAATCAACAGATCGGGATGCGTGAGCTTGTCGACGCCGAGGCCGCCGCAGGTGCGGCAGGCGCTCTCGGGGTTGTTGAACTGGAAGTACTCGGGGCCGATGTCGCCGTAGACGAAATGGTGCGTGCGGCTGCACAACCGATCGTAGAAACGTTGCGCGTCAGCCTTCGACGCGCCGCCGGCGACGTGCACCCGCAACAGCCCATCGCCAATGAGCAGCGTGGCCGCGATCCCCGCCTTGATCGCCTTCTCGTGCCTGCGGCTGACGACGAAGCGGTCGACGATCGCGTCGATCTGTTCGACGCTCGCGTCGTCGAGCGAGATCTCCTCGGAGATGTCCACCGGTTTGCCGTCGACGATCAGCCGGCGGCAACCCTTCTTGCGGATCTCGTTGAAGACGTAGTCGAGATCCTCGCCGTACACCTTGAAGACCGGCGCGCGCAGCTCGATCTCGGCGCCATCGGGCAGCGACAGGATGGCGTCGAGGATCTGGCTGCTCGACCGGCTCGGTACGGCCTCGCCGGTGCGCGGGCAGTGCGCCTCACCGATTGTCGCGTAGAGCAGATTCAGATAACTCGCGATGTCGGTCATCGTCCCGACCGTCGAACGCGGGTTGCTCGTGAGCGTCTTCTGCTCGATCGAGATGACGGGCGAGAGACCGAAGACGAAGTCGACGTCAGGCTTCGCCACCTGCGCCACGAAGCGTTTCGCGTAGCTCGACAGCGATTCCATGTAGCGCCGTTGGCCTTCCGCGTAGATCGTGTCGAACGCCAGGCTCGATTTCCCCGAGCCGGAGAGGCCGGTGACGACGATGAGGCGGTCGCGCGGGATGTCCAGCGAGACGTTCTTCAGGTTGTGGACGCGCGCACCCTGTATGGCAATCGTCGTCCGCGCAATTGCCGTCTTGCCGTTTGCCGGGCGAGGGGGCTTACCTGACATGCGACGACGCCTCCGTGTAGAAGAACGCAAGTTCCTGGACGTCGACCGTGCTCCGCTTCGTCACGCGCACCGGGAGCGACGCCTTGCCAATCAGGCCCTGATCCGCGAGATACTCGCACGCCGTCGTGACGTGGCAGACGTCGAACTGGCGCTCGAACCACGTCTCGATCTCGGTGGCCGAGCGCGCTTCGCCGGCGTCGCGCAGGTAGTCGACGAGTTCGCGGAACAGCGAGGGCGCGCGCGACGACATGTACCCGTCGACGGCGTCGAGCGCCGCCTGCACGGCACGAGTGGTTTTCTTCGTGTTCAGCAGATCGCTGTAAACGATCGAGAAGAACGCGGGATTCAGCTTCAGGGCCCGCGGGATGACCTCGCGATCGGCAAGCTCGCCGGCGCTCATCACTTCGATCGCCGCGAGCGGCGTCGCTGCGTAGAGGATCCAGAGCGCGGTGTAGTCGAGATCGCCGCGCGTCGTGAACCACTTGTGCGCCTTGTCGATCGGCCCGAGCGCGCTCGTTCCGGCGCGGAGCAGCTGCAGGCGCATGTCGCGCTCGCCGAGCGTTGCC
Organism: Vicinamibacterales bacterium; assembly: GCA_048594885.1. Taxonomy (GTDB): domain Bacteria; phylum Acidobacteriota; class Vicinamibacteria; order Vicinamibacterales; family 2-12-FULL-66-21; genus JBMDXB01. The sequence continues at coordinate 48,347 of JBMDXB010000172.1, forward strand.
AGCGTTGCGCAGAGATCGGCAATCGTCGGGTCGTGCGTGTAGAGCAGCCGGCCCTTCGCGAGGAACGAGTGCGTGAATGAGTTGCGATGCGCGCTCTCGACGCTGCGACGGAACGACGCCCGAGACATCAGGATCGCGTGGACGTTGACGCCGTCGGCAGAGAGGGCGAGCGACCCGCCGTCCACCTTGCGGTCGTCGATCGTGACCAGGACGAGATCGACGTCGGATTTTGCCCAGACGGTGTCGTGCGAGAGGCTGCCGCACAGGATGGCGGCGAGCACGGACCGGTCGTGTTTGAGCTCGGAGACGAGGCGGTCGACCGCCGCGGCAAACGTCGCCTGGACTGTCCGCTGGTCCATAGAGGTTGACCAGCGAGCAGTCTACCGCAGGTGCTGGAGATAGCGGAGAGGACGGAGCAAACGGATCTCACAACGGAGCGAACGGAGCAACGGAGACGAAACGGAGGCTGTCACGCTGAGACGGGCTGGCGAGCCGCGCGTTCCGCGCGGTGGGTGGACGGGAGAGGCACAACGACAAGCAACCGCAGCGCTTCTCGAATTGCTTGTCGTTGCGCCTCTCCCGTCCATCCGACGCCCGCCGAAGGCGGGCGCTCGCCAGCCCGTCCAACCACGGCAGCTCGGTGCGTCTCGTCCGGCTGCCTCCATCGGTCTCCGTTCCTTCGTTGCTCCGTTGTGAGAATCCGTTGCCTCCGTCCCCTCCGTTCACTCGGCGCGCAGCGCGACTGACGGATCGACGCGCGAGGCGCGAACGGCGGGACCGAGCGCGGCAGCCACCGCGACGAGCAGCAGTGCGGTGGCGGCGCCGGCGAACGACGCCGGATCGACGGGCTCTATGCCGAACAGCAGCGCGCGGAACGCGCGCACCAGCGCCACCGCTGCGACGACGCCGATGCCACCGCCGGCCACGGCCGGAACGATGCCGTAGCGCGCGACGTTGGCGACAATCGCGCGTCGCGACGCACCAAGCGCCAGGCGGATGCCGATCTCCCGCGTGCGAGCGCCGACCACGTACGACAACGTGCCGTAGATGCCGACGGCGGCCAGCATCAGTGCCAGCGCGGCAAACGCCGCAACGAGGCGCGTGGTGAACCGCGGCTGGGCCGTCGCGCGCGCGACGAGCGAATCGAGCGAGGCGATCTGCTCCACAAACGTTCCGGGATGGACCGTCTGGACGATCTCGCGGACGGCGGCAATCGAGGCAGTGCCTCGCACCACCAGCTGTGGACCGCCGGTCGGGAACTGCGTCCAGGGAACGAAGACATGCGCAATTGGCGCTTCGCCGACCGAGTAGAACTGGATGTCCTCGACCACGCCGATCACCTCCCGCCACGGGACCGTGTCGATGTTCGGCAGCCACAACGCTTCGCCGAGCGGCGAGCGTCCCGGCCACAGCAAGCGCGCCGCACTCTCCGAGACGACCGCGACGCCCTTGGCACGAGGCGCCTCGCCGAGGTGCTGCTGCTCGTTGAAGCGATCGTCCCTGCCGAAGGTGCGTCCGCTGATCAGGCGAATGCCCATGGTGTCGAAGTATCCGTCGGTAACGCTGTGCGACACGCCGCTCCACCTGGCAGCGTCGCGAGCCTCCTTGCCCCGTCCTCTCGCCAGCAGCGACGGATACGTTTGCGATGAGAGCGGCATCTGCGTCGTGATGGCCGCGCGCCCGACGCCAGGCGTTGCCTGCAAGGCACCGATCAACCGATCCGACCATTCGACGTAGCGATACCAGGGTCGCCGCAGTTCACGCGGCATCGGCGGCGATACACGCATGCTGACGACCTCTGACGGGTTCCAGCCGAGATCGACCGCCGTCAGCTTCACGAAGCTGCGCGTGAGCACGATCGCGAGCACCAGCAGCGTCGCCGCACCGGCACACTGCGCGAACGTCAACGCGCTGCGAAGCAGATGCCGGCGCGTGCTGTCGCCGGCGCCGGACGAACCCGTCCGCAATCCGTCGACGAGCGCGACGCGGCGGTTGCCGCCGGGCGCGAGCGTGAAGAACGCCACGGCGAGCAGCGCTGCCGACGCCGCGAGCGCCAGCGCCGGCGTGTCGAGTGCGACGGCGTCGAGCCGGGGAATTCCGGGAGGAGCCGCCGCCTTCAACAGAGCGACGCTCCACCAGGCGAGCAGCACTCCGAGCATCGCTCCGCACGTCGTCAGCACCGCTGACTCGGCCAGCCACAGACGGAGCAGCCGCCAGGAACCGGCGCCAAGTGCCGCGCGAACCGCGGTCTCGCGCTCTCGCGACACGGAGCGCGCGAGGAGCAGGCCGCCTACGTTGAGACACGTCACCAGGAGCACGACGCCGACGGCGGCGAGCAGGAGCCACGTGGCGCGGCCGAACCTGCCGACGACCGCCTCGTGCAGCGACTTGACGGTCACGGTCCACCCGGTACTCTGCGTCGGGTACTCGCGCGCCAGCCGCGCGGCAATGGCCTCCAGTTCCACCCGCGCGCGGCCGATCGAGGCGTCCGCACGCAGCCGCGCGACCGCCTTCTCGTACCGCCAGTTCAGGAAGCCGGCCTTCAGCGGCAACTCCACGATCTGGGTCGGCTGCCACATGTCCGCCGGCTCGTCGAATTCGAACCCCTTCGGCATGACGCCAATGACGCGATACACGTCATCGTCACCGACGCCGCCCAACGTGATGGTTTGTCCGACGATATCTGCACGTCCTCCGAACAGCCGCTGCCAGGTCTCGTACGAGATCACCGCTTCATCGTCGGCAGTGAATCGCGTGTACTCCCGCTCCGGCCGGAACGCGGATCCGATGAACGGCCTGGTGCCGAGCACGGCGAAGAAGCCGGGCGATACACTCGTGACGCGAACGGCCTCGCTGTCGGAGCCCGCGATCACGCGGCTGCGCGGCTTGTCGAACAGCGCGATGGACTCGAGCGACGCCGCGCCTTCGCGCCACGCGTTCAGGGCAAAGATCGACACGTCGTGTTCGAGTTGCGCCTCCGACGGCTTGGCTTCGTAGATCCGTATCAGCCGGTCGGCCGCGGGGTACGGCAGCGGACGGAGCGCAATGCCGTATGCGACCGAGAAGATGGCCGTCGAAGCGCCAATCCCCAGCGCGAGGGTGGCGATGGACGCCCCGGCGAAACCGGGACGGCGCCGAAGGCTGCGGATGGCGAGCGCGAGATCGTTGGACATGCGGGGCTCCAGAGACCGAAGACGGCCGAAGGGTTCACCGCGTTGGTTTGATATTATCGGCGCTCCGTCTCACAGGAGCCACAAAGATGCAGGTGTTCGCCACGAGATCCGCCCGGCGCGCCGCGGCGCTCAGCGCAGTGCTGGCCGTTGTCATGGTTCCCCTTGCCCTGCCCGCCGCCCAGAACGGCAATGGCAAGAAGCCGCTGACGGTGGAGGACTACTCGAAGTGGCGCAGCATCTCCGGCCAGGAGATCTCCGGTGACGGCAAGTGGGTCACCTACGTGTTGCACTTCACCAACACGACGCCGGCGAACACGAAGCCGGTGCTCCACCTGGTGAATCTCGACACGAACGCCGACGTGTCGGTGTCCAACGGAACGAACGCGTCGTTCTCGCCCGACTCGCAGTGGCTCGCCTACATCGTCGAGCCGCCGCAGCGGAGCGGACGCGGCGGCCGTGGAGGCACGCAGCCACCAGGCGATCAGCCGACGCCGCCCGAAACGCCGCCGGCTCCTGGCGGCGAAACGCAGACGGGTCGTGGCGGCGGGACACCGCCAACACCGCCACGCCGCGCGGAGTTGCGCAACCTGGCGACGGGTGAGGTCCGCTCGTGGCAGGACATCCAGTCGTTCACCTTCTCGCCCGCGTCGACACACATGTTCCTGCGCCGGCGTCCCGCGCAGGCGGCAGGCGCAACCGGAGGCAGAGGAACCCAAGGAACCGGAACCCCGGGAACCCCCGGAACCCCCGGAACCAGCAGCGAAGTTCCAAGAGGCGTCGATGTCATCCTCTTGGATCTTCGGACGCAACGGCATCAGTTGCTGGGTACCGTCGGCGACATCGCATTCAACAAGAAGGGGGACCTGCTCGCCTACACGGTCGACGCGACGATCAAGGACGGCAACGGCCTCTTCGTCTTCGACATGCGCAGCGGCAGGGTAACGACCCTCGACAACGACGCGAAGATCTACAGCCGCCTTGCGTGGAACGAGGAAGGCACGGCGCTGGCGGTGCTCAAGGGGGCAGCGGTCGAGAAGATGCGCGAGCGCAGCAACGTGCTGCTCGCATTCACCGACATACGCGCGGCGGTGGCGATCGAGACGACCGACGGCGATGCACCCGTGGTGGCGGCGCCCGTCGTCCTTGACCCGGCGAAGGCAGCCGGCTTCCCCACCGAGTGGGTCGTCAGCGAGCGCGGCGCGCTCACGTGGAGCAAAGACAACAAGCGCGTGTTCTTCGGCGCGAAGGAACAGTCCGCGCGTCCGGAGACACCGCGGCGTGAGCGCGACGAGACGCCGGACGTCGACGTCTGGAACACGTCGGACGAACGCGTGCAGTCGCTGCAGATGATCCGCGCCGAGCAGGATCGCAACTTCACCTTCCGCCAGGCGTTCGACGTCGCGGCGATCAAATTCGTCAAGCTGGCTGACGGATCGATGAAGGACCTCGACGTCGCGCAGGATGGCCGCTGGGCGATCGGACGCGACGCGCGGAGCCACGTGTCGCTCAACGAGACGAAGCGGCCGTCGGCCGATTTCTATCGCGTCAACACGTCGACCGGCGAGCGGAGTCTCGTGCTGAAGGGGCACCTGAGCGGCGGCGGCCATGCGTTCGGCATCTCGCCCGACGGCGAGTACTTCCTCTACTGGAAGGACGGGAAGTACCAGGCCTACGATCTCGACACGGCCGTGACCAAGACGCTCGGCGGCGCTGCCGGCCCGAACTTCACGGACGCCGAATACGATCATCCCGGGGCCCGCCCCTCGTACGGCATCGCTGGCTTCACCAGTGACGGCAAATCGGTCATCGTCCACAGCCGCTACGATCTGTGGCTGCTGCCGCTCGACGGTACCGCCGCACGCAACCTCACGAACGGTCTCGGCACGAAGGCCGACATCCGGCTGCGTTACGTGCGTACGGAAGTGGATCCGAACGCGGCTCCTGGCGTGGCTCCCGTGCGTCCCGGCGGCGGCCGCGGCGGCCCGCCGCGCGAACCAATCGATCTGTCGAAGCCGATCACGCTGTCGGCGTACGGCGAGTGGACGAAGAAGGCCGGCTTCTACGAGCTGTCGAACGGCGAGCTGAAGGAGCTCGTCTACGAGGACGCGTCGTTCAGCACGCCGGCGAAGGCGGCGAAGGCTGACACGTTCCTCTTCACGCGCCAGACGTTCGTCGAGTTCCCGGATTTGCGGGTGTCAGGCCCCGGATTCAAGGAGGCGAAGAAGATCACCGAGGCCAACCCGCAGCAGCCGGAATACATCTGGGGACGCCGCATCCTGTTCGAGTACAAGACCAAGGACGGCGTCCGGCTCCAGGGCATTCTCGGCCTGCCGGACGACTACAAGCCGGGCGAGAAGCGGCCGATGCTCGTGACGTTCTACGAGAAGAACTCGCAGAACCTCCACCGCTATTCGCCGCCAACGTATCTCACGGGCATGGGCGCATCGCCCATCGAGGCGCTGAGCCGCGGCTACGTCACGATGCTGCCGGACGTGCACTTCCGCACCGGGCTGTCGCACAGCGACATGCTCGAGTGCGTCGAGGCGGCGACGCGGAAGGTGATCGAGATGGGCTACGCGGATCCGAAGCGCATCGGCATCGCCGGCCACAGCTACGGCGGCGAGGGCGCGGCATTTATCGGCGCCATGTCGAAGCTGTTCGCCGCGGTCGGCGTCGGTGCAGGCGTGACGGATCTCTTCAACGACTTCAATCAGAACTGGGGCTGGACCTACCAGGTGCAGCAAGGCAGCGGCGCGACCGGGTTCGACTACTACCTCTATGGTCAGGGCCGCTGGGGATTCTCACCGTGGGACGACCCGGACCGCTACCGCTTCGAGTCTGCGCTCGTGCACGCGCCGAAGGCGACGGCGCCGTTCCTGATCATGCACGGCACCGCCGATCCGACGGTCGGTTTCGAGAACGGCCTCGCCTTCTACAACGCGCTCCGCTACAACGGCAAGAAGGCGGTGCTGCTCGCGTATCCGAACGAAGGGCATGGCCTGCGCAACATGGCGAACCGGAAGGACCTGACGATCCGGTACTTCCAGTTCTTCGACCATTACTTGAAAGGCGCGCCAGCGCCGAAGTGGCTGACCGATGGCGTGCCGTACTTGAAGAAGGACGAAAACCGCGACCCCGGCAAATAGCCGATCGGCGGTCAGCGATCGGCGATCAGCGATCAGCGATCAGCGATCGGCGATCAGCGATCGCTCAGTGCACGACGCCGCGCTCGCGCTCGGCGCAGCTCTGGCAGATCTCGTCGTCGTGCATCCACTCCGGCGGCGTGCTCTTCTCGCAGGCCTGACACGTCGTGTACTTCGACAGCCGCGACTCGCGGGTCGCCGCGATGAGCGTGCGGACGACGCGCATGGCCGCGTCGCCCGAGACCGCTTCCCAGTTGAAGACAGCCACTTCGATCGGCTGCACGGCCGGCGTAGACGGCCGTTCCCACCGCACGGAATACTCCGCGACCGTGACCGTGTGGGTCGTGAGCCGCACGATCACTTCGCCGGGATCGCCGCCCACGAACAGCACGGATCCATCGTCCTGGAAATCCTGCTGGACGGGGGCGGGAAGTTGCGCGGCAATGAACGCGATGAGCTCCTCGAACGCGGCGGGCATGGTCTATTCTGGCGCAACCTGTCTTGCTGGCCTGGCGGAACTGAAGTTCCGCCCTACGCCTGTGCGGCTACGGCTCTGCAGTAGGCCGCAACTTCAGTTGCGGCTCACCAGCGCAACGCCGTCGGCGCCGGCCTCGACCCGCAGGTGATCGCCTGTGGCGAAGCCGTCGATGCTACACACGACGATCGGACAGCGAATGCCGTAGAGCGCATGCGCGACGATGGCGCCGACGGTCAGGATCGGATCCGGGACGGAGAGCACGATGCCGGCGGGTCCGGTGCCGCGCCGCAGCGTCTCGGCCAGAACGGACGACGAGGACGACGAGCCGCGGCCGCCGGGCATCACGAGGATCGTCCCGGTCACGCAGGCGCCGAGATCCGGATGCGACCGATCGATGACGCGTCCCGTCTCAATGTCGATGCCACCCCAGAAGCTGAGCGCGTCGCGGAGTACGAGCGCGCGGCCCCCTGCATCGCCGGGCGCCAGCGGTGTGGCCTCTCGCGTCACGACGTCACCCGCACGACACGGCCTGCCGCTGCGGACGCCAGGCAGTCCTCGATCTCGCCAAACGCCACCTGCACGCCGAGATTGCCAGGCGCGTAGTGCGCCCACTTGCCGGAGTTCGTCATCACGGTTCCGTCGAGCCGCTCGACAATCGGCGTGAGGTACGTGCACGTGTCGGCGACGACCCGCAGGCCGAAGGCGTCGAGACCGGCAAGCAGGCCCTCGCGCTCGAGATCGTCGAGGATCGCGCGGCCGGTGCTCACGTAGATCGGCACGCCGCGCGCCGGCGCGGCCTCACGCAGCAGCGGCAGGAAGCGATCCCATTCGTCACGCGAGAAATGCGGCGTGCCGAGGCAGACGGCGTCGAGCGGCGTGCCATCCGGCACGGTCGAGAGCTGCTGGAGCGCGTGCGTGACGTCTGCCGGGCGGACGTCGATCGTCTGCTCCGGCGTGCCGCCGTGGAACGCATCGGCGAGTGTCGCCGCCTCCGGCGTGATGCCTACGGCATGGAACAGCGCGACCGCCCCAGACGAGGCCGCCGCAGCGCCGAGTGCCTTCAACTGATCTTCGGAGCGAGGCGGCGGCAGCCCGTCGATGACGGGCACGCGATCGCCGCTGGCAGCGCCGACGATCAGTCCGAGGGCGACGAACAGCGCGTCGGTCGGATGTAGCGATGTCGCGAAACCGGCGAGCCGGAACAACACGCGGCCGCGGCGGTGCTCGTCGAGATGCAGTCCCCACGCCGGCGCGCGTCCCGCCAGCGCGCAGCAGAGATCGATGAAATCGCCGTAGCGGTTCGTGCGGGCGCCGATCACCGAGTTGGCGAAGACGATGGCGTTCGACTCGCCCCACGCGATCTGTTCGCCGAACACGGGCCGGAACCGCGTCTGGTACGGCGCGCAGGTGAACGATGGATGGCAGCCGAGCTCCTCGTGGGCCTTCATCAGGCGGCGCGCCGCCGCCATCTCCGGCTCGCTCAATCGCACCAGCTCGGGATGGATCAGATCCACCGCGCCGACGTTCAGCGTCGTCGGCACGCGCACGCGGCCGCCGCCGGCGACCATGCGCTCGACGAAATCGAGGCTCACCTGGCCGTGATACAGACAGCCGTCGATGTGCGCGCGCGTGATGTCGAGCAGCGACGGTGCGCCGACGGCGCCGGCGAACGCCGTCAAGATCTGCATCGCAAAAGCAGCGGCGGCGCCGTGCTCGCCGTGCAGCAGCGATCGATCCAAGTCGGTGAGGTGAAGGGTCAAGGTGAGGATGTACAACATAGTTGGACAGGATGCGCAAATGGGCAAGAAACTGAAGGTGCCGATCTCGACTGCGCGGGCGAACCCGTTTCAGCTTGCGGAAACGCTCCGGAAAGCCGCAGACGACACCGCCGTCGTGCTGGTGCGCGAAGCTCGGCTCGCCTATCTCGAAGGTGGTGTTGGCAGGCAGGTCGAGAAGCAGCGGGACGCGAAGCCCGTCAGGCTTACCGGCGGCGTGACCAGCGATCTCGATCCAGATACCCTGGAGCGCGCGATGCTCTGCGCGATTCCGGAACGCACCGACCGCTTGGTAGCGTGCCACCCACGCTTGCGCGACGCGCCGCGCGAAGCCGCGCGCGCGGACCGCTGGCCCTCGCCCTGTCCCGGGAGCAATCGGTGTGGATTACAATAGCTATAAGTATGACGACCGTTCAGATGACGCTGGACGTAGAGTTGGTCCGGCGGGTCGACCGAGCTGCGAAACGCCTCGGGCTGAGCCGATCCGGGTTCACCCGTCGCGCGCTCGCCGAGGCGCTCGATCGCCTGCGCGAGCGGGAACTCGAGCAACGGCACCGTGAAGGCTACAGGCGCCGTCCGGCCCGCCGCGGCGAATTCGACAGCTGGCAGCGCGAACAGGCGTGGCCTGAATGATCGGGCGGGGCGAGATTCGCTGGTATCGTTTCGCGCACCCCGACAAGCGTCGCCCTGTGCTCGTCCTCACGCGCGATTCCATCATCGAAGTCCTCGGCGACGTGACCGTCGCTCCGATTACGACAACCATCCGGGACATTCCCACGGAAGTGATCGTCGGATCCGCCGAGGGACTGCCGCGCGACTGCGCGGTGAATCTCGATCATCTACAGACGGTGCCCAGAGCGCGTCTTGGTGCGGCGATCGGCACGTTGCGCGCGGACCGGATGGCCGAGGTGCGCGCCGCGTTGCTGTTCGCGCTCGGATTCCCGGACGCGCGCTGAGCGCAACCGGCGGTATTTCATTTGACCGTCCCTGACCACGCCAGTACGATGCCGATCATCATGCGCCGCAATCTTCTCGTGTTCGCTCTCGCCGCTGCTCTGCTCGCTCGCGGCAGCGAGCGTGCCGTCGTCATGGCCCAGGCGCGACCCGAGGTGGCAACCGCCGCGGCGACCCGCGCCATCCGCCGCGACGTGCCGCTGACCAATGCAATCCGCCGGGCGTTCGAGGCCGGCACGCGGGACACCACGGGCCGGCCCGGCCCGAACTACTGGCAGCTACAGACGGACTACACGATCACCGCGCGGCTCGATCCCGCGACCCACACGATCACCGGGAGCGAGACGATCGCGCTGCACAACAACAGCCCGCAGCCGCTCAACGACATCGCCCTGCGGCTCGACCACAACATCTACCGGCCGCTCGCGCAGCGCGGCCAGTGGGTACCGGCCGAGAACACCGACGGCATGGTCGTCACGCGCATCGTGGTCAACGGCGACGCGGTGGATCTCTCCGCGCCGTCGATGGGCGGCCGCGGCCGTGGCGCGCAGATGCCGCGCCGGCTCGGCGCCTGGGGACTCGACACGACGTCGGCGCGGATCTCGCTGGCGAATCCGATCGCAGCGAAGTCCACCGCGAAGCTCGAGATCGAGTGGCGAACGAAGCTGCCCGGCAGCGAGCAAGGAGGACGCGGGCATCGCACGGAGCAGCGATGGGGCGACACGCTGTTCCAGCCGACACAATGGTTCCCGCGCGTGGCGAAGTACGACGACCTGCGCGGCTGGGACAACCAGGTCTATCTGGGACCGTCCGAGTTCTACAACAACTTCGGCCGTTTCGACGTGAAGATCGACGTGCCGGGCGGCTGGATCGTCACCGGCACCGGCGTCCTGCAGAACCCGCAGGAGGTGCTGACCACGCAGGCGCGCGAGCGTCTCGCGAAGGTGCTCCAGTCAGACGATGTGGTGACGATCGTCGGACCGGAGGAAGCGGGGCCGGGCAAATCGACGGCACCGGGCGATCGCCTCGTCTGGCACTTCGTCGCCGACCTGGTCAACGACTTCGCGTGGGCGACGGCGAAGCACTACGTCTTCAAGGCCACGCGCGCGACGATTCCCGGCAAGGGGCCGATTCCGATCTACATGGTGCACCTGCCGGAACGCGCGGATCTCTACGCGAACGCCGGGCCGGTCACCCGCCACGCGCTGGAGTTCTACTCGAAGCTCTGGGCGCCGTATCCATTTCCGCAGCTCACGCTGCAGGATGGCCCGAGCTCCGGGATGGAATACCCGATGGTGATCAACTCGAACCAGGGGGCGGCGGACCATGAGGCGGCACATCAGTGGTGGCCGATGCTGGTCGGCAACAACGAGACCTGCTACGGTTGGATGGACGAAGGCTTCAACCAGTACATGAACATCCTCTCGGGTGCCGACGCGCGCGGCACGAAGCCGAATCTCAACAACCTCGGCCAGAGCTACGGGCGCATGAGCGGTAACGAGGACGAACCGCCGATGATGTGGTGCGCAAACTACGCGGGTAACATGTACGGATTCCAGACCTACTCGAAGACGCCGCTGATGCTCTCGATGCTCGGCGGCATCGTCGGCGACGAGGCCGTGCAGCGTGCGATGAGCGAGTACACGAAGACGTGGAGCTTCAAGCATCCGTCGCCGTGGGACTACATCTTCTTCATGAACGCCGCGCTGAAGCAGGATCTCGGGTGGTTCTGGTACTACTGGCTGTGGACGACGGAATCGGTTGACGGCGCGATCGAGGACGTGAAGACGGCCGGCGCGCGCACGACCGTAACCGTGCGGCAGGACGGCCAGATGCCGTCACCCGTCGTGCTGAAAGTGCAGTTCGCCGACTCGGGTCCCGCGATCAAGCCGATGCCGAACGCGAACATGCTCGACGCGGCGACCGCCGTCGTGACGTGGCCCGTTGACGTCTGGTTCACCGGCAGCCGGACGTTCCAGGCGACACTCGACTTCGGCCCGCGCGAGATCACGCGGATCACCTTCGATCCCGATTGCCGTTTCCCCGATCGCAACCCGGCCGACAACGTGTGGCCGAAGGACAGCGGCCAGGCCTGCCAGTGACGCCTCACCCGCTCGCGCCGCCGGCCGCCCCGACGGTATCCGTCGTCGTGCCGGTCTACAACGAGGAGGAGAGCCTGCGGGAGCTGCTGGCGTCCATCGACGCCGCCATCGCGCCGTCGCATGAGCGTCATGAAGTGGTGTTCGTGGACGACGGGTCGACGGACGGCACGCTCGAACAGCTCAAGACGCTCGCGAAGACCCACGACCACGTCCGTGTCTTCTCCTTCAGACGGAATCTGGGCAAGTCGGCCGCGCTTCTGTGCGGCTTCGCCAGGGCGGCCGGCCAGTACATCCTGACCATGGACGCGGACCTGCAGGACGATCCGCGCAATTTTCCGCGGATGCGCGACGAGCTCCTCTCCGAGGAGGCCGATATCGTCAGTGGATGGCGCAAAGAGCGGCGTGATGCCGCGGTAAAGATCCTGTTCTCCCAATTGTTCAACCGGCTCGTGATCCGCTGGCTGTTCGGCGCCTCCTTCAAGGACATGAACAGCGGCCTGAAGTTGTACAGAGCCGACGTCGCCCGGGACTTGAATCTCTACGGCGGCATGCATCGCTTCATCCCGCTCATCGCGACGGAGATGGGCTACCGTGTCGTCGAGTGTCCGGTCAGCCACGGCGAGCGGAAGTACGGCGTGTCCAAATACTCGCCGGTGAAGGTCCTGACGGAAATGCCGGACCTGCTCACGGTCTTCTTCCTGATCAAGTACACCGCGCGGCCGCTGCACTTCTTCGGCAGAATCGGTTCGGTCCTGATGGCCATCGGTTTTCTCTGCCTCTTGTACTTGACGATTCTCTGGACGCAGAGCATCCCGATCGGCACCAGGCCGCTGCTGACGTTCGGTGTCCTGTTGATGGTCATCGGCGGTCAGACGGTCTTCACCGGTCTACTCGCGGACCTCATCGTCAATGTGAGCCGCGATCGCAAGCGGGAGTTCCCTCTGAAGTACGCGTCGGATTCGGCCGTCGATCCTGGAGCGCCCCTGTAGGCCGTGCCATCGCCTGCGTACAAACGGTGGCTGACTGGCGGCGCGATGGCCGTCCTGCTGGCCGCCATCGCATTCCACGTGTGGAGATCGCGCGAGGAGCTCGCGAGCGTTCAGCGCCTCTCGTTGCAGATGCTGGTCGGCACGGGCCTGGTCCAGCTCCTGTCGCAGGTGCTGTTGAACGGATCGCTGCTGCTTCCGCTGCGGACCTGTCTCAAGGCGCTCGGCTTCTGGGAGCTCTACGTGGTCCGGACCGGAGGGTTGTTCCTGGGCTCGCTGGTGCCGGTCGCCGGTGGCCTTGCGGTACGGCTCGCCTATCTCAAGAGTCGAGGCATCACCTACGCCGATTTCACGTGGGCCACGCTGTTTACGAACGTGCTCGGGCTGAGTGCCGCGGCCGTGCTCGGCGTGGCCGCCACCGGACTGTTGTGGATCACCGCGGGCCGTGTCCCTGCAGCCATCATCGGCATATCGGCGGCCGTATTGATCACCAGTGTGGCGGCAGTCGCAACGTTCGAGCTCATACCGCGGATCACGCGGCATCAGCGGCTGCAGAAGTGGCGGTGGCTTTCCAGCATGAGCAGCCTGACGACGAGCCGTGGGATGGCGGGCTCGGTGTTCGGACTGTCGCTGGGGCGTCACGTCGCCAACTTCGTGACGTTCGGGCTGCTGTATCAGTCGCTCTCGGGAGGACCCCATGATTTTCTGGCCGGCGGCGTGGTCTACGCGCTGACGAGCCCGGTCAGAATCGTGATGATCACCCCCGGGAACGTCGGCGTTGCCGAGTGGGTCGTCGCACTCGTCGGCAAGGTGCTCGCGTTCGATGTCACCACCGGATTGATCGTGGCGCTCGCGTTCCGCGGCGTCGCGCTCGTCGCTCAGATCGCGGGCGCGTTGTTCGGATCGGCGTCGCTCGCCCTCGGAAGACGGCCGTCGTGAGAATCCTGGTCCTCCACGCGTGGCTCAAGGGCAATCTCGGGGACGTGCTGCAGCTCTCGGTGCTGCTGTCGGCCTTGCGGGAGCTGAAGCCACGCGCGCTGGACCTGGCGGGATACCCGGCCCAACCCGCCGGCGAGACAGAGGAAGTCCTGAGGATCGCCGATCGTTACCTGCCTGATACCTTCCCTTGGTACTGGAAGCTGTCGCCAGCCATGATCGGAACGCTGCTGTTCGAGCCGTGGTGGAGAGCGCGCCGCAAGGCGCTCTTCTCGCAGTACGACGCCATCGTGTGCGCGCCCGGGCCGTATCTTGCCGAATACGATCTGCGGGTGACGAGTGCGCTGGCCGACCTGACGATCGCCCGCGAGCTTGGACTACCGGTCATCCTGGCGAACCATTCGATCGGTCCCCTGCCGCCGGATGGGATCGCCGCCGTCGCCGGGGCCACGGTTCGAATCGCGCGAGAGTCCTCGACGTATCGCTATTTGCGTGAGCGCGACGTGCCCGTAACCTTGTCCGCCGATCTGGCGTTCCTCTACCCGTATGCGCCATCGGGAGCGCCGGCGGACATCGACGGTCCGTATCGAGCGATCTTCCTGCGTTCCAACAATCTGGACGCGAATGCCCTCAGGATCGAAGGCGGTGCCCTCTACGAAGGCGCGCGCCTGATCGCGGAACCGTCGAACGATCGCATCGTGCTGGCCACGAGCGACTACCGGCGCGACGGGCGCTTTCTCGCGAAGGCGGCGCGCCGGCTTCATGTGCCCCCGGTCGCGTGCCGCAGCGTGACGGAGCTCGTGCGGGTGATCTCGGGGTCATCCGGCGTGATTTCCGATCGCTACCATCCCGCCATCTGCGCCGCGGTACTCCGCAGACCCGCGAAGGTGCTCGCGAACCGCGAGCCGCACAAAATGCAGGGGCTGACGAACCTTCTCGCCGAGAATACGCTGGTGGAGCTGCAGGAGCTTGCGCGCGCGGGATTGCGTGCCGTGCGCGAAGCGCTTCGACGCGACGTATGAGAGAGAATCCACTGGGACGGCCCATTCGCCTGCTGTCGGTGTATCCCACCTTCTGGCCCCGCCAGGGAGGCGGACAGATGGTGCTCGCCGCCATCGCTCAGGGCCTCTCGCCGCAGATCACGAATACCGTGCTGACGCGGCGTCTTCACGACACGCCCGCACATCAACGCTACGAGTATCTGAGCGTGGAGCGCTTCTGGAACCCGGCGCCGGCAATCTGGAAGGAGTACGCGACCGGCGTTCACCACGTCTCCTTCTGGAAGAAGAGCATCGTCACCGGGCTCGACGTCTTCTGCGCGTTGAGTCCCTTGCGCAGGCTGATGGCGGCGTCGGATCTCGTTCACCTGCACTTCCCGCTGCCGCTCGGCCTCAGCATCCTGATGGCACGTGCGCTGGTGAAGCGCCCCGTTGTCGTGACGGTTCATGGCAACGCCGACGTGTACGAGCTGCCACGCGCGCTCGAGCCGTTGACGCGCGCGGTGCTCCAGCGCGCCGACGCCGTCGTCAGCGTCAGCCTCGACCTGGGAGAATATCTGCGGAATGTGATGGGCGTGCGGCAGGTCACGGTGATTCCGAATGGAGTGGATGTCGACGAGTTCCGCCCCGGCGATCGTGAACGCGACGTGCTCAACCTCTTCTCGATTTCCCGGCTGGTGCCGCGAAAGAACATCGACGTCCTGATCGCCGCGGTGGAGCAGTTGACGAGCGAGGGCATCGCCCTGTCGCTCACCATCGCGGGAACCGGGCCTGAGGAGGATCGAATCCGCCGCCTCGCGGAGCGTCTGCCCGGCACCGTCCACTTCATCGGGTTCATCGACGAAGCGCGCAAACGCAGCGTGCTCACGGACACCGACGTCTTCGTGCAGTTGTCGATTCGCGAGGGGCTGTCGATCGCCACGCTCGAAGCGCTCGCGTCCGGCGTTCCCTGCGTCGTGTCCAATCTGCCCGGCGTGCGGGAGCCGATCACGCCAGGCCAGACCGGCTGGTATGTCGACGACCCCGAGAACGTTCAGAGCGTCGTGGCGACGCTGCGCCGCGTGCTGGCCGACCGCGGCCGCCTTCCGGAGATGAAGCGAACCTGCCGCGCCGTGGCCGTCGAGCGATATTCCCTGCAGGCGATGTGCGAGGGCTATTGGAACGTGTTCACCGACCTTCTGAAGGCACGCGCGTGACCGACTCAGCGAATCGTTCCCGGCGAACCGTGCTCGTCACCGGCGCTGCCGGGTTCATCGGCTCGACGCTCTGCCACCGTCTGATATCCGCGGGGCATCAGGTCATCGGATACGACAATCTCTCGCGCGGCAGCCGCAACTACCTGCCGGAAGGCGTTCGCCTGATCGAGGGGGACATTCGCGACAGCGGGCGCGTCGAGGCGACCGTCCGGTCGTCGAGGCCCGACCGGGTGATTCACCTGGCGGCCATGCACTACATCCCGGACTGCATTGCGCATCCGCAGGAAACGATGGACGTCAACGTGGAGGGCACGCGCCGTGTGCTCAACGGTTGTCGCGGCAGCTCCGTGCAGTCCTTTGTGTTCGCGTCGACGGGAGCGGTGTATGCGCCGACGGATCGTCCGTGCGTCGAGGACGCGACGCCGCTCCAGCCGCTGGAGGTGTACGGCGAATCGAAACTCGCCGGCGAGCGACTCGTTGCCGCGTTTCACGGAGAGACCGGCATACCGGCGGCCACGCTGCGGCTGTTCAACGCGATCGGCCGGAACGAAACCAACCCGCACGTGGTGCCGCACATCTTCGAGTCGCTGCGGGCGTCTGACGTGATCCAGTTGGGAAACATGGCGCCGCGGCGCGACTACATCGACACGCGCGATGTGGCAGACGCCGTCATCGCAGTCGCCGGGAGGGACGGTCTGCGCGTCTACAACGTGGGCACCGGCGTGTCCGCGTCGGTCGAGGACATCGTCGAATCCCTGAGGCGCATCCTGGGCCGCCCGATTCAGGTCGTTCAGGAGCCGTCGCGGCTGCGGCCCACCGAGCGGATGCTGCTCGAAGCGGACATCGGGAAAATCCGCCGCGAAACGTCCTGGACGCCGCGCATCGCGCTGGAAGAGACGTTGCGGGATCTCGTCGCGGCCTATGGGCTGTCGCCGCAGACGAATCCGGCCACTTAGAGAGGCCGTCCGCGCCATGCCACAGGACACTCCGGACGCGCCGCACGAGCTCCCACCGTCTCACGCCGGTGTTCGCAAGCAGTTCTACGTCCTCCTCCTCGTCGTTGCCGCCAGCATCGTCGGAGCGCGCATCTTGACGGCGCCGCACTCGTTCTCGAGCAACGACCGGTCCCGCTGGGGAACGGTTCGGGCGCTCGTTGAGACGGGCAGCTACTCCATTGGCCGCCGCGAGGCACAGCCGGATGGGAGGTATCGCGACTCAGGCATCGTGACGATTCCCGGCTGGGAATCGATCGACGTCGTGATGCATCCGACCACCCGCCGCTTCTACTCCAGCAAGCCGACGCTGCTGCCGACGGTCGTCGCCGTCGAGTATTGGGTGCTGCGCAACGCGTTGAACCTCGACCTCTGGAGCGAGCGGCTCGCCGTGGTTCGAACGATTCTGCTCACGTTCAATCT
The DNA here is from genome assembly GCA_048594885.1 of Vicinamibacterales bacterium. Taxonomy (GTDB): domain Bacteria; phylum Acidobacteriota; class Vicinamibacteria; order Vicinamibacterales; family 2-12-FULL-66-21; genus JBMDXB01. The sequence continues at coordinate 65,503 of JBMDXB010000172.1, forward strand.
GGTGCCGTTCGTCCTGTACCTCATCGCGTTCGCGCACCTGATCGAGCGGCTCGGCACGACGACGTGGGGACGGCTGTTCGTCTTCGCCACGGCAGGATTGGCGACGTTCGTGTCCGGCTTCCTGCCAAGCCTGAACAACCACACAGTGGCAGCCATGGGCGCGCTGTTCGCCGTGTATCAATGCCTCCGCATCCAACTGGACGAGGATCGGCCGGCGTGGCGGTTCGTGCTTGCCGGTTTGTTCGCCGGGTGGACCGCGTGCAACGAGCTGCCTGCAGCCTCGCTGGCTTTGGGGGTACTGCTCTGGCTGGTGCGCCTCCAGCCTCGTGACACCATCCGCCTGGCGCTGCCGGCCATGTTGTTACCGGTAGTCGCGTACCTCGTGACGCAATACCTGGCCGTGGGCTCGGTGTTGCCGACGTACGCGCAAAAGAGCTGGTACGAGTATCCCGGCAGCTACTGGGTCACTGAAAAAGGCATCGACAGCCTGGACGAGCCCAAACTCGTGTATGCGGCGCACCTGCTCGTGGGTCATACCGGGATCCTGTCACTGACGCCGGTCCTCCTGCTTGGGTGGATTGGGATGGTTCGGACGGCGATGCGCGGACCAGAAATCGAACCCGCAGGTTTGCCGTTTCGTACGCTTGGCCCGCTGACGGCGGCGCTGACCGCGCTGACCTTCGTCTTCTACGTAATCCGGACGAACAGTTACGGCGGGACCACGGCGGGACCGCGGTGGTTCTTCTGGCTCGTGCCGTTGTGGCTGCTCACGATGATCCCTGAAGCGGATCGCTGGGCGCAGAACCGGCGCCTCCGCACACTCGCGTTCGTACTGCTGGCCTGCTCGATTGTCTCGGTGAGTTATGCGTTGGAGAATCCGTGGCGGCACTCGTGGCTCTTCACGGTGTTTCGCCACTTGCGGATCATCGCGTATTAGATGCTCGCACCTGCGAGGCGATCGCCGATGCTTCTCGGTGCGGAAACGCGATACAGCATGCAGGCGCCGGCGCTAAAGACGGCGATCGCCAGAAGCGAGATCCATTGATACCGCGGGTACTCCAGCCGCACGACATAGCTGCCGCTTTCCGGAGCACGGAACGCGAGCTGGCCGTCCTGGTCGAACAGCGGAACGGAACGCTCTCCCAGGTATGCGCGCCAGGCCGGGTAGTAGTTCGTGCGGAGAACCACGGGAGAGCCCGCGGTGACATCCTGGAGCTCGACGTCGCCGCCGAGGAAGTCGAGGCGAGCCAACCGCGCGCTGCCGGCCGCGGTGACGGCCGATCTCGTGTCGACGTCCGGCAGCACGAACTCCGACCACAGGCCGCCGCGCCACTGCTCGGTGAAGCTACCGCTTCGCCGAAGATACTCGCGCGAGGCATCGGTCCAGACGAACAGGTGCTTCACGCCCCATCGCTTCATCTCGGCGGCGAACTCCTCCGCCGGCGTCTCGGCGATCGCCTTGCCTCGAAACGTCCCCGCCCCCACGATCTGCCCGCGCCACACGTTCCAGACGTAGCCGTCGATCATCTGGCTGTAGAACCGCTGGCCGGCAACTGAGGGCAGGAGTCCCTCGAAATGCACGTCGAACGGCGTCCGCGGGCTGCGGCGCTGCGGATCGGCGTCCATGTCGCGGTGCGGGCTGACTTCCACGAGGATCATGTTGCCGTCCGCGGCGGCGATGCGATCGATCAGCGGAGGATCGAACGCGCGCAGCTCCGGGACGTGCCGGACCGGGTCGAGCGGAATCTGCACGAACACTCCGAGCACCGCGACGAGCGCCAGCGCCAGCGTGCGGCTGCCGGCCCGGTCGAGCAGAAACCCGGCGAGCGCAGGACCCAGCAGCAGCGGGTACATGTGCTGAATCCGATCGAACAGCGCGCCGGCCTGTGGAGTGTTCAGCCGGAGCAGCACGAGCGTCGCGATGCACGCCCATGCGTAAAATCCCGTGCGCGAACGTCCCCGGCCAAGCGCCGTGATCCCCACGACCGGCAACCACACATAGAGGAGGCTCGGATAGTGGTTGAACCAGCGGTGCGGCAGGACCAGCATCTCGACGTTGTAGAAGAACGATCGTGCCGCGGCGGGCCAGTCGACCGGAGCTTTGGGATCGTAGGTGACGTTGTTGAAGCTCACGTACGCGGGGAAGCGCAGCGATTCCCAATACACCGGCAGCGCGGCGACTCCAGCGATCCCGGCCGCGAGCACGAGGCGGATTGCGGCGCGCAGATCGCGGAAGTACACCGCCTCCAGCAGGAGGTAGATCGCCGCGTAGACGAAGAACGCCGTGTGCGAGTACAGCGCCAGCGTCAGGCCGAGCATCAGCACCGGGCCGCCCCACCGCCGTCCCAAACGCGCGGCTCTGCTCCCCGCAAGCGCAACGCCGGTACAGAACACGCCGACGAGCGAGTTCGTGTCGCCGCTCGATCCAAGAATGCCGAGGTACCCCGCGGTGAAGACCGACGCCAGTCCCGCCGCCAGCATCGCGGCCTCGGGTCGGTCGTGATGAAGGTCCCACCAGACGAAGGCCGGCACCGACAGGAACAGAAACACGTGGAGCACGTGATAGCCGACCGTGTCGCCGAACAGCGTCATCGGCACGAGCGCCAGTACGGCAAAGCTCTGCGCGATGTCGGTCGATGTCGGATATCCGCCCATCAGCCACCAGTTCCAGCCGACGACGACGCCGCGCCGCAGCAGGTGGACGCCGCTCACCGCTGCCTGGAACAATTCCGTCCAGTCGTCCTTGAACGGGATCTGCGACCACTGGGAGGGAGGCAGCAGCGACAGCACGCTGAACACGAGGATGGCGGCCCCTCCGATCAGCAGCAGCCACGAAGGCACCCGTCCCATCGTCACCGGCGCGCCGACCCGCCGCCATGCGAGCGCCGCCAACGCCGTGGCGGTCAGCAGTGCCAGCGCGTACCACGGCCGTCGTGCGCCGTGGAGTGCCGCCGGCAGCGCGGCCCATTTCGAGGTGAGAAAGAAGTTGGCCCAGGCCAGGGCGAGGGACAGTGCGAGGGCGAGCCGCGGCGCCCACTCGGGCAGAGTGAGACCGCGGCCGCGAGCTTCTGGTGACATCCGAGTAAAGAGTTTAGCGTCAGGAACGGGTCGGGCGCGCGTTGAGCGGACGGTGCGTCACGGCCGGCCAGATGAACGCCACGAAGGCGGCGGAGAGCATCAGCAGTCGCGTCAGCACCCGGCGCCCGCGCGGCGCGACGCCAGTAGCCATGCGGGCTTCGGCCACGGGCGTCTCGCCGGGCGACACTACGACTTCGACGTCGCCGTGCGCGTGATCGGCGGCCCACCACTGCTGCGCGATCTCCGCAGATGGGACGATGGCGACGACTTCGGCGGTGACCGCAGGCGCTCGTTTCGCCGCCTTGGCCGACGCGCGCGAAAGCGCGACGACGTGGGTGCCGGCGGTCGAAGGCATCCATCCCAGCGCGCGGGCGTAGACGTTCGTGAAATGACCCAGCCGCGACGGGTGCGGGACCACGTGGAAGACGAGCTGCTTGCGCTCGCCGATGAACAGCAGATCGCCGGCGTCGCGCATCCGCCGCAGTACGTCGCGGATCTCGTAGACGGTCTCGATCGGCGTGTTCACCAGCGCGATGTCGAACGCCAGCCCCATCGTGTGCATCGGCACCGACGTCGTGGCATTGCCGTTCGTGGAGCGCAGCGCGCCCTGGTACTCGGTGTGGCGCACGAGGCTGGTGACCTCGAGCGGACCGGACTTCACGCGCGACGCCACTTCGAGCAGCGCGCCAATTGTCGCGGGACGCGCGGCGATGTAGCTTTTCTGATTCGCGAGGTCCTTCTCGCCAATGGGCGATGGACCCATGACCCGTGGCCTCACGTTGAACCGCACGGTGTCATCCGGCAGCGGCGCAAGGCCACCGTTCCACAGCGCGCCTTCGAGCTCCGAGTACCCGTCGAGGACGAGCAGATCGAGGTGACTGCGATACGCATCCTTGATCCGCCTGGAATCGCGGGCGCTTTCCGGGCCGAGCGACACCATCATGCGGTCGAGCGCCTTGATGAACGCCTTGTCGTACGAAGACGAGGCGTGGACGGTTGCGGGCCACATCCAGAGCAGTGGCACAATGAGGGCGACAAATCCTTTGGACACAGCGAGTTATCTCAGTGTACCACCCGCGTCCAGCTCAGCGGCCAAGGTGGCGAACTGCTCGGTTGGTCCAGTCCAGCGAAGCTCATCGATGGAGTCGAACAGCGGGATCTCCGTGCGCAGCGTGGCGAGATCCCTGAAGAGGAAAGCGTCCTCCCGGCGGCTTGCCAGCGTCGCTGCGAGCGTGGCGGCGCCCCGGGCGTTGACGTGCCACTCGCGCCAGTCCTCCGGAATACTCTCGAGCGTGCCGAACCTGGCGAGCACGGCCCCTGCGGACTTCGCACCCCAACCGGGCAGCCCCGGGTAGCCGTCCGACGCGTCGCCGACAAGCGCGAGGTAATCGGGGATCGACTCCGGCGCGACGCCGAACTTCTTCTTGACGCCGCCTTCATCCATGACCGTGTTCGTGCGGCGGTTCAACTGGACGATGCGCGCGCCGCGGACGCACTGCGCGAGGTCCTTGTCCGGCGTGCAGATGACGACCTGCTCCACGTCGGGATCGGCCGCCGCCCGCATCGCGGCTGCCGCCAGAGCATCGTCCGCCTCGTATTCGACCATCGGCCAGACGGGGACGCCGAGCAGGCGCAACGCATCTTCCAGCAGCGTGAATTGTGCCAGCAGATCCGGCTCGACGCCGGCGCTCGTCTTGTAGCCGCTCCACAAGCCGTTGCGGAAGGACTCGATGACGTGATCGGTCGCGACACCGACATGCGTGGCGCCGCGATTGATGAGCGCGAGGATGGTTCCGAGCACGCCGCGCACCGCGGCGACTTCCCTGCCGCGCGAGTCGCGCGAGGAAGGCATCGCGTAGTAGTGCCGGAACAGCTCGTAGGTGCCGTCGACGAGGTGAACGCGCACTAGCGGCGGCCGGGAATCCAGCGTCGCGCGCGGACGGTAACGCCGCGCCGAAGGCTGCGCACGTCGAGCTCGCGCAGCTCGGCCTTCCGGCCGATCGGCGGGTCGCCGACGCTGATGATGTAGTAGGTGTCTGCCTCGCGCATGATGCGGTCCGCGGCGCCTTCGTAATCGTTGGTGTTCATGAACGCGTGGCCGCCCGTTTCCCGCGCGAAGCCGATTGTGCCGCTGCCGAACGGCGATCGGCCGAGCCCGCCGGGATCGATGACGTAAAGGCTGGCGTGGGCGAGCGCCATCGCGCGAAGCGCCGCGCCCATTTCGGGACGCAAGTCGCGTCCGGCGGCGGGCGGCGGATCGGGCGTGTCGAACACCCAGCCGGACCCGATGCCGACGATGATCTTCCGTCCCGGCATCTCGACGATCTGGCGCGCGATCGACGTCAGCGTACTGAACACGTGCTCGCCGAACTGCTCGATGCGCATGAAGCCGGTCGCGCGCACGTTGTAGCTGTCAATCGCGCGGAGCAGCCGCGCGGTTTCATTCGTCGGTTTCACCATCTCGCCGGTGAGCGCCATGACTGCCATGCGATCCCCGGGCGCCATCTTCTTCACGAAGCGTTGCGCCGTCTCCCTGACGCGCGGCATCATCGCCGGCTCCACCGTCACGTCGTCCAGGACGAGCACGATCAGGCGGCCGCCGCGGCTCGACGCCGATTCGACGTAGGTCAGCGTCTCGATCGGCACGCGGTAGGTCTCGATCCAGGCCTCGAGATCCTCCTTCCTGATATCGGTGACCGGGACGCCGTTGCGATCGATCGCGACGGTCTCGATGTGGATTTGCTGTGCCGGAGGCGCCTGCGCCGGTGCCTGCGCGGACACCGCCGGCGGCCACAGCGCGACGGCCGCGGCGGCCACGAGCGACGGCGCGAGTGTCAGAAGCATCGCAGCGAGTATAGCGGCTCCGACGGCGTCAGGGCGTCATCCGGCGCAGCTTTTCCATCGGCCGCTGCAGCGAGCGCTTGCGGCGCCGCATATCGCTCCAGAGATCGCCCACCGACTCGATCCGGTCGGCGATGTTCCGCAGGTGGAATGTGCGCGGGCCGACGTCGCCGCCGGCGAGCTCTTCCCACGTGCACGGCGCGGAGATCGGCGCGCCCGGCTTCGCGCGGACCGCGTAGACGGCGGCATGCGTCGCGCTGTAGCCGTTACGCCCCGTGTCGACGAGGATCCGCTTGCCGCGATCGACCTTGTGGAACTCCTGCGTCAGCTCTCGAGGAAACCGCCTGACGAGCAGCGTCCCGACTGCCTGCGCGAAGCCGGCGGCGTCGCCCATCGGCGTCTTGCCGTCGAGCGGTACCGTGATGTGGAAGCCCTTCGAACCGGACGTCTTGACCCAGCTCGGAAGCCCGAGCTCCTCGAGCAGCTCGCGGAGCGCAAACGCCGCGGCACGCAGCATGTCGGGATCGTCGACCGAGGGATCGAGGTCGAAGACGAGGATGTCCGGGTGATACAGGTCCGGCGCACGCGACGTCCACACGTGCGGCGTGATGCTGTTCTGGTTGGCGAGCCACAGCAGCGACCGCGTGTCGGTGACGATCGGATGGTGGACGACGCCGTCTTTCTTCGGCACCTCGACCCGCTCGAGCCAGGCGGGAAATCCCTTCGAAACGTCTTTCTGGAGAAAGCCTTTCTTGCCGATGCCGGCGGGAAACCGCTCCATCGTGATCGGCCGCCCCTTGATGTGCGGCACCATGATCGGCGCGATCGCTTCGTAGTAGGCGGCCAGCTCCCCTTTCGTGATCCCGTCGTCGGGGAACAGCACTTTCTCGGGATGTGTGATCACGGCGACTCCCGCACGACCTCGCGCGGATCCTTGTCGTAGCGAACGCCGAGCAGCCGCGGATGCCGGAGTTTGCCGTGGACGGTCCACTCGATGAACGCGACCTGGACGACGATCTCTGGCCGCACCCAGTGCGAGCGCAGCCGCGGCACCCCGGAGCCTCTCGTGAACGGCGGCTGCGCGATGTCGAGCCTGTCGAGCCGTGCGCGCAGATCGAGCAGCAGCTTCGTGTTGAAGCCCGTTCCGATCTTCCCGGCGAAGACAAAATCCTGTTTATCGAAGTGGCCGACGAGCAGCGCGCCGAGCCCGACGCGGCCACCCTGGGGGTCGGTGAAGCCGCCGACGACGAGTTCCTGCGACGCCTCGCACTTCATCTTCAGCCAGAGCGGCGAGCGGCGGTGCTCGTACTGCGAGTCGCGGCGCTTCGCAATCACGCCTTCCCAGCCCTCGCTGCACGCGCGCTCCCACGGCGCGTCGCCGGTCAGCTCCGCGACGCGGCCGAGCGGCGCGCGCAGCGGCAGCTTCCGCAGCAGCGCACGCCGTTCCTCCAGCGGACGCGACGTCACCAGCTCGCCGTCGAGCCACAGGATGTCGAAGACGTGGTAGGCGACCCTGCTGGCGGGATTCCAGGCCGCTTCACCGTCGAGGATGACGTCACGAACCGGCAGATCGGCGATCGCCTGCACGACGTTGGGATAGCAGTGATTCTGCGGGAGGCGGTTGCGCGACAGGAGGCGAACGTCGCGCCCGTTCTTGTAGGCGAGCAGCCGGATGCCATCGAGCTTCCGCTCGAACGTCCATTCCGGTCCGGTGAACCGCTCATGCGTGAGCGTCGCGGCCATCGGCACGAGCCACTCCGGCAGCGCGCGCGTGGCCATTATCGCAGCACCGCTTCGTTGCCGGCGGTGGTCGATTCCATCTGGCGAAGCACCATGCCGTAGTAGGCGCCCTGCGACTCCATCAGCTCCTCGTGCGTGCCACGTTCGATGATACGGCCATCCTCCATGAGCAGAATGACATCCGCGCGGCGGATCGTCGACAACCGGTGCGCGATCACGAACGTCGTCCGTCCCGCGAGCAGGCTCGTCATTGACTCCTGTATGAGCTGCTCGCTTTCGGTGTCGAGGTTGCTCGTGGCTTCGTCGAGGATCAGGATCTGCGGAGACTTCAGGATCGCGCGCGCGATCGCCAGCCGCTGCCGCTGCCCGCCCGACAGCTTCACGCCGCGCTCGCCGATGAACGTGTCGTAGCCGTCGGGCAGCCTGACGATGAACTCGTGGGCGTTGGCGCGCACCGCGGCATCCTCGACCTCGGCCAGCGTTGCGTCGTGCCGTCCGTACGCGATGTTCTCACGGACCGAGCCGTCGAACAGGAACACCTCCTGCTGCACGATGGCAAGAAGATCGCGATAGGTGGTGAGCCGGAAGTCGCGTATGTCCGTGCCGTTGAGCGCAATCCGGCCGCGCGTCGGATCGTGAAAGCGCGCGACGAGATCGGTCACGGTCGTCTTCCCCGCACCGCTGCGGCCGACGAGGGCGATCACCGTGCCCCCGGGCACGACGACATTGAAGTCGCACACGACGGGCTGATCGGGTCGATACGCGAACTCGACGTCCTCGAAGCGGATTTCCTGTACCTCGCGCGGCGCATCGATCGCGTCCGTCCGGTCCGGCTTGTCGTTCTCCATCTCCAGCACTTCGAAGACGCGTTCCATCGCCGCCAGCGACCGCTGCAGCTCGGAGAACGAGTTGACGATGCTCCAGACCGGATTGAGCAGCAGGAACGAGTACCACTGGAACGCCATGATGTCGCCGATCGACGCACGGCCGGCGATGTTGAGATACCCGCCGTACCAGACGATGACGACGTTGACGGCGGAGATCAGCAGTCCCCACGACGTCCACAGGACGAGCTCGCGGCGCTGCGCGAACAGCTCCTTGCGCAGCACGGTGTGCCGCCCCCGCATGTAGTCCAGCACCTCGGTGATCTCGCGGCGGAACGACCGCACGATGCGGATGCCTGAGAACGTTTCGCCGACGCGGCCGTCAACCCGCTCGACGTCCTCCCGTACGGAACGGTAGATGGGCTTCACCCGCCGCGCGAAGACGAAGCTGACGACCATCACGCCGGGCACGATCGTGAGCGCGGTCAGCGCCAGGCGCCAATTGAGCGACAGCAGCACGGCCGAAGCCACCACGAGCCGGATCACCGAGATCGACGGCGACATGATCGCCATCTGCAGCAGCCCCGTCGTCGTGTCGATGTCGCCGGTCAGGCGCGAGAGGATGCCGCCGGTCTTCATGTCCCAGAGTTTCGGCAGCGGCAGATGCAGCAGCCGGTCGAACAGCGACCGCCGCAGCGACAGCATGACGCGGACGTTCAGCACGCGCTGCCGGTAGTCCTTCAGCGCGTTGAGCAGGTTGAAGAGGAGGATGACGGCGAGAAACGCGCCGCCCGCCAGGTGCAGCAGGCGCAGACGGGCAGCGCCGTCGAGGCGCGGGTTGAGCAGCACGCGATCGACGATGAACCGCATGAACAGCGGCTCGATCATCTGCAGGCCGGCGACCGTGAGCGCCAGCGTGAAGACGAGCGCGAAGGCGAACCGGTGCGGCCACAGCCAGCGCAGGTAGTGGCGGATGTACTGGCGGCGTTTGAGCCGGCCTTCCGCCTTCGCCGATGCCGCCCGCCGCTTCTCGTCGGCGCCCTGCTCCGTCGATTCCTCGAGGCGGCGATGGCGGTAGTCGTCGACGAACGTCGTGTAGCGGCGGCGCGACGAGCGCGCCCGCTCTCTAGTCGTCATGCAACGACGACTTCTTCGTCTTCGCACCCGCCAGCGCGCCGAGCGAGCGTGGCGGCCCGATGCGCCGCGCTTCGATCTTCAGGGATTCCTTCTCCCATGTCTTGCCGCCATCCGTCGATCGATCTCCGGTCCACGAGAAGCGATCCTTCTCGATGTTGTAGTAGCGGATTCGCATCATCGCGGGCTTTCCGCTGGCGACTCCGAACCGCTGCTCGATGTGCAGTTCGTTACCGGCGCGGCGCGCGGTGCCGAAGTCCTGCATGCCCGTCCCCGCGTCCGCGCCGACGAGTTCCCAGCGATCCGCGAACTTGTTGTAGTTCCGGAGTGACGTCGTGACGTAGAAGGTCTCGCCGTTGTCGCCGGTGACGCGGTACTCGTCGAGAATCTGACCCTCGGCGAGCTTCACCGCGCTCCAGTAGCCGCCGTACTTTCCGTGGTCCGTGCTTTCGGCGGTGAACTGCCAGTCTCCGAGCAGGTAGTCGAAGTCTCCTTTGTGCGCGTCGAACAACGCGTCGAGCTGTTCGGGCGTCTTCTGGCCGGGCGGCACGCGCGTGAACTTGAAATCGCCGCCGCCGTCCGCGCCCATGGTGAACCGGCCGGAGACCGTGTTGCCATCGATGGTGCCTTCAATCACGAACTGCCGCGTGACGCCGTCCCGTGTCACGTCGCCTTCGAGCCGCAGCTTGCGCGTCTTGACGTCGTAGGCGCCGCTCTTGATTGGCACCTTGAGCGCCTGCCCTCCGCCGCGCCACCACACGCTTCCGCTGACCGTGCGTTTGCCGTCGAACGTCAGCTCGAAGAACGTCGCGCCATCGTCGATCCATGCGCCGCTGACCGGATCCGCCGCTTGTGCCGCTGCAAGCGACGACAGCACCAGCGTCAGAATCGCCGTTGCCAGAGTCCTGATTCTCATGAGGCTCCTCCTCCTCGGATTCTCGGACTACTCGGACTACTCGGACTACTCGGACTATTCGGACCCTCGGACTACTCGGATCTCAACGCGTCCATCGGACTCACCATGGCAGCGCGAAACGCGGGCACGGCACACGCGACGCCGGCTCCCGCCAGAATCACCCCAACGGCCATGGCGTAGCTGACCGGATCGCCCGGATGCACGGCGTAGAGCTGACTCTGAAGCAGCCGGCCGGCCGCGAGCGCGGCGGCGACACCGCCGACGCACCCGGCGATCGAAAACCACGCCCCCTCACGCATGACTTCGCCGACCACACGCGCGGTATCGGCGCCAAGCGCCCGGCGCACGCCGAATTCATGACGCCGATGGGCGACCGCGTACGCGAGCACGCCGTAGACACCGACGCACGTCAGCAGTAGCGCCGTCACCGCGAACACGGTCGCGAGCATGACCGTGAACCGGCGCGTGGCGCGCGCGGACTGGGCGTAGGCGGTGAGCGGCCTCACGTCGTACACCGCCAGGCGCGCATCGAGCGATCGAACCGCCGCGCGAATCGCCGGCGCGAGCGCTGCCGGATCGCCGCCGCCTCGAACGACGAACGCCATCGGATTGCGCTGCGCGATCGGCCACGGCACGAAGATCTGCGGCAGCAGATCGTCGACGAGGCTGCGCAGCCGCAGATGCCGAACGACGCCGACGACGGTCGGATGCTGCGACTCGCCGACGTTCACGTAGAACTGCTCGCCGATCGGGCTCCGGCCCGGCCACAACAGCCCCGCCAGCTTGTCATCGACGATGACCACGGGATGCTTCGGGTCGGCATCATGCACGCTGAAGAACCGCCCTTCGAGCAGCTGCACGTCGAGCGATTCGAGCAGCCCCGGCGAGATCGACCGCGCGTCGGCCATCGGCGCGTCCGCCGCGATCGGCGTCTGCAGGCTGTACGGCAGTCCCCAGTTCGGCAGGTCGTCGTACGGCAAATGGCTGAACGCACCGGCACCGGTCACGCCGGGCATCGCGGTGATCGTCTCGAGCAGCTCGCGGACGAACGTCTCACGCGGCACGAGCGTTCTGAAGGTGAGGATCTGTTCGCTGCGGAATCCGGGATCGACCCGCAGCACTTCCGCGAAGGCTCGAACGAGCAGCGCCGCGCCGGCGAGCAGCACCACGCTCAAACCGATCTGTCCGATCGCGAGCGCCGCGCGCACGCGGTAGCGGATCGGGGCCGCGGCCGTCCGGCTAGCGGTCAGCAGGTTCACGGGGATCGCGCCGAGCATCGCCGGCGCGAGCGACAGCAGCAGGCCCCACAGCATCGACACGCCGAGCGTGAACGCAAGCACGGTTGGATCAATGTGAGCGGCATCGAGACGGCTGAGCGACTCAGGCAGCCGCGCCAGCAGGACCCGCAGCATCACGTAGCCGACGAACAGCCCCACCGCGGCGCCGAGCGACGTCAGCAGCATCGCTTCGACGAGCGACTGCCGCAGCAGACGCCCGCGGCTGGCGCCGAGCGCGAGCCGCAGCGCCGTTTCCTTCGTTCTCGACGCCGCGCGCGCGACGAGCACGCTCGCCACGTTGACGCAGGCGATCATCAACAGGATCGCGACACCGGCGAACAGCGCCAGCAGCGGCGCACGAATCTCGCGCACGTCATCGTCCTGCAGCGCGACCGTCGTGAAGGCGCGCTGGCTGCCGAGCTCGCGCGTGAGATTGCGCGACATGGCGTCCACGTCCGCGCGCGCCTGCTCGATCGTGACGCCGGACCGCAGGCGTCCGACGACGCGGAGGAAGAGATTGCGCCTGGGCCCGTTTTCGAGGCCCGACCAGAACGGCGCGAAGACCTGGAGCCGATCCGGCGTGCTCGCGTCCGGTGGCAGGAAAAGCCGGAAGCCTTTCGGCAGCACGCCGGCAACCGTGACGAATTCATCGTTCACCTTGACGCGGCGCCCGACGATGGATGCATCGCCACCAAAGCGGCGCTCGAACAGGTCCGATCCGATGACGATGGCCTGAAGGCTGTCGTCTCTGGCGCTGTCCTCCGGCCGGAACGTGCGCCCGATCGCCGCGTCCACGCCGAGCACGTCGAAGAAGTTCAACGTCACCCACGCGCCGCGGAGCTGCTCCGGCTCCCCTTCGGTCAGTGCGAGCGTGCCGCTCGCCCAGATGCCGCCGAACGCCTCGAACGTCCGCGTGCCTTCCCGCAGATTGCGGAAGTCAGGGCCGGACATCGGACCGCGCGGATAGCCGAGGCCGGTCACCGTCGCGCTCGTCGCGGTGCGATCGAGCCAGATGAACGCGAGCCGATCCGCATCGCGGTACGGCAGCGGTTGCAGCAGCATCGCGTGGACGACGCTGAAGATCGCCGTGTTGGCGCCGATGCCAAGCGCGAGCGTGATGACGATCGTCGCGGTGAGCCCGGGCGCCGTGCGGAGCCCTCGTGCGGCGTAGCGCCAATCGATCAGAAAGGCGTCGAACGCGGCACCGGTGCGGTTCTCGCGGATCGCGTCGCGCATGCCGGCCAGCCCGCTCGGTCCGGCCAGCGCGCGCTCGGCCGCGCGCCGCGCGGCAGCAGGTGGCATCCCCGAGGCGACATGGCGTGCCGCCAGTGTCTCGATCGCGCTGCGCAGCTCGTCGTCCAGGTCGCGGTCGAGCCGCTCCTTGTGCCGCAGCGTGTTCCAGAAGCTCCGCGCGCGCGACAGCAGCGGCATGGCTCAGTCCGCCTCGAGGATCTGGCCGATGGCCATGACGATCCGCGCCCAGTTCTTCTTCTCGGCGGCGAGCTGCCGATGGCCGGCCGCGGTCATCCGGTAGTACCTGGCCCGGTGTCCCTCGGGCGTCGTGCTCCACTCGCCCTCGATGTACCCCTCCTGCTCGAGGCGGTGCAGGGCGGGAAAAAGTGAGCCGGGCTTGATCTGGAACGTGCCGCGCGTGATCTGCTCGATGCGGTCGGCGACGCCGACGCCGTGGCGCGGCTCGAGCGCGAGCGTCTTGAGGATCAGGAGGTCGAGCGTGCCCTTCAGCAGCTCGGTCTGCTGCTTCGCCATAGGGAGGACATCGGCACCCGGTATAGATGTCCGATATCAGACGGGCAGCTTACGCCCGCGACGCGCGGTTGGCAAGCGGAAAGCCGCCGCCTACTTGAGGTAGGCCTTCTCGCCCGCCAGGATCTTGACCGGCAGCCGATTCTCTTTCAGCGGTATCGGACAGGTCGTATACGGGTTGAAGGCGCACGGCGGGTTGTACGCCATGTTGAAGTCGAGCACCGTCGTCCCATCGTCCTTGACGTCGGCATACAGGAAGCGAGCCGTTTCGTACGTCTCCTTTCCACTCGACGCGTCGCGGAACACGAAGTAGAGCCGCCCGGGGCGCGTCGTGAACGGCCGCAGGCGCAGCGTGCGGCCGGCCAGCCGGAATTCGACGACGCCTTCGCTGACGTATTCGTCGGCATGCCCGTACGTGTTCAGCACCTTCAGGCGCTGCGGCTTCGCGTCGCGGATCATCCTCCCGGTCACGCGGTACCCGGGATCGATCGGAAACCACGAAAAGCCGCGGAAGCTCTTCGCCTGTGCCCCGTTCGGATCGCGGACGCGAATCGTCCGCGTGTCGCCAGTGACGTGCACAACGATCCGGACGTCGCCGATGGTCAGCTCGTCGGTGTCGCCTGTTCGATCGTCCTTGAGGACGATCGCGCCGGTGACTGGCCATCCGCGCAGCAGCACCTTGTTTCCGGCGGCCGGCTCGAACCGCACGATCGCTCCATCGAGCATGAAGCGCCCGACCGACGCCGGCGTGGAGACTGGCAGCACGATGTCGTTCGTCCGCGCGCCGCCCGCCGTGTTGACGCCGGGCTTCAGCGGATGCAGCCCGGCGATGCTGACGAAGTCGCGCCGGTAGTTCTCCTCGTGCTTCGCCCGCCATTCGCGCACGGCAGCATCCGGATCCTTCGCCGGCGCCTGCGCGGCGGCGGCGAACGCCAACCAGATCATCAGCAGTGACGCGGCAGTCATGTCAGTAGCCCTCCGGGGGGACGAATCGCATCCCGAGCTGTTCGACGAGCTTGCCGAAGTGAATCAACTCCTCTTCAGCATAATGTGGCGCCGCAATCTGCAACCCGATGGGCAATCCGCTCGCGCTTCTCCCCGCCGGAACGACGAGCACGGGATTTCCGCACGCGCTGTACGGCGCCGTGAACGGGAGGACGTAATCTCCGTAGGCCAGCGTCGTTCCATCCAGATTGACAGGCCGGCTCTTGTGGTTGTGGCGGAAGGCCGGACCGGCCGCGATGGGACTGACGATGAAGTCGTACTCGTCGAATTGCCGATCGAGCTCCGCCACGAGATCCATCCGCTGTTTGATCGCGCGGCTGACGTCGACGAAACGCAGATTGAGTCCGGTGTGCAGCGCGCCGAGCATCGGCGTGACCGCGCCACGTCCCATCGTTCTGAGCTGGTATTTGATGATCTGGCGAACGATCCACGACGAGTCCTGGCCCAGGATCGCGCCGAACAGGATGCCCCACACTGCATACGCGCTGTCCAGCCACGCCTGATCGAAGGAACGCTTCGCCGTTCTGACGCCTGCGCCTTCCAGCGTGCGAATGAACTCGCCGAGCACACGCCTCGTGTCATCGCCGCACGACACGCGACCCGCGTCGTCGAACCACGCGACGCGGTACTGCTCGAGGTGACGCTTCCCTCTCGGCCTCGCCGGCAGGTGGAAGAAGTATCGCCAGCTCGCTTCGTTGATCACCGTCCACGCCAGCTCGATGTCCGCCATCGTCCGCGCGAGCGGTCCGGCGCTCGCCATGGCGACGAAGCCCGAGCGGCTGCCGGGCAGCGGCGGCACGTGCCCCTCGCCGTGCATGCCCATGTTGTCGGTCGGCTTCAGCCCGAAGACACCGCAGAAATGCGACGGCAGCCGGATCGAGCCGCCCATGTCGCTGCCGAACTCCATCGCGGTCAGACCCGCGGCGACGGCTGCCGCTCCTCCACCGGTGCTGCCGCCAGGCGTCCGCGCGGTGTCCCACGGGTTGTTTGCCGCCGGATAGATCGGCCCGTAGCTCTGAAAATCGGCGAGCATCGTCGGGATGTTCGTCTTGCCGAGAATCGCGGCGCCGGCCTCCTTCACGCGCTGGACGACGAACGCGTCGCTCGTCGCGACGTTGTGTCTGAGCTGCGGCGTGTTGACCGTCGTCTTCAGCCCGGCGATGTTGAACGATTCCTTCACCGTGACGGCCACGCCGTGCAGCGGGCCGCGCACGGCGCCGTTCTTCAGCTCCTCGTCGCGCTCGCGGGCCGTGCGAACGGCGTCGTCCTCGTTGCCGATGACGATGGCATGGAGCGTGGGATTGTGCCGCCGGATGCGATCGAGGTACAGCCGGACGCGGTCGTGAGATGACGTGCGCCCGTCGCGAATATCGGCAGCCTGCGCGGTGGCTGGCGCGAACGGTGAATCAGCCACGGCGACGGTACGCTTTCAGGATCTTGATCGGAGGCTGCAGCGACTCCGTCGCGTACGGGCCTTCGTTGCCCGTCGGCGACTGGTGGATCGCCTTGACGACGTCCATGCCGCCGACGACGCGGCCGAACACCGCGAACCCCTGGCCGTCGGCGTGTCGCTTGCCGCCGAAGTCGAGCTCAGGCTGATCGCCGATGGTGATGAAGAACGAGGCGGTGGCCGAATCAGGCGCACTTCTCGCCATCGACACCGCGCCGTTCACGTGCTTCAGCCCGGTAGCGTTCGTGCGCTCCAATGCGGTGGGTGGAAACTGCTCCTTCGTCCGGGCCCGATTGATCTGGAACTGAATCACCTCGATGACGACGTCGTGGCGGATCGTGTTGTCGCGGCGAACCGCGCGGTTGACGACCCCACCGTCGTAGAAACCGCCGTCCACGTACTTGAGGAAGTTGGCGGACGTGACCGGAGCCCGCCCGGCGTTCACCTCGATTTCGATCGTGCCCTTCTCGGTCTCGAAGACGACGACGGCTGGCGCGCCCTGGCCGGCGGCGACGCCGAGGACCAGGACGAACAGTATGGCGTGCACCATCCGTCGAGTCTATACGCGATGGAGTGCGTACACCTTCGCTTCCCACGCGAAGATCGGCTCGCGCCCGACCCACACTTGCGGCACGTCGCGGTCCTGGGTGATCTCGCGCCATCGCATGCCTGCGGGAGTCGCCGGCCAGTTCGGCACGCGGTACTCGGCCTCCGGACTGCCGGCGTTGGCGCTGACGAAATCGGAGAAGTTCGCGACGACGACGACCTGGCTGTCGCTGTTTGGCCGTCCACGGCGCCACACGACGACGCGCTTGCCGTCGTTGAAATCGGCGTGGATGAAGTCGGTATCGTTGATGGACAGCGCGTCGGACGCCGTGCGGAACTTGACGAGACGTGCGACGTACTCGAACACGCGGCGCCGGAACGGATCGTCGAGGCGATCGAAGTTGACGGCGTCGCGCTGCTTCGGCGGGTGTCTGACGCTCAGGTCGTGCTCGTCGGCGAATTCGTCGCCGGCGAGGATCATCGGCACGCCAACCGCCGTCAGCAGGCACGCGAACGCGAGCTTGATGCGTTCCTCCTTGAGCGCGATGCCGTTGTTGTCGAGGAAGTTGAACAGGCGCTCGTTGCGGAAGCCCTCGACGTCGTGGCTGCCGACGTAGTTGACCGCCTGCGCGCCGTCGTCGAATCCGAGTAGGCGGCAGTCGATCATCTTGCGAACCGTCCACTCGAAACTCGGCTCCTCATCGTCGCTGCGGCCGAGGATTGCATTGCGGACCATGCGCTTGAAGTCCTCGTTCCACAATCCATCGAGCCGCTTCTGCTTCAGCAGGCCGAGCGGCACCGAGAGTTCCTCGCCGACGACGAGGAACGTGGCCTCGGAGCCGTCGCGCTCGCGCCACGTGCGGCGGGCGAGATCCTTGAACTCCTGCACGAAGTCCCAGTTCGCCACGTTGTTCACGCTGTCCATGCGGACGCCGTCGATCGCAAAGCCGGTCATCCAGCGCAGCAGCTGCGCCTTCATCAACTGACGCGCCGGCGCGGTCATCGCCGTACCGCCGGACACGGGGTCGTATCCCGTGACCTGGCGGGCGTATCGCCACAACTGACCGCCGAACGCGTCACGGGTTCCCTGGCCGCTCGATTGCTGTGCGTCCGCGTCGTCCGGGGTCGCGCGGGGATCGATGTGGAAGTCGGGGAAGTTCACGGTCTCCATCGCGGCGCGGGTGCCGAAGGCCATCACCATGTCGGCGATGAAGCGGATGCCGCGCGCGTGACACGCGTCGATGAGCGACGTCAGATCGCCGTGCGGCGTCGGTGACGAGTTGCCGACAGGAAAGCCGAGATCGTGATCGGGCGCGAAGTAGTTGCTCGTCGCGTAGCCCCATTCGCGCTCGACGAAACTGTCGGCCGGTGGCAGCAGCTCGAGGGCGTTGACACCGAGTTCCGCCAGATGACTGCGCCCTTCGCGAAGCGCTCGTGTGCCGGCGAAGTTCATGCCGTCGGATTGTTCATCGATGAGCGCGCGCACATCGCGGAACGTGCCGACGCCGATTTGCGGATCTCCCTGGACGTTCACCTTCGTCCATGACGTCGGCAGCTCGTAAACCACCATGCGGTTGTTGGCGGGCGCGAGAGCCGAATCGATGGGGCGCGCAGGCACGCACGTCTGCCCGTCCGGATCGCATGCGACGAGCTCGCCGTTCTCGAACTTCACCACGGCCGCGGCATGGCCGTCGTCGCTGGCGAGACGCCAGTCGACGGTGAATGCCGTCGGATCGGTGCAGACGACACGCCGGCCGCTGTCGGCAGCCGTGCTGTCGGTGACCTCGAACCAGTAGTGATACACCTCGCCTTCGGCGAGATCGCATCGCATCGCGTCGACGCGCCAGACGTCGGGAAAATCGGGCGACTGTTCGAGCGGCACCACCCGACCGCCTTCGAGCGTCGGCGGATTGCCGGCGGCGAACTGTCCGATGACGAGCGCGGGGACGGGGTGCGTGTGGTGCGGCCGCCAGAGCACGAATGCGGTCCGTCTGAGTTCGAAGAGGTGGGCTGTCGCGAGGTCGAAGGCGTGCGCTGCGATGGTCATGACCGTCCTCCGCGGAAAGCGTCAACGGAAGCTGGCGGGGACCGGAGCGTACTACGAACCGCCGGCGAGGCGTCTCATCAGTTCAGACGATTTCGCGGTGCGGATTCGGGACGATTCGGAGGTATCGCGTGGCCCGATTACGGTCCGGCTTGGGCTCCGAGCGCGGTACAATCGACCGACGCCACACGCGCCCGTAGCTCAGGTGGATAGAGCATCGGCCTTCTAATGCAAGGCCCCTCGATTCAAGACGCAGTTTGCGGGCGGAAATCGTGTGTTCTCGATCGCGCGCGGGTTCTGGGGGTGCATTAGGGGTGCGGCGTTTGACGCCGTTTTCCGGCCGTCGCACCCATGAGGAACCGGGTCCTCGATTCGCGTTACGATGCTCATCAGGCGCCCGTAGCTCAATCGGATAGAGCGGAGGCCTTCTAAGCCTCAGGCTGGGGGTTCGATTCCCTCCGGGCGCGCCATCCCATCGGATGCTTTATGCCATCGATCCGGTTCCAAGCAAACATCACAATTGGATCTCAAGCGATCGTCAAACTGCCAAAGGCTGCTAGCAGCAAACTTCCCTCACGAGGTATGACCGTCGTGGAAGGCACGTTTGACGGCCATGCGTTTCAAGCACCGCTCGAGCCTGACGGGAACGGAAGCCACTGGTTCAAGATCACCGACACGATGCTCAGGGCTGCGAGAGCAGCCGTGGGTGATCGTGTGTCCATTGTGATCGCGCCGATGGCAGTGTGGCCGGAACCCGATGTGCCTGCGGATTTGAGAAGAGCGCTTGCGTCGGATCCGCAGGCGCGCAGCGCATGGACGGACATCACGCCCTTGGCGCGCTGGGATTGGATCCGCTGGATACGGTCAACCAGAAAATCCGGCTACTCGGACGATCCGAATCGAAGAGACGCTCTCGAAACTCAGATCGGGGAAGCGAGCGGCCTGCTGCTTCGATCGCAGCCAGTGCACTGATCCTGAAATGTCCCGCGCTGGCGTGCTGCTCGAACTAACACCGGCAGGAGAAGAATCCCCGGTGCGTGCGACTCGATCGAGAAGAACCTGACATGCAGCAACCGCTGCGGTTGATCACACTTCGCGCGCCAGGCGGCAACGTTCATCATGGCCTCAGTCGTTCCAGGGTCAGGAAAGATCAAGACCTTTCGCACTGAAGCGACGTTCGAATCCTGGATGCGCAAGAACCACGCACGTGAGCGTGAAGTGTGGCTGCGCATCTACAAGAAGGGCTCCGGCGTGCCGTCGATCACGATTGCAGAAGCCCTCGACGTCGTGCTGTGCTGGGGATGGATCGATGGCCTCCGCAGGGCGTTCGATGGACGCTCCTATCTGCAGCGCTACACGCCGCGCCGGGCGAAGAGCATTTGGAGTCAGATCAACCGCGAGCACGTCGCGCGATTGACGAAGGCCGGGCGCATGACGCCGCACGGACAGCGGCACGTGGACGCGGCGAAGGCGGATGGCCGTTGGAACGCTGCATACGCGCCGATGCGCGGCGCGTTGGACGACAATTTCCCCATCGATCTGCGAAAGGCGATCGAAGCGAGTCCGCGCGCGCGGAAGACGTTTCAGTCGCTAGGACGGCAGAATCTTTATGCACTTGCGTTTCGCACCGCCAACATGAAGACACCAGCTGGACGGGCGAGGAAAATCGCCGCACTGGTGGAGATGCTGGAACGCGGTGAACGCCCTCACCCGGAACGTCGCTGAGGTCGCTTGTGCACCCACGGAGGACCCGGCCATGCAACTGACCCAAGTATTTCTCGATCAGCTCGAACGCGAAGCCGCGCGCACGCGCGGTGCCCTCGAAAGTGTTCCGAGGGGCAAAGATGACTGGGCACCTCACCCCAAATCGATGCCGCTGCTGCGCCTCGCTGGACTCGTTGCGTCGATGCCCTCGTGGATTGCGCTCATCATCAAGCAGGACGAGCTGGAGCTCAGTCCCCCGGCGGGTCAGGGACAGTATCAGCAGCCGACAGTGGACGGTCTTGTCGCGGCGCTCGACAAGGCCGTGCAGGACGGGCGCGCTGCGCTCGCGGGCACCACGGATGATTTTCTGCTGACGACCAACTGGAAGCTCCTCGTGCAGGGCAAGGTCGTCATGGACCAGCCGCGTCACGTCGTGCTCGTTGATACCTTCAACCATCTCGCCCACCATCGAGGTCAGCTGACGGTGTACCTACGGCTCAACGACCGTTCGGTGCCCGCGATTTACGGCCCGTCGGCCGACGACAAGCACTTCGCGTAACCGCGAGTCCCGGCGGCTGTCCGTCAGGCCCGTGAGCGACGGCCGCTCCGTGAGGCCACCCGCTCCTTGACTGGACGAGGATGAATCCCGAATCTCTGATCGTTCCGCGCGATCTATGAGAACTTATAAGGTGGAGCTGCGGCAGCGATCTTGGTGAAAATTGCTCTTTCGCCCTCACCTCGCGCCCTCGGGATTCCCCGTCAGGCCCCGGCCAGCATGTACGCCAGGCCGGCCGGGGAGAGCAGCGCCGCGACGTCAGCCGGGCGACCGATTGCCCGCTCGTTGATGGTGCGTCATGAGGGATCGAGGTCGAGACGAATGAGCGAGGTGGCCGACCACGAGATCGACGACTTCATGACCGTCCCACGCTCGCGCCCAGCGTGACGAGGAGCTCGTCCAGTTGCTCGAATGTCTCGCTCGTCGCATCCGCCGCGCCGGTGCCGGCTGCGTCGAGAGCTTCCTTCGAGGGATAGAGCTCGTGCAGGACCACCAGCGTCTTGCCACCTTTTTCCTCGAAGGTCACCGTTGTGACCGGCCCATCCTCACCACCTTCGTCATTGGTCCAGACGAGGCGCGAGTGCGGTGTCACTTCGATATACCTACCGAAGAACTCGTCAGGGTGTGAGGCATCGTGACCGAACACCAAACGGTACCTGCCCCCGACACGAACATCCATCTCGCAGGAACGCAAGAACATGCCCATCGACTTCGGCACCCACCACTGCTTGAACAGTTCGGGCTTGGTCCACGCCTCGAACACGATGCGCGCTGGAGCGTTGAAAGTTCGCGTGACGACGAGCTCACGCTCGGACGTCCGTTCCACAGTCGTGCGGTTCTTCATCGGGGTGGCCTCACTCTCTCTTCTTGCGTCCATCGACCTTCTCCTTCCGTTTCAACTCCTCGACAACCTTGTCCAACTCGTCGAAGCGCGCGTCCCAGAGTTGGCGATACCTCTCGATCCAGGCCGTCTCTTCCTCCAATCGGCGCGGGCCGATCTTGCAGGTCCGCACGCGCCCGACCTTCTCTGTGGTGACGAGCCCGGCCTGCTCCAAGACGCCGACGTGCTTCTTCATGCCCGTGAGGGTCATGTGGAACGTCTCGGCAAGGTCCGTAATCGAAGCGTCGGAACGCCCGAGCCGCTCCAGAACGCCGCGTCGGGTGGCGTCCGAGAGCGCGGCGAACGAGGCATCGAGCGAGGCTTGCGTATACTGAACCATGTGGTTCAGTATACGCAGTACGGGGCGGCTATGCAAGGGGAAACCGAGCCCGCGCGTCGCCGGCCGCCGTTCCGCCCTTTAGGTGCTGCCTCCTGACGCCACACCGAAATTTCATGCGGCTTCGCTCGGTGGCGCCTTCGTCACCAGCACCTCGACAGCCGTAGCCTTGTGTTCGGGTGCGAGGTGTGCGTACCGCAGCGCCATCGCGATCGATTTGTGACCAAGCAATTCGCGGACGGTATTGAGGTCGACCGCCGCCATCACCAGTTTGCTTGCGAACGTGTGCCGAAGGTCGTGGAACCGGAACGCCTTGACGAGCGCTGCGTTCAGAACGCCAGTCCACGCCTTCCGGATATAGGCGAGCGCTGTCATTTCCTCTGAACTTGGAAATACAAACGCCTCGGCTTCGTACGAGGCTGGCCTCCAGGCGGCGGCGACCGTAGCCGCCTCGGTGTTCAGCGGCACGTGGCGCGTTTGGCCGGTCTTTGCTTCTTCGCCTCGAACGGTGAGTACTCGCCGCTCGAGCTCCACGTCGCGCCAACGCAGGCGAAGCAGCTCGCCGCGTCGAAGCCCGGTATTCAACGCGAGCAAGACAAGCGGCGTGACGTGGTCGGTGTACGTGCCGTACGGCGGGAACTCCTCACGGTCCCGTTCGCGACGCCAGGCGTTCTCAGATTCACGTCCGGTACGCCGTCTGTTGTCGCGCGCGACCAGCGCCGCTCTGAGACGCGCCTCTTCGCCGGCGGACAGGTAGCGCACGATCGCGTTCTCGTCGGCCGCCCGTCGCCTGATCTTGCCCAGCGGCATCGACGGGACGATGCCCCATTCAGTGGCCCGGTTGAGCGCCGCGCGCAGCGCGGCGACATTGTTGTGAATGGTGACGCGGGAGACCTCGCGGGACTTCAACCTGGCCGGCGCGTCGTCGCCGGCATGACGGTATCGACGCGTCGTGCGCCAGCGATCGACGCGCGCCGTCGTGAAGTCGGTGAGCTTCAGATCCAGCAGGTCGCGGAACGCCGATCGAATCCGCTCGACCTGGCCTGTGCGTTTCCCGTACGTCGCCTTCATCCACGGCTCGTACGTCTCGTCCAGGAACTTCCGCAGCGTCATGCCAGACGCGGCATTGCGTCGCGGAATCGCCTCGCTGAGCGCGGCTTGCGCCCGACGCCGTTGCGCGGCCCCGCGGGCGTCCGCGAGGGAGACCTCGTCCAACCGGCCGAGTGTGAGCCATCTCCGGCTCGCAAGTTGAACCCGCCACGAGTGGACGCCTGAGGGACGTGCCCGTAGCACGAACCCCGGCAGCTTCGGGTCGCGGTAGTCGACCGCGTCAGACGGCGGCCGAAGGCGGAGTTGACGAACAAGTTCGGCCGAGATCGTGGACTGCGACATGACGTTCGCTCCATGGGCCGAAGCGCATCCCGCCAGGCTGAGGGGTGCAATAGGGGTGCGGCGCTGTGAGAAGATGGCGCCAGGCGAACGGCGCACGGGCGGCTGGACGGCGACTAACGGCCGGAATTGTCAGCGTTTTCGAGGCTCGCGATGGTCACCACTCATCGCGATGATCGCAAAGCGGGCCTTCTAAGCTCGGGGCCGCTGGTTTGAGTCCAGCCGGGCGCGCCACTTCCCTCGTGTGAATCCCAACGCAGAGGTGACAGATTCAGCTCTCCTCGCTAGGCTGTGCAGCCTGGAGCGGAGAGACGATGGCCAAGCGGGGACCAAGCACGCCTGACGGCGTGGCGGCGCGTTCGTGCACGCGGCGCGAAGGGACAGAGACGGCGAGGAGCGCCACCGCGATCAGGCCCGCCGCAGGAGGTCACCCGCTGCGGAAGAGAGGCAGCGCGATATAGCCAGCCAGCAGCAGACGGTTCGCCAGCGGATGCCCGATCGCCAGCGGTGTAGTGTTCTGGCGCACGCGGAAGACGAGACCCAGACCGACCCCGAAGAGCAGGCGGCGCGGGAAGCCCGGCGGATCGAAGGCGTGCCAGGCATCCCAGAGGACCGCGGCCGCGAGCAGGGCGCCGTTGACTCCCATGAATCGCTGCAGGCGATTCTGCACGTAGCCCCGGAAGAAGATCTCTTCGGGGGCTTCCACCCAGATAACGAGCAGGAGGAGCGCGAGGTTCAGACCGGCGAGCTGTGGATCCGGAGTCAACGGCGGCGCAACGAACGTAGGCGGCAGGCCAAGGGACGCGATCCATCGGCCGAGCGGCGCGTACACGAAGCGGCCGAGCACGAGAATCTCGAGTGCGTTCAGGAACGCCAGCAGGACAAAGAGGAGACCGATTCCCGGCCAGTCGATCGGTCCGAGCTTGAAGAACGCGCGGACGTTCGTCGGCCGTTCCAGCGCGACGACCGCGACGACGAGCACCATCGTCCCGAGGCCGAACAGAAGCGTTCGTGCGATGAATGCGATGTAAGCGGCCTCTCCGCGATCCAGGCCGGGAAATGCGCTTTCAACGACCTGCTGGATTCCCGCGACGAGAGGCCCCCAGTTCACGATCACGCCAAACAGCGCTGACGCAGCGGTAAGGAGCACCACACGAAGCGCGAGACGCCGGCCGTCAGGATCTCGAAATGGCATTGGAGCGGATGCGCGATGCCGACGGAGTTGCGGCGGCGATCGTAGCATCACGGTCGCGGTCGGCGCCCGTTTCGTTTTCGGCATTCGGCATGCGTCTGCCGCCTCGTCAGGCCAAACGGCCAGAAGGCCGGCAGGCCGGATGCGGCGGGAACCGGCTGCGCGGCGTCAATACCGCAGCAGGTAACTGGCCTTCACGAACACCTGCCGGCCTGTCGCGAAAGTCGGAACCGCGGAGAGCTGCAGATGGAGCGGCAGGGAGAGATCGAGCGGGTTCTCGCGCCGCTCCGTGTAGCCGACGTAGACGGCGGTACCGGGGTGCAGCAGCCAGGTCATGAGCAGATCGCCCGTCAGGCGCCTCGTCGACAGGTACGTGCCGCAGGCGGCGCATGCGTTCGACAGCGACACCGCGAGCGGGTTGGGCGAGACGCGGTGATAATCGACGATCGCGCGGAGCGACAGCTCGCGCGTGAGCTGAACGTTCAGTTTCGAGCGGAACAGACGATCGTCGAAGACGTTCGCCAGGCGCGTATACATGTACGTGTTGGCGACGCTGATGCCGTGCGTTGGCCGGAGCGTGGCCGCCGCGCTGACGGAGTTCGCGTCGGCAAGAAACGGAGACAAGCCGCGCGCCGGGTAGTAGTTCACGGCCGTCCCCCAGCCGTAATCAACATTCAACTCGAGCCAGTGCAGCCGCTTCGTGTCGATGCCGCAGTCCGTGTAGTGGCGGCGGAAACCTGTCGAAAGAAACAACTCGTACGCGTTCACATGCCGGCAGCCCATCCCGGTGGGCCCGCGGACGTCGCCGCCAAAGCTGACGTCCACGATGCGATCTTGGATTTCCCCGTCGCGGTTCCAATTGAGCGAGGCCGTCACGTCGGGGCCGAACAACAGCACCGGGCCGGCGTCCGGTTTCCAGTAGTAGCGGAAATACTGCTCTGCCTTTCGTATATCGACGCGCGGAATGAAGCCGAGCTGCGACTCGAACCGTGGATCGTAGTCGGCGTAGCGCGCCGCGTACGCGGCGTGGCGCCCCGTGTAGGCCAGTTCGGCCCAGCCCGCAGGGCCTGACGAGCGGCCGCCATCCGGCCGGCGGGTGTCGCTGCCGGCGGCCTGCGCGTTGACCACCCAGTTCGGGCCGAGCGTGACGCGCGCGTCGACAGAGAATACCCGGTTCGACGCGGACGCGGCGTCGCGGCTGGTGAGCAGGACCCCGACTCTGGACCGGCTTGAGAACTCGCGCTGCGCGCGCGCCACCGCGATGCCCGCCCGAGGCTCGCGATCGTCGTCGATCGCGAGTACGCCGAGGGCCCAGGGTCCGACCTTCCCCGTCAGGCGGGCGCCAAACCGCGGGTCGGCAATCCGTCGTGAAAAGAACAGATCGATCGGCGTCTGAAAGTAGCCGGCGTTCTCGATGAAGAAGGGACGCTTCTCGGGGAAGAACACCTCGAACCGCTGGTTGACCGTGACCTGCGGCTCGTCAGACTCGACCTGGCTGAAGTCGGGATTCAGGGTGAAGTCGAACGTCAGGGCATCTCGCACGACCATCTTGGCGTCCAGCCCCGGACGCGCCTCCGCTTCGTCGCGGAACTCGGAGCCTGCGGGCGTGAGCCGATCAAGGAACCGCGCGCCGGTGCCGGCGACGTAGGGGATGAACTGCACGTTGCGGCCGGGCGAGATCCCTTCCAGCCCTTCCAGCACGGCGAACTGGCGCGTCGTGCTTTCGATGCGCTCGGTGATGTATGGCCAGAACGACAGCTCGCCGTTCCGCTGCACCAGCCTCCCGATCGCGACGCCCCACCGCTGCGCCGGCGCGTCGGGAAAGCGCAGGCTTCTGAACGGAATCGCCATCCACGCCACGAAGCCGTCGGCGGTGAGACGCGCATCGGAGTACCACAGCGTGTCGAAGCTGAAATCGGGGTCCTGCCCTTCGGTGACGATGGCGTCCTGCTGCACGCCGCGCGGGTTGACCAGGAACATGTAGAAGCGCTGGCGGTCGTGGAAGGTGTCGAGATCGATGCCGACGTTGTCGTCGGTGTCGATGTCCTCGCGCCTGGCGAGCCGCGCGCGAATCTTCTCCGGATCGTCCTTGCAGACGAAGACGACGTACAGGTTCTCCTCATCGTACGAGAGGTAGGCGGTCGTTTCCTGGCTCGCGGGCGTGCCGTCGTGCGGGACGTTCTGGCGGAAATCGCGGACGCGGACCTCGGCCTCGCGGCGGGTGCCCTCGACGAAATCCTCGATGGCCGGCGGGCGGGATACGCGGGGGATGCGGAGGACGGGCGGTTCGGAGACAGGTGGTGGGGGCGACTGCGCGTACGCGCACGTGCAAAGCACCAGTGACGCCGCCGCAGCCGCACTGGCCACCTTTCGCATGTGACTCGATCGGCCTCAAGGCTAACGCGAAGGCATCATTTTGTCAGCACGTAGATGACCCACGGCGCGATCCGCGTCTCGTTCACCCACGCGTACGGCTCGTAGCCGGTCGCCAGCGGCCTCTCCGCGGCCGCCACGGTCAGCCCGGCGCGGGTGTAGATCTCCCGGTACGTCTCGTCCGTGCAGAGGATGTCATCGACGGGCCGGGCATCCTCAATTGCGGTGTTGACGATGCGCACGATGTCGCCGCTTCTGGCCGCCTTGTTCTCCGGAAAGCCCGCCGTCGAAAAGGAGGCCCACTCGTGCACGTAGATCTCGGGCGATGACACCAGGTTGACGACGCACCCCGGCCGCTTGAGCAGGCGCGCCAGCCCCTGGAAGAGCGCCACCTTCCGGGCCGTGGTGGGAACGTTGTCGAACGTGAATGCCGAGAGCACGAGGTCAAAGGTCCGGGCGTGAAACGCGCGCAGATCCCCGCCGCGGATGCGCCGATAGTCGCCGAACGGATCGATCGTTCTGGCTCTCTCGATCATGTCACCGGCGATGTCGACGCCGGTGACCTCGAAGCCGTGCTCGCGGAGGAACCGCGTGGACCGTCCTGCCCCACAACCGAAATCCAGCGCGACGTTTCCCCGGATATGCTCCCGCAGGATTCGAGGAAGGTCACGGTACGCGAGGTAGTAGGTGCCGGGAAATTCCAACTTGGAGTAGGCCTCGGCGAACCTTGCATCGTCGTACGCGTTCCTGAATGCCACCCCTTCTCCCACCTGATATGACCTTGTTGCACCATAGCAGTCCGCCGGCCGCCTTCCGAGATCCAATCGGGCGGGCTTCCGACACGACCGCTTCGCATCGTCAGAAGTGGGAAATCGGATCGGTCCACAGGCAAAGAATTGGGTGGGGCAATACGTGACAGAATTGGTGCTTGGCATTGATCCAATTTGCTGTGATCCTGAGGCAGCCTTCCCAAGAGGCTCAGGATGCTGATCTTGACGGTCGACAAAGGCGCCGCCACGCCGGCGTACCGGCAGATCTGCGAACGAGTGATCACGCTGGTGGAGTCGGGCGCACTCGCGCCCGGAGACCGGCTGCCCCCCAGCCGCGTCCTCGCGCAAACCGCGGGCATCCACCGGACGACCGTCATGCGGGCCTACGGAGAACTGTGGGCTCTCGGCTATCTTGAAAGCCGCCCCGGCTCGTACTCCACGGTTCGCCGTCCGAGCCGAGGAGTCGCGCCGGAGGGGAGAGGGAGCGCCACCCTCATCGACTGGCAGGCGGCGAGCCGGCTTGGCGTGCGCCGCGCGACCAGCGACGCCCTCCTTCTCGCCCGTGATCATGTTGAGGCGCGGGGGATGATCGATTTCGCGCGCCTGTCCGCCGATCCCCGGCTGTCGCCGGTGGACGAGATCCGGCGTTGCCTCAAACAGGTACTGTTGGAGAACGGCCCCGTGCTCCTGGACTACGGCGACCCTGCGGGGTACCGACCGCTCCGCGAGACGCTGGTCCGCCGCATGCGCGTCCACGGCATCACGGTGTCTACCGACGAGGTGCTCATCACCTGCGGCGCGCAGCACGGACTGGATCTCGTGTTGCGGCTGCTAACGCGGCCCGGGGATCGCGTGGTGACCGAGTCCCCCTCGTACGCCTCGGCGTTGTCCCTCTTTCGACTCCACGAACTGCGCCTTCAGGCGATCCCCATGCGGCCCGACGGCATGGACCTGGATGCGCTGGAGGCCGCGCTCAAACAGACTCGCCCCGCGCTGGTTTACACGATCCCGAACTTCCAGAACCCCACCGGCCTGACGACCAGCCAGGCGCACCGCGAGCGCCTGCTCGCGATGTGCGAGGCGTGCGGCGTGCCGATCTTCGAGGACGGTTTCGAGGAAGAGCTGAAGTACTTCGGCAAGGCGGTGCTGCCGATCAAGTCGATGGACACCCACGGCATCGTCATCTACGCCGGCACGATATCGAAGATCGTCTTCTCCGGCTTGCGCATCGGCTGGATTGCGGCGCCCCGCGCGTGTGTCGATCGGCTCGCCGCGATTCACCGAGCGTCCTGCCTGAGCGGCAATCTCCTGGCACAGGCGGCGGTCGAACGGTTCTGCAGCTCCGGAGGGTACGAGGCATATCTCAGGCGGACGCGCGCGCTGTATCGGAAGCGCATGCAGACGATGCTGAGGAGCCTGAAGCAGTTCGTTCCGCGCGGAGTGGAGTGGACGGAGCCGGCCGGCGGATACACGCTGTGGGTACGCGTGAACGCCGGCCGCGGTACCGACGAGAAGCTTTACGAGCGCTTGTTGCAGACAGGCGTGAAGGTCGCGTCGGGTGCCGCGTTCTTCCCGACCGCCCCGCGCGGACGACCGCAGTTCCGTCTCTCGATTGCGTGCGTCACGGATGAGGAGATCGTCGAAGGCTGCCGCCGGCTCGGCCGCGCACTTCAGAACGCGATCGAACGGTAAGGGCCTGTCGGCGCAGTGTCGCGCGGAGGATGGCCAGCGGGCGGCGAGGTGTAATTCCGATGGAGGAGGTGAGATCCCGATGAAGACCGACTATTTCCCCAGCCTTCCGGAGGCCCCTCGCTTGAGACCGGTGCCGGGTCTCGAAACAACCGTCCTCACCGGTCGACATGGCGAGCGGATGATGATGGTCCTGAACGCCACGCAGCCGGGCTGCACGGTCCCGATGCATACGCATCCACACGAGCAGATTGGGATGGTGTATTCGGGTTCGGCGCTGCTGCGGATCGGCGGTGAGGAGCGCGTGGTTGTGAAAGGGGACTTCTACTGCATCCCTTCCAGTGTCGCGCACGGCGATACGTGCCTGGGAGACGAGCCGTTCGTCATGCTCGACATCTTCTATCCGGTGCGCGAAGATTTTCTGGCCGCCATCGGCCAGCCATCGCAGGCCGCCGGTTGAGGCACATGCGCGAACGTCTGCGCTTGACACCGCTCGCACGCATCTTCGTCATCGTGGCAATGGTGCACGCCGTCGGCGCCCGGCAGACGGTGGCGCAGATGAATACGGGCGCTGACGTCCTGCGTATTCCCGCGGTGACGCGAGCTCCGACGCTCGAGAACTTCATCACCGGAGAGCCGCGCGAAGCGAAGGCACGCGAGACCGGCTTTCGGCAGAGTGCGAGCCCGTTGATGGTGTCGCGGCGAGTCAGGACACTGTCCCCTACCTACTGCGGTTCTGACCGATTTGTCTAACCGATTCACGTCACGAACCGGTCGGATCGGAAGATCGGACGATCGGATCTCCACACAACCCCGGCTTCACTGTACGGTCCGGGCATGAAGCGCGACGCACAGCCACTCGCGAGCGACGCGGTCATCCGGGGCTTTACGCGCGGGGATGTGGACTTTGCCATCGCTCGATGTGCGCTGGAAGGATGGACCACGTCCCGGCGCTGGTTCGAGCTGTTCCTGTCGCTCGATCCGGCGGGCAGTCTGATCGCCGAAGTGGACAGCGCACCGGTCGGTCTGATCACGGCGATCCGCTACGCGCGGACCGCGTGGATTGGGAACCTGCTCGTGTCGCCCGATTGCCGACGCCACGGGATCGGCACCCGCCTGATGTGCTGGGTGCTCGGCCAGATCACGGCCGCGGGGATCGCAACGGTCCGGCTCGATGCGGATCCGCCCGGGATGAACATCTACCGGCGCCTTGGATTCGTGGAGGAGTTCGAGTCGCTGCGCTTCTGCCGCCGTGCGTCTCGCGCGTCTGCGCCGACATCCGCCGTTCCGCTGACCGCCTCAAGCCTCGACGCCGTTGCCACGCTCGATCACGCCGTCTTCGGGGACGACCGCTCGCCCCTGATCCGCGCGCTGTTCGGGCACGCGGAAGCAGCGCTCTCCGTGAGTCGCGACGATGCTATCGCCGGATACGTCCTGGTTATCCCGACGACGACCGGCGTTCACATCGGGCCGTGTGTCGCGGAGGATGCAAGCATCGCCGCCGAGCTCCTGCGCGGCGCCCTGCATGCCGGGCGCGGACGCTCCGTCACCATCGGTATGCCGGCGTCCAACAGGGCGGGCGCGGCGCTGCTGCGATCGCTCGGGTTCGCGCCGACCGCCCCGAGCGTCCGCATGGTGCGAGGTCGGGCCACGCACTACGGTACTCCGGAGCGCGTGTTCGCCGTCGTGAGCGGCGCCTTCGGGTAGTCGTCGTCCCCTCTCGCTCAGCCGTGCGACGGACATTCCGTGCGCGTATCATTAGCGACTGGGGCGGAAGGAGGAGCGCTGCACGGTGCTCACGGGAGACGGTCTGCGAGCGTCGATACTCGACGACTCGATCGAGGCCCGAATTGATTGATGAATTTTCCAACGCCGGGAGCGTCGCGGTGCACGACATTGCTACGCGACTATGCCAGAATGTTTCTTCTAAGCCGAGGGTCGCAGGTTCGAGTCCTGCCGGGCGCGCCAGTTTTCGAAGGGTCCATGGACAATCCATGGACAATCGGTAGGGGCTCATGTTCACTTACGGGCCCTCCTCAGGATTCGTACGTAGTGTCCGGCTTCAGCCGGACTGACCGACGGCTTTCAGCTGACGCCGGCGCTCCCACACACCGGTCATCGCCTTCCGCAGTTCTTCGTCCGTGATGTTCAGGTACCGCTGCGTCTGCTTGATGTCGGCATGGCCGAGCATCAGCTGAATCGTACGGATGTCCACGTGCTCCGCCAGGAGGCGACAGGCGCCCTCGTGACGGAGGTCGTGCCAGTGCAGGTCGATCTGCCGGAGTTTGGCGCGATCGACGCGTGCACCGGGTTTCGCGCGCTTGGTTTCGTGCCCGTTGGCGATCAGGAGCAGCGACTCCCAAGCCGTCTTGAAGTTGGCCACGAACTCGCCAGCGGGCGATCCGAACACGTACGCGTTCGGGCCGAGGGACGCGCGGCGCTTGAGGACGGGCGCCATGCGTCCTTGCGGGTCGAATGGAATGCGGCGATTCTCCGCATCCTTCGCATGACGACCGGGGATGGCGATCTGGTGCCGCTCCCAGTCGACGTGCCGATTCTGAATCCGCAGCATCTCGCCGCGGCGGCAGCACGTTTCCAACGCGCCGATGATGCGGTCGTGCATCGCGGAACCGACGTACTTGTGTTCGGCTCCGCCCATCTGCCCGGATGCTTTCAGCAGCGTCTGTTCCTCGTACAATCCGATGCGACGATCGCGCTTGGTCTCCTCCTTTGTCCTGATCGTCACGCCGAATCGGTGGAACGGGGTTGTCGCAAGATACGGCGGATCCTGAAACCGTCCCCAGTTGATCGCCGCCCGCAGCGTGCTCAAGGCACGGTTCACCGTCGCAACCTCGCGGTCCTTCCGGTACGCCGCCTTGAAGCGGAGCACTTCTGCCGGCTTCTCCAGCGCCGTGACCGGCTGATCGCCGAGCACCGCCTTGATTGACTTGAGACGGCCTTTGATCGTCGCCGGATCGCGGAGCCCTTCAGCCTCGACGTAGTTCGCGTAGTACGTGTCGAGGAACTCGGCGACCGTGACGCCGATTGCGGCTCGCGGGACATCGGGAGGGATCCGAGGGTCGCGTCCTGCGACGATTTCCGCCAGGAACTTCGGCTCCCAGACCTTGACCGCCGTCTCTTTCGACGCGATCGGCGCCGTGGCGCCTCGGGCGATGGCGAATTCGTCAACCGGCATCCGCCACCGCTTTCGGTTGTGCATCACGTCGAAGTACCAGGGATGGTGACATCGAGGGCTCGCTCGACAGCCCATGTGCCTGCAGACCTTCCGAACAGCCATAGATACTCCTTTTGCTTAGAAGACTTTCGTTGGTGCGCCTCGACTGATCCAGTCGAGGACATCATCTGGGCGAAACCTCCTTCCTCTGACGCCAAAGCGCTGCGACCGCAGCAGCCCGCGCCAGTACGCACGTCGAACGGTTTCTTCGTGGCAGCCGACGAACCTCGCCACTTCGCGCGCGGTCAACAGCCTATTGGGAAGGCCCTCCTCGTGTCGCGCGCCATCGTCAGCGAGGTGATTGTCGACCCGAACGGGTTCCGAATCCGAGAGCAGATTCCTCATGGCCTCCTCCGAGGATCCGCGCCGATCGGCATCGGCCGGCCAACGCCGGCAAAACGACGACCGGCGAACTGGGGGCGCCGCACCACGAATGGTGACGACGCCGATGTTGTTGGGAAACGAGCCGGGAGGCCCCGCGCGGGAGTGAAGGACCTGAGGTCGATCACCGATCCGGCGGCCGGCTCGGGTGCCCGGAGAGCATGGGGATCTGAGATCGCCGATGCGATATCCGGGTTGAGCCGATGACGACCGTCAGCTTCTACTCCGTGACGGTGTCGGCGGATGCTCCATCCGCGCTGTGTCGGCTCGCGAGGCAGTCCGATGCGCGGGGTTGATACCTCGCGCGCATTCGCTGCCTCCAGGCGCTGCGACGAATTCTCGGATGTCGAGGAAACCCGTTCGCAGAAGCCTTCACTTCGGAGTCACCGGCCCATCCGTGGTGCGCTCCGGTGCAGCGGACTCTGAGGTCGCACCGCAGTGGTCAGCGCTGGTCGCTTGTTGCCGGTTGCCCTGAGTTGCCTCGTGCTGTCTCAGGCTGCTTCGTGCCGGCTGCGACCTTCATCCACGTCCCGGTGATCGGGTGCTTCCCGCGGGTGCTCTTAGAGCGACGAGCGCGAAGCGTGCTCCACGCTGGTCTGAAACCGAACGTGGAGTGTGGCGATTGATCGCCACTCACGAATAATCAGAACCTACGCCTGTCGGTTCAAACTGTCAAGCCGCAGCGCAGAAGCCGCAGCGCAGAAGCGCAGCGCAGAAGCGACCATGTCATTCCTCCTCGACGTCGTTCGGCTCGATGTCTCTTCTCGGCGAACGGACCTTTTCGATGAGGCCCGAGATCCCCTTCGAACCCAGGATCAAACCCAGTCCAGCGAGGATCTGAATGGCGACACCGACGGCTCTCGCGTTCATCTGGCCGCTGTAATGCTGCTCCATTTGGAATCCTGCTGGGAGCGAGTAGTAACCCGCCGCAAGTTCAGCAAGATTGGGCAGCCCGTACACGACAAGGTAGATACCGACGCCAACCAGCACGGCTCGTTCCAAATCGAGTGCTGTTACTGTGCCGCCAACTCCGTGAGACACTGCCTCCTGCCAAGCGAACTTGGCGATCGCCGCACTCCCGAACCACAAAACCGCCGCGACGACCAAGGTCGCGATCTGTGCGATCAGATTGGCGCGAAGAGAAGCGGCGATGAACTCAGCTTGTTCGCCGAAATCCCCTTGTTGATACCAGTTCGCAAAGAACCCCGGTACTCCGATCAAGACTCCGATGACCAGCCAGAGAGCCATCAATCTGATTGCAGCAGCAGTCCAGCCAGTCGGGTTCATGTGTCGCTCCGAAACAGTGCGCGGTTCCTCGCGCTCCCCGCGCGCAACCAAGAAAACGGACAGCAACTGCGCAATTCCCGTGAACGCTCGCGCACATGCAGCCGCAAACAGCAACGTTACCGATGCCAGCGGTGGGCACCGGATCCGCGTGAATCGCTAATCCGTCGACACCTGATACCGCTCGAACCGACCGGAGCCATCTAGCCATATCAGGAGCCATTCCGAGTCCACACCAAACATCGAATCGCGCTCGCGTCCCAGCAAGTAGATCAGATCACGGCCCGTATTCGCAAAGTACGGCGTATCGAGAGAAGGGCCGAGCATCTCCTCCAATTCCCGGCGATCGCGACCTGGCAGCACGTTGTTGACGACATCTCCGAGCATCTTCTGTCGAACGCTGATGTCGCCGCCGGCAGACTCAGACGCTGCCTCGTCCTTCCACTGAGCAGAATCAAACGTCAGGAGGTGCGAGCCTGAGGGCAGTGCGCCTCTGATCGCTGCTGATAACCCGTAGGCAGAGCCGAAGAGAAGCAAGCCAAGTATCGAAAGACCCAGCATCGAGAGATACTTCTCTTGGCGCGGCGAAGTACGCGTGCGCGACACGAACAGCCGGATTGCTCCCCAGCATGCGACTACGATCAACGCGACAAGTGCGAACGGGAGTGTCAAGACGTACACGAAGTATGCTGCCGTCGCACGGAACGCGGGCCACCATTCCGGGATCAGAAGCAGCCCGAAGTAGACGATCAACGCGATCACGACGGTCAGCCTATGAGCTGTGGCCATAGCTCTGCAGTGTTTGGTTTCGCGATCACGGCTTCTTCGGTTTCAGCATCAGGATGTGTTCGAACCGCTCCCCGACCGCCCCGACCCACACCTCACGGCGTGTTCCTGGGTACCTCGCGAGCTCGTAGCCTTGTGCCAGGCAGCTGTCTCGATTCACAAACAGCGGAAGCGATGGCTCATGTCCTTGGGCTCGGTAGTGTTCTTCGATTCCCTTCAGCACGGGATCGTTCATTTTCCCGATCTTGAACGGTGCATCGCCGGTCAGCATCCGACGAAGATCATCGCGCATAGCCACCGTGTTCTTGCTGCCTCGCCTGAACCAGACCTGCCCTTCGAACAGCACGCCGCCCAGACTCGATGCCACAACGTGGGGGAAATCAGGAACGCGTATGACGGTGATCACAGCGACGATTGTTGATGCGTCCCAACGAATCTCCTCGTACCGAAACGTCGGTGCCACGTCGAACGTGTTCTCGGCCCATTGTTGAAGCTGAGCATCATCCAAGGAACGGCTGACGCCACGAACGTGACGGTCTGCCCCGACGTCTTCGACACCGTAGACCAAGTACGCGCGCTCACTTCCGTGGCCGTTCGCGAGTGCGACCACGTCCTTCAGCAGTTTGGCCCGTCCCGTATCCCAGTTCGCACCGCGAGCACCGAGCAGCTCGCCTGGGAAATCGCGCTTCCAGTCCAGGTACGTGCTCTCGCTTTCGAAGAGCAATTTCTCCAGGTCATCGCGAGTCATCGTCAGCTCGATTCGAAGCGTCGGTCACTTCGAGTGGTGAGGATCCGCACGTCCTAGTCGCTCTTTCCCGGCTCCCCCGAACCCGGGAGCGGCCCTTGAGGCTCGACGTCAGCCTTCACCCAGACGTATTTGAAATCATCGGCGAGGCTGTGGTACGGCTCCTCTTGAAGGTTGAAGTGATTGACCTGGACCTCCAGGACGTTGAGCAACAGGGCATGCGCTGTCACCAGGACTTGGTCTGACAGGGAGCGGTCTAAACGATCTCCATAGCTGATGCCTGCATGTTCATCGTTTGGGTCGCCTTCCAGCCGCGGAAGCAATCCTTCGAGGCTCGGATGGGCCTGCAAGAGTGGCTCGTAGTAGGCGAACGGAACGAACTTACCCAGGCCGACCTCCTCGGCCATGTCGGGCAGCGGGACAGGCGTCCACCCGACGCCCATTTCGATGTAGCCACATTTTGGGCACTTGCGTGTGCGGTAGTCCTCCTTCACAGCGGCATACCGTTTGCGCGCCTCCTCGACCTGCTCACGCGGAAGGGCGTCCTTGCCCCAGAATCGCTCGACGGCTGCGATTTGCTTGTGCTTCGTCACATGGTAGTAGGCGAAGTAACGATCGACTTCCTCTGGATGCTGATGGAGGTGCTTCAGAAGCACGACCCGCTCGAACATGCTCCTCAACAGCTTCTGTGCGCCGTAGCCCTCCGAATTGCCGCAAAGGACCAATATCTCGAAGAAGTCATCGACACACTGGCGTCCGATGAAAAACACGAGCACTTCCGTCTTTTCGACCTTGCTCAAGGTCCGAATGAATGCTGCATTGAGGGCGTCGCGCAACCGGCCGAATCGCTCCAGAAAGCGCGAGTTCCGTGCGCCGAATGCGGTCCACTCCGCGGCCGTTCCGAACCGGATGTCCGGATCGGTCCAGTCTTCTCGTTGCTGCGTCATCCGACTACCTCTAGGCGAGCCTAATGTTTTGTTGCTGCATTGGTGCGGAACGCACCTCTCAACGCAGGATAGTGACCGTACATCGGCCTTTGGCCTCGAAGTCGCGCTTGAATACGGCGTCGGCGGCGATCCGCCGGTCCGGGTCGTAGACAAGGAACAGAATGTGGGCGCCAGCCGGGTACTTGGTGAGGTCTGCCGCGATCCCCTCCGACGCCTTGGAAGGAGGCGTGCCCTCCCGGATGAACTTTGCCTCAACGAGCAGCGCGGAGTCGACGATGTGGTCAGATGTGACGCGAGCGCACGCGAACGGGACCGATGGGTGTTCGCTAATCAGCTCGTGGTGCGAACCGATCACTGCCGCCAGCTTCGCATTAAGATCGTTTTCGTTGGATGGCCCCTGGACGCGGAACATATTGCCTATCGCCTTACACGCGATCTCGGAGATCGCATCGGCCAGCCGCAGGACTGCTGGCCGTAGGTGCTCCCGCGCAGAGACGAGGCTTGGGAGACTCCCCGGCGTCAGCGGGGCCAAAGGATCATCGTAAAGGTCGCGGACTCGTAGCAGACCGCGCCGAACATTTTCGCCGTGCGCGCGCATCAATCGCCAGACTCGGTCGACACGCTCAAGGTCACTCCCCTTCGTCGGGAGCGCGTCGAGAGCATCGGCGAGCTCCGACAGATACTCCTCACAAAAGCCGTCGACGGAGCTGTCTGCGAAGTGTGCGGCTTGCCGCAGATAGTCGACAGTCGTCGTCTGTGACTCCTCGTCTGGGATGGGTTGCCGGGCGTGTGTACAACGCGGCGTCGTCCCGCTGTTCTTGCGCGGCAGCGAAGACCGCGAGGCGGCGGTCCACGCATTGAAAGCAGCGTCCGCAGTGCGTCGCCGCGCCCTCACGCTGAAAGGTCCGCGAACAGCTTACGCTCGAAGCGATGAGGTCACCGTGTCCGGCTGCGACTAACCGGTCCACCACGTCACGTTTGGTGAGCCAGAACGCGGGCGACTGAATTTCGAACGGTTCCTCCGCGACCAGGCTAAGTACCTTCTGCATGCTATCGAGCGTTCGCGGGTGCGTCGTCCGCGATGCCCTGGCGTTAGCCAAGTCCTCGCGTCGCCGGAGGTTCAGGCTGGTGACGCCATTCTCGTAAACCGTGAGGAGATTCGTGCGATAAGCGCGCGCGAGCGCGAACCCAATGGCGCAGTAGAGAAAAGAACGACTCCGCTGCGTCTCCTCCGCAGCGCGCACGCCCGTGAGGGTGCATTCGAAGCCGTAGAGCGTTGCGCGTCCGGGGAAGCGTGTGTTGAGAGCCTGCGCAAGTTCCCGCTGCACCTGCTTCGTCCCCGGCTGAGATTGGTGGCTCACCAGGACCAGCGAGGCATCCGTGCTGGCGAGCGTCTCGACCGCGCCGCTCAGCGAGTCGAGTCCGCCCGAGAACAGCGTTACGCGATGGTGCGGTCCGGCCCGCGGAAGGACTGTCCCCTCTTGATCGAACAGGCTTGTGGGTGGGGTTCTGTGGCCGCCAGAAAATACGAACGCGAAATCCGAGTGACCGGTCATGAAGGTCAGACATCCGCGAAGCGCGTCCTGCACGTCGGCGCGATTCCAGAAGTCCACGTCTCGAACGCGCATCCTGAATCGGAATCTCCTGGACCACGCGTGGAATTCGACGGCCTCGCGGCTGCCGCGGCGCGTGTGTCTGTCGGCCGCGTAGATGTATGCTGCCAGTTCCAGCAGGTCCAGCGTGCGCGGCGGGATGTGGAGAAGGTCCTTCACGATCGCGGGAGGCCGAGGCGAACATTCCGCTTCGCCGAGTCCGGTCGGTACTCGAGGCGAAGCGGCTTCTTATGCCCTTCGGCAGCTGCGCCGTTGCAGCACACCTCAATGGTAGGGCTCACCGCGCCGACGACTCCCGCAGAAGCTCCTCGCGGAGCTTGCCCATCGCGAACGAGAGAAACGCGACGACCGCACCGCGGTCAGGTCGCGAGCGCCGCGCGTACTTGTTGTACCAGCCGGCGGCGAACGACTGCGCGATCTTCGTTGTTTCAAACGAGTGCCGCGCTAGCGCATCCACGTGTCGTTCGAGGCTCTCAGCAAACCGTTCACGGGCTTCGATGGACGGAAGCCGTGCCGAGGCGCCTCGCGGTCAAGAAAGTACTTGATGTACCGCTCGGTGAACTTGCCGAAGAACACTCGGCAGAGGTCCGAAAACGCGCCTGCGTTACGCGCTGCCTCCCAGATGTGGCTCGCCGTTTGAGCCGAACCGAATAGGTCGCCCTGCTTCGATCGTTCTCTCGTCCAGAACGCGATGACGTCGGCTGCTGCTCGCTTTGCCAGGTCCGCGTATTCGAGGGAATCGGCATGCGCATCGACCCACGATTGCATCTGTGCGGTCAGTCGCAGCGGGGATGGCTCGCTCGAGAGGTTGACCCTGGGCGCAACATCCTCTGCGGCGCCAGTCTCGGGCTGAGAAGTCGCCAAGCCGAGAATGAACCCAAACGCAGCCTGGAAGCCGGGGTCCGTAGGGATGCGGTCGAATCGCTGGCGGACCTTCAGAAGGGTGGCCGTCGCAACTGCCGGCACCGTCTCTGGCGTGTCCGCCGTCGCGGCGATCTGATGGACAAGCGCGCGCCATTCCCGCGTACGTGGGAGAACCCCGACTCGCTCATGACCCATGTCTTTTCCTTTGCTGCAGTTAGGCTGGACGGAATCTACCACGGCTGTGGTCAGCCCGTTCCGTCGCTCCGGTAATTGCGATCACCAGGGAGCGCGCCGGGCGAGTCAAGGGCGCGGAGCGGCGAAGCGGACCCTTGACGCGCCCAAGCGCTCCCGCAAAATGAATCCCCGGAGCGACGGTTGGATTAGCCTCGAATGAGCTTCTTCACCAAGCGCGCCACTTCCGAGACCGCCAGAAACTCGCCAGGCCTCGCTACGTTCACCGCTTGATACTGCTTGCGATCGAAGTGTCCGGGTGCCGTGTTCACGGTCACGATAAATTCCGCGTCTGCGGCGAGCGCGCACTCGAGAAAACGGTTATCGGGTTCGTGCCGGATGACACTGAGCTCGGTCAGCGGATAGCACACCGGGAAGCTCTCGACAATTTCAGCGACGAACTCTGGATGATCGCCGAGGACGTCCGCGTACTCTTCCAGGATGGCTGGGCTGACCCAAGCCTCGATAAGACCGGCGCGCGCGAGTTCGTAGATCAGTGCCGAGGCGTTGTTCTCGGCCGGGAAGGTCGCGAGCTTCAGAATGCAGGTGTCAAGGACGACTCGCAAGGTAGGGCCTGGCGCGGCGCAGCGCTCGCGCGCGGCGCTTCGTTTCGACGAACGCAACCGCCTCGGTCTCGGTCATCGCCTTGACGCGGTTCTGGCGGTGCGCGCGGGCCAGCGCCGGGGACAGCTTGAACCGGACAACCTTGCCGCCAACGACGGCCGTCGCATACATGACACCAGCGTACGCGAAGGCAGCCACTGACACAAGCGATCCGACGCATGCATTCCCGCACGGTAGCGGCTCCTTCGTCCGGACGAAATGACACAGCCTCGCGTGCGGCTTTCTGGCCGCGCGACGGCTCGCGATCTGACACGCGGCCGCCCTCACCTCTCGGTGCGAACCGGACACGCGGAACCGAGACGTGAACGACCCCTTGCTCGCCCTCGGGGTCACACTCTAGTACTACTTTGTTAGATCCGAAGCTGAATGTTCTGTAGTTCTTGGATGCGTTTCAA
>JBMDXB010000173.1:0-25840 GCA_048594885.1 Vicinamibacterales bacterium
GGGGGGGGGGGGGGGGG
This sequence comes from Vicinamibacterales bacterium, assembly GCA_048594885.1. Taxonomy (GTDB): domain Bacteria; phylum Acidobacteriota; class Vicinamibacteria; order Vicinamibacterales; family 2-12-FULL-66-21; genus JBMDXB01. Next base: position 18 of record JBMDXB010000173.1, read on the forward strand.
GGGCGGGCCCCCCCCCCGGGCGCGGGGGGGGGGGGGCGGGCCACCCCCCCCCCCCCCCACCAGACTTGACAAAAAGTGTCAATTTTGTAATATCTCAGCTTCCCCCAGCCCTAGAAATATCTCGACGTCGCGGAAGCGGCGAACCAGAAGCCGCACCAGAGTCGGAACCTGAAACGAGATGCCTGTCCGCATTGGCGAGCTGCTGCTCAAGGAGAAGCGCATCAGTCCTGCGCAGTTGCAGGAGGCGCTGAACTACCAGAAGTCCAATGGCGGCAAGCTCGGCTTCAATCTCGTCAAGCTCGGGTTCGTCAAGGACGAAGAAATCACCGCACTGCTGAGCAAGCAGTACGGCGTTCCCTCCATCAAGCTCGCGCAATTCGAGATCGAGCCAGCGGTCGTCAAGCTGATTCCCGCTGAAACGGCGTACAAGTACCAGATCGTTCCGCTCAGTCGCGCCGGCGCGACGCTGACGATCGCGATGACGGACCCGACGAACGTGTTCGCCATGGACGACATCAAGTTCATGACCGGCTACAACGTCGAGCCGGTGGTCGCGTCCGAAACGGCGGTCCTCGAAGCGATTCAGCGCTACTACCCGGCCGCGGGCCGTGGGGCCGCCGCCGGACAGGGCGCGGCGCTGACGAGCGCCAGCACCCTCGACATGGTGTCGAAGGCGCTGGAGGAGACCACCGCCACCGTCGACGAAGACGACGTCGAGCTCCTCCAGGAGACCGAAGAAATCGACGTCGCCTCGCTCGAAAAGCAGGGCGGCGAAGCGCCGGTGATCCGTCTCGTGAACCTGATGCTGATGTCGGCGATCCAGAAGGGCGCCAGCGATATTCACATCGAGCCGTACGAGAAGGAGTTCCGCGTTCGCTTCCGCATCGACGGGCTGCTCTACAACGTGATGGCGCCGCCGATGAAGTTCCGCGACGCGATTACGTCGCGCCTCAAGATCATGTCGAAGCTCGATATCGCGGAGAAGCGGCTGCCGCAGGACGGGCGCATCAAGATCCGCTTCGTCAACGAGGGCTCGACCAAGGAAATCGACTTCCGCGTCTCCGTGCTGCCGACGCTGTTCGGCGAGAAGATCGTCATGCGTCTCCTCGACAAGGAGAAGCTGATGCTCGACATGACGAAGCTCGGGTTCGAGCCCGACTCGCTTCACAAGCTCGAGATCGCCATCGGCAAGCCCTGGGGCATGGTGCTCGTCACCGGTCCCACCGGCAGCGGCAAGACGAACACGCTCTACTCGTCGATTGCCAAGATCAACACGCCCGAAACCAACATCATGACGGCCGAGGATCCGGTCGAATTCAACCTCGTCGGCGTCAATCAGGTGCAAGTGCGCGAGACGATCGGCCTCAACTTCGCCGCGGCGCTCCGCTCGTTCCTGCGCCAGGACCCGAACATCATCCTGGTCGGCGAGATTCGAGATTTCGAGACCGCGGAGATCGCGGTGAAGGCGGCGCTCACCGGCCACCTCGTGCTCTCGACGCTGCATACGAACGACGCGCCCAGCACCATCAACCGCCTGATGAACATGGGCATCGAGCCGTTCCTCGTCGCCAGCTCCGTCAACCTGATTTGCGCGCAACGCCTCGTGCGCCGCATCTGTGCCAGCTGCAAGGAGGACCACCCCACGCCGGCGCAGGCGCTCGTCGATGCCGGCTTCACGCAGGAGGAATCGCACCGCGTCGTTCCCAAGCGCGGCAAAGGGTGCGATCGCTGCAACAACACGGGTTACAAGGGCCGCGTCGGCTTGTACGAGGTGATGGAGATCACCGACGAGCTCCGCGAGCTGATTCTCGTCGGCGCGTCGGCGCTGGAGCTGCGGAAGAAGGCGATCGAAGAGGGCATGATCACGCTGCGCCGCAGCGGGCTGCACAAAGTCATCGACGGCGTCACGACCATCGAGGAAGTGGCGCGCGAGACGGTGAAGTAGACAGAAGGCAGAAGGCAGAAGGCAGAAGGCAGAAGGCAGAAGGCAGAAGGCAGAAGGCAGAAGGCAGAAGGCAGAAGGCCATTGGCGACACTCCCGGAACTGCTCAAGACACTGGTCGACCACAGCGGGTCCGACCTGCACATCACGACGAATACGCCGCCGCAGATCCGCGTGCACGGGCACCTGCAGGTGCTCGACCTGCCGCCGCTCGGTCCCGCGGACACCAAGGCGCTCGCCTACAGCGTGCTGACGGACGCCCAGAAGAAGCGTTTCGAAGAGACCCTCGAGCTGGACTTCTCGTTCGGGATTCGCGGCATCGCCCGCTTCCGCTGCAACGTGTTCAACCAGCGGGGCGCCGTCGCCGCCGTCTACCGCGTCATCCCCGAGCAGATCAAGGCGTTCGACGAGCTCGGGCTCCCGCCGGTCGTCGCCACGCTTGCCGAGCGGCCGCGCGGCCTCGTGCTCGTCACCGGTCCCACCGGCAGCGGCAAGTCGACGACGCTCGCGGCGATGATCGACAAGATCAACCAGGAGCGCCGCGACCACATTCTCACGATCGAAGATCCGATCGAGTTCGTGCACCAGCACAAGGGCTGTCTCGTGAACCAGCGCGAGGTGCACGCCGATACGCAGGGGTTCGCCAACGCGCTGCGCGCCGCGCTCCGCGAGGACCCCGACGTCGTCCTCATCGGCGAGCTGCGCGATCTCGAGACGATCGAATCGGCGCTACGCATCGCCGAAACGGGCCACCTGACGTTCGCGACGCTGCACACGAACTCGGCGGCGCAGACGATCAACCGCATCATCGACGTGTTTCCGGCGCATCAGCAGGGCCAGATCCGCACGCAGCTCTCGCTCGTGCTCGAAGGCATCGTCTGCCAGGCGCTGTTGCGCCGCGCCGACGGCAAGGGCCGCGTCGTCGCGCTCGAGATCATGGTGCCGACGCCCGCGATCCGGAACCTGATTCGCGACGACAAGGTCCACCAGATCTACTCGACGATGCAGACAGGGCAGGAGAAGCTCGGGATGCAGACGATGAACCAGTCGCTCGCGACCCTGTACCAGCGGCGGCTGATCACGCTCGACTCGGCGATGGCGGCATCGTCGACGAAGGACGAACTGGAACAGATGATCAGTCGGGGTGCCGGCGTCGTGCCGGGCGCCGGGATGGGTGGAGCGCGGCCGGGGCTGACGCCGCGGCCGCGGTAAAGGCCAAAGGCCAAAGGCCAAAGGCCAAAGGCCAAAGGCCAAAAGACCAAAGGCCAAAGACCAAAGGCCAAACGCCAAAGGCCAAAGGCCAAAAGACCAAAGGCCAAAGACCAAGGCCAAACGCCAAAGGCCAAAGGCCAAAAGACCAAAGGCCAAAGACCAAGGCCAAAGGCCAAAAGGCCAAAAGGCCAAAGGCAAAGACCAAAGGCGAAACGATGCCGACGTTTGCATATAGCGGAAGAACCAGAACCGGTCAGAGCGTCTCGGGAGAGCGCGTCGCGGACAGCGTGGATGCGGCCGTCGCGGCGCTGCGCCGCGAGCAGATCATGGTGACGCGGATCGACGCTGCGAAGGGGGCGAAGGCGCCGGCGGCGGCGAAGGCGCCGAGGGGCGGCAAGGGTGTTCCCGCGAAGAACCTCGCCATCTTCACCCGCCAGTTCTCCGTCATGATCGACGCGGGCCTGCCGCTCGTGCAGTGCCTCGACATTCTCGGCAAGCAGGAGCCGCACAAGCACTTCTCCGCCACGATCCTCAAGGTGCGGGAGGACGTCGAGGGGGGTGCGGCGCTCGCCGACGCGATGAAGAAGCACCCGAAGGTGTTCGACGCGCTGTACTCCAACATGATCGCCGCCGGCGAAGCCGGCGGCATCCTCGACACGATCCTGAAGCGTCTCGCCGTCTACATCGAGAAGAACGTCAAGCTGCGCGGCGAGGTCAAGTCGGCGATGATCTACCCGGTCGCCATCATCCTGATCGCGACGGTCGTTGTCGGCGCCATTCTGTGGAAGGTCATCCCCACGTTCGCCACGCTGTTCGCCGGACTCGGCGCCGAGCTGCCGGCGCCGACGTTGTTCGTCATCGCGCTCAGCAACGGCCTCGTCAACTACGGCTGGATGGGCATCATCGGGCTCGGGCTGCTCGGCTACGCGCTGAAGAACTACTACGCCACCCCGGCGGGCCGTCGAGCGATCGACGCGCTGCTGCTGCGGGCGCCGATACTCGGCGACATCCTGCGCAAGGTGGCCGTGGCGCGATTCTGCCGCACGCTGTCGACGCTGCTCACCTCCGGCGTCCCCATCCTCGACGGTCTCGACATCACCGCCCGTACGTCGGGCAACGCGATCATCGAGGACGCCATCCTGAGGACGCGCACGAGCATCGAGCGCGGCGAGACGATCTCCGCGCCGCTGCGCGAAACGAACGTGTTTCCGTCGATGGTGGTGCAGATGATCAACGTCGGCGAGACAACCGGCGCGCTCGACGCGATGCTGGCGAAGATTGCGGACTTCTACGAGGAAGAGGTCGATACGGCCGTCGCCGGGCTGCTCACGCTGATGGAGCCCGTCATGATTGCCGTCCTCGGCGCGGTCGTCGGCGGCATCGTGATCGCGATGTACCTGCCGATCTTCGAGCTGATCAGCAAGCTGACGGCGTAAGACGTTACACCGATGCGGCGCAAGCTCCTCTGGTTGATCTCGGCGCGCGCTGCGATTGTCACGCTGCTGCTCGGGTCGCTGATCCTGATCCAGCTCACATCGCCGGCGGCGGGGCCGACCGATCCGTTCTTCTATCTGATTGGCGTCACCTACGCCTTGACCGCGGCGTACGCGCTCGCGTTGAAGTTCACCGAGCGGCACCGCTGGCTGATCGACGTGCAGCTTGGAGCCGACGCGTTGCTCGTGTCCCTGGTCGTCTCGCTCACCGGCGGAGTGACGAGCTACTTCTCGACGCTGTACTCGCTGCCGATCATGGCCGCCAGCGCGCTGCAGTCGCGGCAGGGCAGCATGATGGTCGCCGCGCTGAGCTCCATCCTGTTTTCCGCCGTCGTCGTCGTCCAGTACTTGCTGCCTCCAGTGATGCCGATTCAACTGCCGGCGACGGTGCTGCCGCCGACGCCGATCGCGCTGTTCACGATCGGCCTCAATGCGTTCGGTCTGCTGGCGGTAGCGGCGCTGAGCGGCTACCTCGCTGAAGGCTTGCGTCGGGCCGACGAGCGCCTGGCACTGGCGTCGAACGAGATCGCTGACCTGCAGGCGTTCAGCCGTCACATCATCGACAGCCTGACGGGCGGCTTGGCGACGACCGATACCGACGGCCGCATCCTGACGTTCAATCGTGCCGCAAGTCACATCACCGGTATCGACGCAATCGAGGCGCTCGGCCGCTATGCGGAGCACGTGTTCCAGCTTCCGCGCGCCGTCGTCGAGCTCTTTGGCCAGGAGGCACCGTCAGGATCCGGCACACTGCGCGTCGAGTACGACTTCGAGCGGCCCGACGACCGGCACATCGAGCTCGGTTTGAGCACGGCGCCGCTGATCACGCCGCGCGGCAACATCGGTCACCTGCTGATGTTCCAGGACGTGACCGAGGCGCGGCGGCTCGAGCGCGAAGCGCGGGTGCAGCAGCGGCTCGCCGCCGTCGGCGAGATGGCCGCCGGCATCGCGCACGAGATCCGCAATCCGCTCGCCTCGATGTCCGGGTCGATGCAGATCCTCAGACAGGAGCTGCCGCTGACGGCCGAGCAGGCGCAGCTGATGGACATCGTCTTGCGCGAGTCCGAGCGGCTCAACGAGACGATTCGCAGCTTCCTGGCCTACGCGCGGCCGCAGCGGCAGGCGCTGGCGCGCATCGACGTGCGCACGCTCATCACCGACGCTGCGACGCTGCTGCAGAACAACGCGGACGTCGCGGAGGCGCACGAGATCGTCGTCAGCGTGCCCGAGACCGAAGTATGGTTCGAGGCCGATCAGAATCAGATCCGGCAGATTGTCTGGAACCTGGCGACGAACGGCCTGCGGGCGATGCCGAACGGCGGCCGCCTCCGTCTGTCGCTGGCGACGCAGCCCGGCACCGCGAATCGGCCCGGCATGTTGCTGCTGAGCGTGCAGGATCAGGGCGTCGGCATCCCACCCGAAGAGCTCGACGGCGTCTTCCAGCCGTTTCGCGGCGGTTTCGCGCGCGGCAGCGGTCTCGGCTTGTCGATCGTCCATCGCATCGTCAGCGACTACGGCGGCGAATTGCACGTGACCTCGCACCCCGGCGCCGGCACGGTCGTGACAGTTCGCTTACCGCTGATCGAAGCTGGCAGCGAAGTAGGCAGTAGGCCGTAGGCAGTAGGCAGTAAGCAGTAGGCAGTAGGCCGTAGGCAGTAAGCAGTAGGCAGTAAGCAGTAGGCAGTAAGCAGTAAGCAGTAACCAGTATGGCCGGTAAGAATTATCAGGACCTGATCGTCTGGCAAAAGTCGATGGACTTCGTGGAGGCCGTCTATAGAGCGACGGCGGGCTTTCCAAAGGAGGAGCTGTACGGGCTCGTGTCGCAGTTGCGCCGCTGCAGTGTTTCGATTCCGTCGAACATCGCCGAGGGACAAGGGCGCGGGTCGGACCCGGATTTCGCGAGGCTTTTGTGGATCGCCCATGGATCGGTAAGGGAAGCGGAAACGCAGCTGATCATTAGCGGCCGCCTTGGATTCCTGGAAAAGATGGACATGGAGCGCCTCCTGAGGGACGCGTCGGAAATCGGCCGGCTCATCACCGGCCTACGAAAATCGATTTCGTCGGAACAGGAGTAGTTTCGCGTCCGACTCACTGCCTACTGCCTACTGCCTACTGCCTACTGCCTACTGCCTACTGCCTACTGCCTACTGCCTACTGATGTGACATATGACTGAGAACGCCATTGTGGAATCACCGCCCCCGGTCGTTCCAGGCGGAGCCGCGCGGATCCTGGTCGTCGACGACGAGCCGTCGATGCGGGAGATGCTCGGCATCCTGCTGCGCCGAGAGGGCTACGACGTGGCCGTCGCCGAGAACGGGACAGCGGCGATCGATCTGCTGCAGCGCCGCTTCTTCGACATGCTGATCTCCGACATCAAGATGCCGGACATCAGCGGCGTCGAGGTGCTGCGCGCCGCGAAGGCGATTCATCCGGGGATCATCGGCATCATGGTGACGGCGTACGGCTCGAAAGACTCGATCCAGGAAGTGCTGCGGCTCCAGGCTGCCGATTACATCGACAAACCGTTCAATGTCGAGGAGCTGAAGTTCCGCATCCGCAAGGAGCTGCGCGTCCGCCAGACCGAGCAGGAGAATGTGCTGCTCAAGCGCGAGCGCGGCGCCGCCAACCGCTTCCTGAACATCGTCGGCACCAGCGACGCGATGACGGCGATGTACCAACTGGTTGAGACGATCGCGCCGACGACGACCACCGTGCTCATCACCGGGGAGTCCGGCACCGGGAAGGAGCTCGTCGCGCGCGCGATGCACGCGCGGTCCTCGCGAAGCGATCGGCCGTTCGTCGCCCTGAACTGCGGCGCGTTGCCGGAGACGCTGCTCGACTCGGAGCTCTTCGGCCACATGCGGGGCGCGTTCACCGGCGCCGAGACGAACAAGAAAGGCCTGATCGAGGTCGCCGACAAGGGCACCATCTTCCTCGACGAAATCGGCGAGATGAGCCCGCTGGTGCAGGTGAAGCTGCTGCGCTTTCTGCAGGAACGGGTGTTCCGCCGTCTCGGCGGCACGGAGGAGATTGCCGCGGACATCCGCATCATTGCCGCGACGAACAAGGACCTGGCGCGCATGGTCGCCGACGGGACGTTCCGCGAAGATCTCTACTACCGCATCAACGTCATCCCCGTGCGTCTGCCGCCGCTGCGCGAGCGAGCGGAGGACATTCCGCTGCTGGCGGAGCACTTCGTCTCGAAATACGCCACGCAGATGGGCAAGGACATCGCCGGCCTGTCGCCGGCGGCGCTTGCCTTGTTACAGCGGTACGACTGGCCGGGCAACGTGCGGGAGCTCGAGAACGCGATCGAACGCGCCGTGGCGCTCGAGCGGACCGGAACGATCCTTCCGGAGAGCCTGCCCGAGCAGGTTCGGGGCGACGCCGACACCGCGGCGGCCCGCGCGTCCGCAGCGCCGGCGGCCGAGCGCTTTCCGGAGGCCGGTTTCGATCTGGAACGGCACGTCCAGCACATCGAACGGGAGTACATCGCCGAAGCGCTGCGGCGCGCCGGCGGTGTCAAGGTGAAGGCCGCCGAGCTGCTCGGCATGAGCTTTCGTTCGTTCCGCTACTACACCAAGAAGTACAACCTGAAATAGATGTCCCGAGCCGCCGGTGCATTGGCCGCCGTCGGGGCCGACACGGAGCGTCGGATGCACGAACGTGACGAGCGGCGCGCGGACGAGCGGGCGCGATCGATTCCGGCAGAAGACGGCCCGCCTCCGCTGGTGTCGGTCGTCATTCCGTGCCTCAACGAAGCCCGCGGGATCGGCAAGTGCGTCGAAAAGGCGCTGATCGCCCTTGGAGGGCTGAACGTGCCCGGAGAAGTCGTCGTTGTCGACAACGGATCGACGGACGAGTCCGCTCAGATTGCCGCGGCTGCTGGCGCGCGGGTCGTGCACGAGCGGAGGCGTGGGTACGGCGCCGCTTACGCGCGCGGATTCAAGGAGGCGCGCGGCAAGTACCTCGTCATGGGCGACGGCGACGACAGCTACGACTTTCTCGACATCGGCCGGTTCGTGCGGCCGCTGCAGAGCGGTGAAGCGGACGTGGTGATGGGCGACCGGTTGAAGGGGAACATCCTGCCTGGCGCGATGCCGTGGACGCACCGCTGGATCGGGAATCCGATCCTGTCAGGTATCCTCCGCCTCTTCTTCCATACCCGCATCTCCGATGCGCACTGCGGCATGCGATCGTTCACGCGCGAGGGCTACGAGCGGATGAACCCGCGCACGCAGGGCATGGAGTACGCGTCCGAGCTGGTTGTGACGGCACTGCGCGAGCGGCTGCGGATCGTGGAAGTGCCGATCACGTACCACCCGCGCGAGGGGCAGTCGAAACTCAGAGGCGTGACAGACGCATGGCGACACGTCCGGTTCATGTTGATGTACTCCCCGTCGTACCTGTTCCAGATCCCCGGCCTCTTACTCGTGATCGCCGGAGCCTTCATCATTGCCATCCTCGCCGGTGGTCCGGTGAACGTGTTCGGCCGCCGGTGGGACTTCCACGTGCTGCTGTTCGGCTGCCTGGCGGTTGCGCTCGGCTACAACTTCGTGCTCTTCGATGTGTTTGCGAAGACCTTTTCGATGGGTGCCGGGCTCGCGGCCCCGCAGCGATGGCTGGGGCGGCTGATGAATTCGTTCACACTCGAGCGAGGATTGGCGGCCGGAGCCGTCCTGTTCCTCGCGGGGCTCTCGCTGGAGGTCAAGATCGTCTGGGACTGGATCCGGAGCGGCTACGGCGAGTTGATGGCAGTGCGCGGCATCGTCCTCGGCATGACGGCTATGGTGCTCGGCGCACAGACAATCTTCGCATCCTTTCTTCTCAGCCTGATGCTCATCCGGCGGCGTTAGGCCAATGGCATCCACTCGGCCGGTGTCGCTCACAGCAACCGTTGGTGTCTTCCTCCTCGTCGCTGTGATCTACGCTCTCGCCGGTCCCGGCCGCATCGACATGATCGATGGGCAGTATCGGTTCGAAGTCGCTAGGAACATCATCGACCGAGGCTCCGTGCAGCTCTACGATCCCCATCTCCTCGGTGGCGTCGTCGGGGTGAATGGCGTCTACTCTTCCTACGGACTTTCGGGTTCGCTCGTCGCCGTGCCGATGGTCCTGCTCGGGAAGTCGTCGGGAATCTCGTCGGTCGATCGCGAGCAGTTCTTCTTCTCGTTCACCTCGGCCGTGTTCGGCGCCGCGGCGGCGGCGCTGCTGTTCGTCTTCTACACCAATCTTGGGGTCAGCGTGCGGGCGGCACTTGCCTGGACGTTCGTCTCCGCGTTCGCGACGCTCACCTTCCCACAGTCGACGACCGTGTTCGATCAGGTTCAGCAGGGCTTCTTCGTGCTCGCCGCCTGTTTTCTCGGATGGCTCGGCGCGCGGCGAGACTCCATGGGCCTGACGGTTGCCGGCGGCGCCGCGCTGGCGATTCTCGTGAATTTCCAGGAGGCGTACGCCATCCTGATTCCGACGCTTGCCCTGGTGACGCTCGATCGCCCCGAGTCGGGACCCGTGCCGAGGCGCCGCGTCGTCGAGCGATTCGCTGTGTTCGTGTTCGTTGCCGGCCTCGGTCTGCTCTTCTACGCGGGATTCAACAACTTCCGCTACGGCAGTCTCCTGTTCTCCGGCAAAGGGGTCAATCATCCGACGGTGCTGGGAAACCCGCTCATCGGCCTCGCAGGTCTCCTGGTCAGCCCGGGGAAGTCGATTGTTCTCTACAGTCCACCGATTCTGATCGCGCTCATCGGCGTCTATCGGCTCGTTCGTGCGCACCGGTACCTCGCGCTCGCGATTGCGATGACGTGCGTCGTCTACATCGGGCTGATTTCGACGTTGTCCTTTTACGGCGGTGACTGGTGCTGGGGACCGCGCTATTTCGTCACCATCCTGCCGCTCGTCGCGATCGGGTTACCGTTCGCCGCGATGCGACGGTGGGTTGCGCTGGCGATCGTCATTACCGGGCTGTGCGTGCAACTCCTCGCCCTCAGCCTGGATCACCATCGCTTCTTCTACTCTCGATCGCTTCCTTCGTTCTTCTGGTCGACGCAACGCGACTTCTATTTCCGCGACAGCGCGCTGTTCGCGCGTCCCGCCGAGATCGTCGACTCGATTCGCAACGGTGTGCCGCCGCAAGCGTCCCGCTTCCGGCCCGGGCCGTATCCCGACCTCGTCACCTACGCCGTGTTCGGCCCGGCGCAGGACGACTTGCCACCGCCGCTCTGGATGCGGCACTTCCGCGTCTTCTGGCAACCGCGCCCGTGGCCGCTGTGGATGCGCTCGGTTTCAGAGGAGCGACGTCCCGTCACCTGGTCCGTCGCGGTTGTCGCGCTCCTCGGAATGGGGATGTGCGGCGCCTGGATGGTCCGGTCTAGCGCCGGCGCGCGTCGGCGGCGAAGAACTTCGTGAACGTGCCCAGCACGTAGGCGATCATCTCGTCGGTGAGTCCCGGGTAGACACCGATGAAAAACGTGTCGCGCATGATGCGGTCAGACTGTTCGAGCGCGCCGACCTGGCGCATGGCGATGTGTTGGTAACCCGGCTGCTTCAGGATGTTGCCACCAAACACTTCACGGGTCTCGATGTTTGCGTGCTCCAGCCAGTGCACGAGTTCCCGGCGCGACACGCCGTTGGTGACAGTGATGGGGAGGGCGAACCATGACGGCGATGCTCGAGGGTCCAGCCGCGGCAGGATCAGCCGATCGGAGTAAACCTGCAGTCCGGTGTACAGCCTGTCGAAATTCGCTCGCCGCGCGGCGATGAACTGCGGCAGCCGGTCCAGTTGGGCCACCCCGATGGCCGCCTGCAGATCGGTCGCCTTGAAGTTGTATCCGAGCGTCGAGTACGTGTACTTGTGGTCGTAGCCGCAGGGCAGGTCGCCCAACTGCCACCCGAATCGCTTGCCGCAGGTGTTGGATTCCCCCGGCGCACACCAGCAGTCTCGACCCCAATCGCGCACCGATCGCACAATCGGCGACAGTCGCGCGGCGTTGGTGATGACACCGCCGCCTTCGCCCATCGTGATGTGGTGCGCCGGAAAGAAGCTCAACGTAGCGAGATCGGCGAAGGTGCCGACCAGCCTGCCGCGGAAGGTCGAGCCCAGTGCATCGCAGCAATCTTCCACGAGCAGCAGCCCCTTGCGCTGCGCGATCTCGACGATGATGTCGAGGTCGCACGGGTTGCCGAGGGTGTGCGGGATCAGGATGGCACGTGTCTTCGGCGACAGCGCGTCTTCGATCAGCGCGGGGTCGATGTTGCAGGTGTCGACTTCGCAATCGACGAAGACAGGGATCAGTCCGCCGTGGACGAGCGGCGCCACGGTCGTCGGAAAGGTGACCGCGGGCGTAATCACTTCATCGCCGACTTTCAGCGGCTCGTCGAGTCGAGACGACATCAGCGCCATGACAGCGGTCAGATTGGCGGACGAGCCCGAGTTGACCAGGGCGAAGTCCCGCGCGCCGAAGTACTTCCGCATCCTCGTCTCGAACAGCTCGCCGTAGGGTCCCATCGTCAGCCAGAAGTCGAGGCTGCTGTCTACGAGGTTGATCATCTCCTCGGCGCCGAACACCCGTCCGGCGTAGTTGATGCGAGTCTTGCCGGCCACGAACGGAGGCCTGACGTGGGCGAGGGTGTGGTACTCCCGCACTCTCGCGAGAATTTCCGCCTTCAGCCGCTCGGCGGCGCCCGTGGCGCGCCGTGGTCCCGCCGCGATGTGTGTGTCGGCCCGCCACTGGCGGCGAAAGCGCTGCATCGAGGCGGCGAGATCGAGAGGCTCGGTGCCGAGGGCCTCGGTCACCTTGCCCAACACGAAGCCGCCCCGGAGAGGACGAGGTGCGCGCTGGTTGAGGGCAGCCGTCGGGACCGCTTCGATCAGCCCGGGGTCGAGCGCCATCGCCCTGGCGAGCGCCACCGCGAGGTCCGCTCGGGTGACGCACGACTGTCCCGCAATATTGAAGACGCCCGTGGCGCCCGCCTCGACGAGACGGACGGTCGCCTCCGTCAGGTACTCCGCAAGTGTCGGATTCGTCCATTGATCGTTCGGGACACGGAGCGACTGCCCCGTGGAGAGCACGTTCCAGACGGTCATCGCAAAATTGCGGGACGCTCGATCCCAGCTGACCACGGCGGTAGTGCGGACGATCAGATGATCGTGCGGATACGCACGTACGAGCGTCTCGGCGTCACGCTTTGCCCGGCCGTACACGCTGATTGGCGACGGCGGCGCGTCTTCGCGATAGGGTCCCGCGGCGCCGTCGAAGATGTAGTCCGTCGAGTAGAAGACGACGGCCGCACGCAGCGGCGCCGCGGCTTCGAGCACGCGTCGGGTGCCTCCGATGTGCGCCTCCAGTGCCTCGTGCGGATGGTCCTCGCACCAATCCACGCCGCCACGGTTGTTCATGGCGAGGAAGACGACCGTCGGCCGCACCGATCTGAAGCACTCCAGCACTGCCGCGGCGTCGGCGAGGTCGAGTGGGATCAGCCCTGGTTTGGCCTGTGAGTGAAAGGTGCCCGCGGCCTTGAAGCCGCTTCGCTCGAGCGCGGTAAGGAGCGCACCGCCGACCTGTCCGGAGGCTCCGACGACGAGAGCCTGTCTCACGCCGGATTCATCCGGGTCATCCCGTGAGTGCGGGAGAAGAAATCACGGTACCAGGCGACGGTTTGCGCGAGCCCGCGTGCGAGATCGTACTCCGCCTGCCAACCGAGCAGGCGGCGCGCCTTCCCGGACGAGAGGTATTGATCGTGGATCTCCCCGGGCGCATCGTCCTGAATGATCGGCGGCAGTGCGCCGGCATTCATGCGGTCAGCGATTGCCGACACAACCTCCAGCACCGTCATCGGTTTCTCTGGACTGATGTTGAATCCCTCGCCAGCGATCCCGGGTTTATCGAGGTTGTCCGCGATCGCGACGCATGCGTTGACGACATCCTTCACGTAGATGTAGTCGCGCACGAAACGGCCATCCGAGCGGATGATCGGCCGCTCGCCGAAGAGCAGCGAGCGAATCGTTCCGGGGACGATGCGGCTCCAATTGAGATCACCACCCCCATAAATGTTGCCGCAGCGCATGATCGCGACCGGCAGGCCGTAGGCGCGGTGATAACCCTGCGCTAGCAGATCGGTGCACGACTTCGACATTTCGTACGGCTCACGGCCGTCGAGGGGCATCGATTCGACGTAGGGTAGATTCGGCTGAGACCCGTAGGCCTTGTCACTCGACGCTACGACGACGCGGCGGACGAGGGCCGAATGGCGGCGGCACGCCTCCAGCACGTGATACGTGCCGCGGATGTTCGCCTCGAACGTCCCAAGCGGGTCGCGGCGCGCCGTGCCCACGATGGTTTGTGCGCCGAGGTGAAACACGGTATCCGCCTCTCGGGCGTTGATCGCGCGGTCCACGTCCGCGAAGTGCTCGAGTCGACCATTCACGACCTCGGTCGCGTTGACGTCACCGCTGCGTACCAGCTCCGACTGCGGGTCCATGTCGAGAACCAGGCAGATCACCTGCGACCCGCGCGCGACGAGTTCTTTCACGAGCCAGGAGCCGACCATGCCCGTGGCGCCGGTTACCAGGACGCGTCGGTCCCGCCAGTCGCTGCTCATGCGCTCCACGTCTTCCAGGGCGCGTTTCCCGACGCCCACAGGTCCTCGAGCAGCCGGACGTCCCGCACCGTGTCCATGCACTGCCAGAAGTCTTCGTGCGGATAGGCGACCAGCTCGCCGTCGGCGGCCAGGCGCTCCATGGGTTGGCGCTCCAGCACCATGTCGTCATTGTCGCCCAGATACTCTCGGACTCTCGGCTCGAGCACGAAAAACCCACCGTTGATCCAGCCCTCGCCGATCTGCGGCTTCTCGATGAACGTCGTCACCATGTGCTCGTTGAAGGAAAGTCCTCCGAATCGCGCCGGCGGTCGCGTGGCGGTCACTGTAGCCGCCTTGCCATGGGCCCGGTGAAACGCGATCAACCGTTTGATGTCGACGTTGGAAACACCGTCGCCATACGTGAGCAGGATCCGCTCAGGACCAACGTACTCCATGATGCGCCGCACGCGGCCGCCGGTCTGAGTTGTCACGCCCGAATCGACGAGATGCACGACCCACTGTTCGCTGATCGCGTCGCGGACCTGCACGTGTCCCGATTGAAGATCGACCACGAGGCTGCTGGAGCGATGCCGGTAGTTGAGGAAGAAGTCCTTGATCACTTCTCCTCTGTAGCCGAGCGCCACGACGAACTCCCGGAGTCCATGGTGGGAGTAATGCTTCATGATGTGCCAGAGGATGGGCTTGCCGCCGATCTCCACCATCGGTTTCGGGATTCGATCCGTCATCTCGAACAGCCGCGACCCAATCCCGCCCGCAAGGATGGCGACTTTCATGGTCGTCATGTTAGCAGTTCATTTCAGCAGACGCAGGTAGCGGTCGCGCAGCCAGAGCAGGGCACGGCCGCCCGGGATCCCCAGTGGCAGCACGAGGCGCAGCGCGAGGTCGCGCCTCGAGCTTCGGAACCGCGGAATTCTCGCTCGGGCGAAATCCACGAGACGGGCAGCCCCGCGCGCATCCCCTCGTGCGAGCCGTTCCGCGACCTCGCTCATGATGGTATTGCACACGAGCGTGTAGTCCGGGCGATCTGTTGCAAAGCACCCCGCCGAGGCCCCGCGCACAGCCAGCCATCCGAGCAGCTCAATCTCCTCCTGATACCGAGTCAGGTTGGCCTCGGCTGCCTTGGTAAGGCTGCTCGCGTGCCGGCGATACCGAACCAGTTTCCGGCGTGTGCCGGCGACTTGGTACCCGGCGAACACCCCACGCAACCAGTACTCCCAGTCCGGCACGAACTGGTATCGCGTATTGAATTCGCCGATTGCACCCGCATGCGCCATCCGGTACATCGCCGCCGGCGCCAGGATGTAGTTGCCCCTGCGCAGCCAGACCGCTTCCTCGCACGACGGCCGGCAATACCAATCGGTGTCGGGCCAGAAGTGCTCCTTGTAACGGTCCATTGGCGCGTCCAGCACGTCACCACGCTCGTCGATACTCGCGGTCCGGCAATGTGCAACAAAAGCGTTCGCATGTGCTTTCAGCAGGGCCACCATGCTCTCGAGGTAGTACGGCTCGTACACGTCGTCCGCGTGGGCGAGTACGGCATACGGTGTCCGGACGATCCGCAGCGCGCGGTTCCAGTTCTCCGACATCGACACGTGAGTGTCGTGGGCGACCACGGTGAGCCGCTCGTCGCGGAAGGAGTGGGCGATGTCGACCGACCCGTCGGTGGACGCGTTGTCGACCAGGACCACACGGAAGTCCTGCCTGCGCTGTCCAAGAATCGACTGCAGCGTGTCGCCGAGAAAACGCGCGCCGTTGTAGTTGGGGACCGCAAAGGTCACTTCCGCCGAGTGCCGCATGTCAGCCGTGGTGAAGGCGCCAATCGTACGGGACGCGGTCGCCCACCGGGTCCTCTCGGACGATCTCGTCGGGATCGTGGGGATGGGTTGCGCAGTTTGCGACCAACGCCGTTGTCGTCCCGCAGCCCTTGAATCCGTTCCACACGAGCGGTGGCACGGTGACGAGGCAGTAGTTCTGATCGCCGACGAACAACTCCATGAGTTCGCCTCGGGTTGGCGAATCAGGACGGTCGTCGTAGAGCACCAGCTTGATCGTTCCGACGAGGACGGCGTAATTCAGCGTCATCACCTTGTGCATGTGCCAGGCTTTGACGACGCCGGGATAGATGGCGCTGAAGTAAATCTCTCCGAATGCCTGGAAGTGCGGCTCGTCGGCACGGAGCATGTGCAGGATGTAGCCCCGTTCGTCTGGAATCCTGCGCAACGACCTCACAAATACGCCGTCAATCATGGTGCCTGCCACCTCGCCGGTCGCCGCAAATGATACACGCAGGAAACGAGAAGCAGCGCCGCGGTCAGGCCGCTCACCGCCATGCCGATGTAGAAAGGCACCGGACGATACCGAAGCCGAACGTCGTGCCGGCCTGGCGCAAGCCGGACGGCGCGGAAGATGCCGTTCGCCCGCAGCAGCGGAGCGCGACGCCCGTCCACGTCGACGATCCACCAGGGGTCGTACGAATCGAGCACGTTGAGATAGCCGCCGGCAGGACCCGCATCCGCGCTGACTACCAGCTCGGTATTGCCTCCTCGAATGACGTGCGCTGACGGCGTCGACGGCGCACCCGGATCGCCGGCGGCAGCGGGCGGCTCGCGCTCCAACAGCGCGGTCCTGAACGGATCGTGACCTTCATCGAACAGCCGCTCCAGGTGGCGCCGCAGATCCGGTTCGACCGAGACAGCGTCGCTGATGTAGGCGCGCGGCTGCGGGCTCGCATGACATTCATAAAGCGCCATCGGATCCATTACTGGCGGCGAAGACAGCGGCGCCGCTCCGGCATCTGGAGGTTCGGGCACCAGACAGTAGCGCGTGCCCGTTCGCCGCAGGAACCGTTGCCGGGCTGCTGGCGTCGCATTCCGAAACGTCCGCAGCATCGTCGTGTACTCGCGCGGCCACAACTGCGGCAGGTCCGTCGACAGCAGCTCGCGAATGCCCCACGCGGCGGGCGTGTGGGCAAACTGGACGAAAACCCTGGCCAGCGCCTGTTGCACATCCCATTCGAGCGGTACGGGGAATCGGCGGGGAGCATCGATCGTTTCCATTGTCGTAGGAGTCTTCGGGACGCGTCCGCCGATGTACACGCGATCTTGCGGATGCGCCCGCGTCGCCGCCAGCCATTCGGGCGGGCCCAGCTCCTCGGCCGCCATCGTCGGATGCAGGCCGTAATTCACGGCCATAGGATCGACAACGGCGACGCCGCAGAGCGTCCATGCCGCGAGAGGAGCCAGGCGATGGCGCCGCCAGGCGATCGCCAGCAGGAACAGCATCAGCGCCGCAGTGACGGACAGGCGCAGCCAGAGCGGCGCAGCAGCCTCCATCATCCACTGCGCGCCGGCTCGTGAATCATCGATGCCCACGAGTGCGGCGATGATCGTCCAGAACGATTGCATCCAGCTCGCGCCGAGCAGACCGGCGACGCCGAACACCGCGGCGACGGCAGCGACACCCGACAGCAGCAGCGTCGCTGGGCGCGGCCTCGCCATCGAGTCCGCGCCGCTGACGTACGTCAGCAACGCGTCTGCGCCCGCTGCGGCGAGTGCGGCGAGCGCGAATGCTGAGATGACCAGGTACTTGATCGGGAACCGAAACGTCTCGAGGATGGGCACGAGCCGCTGCAACGCAGGATAGACGAACGTAAATCTGCCGAACGCACTCAGCAAGGCGATGCCACACACGACCCACCAGAACATGCGCCAGCGCCGCATCGCGCTGCCGTGTGGACGCACGGCGGCGAGCGCGCACGCGCCCAGGCCAACGTAGACCGAATAGAACAGCGATTCTCGGTCGCTGTTCAGCGCTTTCATCCAGGGGAACGTGTGCACTTCGGCCCAGTACGGGTGGCCGAACACGTGCGGAACGATGATGTCGAGCGTCGCGAGCGGATGAAACGACCAGAACGTGTCATCGATGCCGACGGAACGCAGCGACCGGCTGACCGCCTCGAAGAGCGGCATCAACTGGACGGCTGCCAGCAGCAGGCCCGTGACGATCGCAACTGCCGTCCACGTGAGCCGAGCCGTCAGCGGCCGCCGCCCATCGACAGGCAGCGCGATCGCCACGTAGGCGACCACGAGCGCGGAAGTTGCGGCGAACGTCACCGGCTCGCCGGCAAGTGCCTGCAGGCCGACGAACGCTGCCAGCGCGGCGAACCGCGGGACCACCGGGCGTTCGACGAGGCGATCGGCGCACCATAGAATCCACGGGACGGCCGCGACGGTCCACGAAAAGTTCGCGAAATTGCCAGTCGAGAGGATCGGACCGGAGAAGGTCGCCACGACGGCGCCCACGAATGCTGCCGGCGAGGAGAAGCGCCGTCGAAGCCACACCCACGCGCCAATCGCGAGGATCGGGAAGGGGGCAGCCACCCAGAAATTGAAACCCGGAACCGGAGGCAGGAGGAGCCGAATCAGCGTGGCGGGAAGCAGGAAGAACTGATTGAGCGCGTCTGCGACGGCGGACTGGCCGCCGCCGATGTAAGGGTCCCACAGCGGCCAGTCACGCGCCCGGATGGTCCGCCAATGCCACAAGTGCCGCGGCCAGAAGTACATGCCCAGGTCGCGGACGAAGAAGACGTTCCGCGTCGAGAAGCCGCCGGCGAACGGAATCAGCGCGAGGAGCGCAGCCAGAGTTGGCCAGAACCAGCGTGACAGGAGGAGCACGCCTCGCATCTTAGCCCAGCCGCGAGAGGTTCGAGACCGACAGGGATTGGCAGTAGGGCCTGCCAATTTTTGGCGTTTCGACAAAAATTGTCGCTACCTTGCCGATGGTCTCTCGCGTCTGTAGACTTACAACTATCTGACTGACAGCATCTTGGGCGACCACGTGCCAAGGATGGGCTTCTGGCACTCGCGTTGCTCAACCGCGCGGACGTAGCCGTCCAGCGTGGAGTGCCCGCTGACACGGTTCGCAGGACCGTCGAAACGGCTACAGCTTTCTGAGGGAGCACATCATGAGACTGCGTAACGAGAAGGGTTTCACGCTGATCGAGCTGCTGATCGTCGTCGCGATCATCGGCATCATCGCGGCGATTGCAGTGCCGGGACTGCTCCGCGCACGAATGTCCGGCAACGAGACGTCGGCCATCGGTTCGATGCGCGCCATCAACAGCGCGCAGACCGGCTACTCGACGGCCTGCGGCCAGGGCGGCTATGCGCAAACACTGGTCATCCTCGGCACGGCGTGCGGCGGCGGCACCAACGGGTTCATTTCGCCCGACCTCGCGACAGCGGCGACGGTTAACAAGAGTGGTTACGTCGTTGGCATGACGGGCTCGGGATCGGGTCCAACCGACTTGAACAACCAGCCGACCTACACCAACTACACGGCGACGGCCGTTCCGCAGTCCATCGGCACCACCGGCCAGCGAGGCTTCTACGTCACGGCGGCGGGCTCGATTTATGTTGACGCCGCGGGTGGCAGCGCGGGCACCACGCTGCTGCAGTAAGGCGACCGAAGTCAGACCTGCGAAAAGGGGAGGGCCGCCCCCGCGGCCTTCCTTTTTGTCAGTTTTCGGGCAGCCATCGAACGGCCGGGGTGGCCGGCATCGAGATTGCTCGCCGATCCTCGAAACCCCGCGAAACAGCTCCCCGGCTGACAATTCTGATGGGTTGACGACCATGATCGTTCGCAGCGAGAAAGGGTTCACCCTCGTCGAGCTGCTGATCGTCGTTGCGATTATCGGCATTGTTTCCGCCATCGCGGTGCCGGGGTTGGCACGCGCACGGATGTCGGGAAACGAGTCGTCCGCGATCGCCTCCATGCGCGTGATCAGCAGTGGACAGACCAGCTATTCCGCCGTCTGCGGACAGGGCGGCTATGCGACGACGCTCGTGATCCTCGGGACGCCGTGCGGAGGCGGAACCGCTGGGGCTTTTGTGTCACCCGATCTCAGCAGTGCTGCAACGGTGACGAAAAGCGGCTATACGATCACGATGACGGGCAATGGCTCCTCGGGCCTGAACGACCTGAACGGGTCGCCGACAAACACCGACTACACCGCGACGGCCTTGCCCCTCACTGTCGGGTCCACCGGCGTACGCGGCTTCAACGTCTCGAGCAACGGCACCATCTTCATCGACATGAGCGGCGGCAGCGCCGGAACGGTCCCGCTGCAGTAAGATCGCCGGCACCATGAGCCGTCGGCGACCGGCGGGATTCACCCTCATCGAGCTGCTGATCGTCTTTGCGGTCCTCGGCATCGTCCTCGCGGTGTCGATGACGGGGTATCGTCTCGCCCGTGTTCGCGGCAACGAGTCCGCCGCCCTCGCCGCGCTGACGGCGATCAACCAGGCACAGAGCTCCTTCGCGCAAGTCTGCGCGAACGGCCGGTTCGCTCCCTCCCTGACGGCGCTCGGCAAGCCGATGCCGACCACCGGCCACGCGTTCATCAGTCCGGACATGACCGTGTCGGATCCGCTCGTCAAGAGCGGCTACCGGTTCGTGATGACCGGGACGGAAGACCCGGACACCAAGCCGGCGTGCAACGACGAGGTGCCGGTATCCACCTACCAGCTCACGGCGGACCCGCTGAACCCCGGCATCACGGGCGCGCGGTTCTTCGGCACCAACACGGATCGGATCGTGTACGAGGACTCCGTGACGTTTGCCGGCAACATGCCGGAAAAGGGCGCCCCCGGACACGGCGCGGAGATCAAATAGTTCCTGGCGCGCTGGCGGTGACAGTTGACCGTTGCGGTTCGGCGCGGTACAACAGAGCTTCAGCCGATGAGTCCTCGCACTCGAAAGCTCCTCCTGGCGTTTGCCCTGGCCGGCCTCGTCGCATCGGGGGCGTCCAGCTACGTGCACTACAAGCTGCTGACGCAGCCGGACTACTCGAGCGCCTGCGACATCAATGCGAGCTGGAGCTGCACGCAGGCCTATCTGAGCTCGTACGGGAGCTTTGCCGGCGTGCCGGTGGCGATTGGCGGCATGGCGTTCTTCGTCCTCGTCCTGCTGCTCGCCGGCTTCGGCGGCAGTGTCAAGTCGCGCATCCGCGAGACGGCGCCCGGCTACATCTTCGCGCTCTCGACGATCGCGCTCGCGTTCGTGCTGTACCTCGCGTGGGCGTCGTTCTTCGTGCTGCACGTTCGCTGCGTGCTGTGCCTCACGACCTACGCGGCGGTGATTGCGATTTTCATCGTTTCCGGTGGAGCCGTGACATTTCCCATGACGACACTTCCTCGACGCGCGGTCGGAGATCTCCGCACGCTCATGACGAGCCCTTCGGGCCTGGCGCTGGCGATTCTGTTCCTCGCGGCGTTCGCGTCGCTCGCCGTCGCGTTCCCGCGTGAGAAGACGGGAGAAGCCGCGGCGCCCGCCGTCCCGCAGGAAATCCCCAAGCTGACGGACCAGCAGCGCGACGAGCTCGCGAAATGGTGGGCCGTGCAGCCGAGAGAGGAACTTCCGGTACCTGACGACGGTGCGAAGGTGCAGATCGTCGTGTTCAGCGATTACATGTGCCCGGCCTGCAGGCAGGCGCACGACACGCTCAAGCCGGTGATGGCGAAGTTCGAAGGACAGCCCGTTCGCCACGTGCTGAAGCACTTCCCGCTCGAAGGCGAGTGCAACCCCAACACCCCCAACGGAAACCACTTCGCGTCGTGCGAGGCGGCGGCTGCCGTCATCATGGCGCGCGCGACGGGCAACGCGCAAAAGCTCGACGACTGGATCTTTGCGAACCAGGCGACACTCAGCCCCGCAGCCGTGAAAAAGGCGGCGCTGGACATCGGCGGCGTCAAGGACTTCGACGCACAGTATCAGCGCGTGCTGCAGGAAGTGAGAACGGACGCGTCGCTTGGCGGGCTGATGAAGGTGAACTCCACGCCGACGTTGTTCCTCAACAAGCGGCGGCTTCCCGGCAACATTCCGCCGCAGTACTGGGTCGGCCTGATCGAGCTCGAATTGAATAGCAAGACTCCGTAACGCGGACCTCCATGCCGGCTGCGATCCGCATCGAATCGCTGACCAAGGACTACGCTGTCGGTTTCTGGCGCCGGCGCCCCTACCGGGCGCTCGACGCGCTCACGCTCTCGATCGACGAGGGCGAGGTCTTCGGATTTCTCGGCCCCAACGGGGCGGGGAAGACGACGACGCTGAAGCTGCTCATGCAGCTGATCTTCCCGACGTCGGGCCGCGCGGAGATCCTGGGCCATCCTGTCGGCCACGTCGCGACCAGGCGCCGCATCGGCTTCCTTCCCGAGAATCCGTATTTCTACGACTACCTGACCGCCGAGGAGCTCCTCGGCTACTTCGCGCAGCTGTTCGGCTACCGTGGTCCCGAGCGGACGCGGCGCGTGTCGTCGCTCCTCGACAAGGTCGGCATCGGCGCGGAGCGGCGCCTGCAGCTCCGCAAGTTCTCGAAGGGGATGATTCAGCGCGTCGGCATCGCGCAGGCGCTGCTGAACGATCCCGAGGTCATCTTCCTCGACGAGCCGATGTCGGGGCTCGATCCGCTGGGGCGCCGTGACGTGCGCACGCTGATTCTCGAGCTGCGCGATCAGGGACGCACGGTCTTCTTCAGCTCGCACATCCTCGCCGACGCCGAAGCACTCTGCAGGCGCGTCGCGGTTGTCGCCCGCGGCCGGCTGGCGGGGTGCGGCCGCGTCGACGATATCCTCGCGTTCCAGATTCGCGGCTGGGAGCTCGTGGTCTCGAATCTCCGCGAGGAAGTGCTCGCGCGCCTCGGGCCGACCGTCACCCGGACGACACACATCGGCGAGCATCGCTATACACTCGAGCTCGCGCCGGAGCCGCCGCCGGATCGCATCGTGGCGGACCTGGTCGCCGCCGGCGGTTCGGTCATCTCGCTCCATCCGATTCGAGAGACGCTCGAGGACTTCTTCGTCAGGCAGGTCGCCGCGGCCGGCCTCGGCGCACGCGCGGTTGCGGAGGGCTGACGTGCAGGTCGTACGGGCCGTCGCGTTCAACGTGTTCAAGGAGTCGGTGAGGGATCGCGTCTTCTACAACCTCGTCCTGTTCGCGACGCTGCTGATTGGATCCTCGTTCCTGATCGGACAACTGACGGCCGGGCAGGACGTGAAGATCATCAAGGATCTCGGCCTCGCCGCGACGTCAGTGTTCGGCGTGTTCATCGCGATCTTCATCGGCATCGGCCTCGTGTCGAAGGAGGTCGAGCGGCGCAGCATCTACTCGTTGCTGTCGAAGCCGATCGGCCGGCCGCAGTTCATCGCCGGCAAGTACGCCGGGCTCGTCCTGACACTCGCGGTGAATATGTCCGTGATGACGATCGCGATCTATCTGGTGCTCGCGTACATGGCGTGGGCGTCGCCGCCGGAAATGCGCGCCGGTTGGACGACGCCGGCGGCCGACCCGGCACTGCTGAAAGCGATCCTGCTGATCTTCGTCGAGCTGATGCTGATCACCGCGATCGCGCTGTTCTTCTCCACGTTTTCGAGTCCGATTCTGTCCGCGGCGCTGACGTTTGGTCTCTTCGTCGCCGGCCAGTTCAACGCCGATCTGCGCAATTTCGACCTGGTCGTCGATTCACCGGCCGCTGCGGCGCTCGCGCGAGCCGTCTATCACATCGTGCCCGACCTGTCGGCGTTCGACGTCAAGACGCAGGTCGTCCACGGCTTCACCGTCTCCGCCGGCTATCTCGGCGCCACCGTCGTCTACGGCCTCGCCTACATCGCGGCGCTGCTGCTCGGCGCGACGTTCATCTTCTCGCGGCGGGACTTCAAGTAATGGAACGGCAGCGCCAGACGGTCGTGCTGGCGGCTTCGCTGGTGGCATTCGTCGCGGCGATCGCCGTGCAGGTCGGGCGCGACCGCGCGTACCCGCGGGAGGAGCGTGAGGTCGGGCGGCTCCTGTACGTGCGCTCCACCGAGGCGATGAAGCGTATCGCCTTGTCGTACGACGCACTGGCGGCGGATATCTACTGGATTCGCACGGTTCAGCACTACGGCGGCGACCGGCTGCGGCGAACGCCGCTCGGCCCACGCAAGTACGAGCTGCTCTACCCGCTGCTCGACATGACCACCTCGCTCGATCCGTACTTCAATATCGCGTACCGATTCGGGGCGATCTTCCTGAGCGAGCCATATCCGGGCGGGCCCGGCAGGCCGGATCAGGCGATCGCGTTGCTGCGCAAGGCGATCGCGGTGCAGCCCGAGAAGTGGACCTACTACCACGACACGGCGTTCGTGTACTACTTCCACCTCGAGGACTATGCTGCCGCGGCGGAGTGGTTCCGGCGAGCGGCGCGCCAGCCGAACGCGCCTGAGTGGCTCGAACCGCTTGCCGCGATGATGCTCACGCACGCCAACGATCGGGCCGCCGCGCGATTCCTGTGGCAGCAGATCCTGAGGTCGGATGAGGAATGGCTCCGCCGCGCGGCCGAGAAGCGCCTCGCGCAGCTCGACACCCTGGATCGCATCGACCAGGTGAAGGACCGGCTTCGTGGCGCGGTGCCGGTAGGCGGCCGCTACTCCTGGATTGACCTCGCGCGGCGCGGCGTCCTGCCCGGGATTCCTGTCGACACCGCCGGCACGCCGCTCGACATCGATCCGCTCACCGGGGACATCTCCGTCTCCCCCTCGTCGCCGCTGTTCCCCATGCCCACGCCACGGCGGCTGCGGTGATCGTCGACCCCACCGCCCTCGTTCTGCTCTTGCTGCTGGGCCTGGCGGTCGGAAGTTTTCTGAACGTCTGCATCTACCGGCTGCCGCTGCGCAGGTCGCTGGTGAGCCCGCCGTCGCGCTGCACGGCGTGTGGATACGAGCTGCGCTGGTACGACAACATCCCGGTCGTCAGCTACACGCTGCTCGGCGGCCGCTGCCGCAAGTGCCGCGCGCGCATCTCCTTGCGCTACCCGATCGTCGAGTTGCTGACAATGGGGCTGTTCGTGGTGCACTACATGGTGTTCGACTGGACGCTGCTGCTGGCGGTGCGGCTCCTGTTTGCGTGCGCGCTGGTCGTGCTGTTCGCGATCGATCTCGAGCATCAGATCCTTCCCGACGTCATCACGCTGCCGGGGATCGTCGTCGGTCTGCTGTGCGCGCTGGTGCTGCCGCCGGGGATCGTATCGGCGCTGATCGGCGCCATTGCCGGCGGCGGCGTGCTGTTCCTGATCGCGGAGCTCTGGTCGCGGCTGCGAAACGTCGAGGCGATGGGGTTCGGCGACGTGAAGATGCTGGCAATGGTCGGCGCGTTCCTCGGGATCGAGCAGGTGGTGCTCACGTTCGTGCTGTCGTCGTTTCTCGGCGGCATCGGCGGCGCCGCGCTGATTGTGAGCGGCCGCGGATCGATGGCGAGCAAGGTGCCGTTCGGGACGTTCATTGCCGTCGCGGCGCTGATTGCGTCGTTGTGGGGAGCGCAGATCGTGGCGTGGTACGTGGGGTTCTACGTGTGATGCCATCCGCGACGTTGT
The DNA here is from genome assembly GCA_048594885.1 of Vicinamibacterales bacterium. GTDB lineage: Bacteria > Acidobacteriota > Vicinamibacteria > Vicinamibacterales > 2-12-FULL-66-21 > JBMDXB01. Next base: position 25,664 of record JBMDXB010000173.1, read on the forward strand.
TGCCCAATCGCGCAATCGACAACGCCGAGACCGCAGAGGCGCCGAGGTCGCAGAGGCTGCTCGACGATTTGCGGTATCAAGTGCGGTCGCGCCGCGCTTCGCGCGGTGTGGATCGAGAGGGATCTCCGGGGCGCAAGCACGGGCTCCTCACCGGGGTGCGTGCGGGCCGGGGATCCC
>JBMDXB010000174.1:0-1996 GCA_048594885.1 Vicinamibacterales bacterium
GTGACGCAGCGCCGCCGCGAAATCGGCATCCGGATGGCGCTGGGCAGCACGGGGCGGCAGGTCTTCGGGCTCGTGCTGGGCGACGGCGCGCGGATCGTCGCCATTGGCCTCGCGCTGGGACTGGCCGGCGCCTATTTCGTCGGCAAGGCGATGGAGAAGCAGCTGTTCCAGGTCGAGGCGTCGGATCCGTGGGTGATCGGCAGCGTGATCGCCGCGCTTTCGATCATCGCGCTGATCGCCGTCGCGATTCCGGCGAGGAGGGCCGCACGGGTCAATCCAACGGTTACATTGAATAGTAATTAGTCGGTTCCGGGGTTCCGGTTCGGGGTTCCGAGATTCCGCGTCGTTCCGTCGTTCGACGGGATTCCGGGGTTCCGCCGTTCCCGGGTTCCGCGGTTCTGAGGCGTTGTCCCGGCCGCTGTTGAAATTCGGCGGCGGCTCGGGTGATTACTATGCCACGATGGCGGTCTCCAGACCGCCATCCAGCTGCTGGTCGCGCCTTCGCAAGACGGCGATCAGTGTCGGGAGTTCGGCGTGGCCCTTGATGCGATGGAAGCCCCGCGCCGCTTCCTGGATGGCCGCGACGGTCCATCGCAGGACCATCGAGCCGCTCCGCCACCGCTTGACGTTTCGCTGCCGTTGACGTGTCCCGCCGATCAAGTTTTCGATCGCGTTGGTCGTCGCCAAGGTCCGCCGCAACGTGGCCGACAGTCCGAGGCCACAGACCGTGAGCGTCTCCTCGAGGCCTTCGCGCACGCTCTCGGCGGCGCCCGGATGCGGCTCCTCGAGCCGGCGCGCCAGGTCCTTGAGCAAGCGCGTCCCGGCGGCGACATCGCTGCGATAGGCCCGGTGGAAGACCGCCTTCACCCCCGGGCGCTGCCCCTCGGGCAGATGGTCGAGAACATTGCGGACTTTGTGCACCTGACACCGCTGCACGAGGGCGCGCGCGCCGAACGCGGTCCGCACCGCCTTGCGCAACGCTTTGGACCCGTCGAGGACCACCAACACACTGTGGTCTGTCCGGAGCCCCCGGTGTTGCAGATCGGCTAAGAGCGCCTGACAGACGGCGGTGGTTTCGGTCGAGCCGTCCCACACCCCGAGCACGTGTTTCGTGCCGTCTTCGGCGATGCCGAGCGCCGCGACCACGCAGCGCCGGCCAATCTGCACGCCGTCGATCAGCAGCACGGCCAACGCCAGGTCGTCGAGCGGGCGCGCCTGCCAGGCGCGGAGCCCCTTGCGCGTCATCAGCACAAATCGACGGCTCACGGCGCTCTTACTGGTGCCCCGGGTCGGCACATCGGTCGGCAGGGGCTCGAGACTCCGCGCATAGCCCCGCGTGGCCACGCCCAGCAACATCTGGTCGACCGTGCGCCGATCTAAGGGGTCGGTGGCCGCCAGTCGCTCAAACGTCGGTAAGCCCACCTCGTGGCCGGTCGCCGTCCGCACGCGCGGCCGACTGATCGTCACCTTGCGGCCTCCGAGCACGACCTCGCTGCCTGTCGTCCCCGCGCGGCTGGCGCGCCGCGCCGGGTCGTGCGCGTACCGGGGCCCACACAGCGCCGTCCGATCCTCCTCCAGCATCGCCGTCAGCACGGCCAACCCGGACCGCACCACGAGCTCCGACAGCTCGGCGCGCAGATCCACCGTCACATCCACCAACGGCAACGTCCGCGACGACGCTGCCGCGATCTCCCCCCGATGAACTGTGCAAGACTGCTTCATGGCGGCTCCCTCTGAGAGGCCTTGCGCCTCGGTTTGGTCACCACTCGTGTAACACGAGCAGTGAGGAGCCGCCGCTTTAATTTTCAACAGCTAACGGGACATTGCCCGCGGCTTTGTGGAACCCCGGAACAGGAACTGGAACCGGAACTCCGGAACCTGGATTTTGAGAACTTCCTAACTTCCGAACTTCGGAACCCCGGAAACACTGAGATCACGTCATAGCTTCTTCAGTGTAAACCTGGGATCCCCATAATGAATGTAGTCCGCCCAATCG
>JBMDXB010000175.1:0-38047 GCA_048594885.1 Vicinamibacterales bacterium
TGTTTGCGAGTCGTGCTTGCGTTTGGCGATCCCTGTCGATCCTCACCGCGCGAAGCGCAGCGCGCCCGCTCTGACGTCGCAAGTCGTCGAGCGCCCTCGGCGCCTCGGCGTCCTCGGCGTTTCCGGCCGCGAAGCGGCCGCCCCCGCGATCACCGCTATCACGGAACGGTCAGCAGGTCACACGATCGATCAGACGCGGCGTCATCTCGCCATCGGTTGGCACGAGCAGCGGATAGCGCTCGCGCGCGTTCGGCTTCCACCCGCGCGGGACCCGGTCGATCGCGATTGCGTAGATGTGCAGGCGGCCCGATGTGTCGAGCCGCATGCGCAGGAAGTGCTTGTAGTCCTGGATGCGCAGCGACGAGAACGACTCGTTCGCGTGCCGCCTGAAACCGAGGATCGACACGAGTAGATAGAGGCCCATCACCGTCGGGCCGGCGACGAAGCCGCCGCCGAGAATCGACATCGCGACGAAGAGCGATCGCCGTCCGAGCCCGGCGCCCTCGCCGAGCATCTGCGACTCCATCCACGCCGCGCCATACGCGATCCCGAACGCCGCCGCCAGATGCGCCACGCCGTGCACGGCGCCGGCGATCCATCGATACGCGCGCTTGTGCGTGTCGGTGAAGAGGATGAAGCCCATGACGATGGCGACGAGCAGGAGCAGCGACTGCGGCGCCGTGAGGAGGGACTGCCAGAAAGGCGACGGCGGGAAGAAGTCCCGCGGTGGCGCACCGCCGCGCGCGACCGCGGCCCAGGCCACCCACGTCACGAGCAGATAGCCGACCGCGGTGACGACGCCGAACCACGGGTTCAGGAACAGGAAGCCGGCGTTGCGCCAGGCGAGGCTGCGGCAGCGCTCGCGCGGAGGGTATTCGGCCGCGAGCGTATAGGTGCGCCGCGATCGGCCGTGCCCCAGATGCACCGAATCGACGTTCTCGCCGCACGTCGGGTGCAGGAACGCACCGCCACCGCCAGACGTGATGAGATGCTGCGGCCGTTCGGACGGCGATTCATGCCGCCGATAGTGATGGTAATCGCCGGCGATGACAGCCTGGAGCTCGACGCCCGCCTGCGCGATCTCGTCGGCGATCGTGACGAGGTTCTTCTGCATCGGCTCCGCATAGATGTTGCCGTCGATCCAGTGCGGCTCGGCCGTCATCAGCACCACGCGGTCTCCGCGCTGCATCTCGGTGCGAACGATCGCGCGGAAGTACTCGATCTGCGGCTGATCGATATCGGCCTCGAGCTGGATGTCCATCCCGAGCAGCCACCAGCGGTGGGGTAGGCGGATCGCGAAGTAGCTTCGCTTCTGTTCCGTGTGCCAGCCGCCGATGCTGCGCGGCGTGCAGAACTGGCGCGAGAAGCTGACGAGGCCGTCATACCAGTCATGGTTGCCGGGGATCGCGAACACGCGCGGCCGTTCCGCCTCGCTGCCGCACTCGCGCTTCGGAAACGCCGTCTCGTAGGGCCGAACGAGGCGTGCCTGATACGCTTCGCGGCTCGGCGTCGGGTAGACCTGGTCGCCGCCCAAGATGAGGATCCGCCCGCGTTCGGTCACCAGGGGGCCATCCGGTTCCATCACCGACAGCCGCGGCCGCGCCAGCAGACTCGCGATCGCGTAGGTCGAGTTCCAGCCCTCGCCGACGTCGGCGACGTAGTCGATCCAGATGTCCTCGCGTCCGGCGTAATCGAACACCGGCTGCGGACCGCCGAAGCTCTCCAGCACGCGGTAGTCGGCGCGCGTGCCGAGCAGCGCCGACACGAGCACCTGCGTGCCGCTCCGAACGAGCTGTCCGGGATCGAACCATCCGACCATCGGCAGGCGCGAGCGCGGTTCCAACTTCTCCATTGTCAAGGCCGCCAGCATATCGGAGATAATGCGCGCGGAGGCTTACGGATGATGAGGAAGCGCAGCAGGGTCCTGGCGATCGCTGTCGCCGTTGCGAGTATCGTATCTGCGGAGGCGCTCGTGCAGCAGAAGGAGTGGGGCGTCCACGACATGAACCGGCCGGTGCCGACGGTCGTGAAGGTGCCGGATGCGTCCGCCGATCACCCGCCGGCGGCGCCGCCGTCCGACGCGATCGTCCTGTTCGACGGCAAGGACGCCTCGCAGTGGGTCACGGAAAAAGGCAACAACCCGATCAAGTGGAAGGTCGAGAACGGCTACCTGGAGGTGACGAAAGGCGGCGGCACGATCCAGACCGTGCGCAGCTTCGGGGACGCCCAGCTCCACGTCGAGTGGATGGCGCCAGCGCCGCCGCGCGGCGAAGGCCAGGATCGCGGCAACAGCGGCGTGTTCCTGATGGGGATCTACGAAGTGCAGGTGCTCGACTCCTACAACAGCCGCACGTACGCCGATGGCCAGGCGGCCGCGCTCTACGGCCAGCATCCACCGCTGGTGAACGCGTCACGCCCGCCAGGGCAGTGGCAGACCTACGACATCATCTTCCATCGCCCGCGCTTCGAGGACGGCAAGGTGACGCAGCCGGCGCGCGTCACCGTGATCCACAACGGCGTGCTCGTGCAGGACAACGCCGAGCTCACCGGCCCGACCTCGCACAAGTCGCGGCCGCCCTACAAGCCGCACGCCGACAGCCTGCCGATCAAGCTGCAGGACCACAGCCATCCGGTGCGCTTCCGGAACATCTGGATCAGGGAGCTGCAATAGCGCCGCCGATCGCCGATCGCCGATCGCTGTTCGCTGTTCGCGCTTGCGGATTGTCGATTGGCGCTCAGCGATCAGCGATCAGCGATCAGCGATCAGCGACCAGCGATCAGCGACCAGCGACCAGCGATCAGCGATCGGCGACAGCCGCCAGCACTCCACCGATGAACTCGTTGAACGCGCGCCCCTGAATCCACCGCACGACGACGACGAGATCGTTGTCGCGATCGATATAGATGATGTTGCTGCCGTTGCCTTCGAACGAGACGGCTGATGCCGGCGCGTTCGGGTAACGGCGGCGATCCGTGTTCAGCATCCAGTTCATGTAGCCGTAGGTTCGCGCGCCTTCGTTTTGCGCGGTCCCGGGCGTCCGCGCCATCGCGATCCACTTCGGCGACACGATCTGCCGGTCCTTCCACTTGCCGTCGCGCAGGAACAGATAGCCGAAGCGCGCCATGTCGCGCGCCGAGATGAACATCCCGCCGCCCCAGTGGCCGCCGCCGGTCATCGACTGCATCTTCTGGCCATCGAGCTCGATCCAGGCGTTGTCGTAGCCGTGCCACCGCCACGTGCTCGACGCGCCGATCGGATCCATGATCTCCTCGCGCAGCACGTGCGGCAGGGGACGGCGGATGACGTGCAGCGCCGCCAGCGCGAGCACGTTCACGCGGACGTCGTTGTACTTGTAGTAGGTGCCCGGCTCGCGCAGCGGGCGGTTCGCCCAGTCCGCGGGCGTCTTGCCCTCCGGACGATCGGCCCAGTCGGGCTTTCCCCACAGGGTGCCCTGCCAGTCGCTCGTCTGCCGCAGTAGGTGGTCCCACGTGATCTTCGCGTTGTGCTCGCTGTCGAACAGGCCGGTCAGCGGCAGGTAGGGGCCGACCTTGTCGTTCACGTCGCGAATCAGCCCCTTCTGCCAGGCGACGCCGACGACGGTCGAGAGAAAGCTCTTGGTCACGCTGAACGTCATGTCCACGCGTTCCGTCTCGCCCCATTCGGCGACAATGTAGCCTCGCCGGACGACCAGCCCGTTCAGCGCGCCCCGAGGCTTCGTCGGACCGATCGGCGTATCGAACGGCTCGCGCGCGCCGAACGTCGTCGCCAGATCGACGGCCAGGTCCTTGTTGCCAGGATTTTCCCTGGCGATCGCGAACTTGATCGCTGCATCCAGCTTCGCCGCGTCGATACCCACCTGCTCGGGCCGCCGCGTCTGCCAGTCCAGGCGTTCAGGAAAGTAGTGCTGTGCCGACGCGCTCGCGGTAAACGAGAGCAGGAACAGGACGTATCCAATGAAGCGCATAGTGCCGCGAATTGTAGTCCGCCCGCCTCCGCTTGCCGATGAGAATCCAGGCGGCAAGCTGCGGCGAGGCGCCTCGCCGTAGCGCGCCAGGATTTCGTGCGCGCGAAGGCGGGCGAGTAGGCCGAGTGGTACAATCCGGCGTTTCCCCGTTTCTTTCCGGAGCAACGCATCTTATGAAACGACACCTCTTTTTCGTCGCGATTGCCGTCGCCTTCATAACGGCCGGGCTCGCGGGGCAGGGGCCTTCCGGCTCCGGCCTCTCCGCGGACCTGCTGAAAGGCATCGAGCTCAGAAGCATCGGACCGTCGATCTCGACGGGCCGCGTGCAGGACGTCGAGATCGACCCGAAGAACCCGAACGTGTGGTACGTCGCCTCGGCGTTCGGCGGCCTGTGGAAGACGGAGAACCGCGGCGTTACGTTCACGCCGATCTTCGACGACTACTCCTTCACGCTCTGCTGTGTCGTCGTGGATCCCAAGGACTCGAACGTCGTCTGGGTGGGCACCGGCGAGAACACCAGCCAGCGCAGCGCGCACTTCGGCGACGGCGTCTACAAGTCAACTGACGCTGGCAAGACCTGGAAGCGCATGGGGCTCGAGAAATCCGAGCACATCGGCAAGATCCTGATCGACCCGCGCAACTCGAACGTCGTCTACGTCTCGTCGCAAGGGCCGCTGTGGTCGGCGGGTGGCGAGCGCGGTCTCTACAAGACGACGGACGGCGGCGCGACGTGGACGCGCGTCCTGCACATCAGCGACGACACCGGCATCAGCGACATCGTGTTTCAGCCGGGGAAGCCGGACGTCATCTACGCATCCGCCTACCAGCGGCGGCGCGCCGTGGGGCAGATGATCGGCGGCGGCCCGGAGGGCGGTCTCTTCAAGACGACCGACGGCGGCAAGAAGTGGACGAAGCTCACGAAGGGGCTGCCGACCGGTGATACCGGGCGCGCCGGTCTCGCGGTCGATCCGAGGAACCCGAACCGCGTGTACGCGCTCGTCGACGCCAAGCGTCCGGAGTCGGGTTTCTTCCGCTCGGACGATGCGGGAGCGACGTGGACGAGGATCGGCCGGTTCGTGCCGCGCCCCGGAGGACGTGGCGGACGCGGCGGCTTCGGAGGACAGAACCAGACGCCGCCCACGCCCTGCGCGCCGCTGCCCGCGGCTCCGCCGAGGGGAACCGGAACGGGGGGCCAGGGGGCCGGGGAGCCGGCGGCGCTCGCCGACGATCAGGGCGCGCCGCAACAGCAGCAGGCGGGCCGCGGCGGACGCGGCGGCGGTCCGACGGACGACTGCTACCGCGGCGGCGGCGCGCAGTACTACCACGAGATCTACGTCGATCCGTACCGCGCCGACTGGATCTGGTCGATCAACGTCAACGTCGAGCTGAGCAAGGACGGGGGCAAGACCTGGACGCAGACCGACATCGAGGACTACGGCGTCCACGTCGATCACCACGCCATCGAGTTCGATCCCGTTGATGCCAAGCACATCGTGCTCGGCAACGACGGCGGTCTCTACGAGACGTACGACGAAGGGAAGACGTGGCGCTTCTTCGCCAACCTGCCGATCACGCAGTACTACCGCGTGTCGGTGGACAACGCGAAGCCGTTCTCCAACGTGTGCGGCGGCACGCAGGACAACTGGTCGCACTGCGGCCCGTCGCGCTCGGCGAACCCGTGGGGCGTGCGCAACAGCGACTGGCAGATCGTGCTCGGCGGCGACGGCTTCCAGACCCGCAACGATCCGGAAGATCCGTCGATCGTCTACGCGTCGTCACAGGACGGCAACATCAGCCGCATCAACGTGCGCACCGGCGAGCGGCGATCGATCCGTCCGCCGCAATCACGCGGCATCGGCCGCTTCGGCGGGCCGGGCGGCGGCGCGGCAGCCCCGCAGGGCGGCGATCAGGCCCGAACCTCCGATCGCGCGAACTGGGACACGCCGTACATCATTAGCCCGCACAACCCGAAGCGGCTGTACTGGGCGACGCAGTACGTCTATCGCACCGACGATCGCGGCGATACGTGGACGCGGATCAGTCCCGACCTCTCACGCCAGCTCGATCCGTATGCGATCCCCATCATGGGCAAGGTGTGGCCGCGGGATTCCGTCGCGCTGAACACCTCGACGACGGCGCTCAGCAACGTCGTTTCGATCGACGAGTCGCCGCTGCGCGAGGGGCTGCTCTGGGTCGGGACAGACGACGGGCTCGTGCAGGTTACGGAGGACGGCGGGAAGAACTGGCGCAAGATCGAAGACTTTCCCGGCGTGCCGAAGTGGACGTACGTGACCGACGTGTTCGCCTCGCCACGCGACGTCAACACCGTCTTCGTCACACTGAACAACTGGCAGCGCGGCGACTACAAGCCGTACGTCGTGAAGAGCACCGATCTGGGCAAGACGTGGACGAACATCACGGGCAACCTGCCCGATCGCCATGACGTGTGGTCGATCGTGCAGGACCATATGAACGGCAACCTGCTGTTCGCCGGCACGGAGTTCGGCCTGTTCGTGAGCGTTGACGGCGGCGCGCACTGGACGCAGCTCGAGGGCGGCATGCCGACGATTCAGGTGCGCGATCTCACGATCCAGAAGCGTGAGAACGATCTGGTGATGGCGACGTTCGGCCGCGGCTTCTTCGTCCTGGACGACTACAGCGCGCTGCGCGAGATCACGCCGCAGACGCTCGCGGAGGCGGCGCGGCTGTTCCCGCTGCGCGACGCGTATGCGTTCAACACGATCGGCGTCGCGCCGGCGGGAACGGCAGGCATCGGGCCGCTGTCGGGCAACTGGACGGCGCCGAATCCGCCGTACGGCGCGGTCTTCACCTACAGCGTGAAGGAGGCGTTGCCGGAGAAGGAGAAGCTCGTACTGACCATCACCGACGATACCGGCAAGCAGATCCGCCGGCTCGAGTTGGACAAGACGCCTGGCCTCCGGCGCGTCGCGTGGAATCTTCGCCCCGACCCGCCCCCCACGCCTGCACAGCCCGCGGCTGCGGGACGCGGACAGGCGCCGCAAGGCGCCGCACCCGCGCAGCCGCCCGCCGCGCAGCCGTTCGGCTTCGGCCGCGGCCAGCAGGTCCAGCCGGTCGCGCCCGGACGTTACACCGCGACGCTCGGCCGGCTCCTCGACGACAAGGTGACGCCAATCGGTCCGGCGCAGGTGTTCCTCGTTACGCAGGCAGGGATGCAGGGGATGTAGGGGCGGAGCTTGCTCCGCCCACGCCATGGGGGCCGACCAAGGTCGGCCCCTACGCCGTGCTGCAAAGCGCCGCAGCTATAATCGCGTCGCCATGACGCACGCACTCACGTCGCTCGTTCTTCTCGCCACGCTGACGGTCGCACAGGAACCCGTCACGCTCCCGACCACTCCAGAGTTGATCCGCGCGATCGAGGCGCTCGTCCGCAACGACATGCGCGTGCGCGACTGGGCGAACCTCGCGCGCTACCGCGAGCAGAACAAGACGTTGAAGCCGCCGGCGGCGGGCGAGAACCGCGTCGTGTTCATGGGCGACTCGATTACCGACGCGTGGCCGCAGCCGCGCTTCGGGACGTTCTTCAGCGACAAGCCCTACGTCGGCCGCGGCATCAGCGGGCAGACGACCCCGCAGATGCTGATCCGGTTTCGGCCCGACGTGATCGATCTGCAGCCGAAGGTCGTCGTCATTCTCGCCGGCACGAACGACATCGCGGGCAACACCGGTCCGATCTCGAACGAGGAGATCCAGGGCAACCTCGCGTCGATGGCGGAGCTGGCGAAGGCGAACGGCATCAAGGTCGTGTTGTCGAGCATCCTGCCGGTGAGCGCCTATCACCAGTCACCGAACGCGCCGGCGCCCCAGACCGTGCTGAGGCCGATGGCGCGCATCCGCGCGATCAACGACTGGATGAAGCAGTACGCCGCGCGCAACAATCACGTGTTTCTGGATTACTTCTCGGCGACGATCGACGACACGGGACATCTGCGCAGCGAGCTGAGCGCGGACGATCTGCACCCCAACGCGAAGGGCTACGCTATCATGGCGCCGCTCGCCGAAGCCGCGATTCAGAAGGCGCTGAAGTAGCGGCGGAACTGAAGTTCCGCCCTACGACATCAAAGCCAGTCGGCCGGAACTTCAGTTCCGCCGCCCACGCACCTCCTCCAACGCGAGTTGGGCGCCCCGGTGCGCCGGGTCGAGACGGAGCGCCGCCTCGAAGTGCGCCACGGCCTCGGCTGACCGCTGCGCGTCGGCGAGGACGATACCGGCGGCGTAGTGCCATCGCGCTTCGCCCGGCTGCAGCCGCACGGCTTCGAGCGCGTGCGGAATCGCCTCGACGGCGCGGCCGGTGTCGCGCAGGGCGAGCGCCAGGCCGACACGCGCGAGCACGTGATCCGGCTGGAGCCGGACGGCGCGCGAGTAATGCTCGACGGCTTCATCCGCCCTGCCCGCTGCCGACAGCAGCGCCGCGAGATTGCTGCGCGCGTTGACGTAGTCAGGCTTCAGCCGGACTGCCTCACGGCCGTGTTCGATCGCCTCGGCTGCGCGTCCGCGGCCTACGAGCAGGAGCGCCAGGTTGTTGTGCGCTTCGGCCGACGGCGCGAGGCGCAGCGCCTCCTCGTAGTGGAAGACGGCGGCATCTTCGCGTCCGGCGCGCGCAAGCCCGACGCCGAGGTTCGCGTGCGCGCGAGCGCTCCGCGGCGTCACACGTATCGTGTGCTCCCACAGCGCGACGCTGTTGCGCCAGTGAAGCGTCTGCGCACGAGCCGTCATGGCGGTGGCGATCACGATGCCTGATGCTGCCGCCGCGGCAATCCAGCCGGGCGCACGAATCCGATTCAGCGCCGGCGCCGCCAGCCAGGTCACGGCCACGAACAGGCCGACGAGCGGCACGTACGTGAACCGATCCGCCATGGCATGCGCGCCAACCTGCACGACGCCGCTCACCGGCACGAGCGTGACGACGAACCACAGCCAGCCGACGGTGAGGTAAGGCGCGCGCCTGAGGGCCAGCAGCGCGGCGACGGTGATGGCCGCGAGCGCGACGGCGCACGTCACCGCGACGGCGGCCGGCATCGCCGCACGATACGGGTAGTACGGAACCAGCCCAGTGGGCCAGAAGGTCTTTCCGACGTAGGTCACGTACGAGACCACCGCGTTTGCCAGGCGGACAGACAGCGGCAGCGTCTGAAACTCCGCTACGGCTCCCAGCGATTGCTGCGCCGTCATCGTCAGCGCGCCCGCAGCAAGAGACATGATGAGAAGCGGCAGCTTCTCGAGGCCGAGGCGAACAGCCTGCCTCGCGATCGGCGCGTCGAGCGAGAGCCGACGGAGCGGCCAGACGTCGAGCAACAGCAGGACGATCGGAAGCGTGACGGCCATCGGCTTCGACAGCAGCGCCAGCGCGAACGCGATCGCAGTGAGCAGGTACGCCGAGGGGCGCGGACGCCGTGCGTAGTAGCCGTACGCGTACATGGTCAGCAGCCAGAACAGCGCGCTCAGGACGTCCTTGCGCTGCGAGATCCACGCGACCGACTCGACGTGCAGCGGATGGACGGCGAAGAGCGCCGCCACGAACGCGCTTCGCCAGACCGCGCCGGTGGCCGAGGCGAACCAGCCGAAGAGCAACACCGCGTTCAGCGCGTGAATGACCAGACTGCTCAGGTGGTGCCCGCCTGGATTGAGACCGAACATCTCGACGTCGGCGAGGTGCGACAGCCACGTGACCGGCCCGCCCGTCGCGGCATAGGCGTTCTGAAAGACCCACCGTAGGTTCGCAGCCGTGAGTCCAGTGGCGATGTGCGGGTTCTCGGCGACGAACTCGAGGTCGTCGTAGTTGACGAAGTCGAACTCACGGACGGGAGCGAAGGTAACGGCCGTGAGCACCGCGATGCCAAGCCCGGCCATCGCAGCGATTCGTCGGGTACGCAGCATCGGGCTGGCGGATGCTACCATCCGGCTCCTGCGAGTCACATACTAGACGCAGGGTATACGGACACGCCTCCATCGGCCCATTTTTGCTGTTGACGCGCGCGATATAAGGCAATATACTCCTCCCCACTACCTGAAGTGGGGGCGCGGGCATTCCCCCCCGTGTGGCTGACGCACGGAGCCCGCGCCCTCTTTTTTTTCCTTGTGTCTCGTCGTCGTGCCTTTCGGAGGAGGAGCATGATTCATCCGCTGACCACCTGCGTCCGGGCGGCGGCCGTGGTGTGCGCCGCCATCGCCCTGCTCGTCTCAGCCAGCGCCCCGGCCTACGCTCAGGGCGGCGGCGTTACATCGTCGATTGCCGGCACCGTCGTCGATACGACTGGCGCCGTCGTGCCGGGCGCCGACGTCAAGGTTCGCAACAACGCCACCGGCGTCGAGTTCGCCGCCGTCACGGCCGACAACGGCACCTTCTCCATCCCTGCCCTGCAGCCGGGCACCTACACCGTCACGATCTCGCTGATGGGATTCAAGACGGCCGTCGTCAACAACGTCGTCGTGAATGCGGGCGTGCCCGGTTCGGTGCGCGTCACTCTCGCGCTCGGATCCCTCGAGGAAACCGTCGTCGTCACCGGCGGCGGCGAGATCGTGCAGACGCAGACGGCCGCCGTATCGACGACGCTCGACGTCAATCAGATCGCCAAGCTGCCCGTCGGCAGTCGCAGCGTGCTCGACTTCGTCGTCAACCTGCCTGGTGTCAGCACGCCCGGGGGCAGCCGCAATTCGACCATCAACGGCCTGCCGCAGAGCGTCATCAACATCACGATCGACGGCATGAGCGTGCAGGACAATCACCTGAAGACCGGCGACGGCTTCTTCGCGCGCGTCAGCCCGCGACTCGACGCGATCGACGAGGTGACCCTCAGCTCCGCGGCACAGGATCCGGCTGCCACGGGCCACGGGGCGGTGCAGATCCAGTTCGTCACCAAGTCGGGCAGCAATCAGTTCACCGGCAGCCACTACTACTACCTGCAGCACTACCGCCTGAACTCGAACACGTGGTTCAACAACCGCGACCTGCCGCCCGATCCGGCGACCGGGAAAGCGCCGAAGGCGCAGGACGTCCTGCATCAGCCCGGCTCACGCGTGGGCGGTCCGATTGTGATTCCCGGCCTGCTCGACCTGCGCAACCGCGCGTTCTTCTTCGTGAACTACGAGGAATCGCGCGCGCCGGCGCAGCTGACGCGCAATCGCGACATCCTGCATCCGCGTGCCGCGGCCGGCATGTTCCGCTACGAGACGAGCAGCGGCGTTCGTGAAGTCGACGTGCTCGCGCTCGCCGCACGAAACGGGCACGTGGCGACGATCGACCCCACGATCGGCAAGCTGCTCGGGGACATTCAACAGGCGACTACGACCACCGGGCAGGTTGTCGATCTCACCAACCCGCTGATCCAGCGCTACACGTGGCAGGTCGATCGCAAGGGGCTCACGCGCTATCCGACGGCGCGGCTCGACTGGAACCTTACCAACAAGCATCGCCTCTCGGGCTCATGGAATTTCACCAACCTGCTGTCCGATCCGGACACGTTGAACGGCCGCGATCCCGTCTTCCCCGGGTTCCCGATCTTCGGCGCGCAGCACTCGAAGCGCTACGCGTTTCAGACGAACCTGCGATCGACGTTCACGCCGAACCTCGTGAACGAGTTCAAGGTCGGGTTCACCGGCGGCGCGACGCTGTTCTCGCCGGAGATCCTGACGGCGCCGTGGAGCGGATCCGCGATCGCCGACCTGAACGGCTTCTACCTCGATTGGGACAACGCGCTGCCGATCAACAATGCTAGCAGCAGCGCCGGCTACTCGGCGCGCGAGGCATCGACGAATCTCGTCGAGAACAACCTCACGTGGGTGCGCGGTGCGCACAGCCTGACGATGGGCGGCTCGTTCACGCAGGTGGACGTCTGGCTGCAGAACGACGAGGTCGTTCCGACGCTGCGGTTCGACATCGCCAGCGGCGATCCGGCCAACCCGATGTTCAGTCTGGCGAACTTCCCGGGCTCGTCGGCGGCGCAGCGCGCCGAGGCGGGCGATCTCTACGCCGTCCTGACCGGACGCGTCAGCGACATTCTGGCGAACGCGCGCATCAACGAGAACACCGACGAATACGAGTATCTCGGCAACGCTTTCCAGCGCGGACGCATGAACGAATTCGACTTCTTCGTCGGCGACTCGTGGCGCTGGCGGCCGAACGTGACGGTGAACGCGGGCCTGCGCTACGTCCTGCAGATGCCGTTTCACCCGCTGAACAACAGCTACTCGACGGCGACGCTGGCAGATCTCTGCGGCATCTCCGGCCTGGCGCCAGGCGGCGGCGGATGCAACGTCTTCCAGCCGAGCGCGCAGAGCGACATCCGGCCGGCGTTCAGCGATTTGCGCAAGGGCACCAAGGCGTACAAGACCGATTGGAACAACTTCGCGCCAAGCCTCGGGTTGGCGTGGACGCTGTCGGGCCGCCAGGGTCTGCTCGGTGGACTCCTGGGCCGCGAGGAAGGCGACAGCGTCGTTCGCGGCGGCTACGCGCTCGCCTACAGCCGCGAAGGGACGTCCAGCTTCACCGGAGTGTTCGGCTCGAACCCCGGTGTGGCGATCAGCGCGAACCGCACGAGCGGGCTGGCCAACCTCGATGACGGCGCCGGTCTGCCGGTCCTGATGCGGCAGGCAAGTCGCCTCGGTTCGCCGAGCTTCCCGCTGCGGCAGGAATATCCGCTGTACGACGTCATCACCGGCGACATGGAGATCTTCGACGAGAACCTCCAGGTGCCCTACGCGCAGACGTGGACGGCCGGCTGGCAGCGGAAGCTGACGCGCGACACGGCGTTCGAGATCCGCTACGTCGGCACGCGGCATCTTCAAAGCTGGCTCACCTACAACTACAACGAGTCGAACATCATCGAGAACGGATTCCTCGACGAGTTCCGCCGCGCGCAGACGAACCTGCAGGCCAACATCGTGGCGGGGCGCGGCGAGACGTTCGCGTTCACGGGCGTGCCCGGCACGTCGCCGCTGCCGATCTACCTCGCGTATCTCAACGGCCGCACCGACGTGAACAACCCGTCGGCGTACTCCGGCTCCTCGTGGACCAGCTCGAACTTCATCGATCCGCTGGCCGCGAGAAACCCGAATCCGTTCGTGCCCGCAGGCACCAACTCGAACACGGGCCTCGAGGGCAGTTCGACGCGGCGCGCGAACGGCATCCGCGCGGGGCTGCCGCGCAACTTCTTCCGCGCCAATCCCGATCTGCTCGGGGGCGTCCTCCTGAACGGCAACGGAGGCTATACGCGCTACAACAGCCTGCAGATGGAATTCCGCAAGCGGCTGTCGCAAGGGCTGCAGATCAACGGCAGCTACGTCTTCGGTCCTCAATTGACATCGGAGCGTTACTCGCTGCGGCGCCCGCGCCGGCTCGTACACGACGCCGGCACCGAAGGCGAAGTGACGCATGCCTTCAAGACGAACTGGGTGTACGAGCTGCCGTTCGGGCAGGGCCGCCGCTTCGGCCCGAATGCCGGCCCCTGGCTCGATCGCCTGATTGGCGGCTGGTCGATCGACGGCATCGCACGGATTCAGAGCGGCCGGCTCGTCGACTTCGGCAACGTCCGGCTCGTCGGCATGACGACGGACGACGTCAGGGACATGTTCAAGCTGCGGTTCGACGACGCGAACCGCGTGATCTACATGTTCCCGCAGGACGTCATCGACAACACCGTGAAGGCGTTCAGCGTGGATGCGACGGCGCCGACCGGCTACAGCGGACGCGGTGTGCCCGAGGGGCGCTACTTCGCGCCCGCGAACGGACCCGACTGCATCGAGGTGTCGAGCGATCCGCAGTCCGCGTACGGCGACTGCGGCATCAACTCGCTCGTGGTCCGCGGGCCGCGGCTCGTCATCTTCGATCTGAGCACGACGAAGCGTGTCCGCATTGCCGGGCGTGTCACGGCGGAATTCCGCGCCGAGTTCCTCAATGCGTTCAACCACCCGTGGTTCAGCCCGGTCGGCGGCCTCGGCAACGATCCGGACGACTTCCGCGTGACCGGCGCGACGTTCGACGGCCGGACCGTGCAGCTCATCTCCCGCGTGAGCTGGTGATCCAACGCGCCGCCGGCGCGAATCCAACAATCAGGATGCGAGCGCGGGCAGCGCTCGCATCCTGATTCCCCGCCTTCACCCGCCTTGACCGCAACCCACTGAGTCGGATACCGTTTACGTCCAATCCGGACTGCACCAGTCCACTCCTGCGAACACCCGGTCGAAGGTACGGCGGTTGCGTGGAGCAGGAAATCCACCAGCGCGGCGCACGAGGGTAGCGTGCGGCTGCGTCGGTGCTCCGTTCCGTTCATCACATCGCTGCGTAGCTTTTGGGGGAATAAGCAATGAGACAGCTTCCAATCAGGGTGATTTCCGCCCTGGCGCTCGTCGCCAGTCTGGCGGTCGGCGCCGCGCCGGCGTGGGCGCAGGGCGGCGGCGCGACGTCGTCGATATCGGGAACCGTTGTGGACGCGTCGGGCGGCGTCGTTCCGGGCGCGGACGTCAAGGCCGTCAACAACGCGACGCGAAGCGAGTTCACCGCCGTCACGGGACCGCAGGGCAATTTCACGATCCCGTCGGTCGATTCGGGCACGTATACCGTCACGGTCTCGCTGATGGGATTCAAGACGATCACGCTCAAGGACGTCGCGGTGAACGCCGGCGTGCCGGCGTCGGTCAAGGCCGTGCTCGAGGTTGGTGGGCAGACCGAGACGATCGTGGTCGAGGGCGGCACCAGCATCGTCCAGACGCAGACCGCCGCGGTGTCGACGACCCTCGACGTGACGCAGATCTCGCGGCTGCCGCTGACGAGCCGTCACCTGCTCGACTTCGTCGCGACCATGCCGGGCGTCAATACGCCGGGCGGCGTCCGCAACTCGACGATCAACGGCCTGCCGCAGAGCACGATCAACATCACGATCGACGGCATGAACGCGCAGGACAACCACCTGAAGGGAACCGCGGGCGGGGACGGTTTCTTCGCGCGCGTCAGCCCGCGTCTCGACGCGATGGAAGAAGTCTCGGTGAGCACGGCGGCGCAGGGCGCCGAAGCGACCGGACATGGAGCGGTGCAGATCCGCTTCACGACGCGTTCGGGCAGCAACACGTTCTCGGGCAGCAGCTACTACTACGGCCGCCATCACAAGCTGAACGCGAACACCTGGTTCAACAACCGCGACCTGCCGCCGAACCCGGCGACCGGCAAGGCGCCGAAGGCCGAGAACATCCAGCATCAGCCCGGCACGCGCGTCGGCGGCCCGATCATGATCCCCGGCCTGTTCGACGGACGCGACAAGGCGTTCTTCTTCGTGAACTACGAGCAGTCGCGCACGCCAGGCCAGGCGACGCGGCGGCGTACGATCCTGCACCCCAACGCACAAGCCGGGATCTTCCGCTATGACATCGGCGGCGGTCAGGTTCGCGAGATCAATGTGCTGCAGCTCGCGGCCACGGCGGGCCATGTCTCGACGGCGGACCCGATCGTCGCGAAGCTGCTCAGCGACATCCGCGCGGCGGCGTCGTCCACCGGCCAGATCGTGCAATTGACGAACCCGCTGCACCAGGAGTTCACCCACCAGATCCAGACGAAGGGCGTGACGAAGTATCCGACGTGGCGCGTGGACTACAACGTGAACGACAAGCACAAGGTCTCGAGCTCGATGAACTTCACCGACCTCCTGTCGACGCCGGACACGACGAACACGCGCGAGCCGTTCTTCCCCGGCTTCCCGGGCTTCGGCAATCAGCACTCGGAGCGCTACACGCTCCAGGGAACGCTGCGATCCACGTTCACCTCGAACCTGGTCAACGAGCTGCGCATCGGCCGTACCGGCGGCGCGACGCTGTTCTCGCCGGAGCTCGGGCCGCAGCAGTTTGGCGGGACCTCCGTGGCCGATCAGGGCGGTTTCTTCCTGACGATCAGCGGCGCCGGCATCAGCAACGCGTCGAACAACAGCAACTACTCGGCGCGCGAGGCCGGCACGCGCGTGCTCGAGAACACGCTGAGCTGGATTCGCGGCGCGCACAGCCTCAACATCGGTGCCGGATTCACGCGCGGCGTGGTCTGGCTCGAGAACAAGCAGTACGTTCCGCACCTGACGCTGGCCACCGACACCACCGATCCCGCCGCGACGCTGTTCACGGGCGGCAATTTCCCCGGGGCTTCGAACGCGCAGCTCAACTCGGCGCGCGCGCTCTACGGCGTGCTGACCGGGCGGATCACCGCGATTACGGCGACGACCCGGCTGAACGAGTCGGATCAGTACGAGTACCTCGGCCGAAGCATGCAGCGCGCCCACATCGACGACTGGGGCTTCTACGTCTCGGACACCTGGCGCTGGAAGCCGAACTTCACCATCAACGCCGGGCTTCGCTACGAGCTGCAGACGCCGTTCATGGCCGACAACAACAGCTACTCGATGGCGACGATGGCGGATGTCTGCGGCATTTCCGGGGTGTCGCGGGACGGCGCGTGCAACCTGTTCCAGCCCGGCGTGATTGCGGGCGACGTGCCGCAGTTCTACGAGTACCTCCGGGGGCAGAAAGCGTACAAGACCGACATGAACAACGTCGGTCCGACGCTCGGCCTGAACTGGCAGCCGAATCCCCAGTCTGGCGTGCTGCGCAAGATCCTCGGCGCCGAGGGCGACAGCGCGCTGCGCGCCGGCTACGCGCTCGCCTTCAACCGGCCCGGCATGTCCGATTTCACCGGCGTGTACGGCAGCAACCCGGGCGTCGCGATCAACACGAACCGCACGATTGGCCAGGGGAACCTGAACGACGGCCAGGGCTATCCCGTCCTGCTGCGCCAGCCGTCCCGGCTCGGGGCGCCGTCGTTCTCCACGACGCGGCAGTACCCGATGCGCGATGTCGTGACAGAGGACGTGAACGCGTTCGATCCCAACCTCCAGGTGCCGTACTCCCAGACGTGGACGGCCGGCTGGCAGCGCAAGATCACCCGCGACATCGTCGGAGAGATCCGGTACGTCGGCACGCGCTTCCTGCAGGACTGGATTGAGTACAACTACAACGAGTTCAACATCGTCGAGAACGGCTTCCTCGAGGAGTTCAGGCGCGCGCAGGCGAATCTGCAGGCGAACATCGCGGCGGGCCGGGGCAACACGTTTGCCTACACCGGCGCACCTGGCACCTCGCCGCTGCCGACCTTCCTGGCGTTCTTCAACGGCGTCGGCGCGGCGCAATCGAGCGAGACGACTCGGTATTCCGGCTCGAGCTGGACGAATTCGACATTCCTCGGCTATCTGGCGGCCCGTAACCCGCAGCCGTACAACTTCGCTTCCGCCAGCACGTCGTCGACAACGCCCGGCCTGCTCGGGGACGCCAACCGGCGGGACAACGCCGCACGGGCGGGGCTGGCGGCGAACTTCTTCATCGCCAACCCGCATGCGCTCGGCGGCGCGAATCTGACCGGTAACGGCGGCTACACGAAGTTCCACGGCCTGCAGGCCGAGCTGCGCAAGCGGCTCTCCCACGGGTTCCAGGTGCAGGGCAGCTACGCCTACGGACGTGGCTATGAGTCGAACCGCTTCTCGTTCCGGTTGCCGCGGCAGACGCGGCAAGACACCGGCACGGAAGGCAACGTCGTGCACGCGTTCAAGGGGAATTGGACGTGGGAGCTGCCGTTCGGCCAGGGCCACCGCTTCGGCACCAACGCTGGTCCGCTGCTCGATCGGCTGATCGGCGGATGGTCGCTCGACGGCGTCGGCCGCGTCCAGAGCGGTACGCTGATCAACCTCGGCAACGTCAGGCTCGTCGGCATGACCAAGAAGGACGTCGAGAAGATGTTCAAGCTGCGGTTCGACGATTCGAACCGCGTCGTCTACATGATGCCGCAGGACGTTATCGACAATACGGTGAGGGCGTTCAGCGTCAGCGCGACGTCGGCGACCGGCTACAGCGCCCAGGGAGTGCCCGAGGGCCGGTACTTCGCGCCGGCGAACGGACCGGACTGCATCGAGATCGCGCCGGGATCGGGCGAGTGCGGCATCGGGCAGATCGTCGTGACCGGTCCGCGCCAGGTGCGGTTCGACATCAGCGCGACCAAGCGCGTGCGCGTCACCGGACGCGTCAACGCAGAAGTTCGCGCGGAGATGATCAACGCGTTCAACCATCCGTGGTTCAGCGGCGTCGGCGGCATCGGCTCCAATCCCGACAACTACCGCGTGACGGGTGTAGGCGAGAGCTCCAACCGGACGGTCCAGATCGTCACTCGCCTGAACTGGTAATCGGCGCCAGGCGTTCGTCCGAAGGGCGGGTCAGCAACGGCCCGCCCTTTCTTCAGGAAACGCCGTCAGCCGGCTCCGCCCGTTCCCTACAGCGCCTCGACGTCCCTGGTGTCGAAAAACGATCCGAAAAGCCGAAGTGAGACCGAGGACTTCATCCGGCGAATTGAATGCAGCCGATCTCCGTGTATACCCAAACGGAGTACCGCTGGCGGGCACGCCTCGGCCTCGCTTCTGTCGACACGAAATTGCGCCGGTATTTGCGTTTCGCACGAGATCGGCGGTGTCGCGCTCCAGGATCCTCTCGTTTGCAGATCTCGACGCGCACCGACGTTCGGGGCATAGGGCTCGAATTGCCCGTGATTTCGGGCTTTTCGCCGACGCGCCAATCCGGTGCGTTGAATTGCCGAGACGAAATACCCGCCCGTAGTATCGCGTAGAAAAGCGTATTGACGGACGCGCCCGGTGCGGGTACGTTGTGCCACCAACTGAGCGTATCAGCACACATCGAGTGACGGACGGCTGCTCCGGGGGAGGGTCGCCACCATCCGCGCTCACGGACCTCTCTCGTGTGCGGATCGCTGCGGCGGCATTCGTCACCCTGCCTGAACCACCCGCTTTTCCAGCGACAAGGCCCAGGGGAACAAACAGGCGCGCCGGAGGTGTCCGCCGGAGCGGAGCGGGGCAAAGGGGCCCCGCGAGCGACGGCGATAGGGGGTCCGGGGGACGAAGTCCCCCGGTTAAAAGAGGAGCAACGCATGAAACTGAGAGTCTTCCGCATCGCTCTCATGGTGGCCCTCGCGGCCATGGTGGGGAGCGCGGCGTTTGCCCAGGGCGCCGGCACGACGGCGTCGCTCTCGGGCAAGGTCGCCGATGCGTCGGGCGGGGTGATTCCCGGCGCCGACGTCCTCGTCAAGAACAACGCCACCACCGCCGAGTTCCGTGCCGTCACGGATTCGGAGGGCGCCTTCGTGATTCCGGCGCTGAACCCCGGCACTTATACCGTCACGGTCACGCTTCAGGGCTTCAAAACCGCAATTCTCCCGGACGTCGTCATCGTCACGGCGACGCCGTCGTCGGTGACTGTCAAGCTCGAGGTCGGCGGCATCGAGGAGACCGTCGTCGTGCACGGCGCCACCGAGGTGCTGCAGACGCAGACGGCCGCGGTGCAGACGAACATCAACGTGCAGCAGATCTCGTCGCTGCCGCTGACGACCCGCACGGCGCTCGACTACGTGGTCATGCTGCCTGGCGCGATGACGAGCGGCAGCAACAGCCGCGGCACCACGATCAACGGTCTGCCCAGCGTGTCGATCAACATCACGCTCGACGGCGTCAACGTGCAGGACAACAACAACCGCAACGGCGACGGATTCTTCATGTACATCCGTCCGCTGATGGATTCCGTCGAGGAGATCACGGTCTCGACCTCGACGCCGGAAGCCGCAAGCTCCGGCCAGGGCGGCGCGCAGATCCGGATGACGACGCGTGCCGGGTCCAATAAGTTCTCGGGCTCGGTGTACGACACCTGGCGCAATCAGGCCGGTACGAACGACAAGGACGTCGCCGGCCGGACGGAGAAGCGCGGATGGCTCTGGCGTCTGAACACGCCGTACTGGTTCAACAAGCGCGATCGGCCGAAGACCGCGGCCGGCGACTACTTCATCGACGACGTCCGGCTCGAGACGCCGGGGTTCCGCGTCGGCGGTCCGATCTTCAACACCAACGCGTTCTATTTCTTCAACTGGGAGTGGTTCAAGTGGCCGAACCAGGTCGCGCGAACGCGCTACCTGTTGAATGAGTCGGCCCGCGCGGGGAACTTCACCTACACCGCGAACGACGGCAGCACCCGTACCGTGAATCTCTACGCCCTGGCCGGCGGCTCCGCCGATCCAACGACTGCCAATCTGTTCGGCGATATCCGCTCCGCCGCTGCGGGGTTGACCACCGGCGGCAGTATCTCGCAGTGGGATCTGAACACGGACAAGTTCGACTACAGTCCCGGCGGCGAACAGTTCCGTCATTTCCCGACCGGCCGTCTGGACTACAACCTCACCGACAATCATCGGCTGACATCAACGCTCCGCTATAACCGCTTCGAGTCGGCACCAGACATCCTGAACAGCCGCGAGCCACGGTTCCCCGGCTTTGCCAATGTCGGCGGGCAGTACTCGCACCGCTACATGTGGCAGGGCACGCTGCGTTCGACGTTCGGCAAGAACATCGTCAACGAAGCGCGCTACGGATTTGCCGGCGGAACAACGCAGTTCTTCACGGATGTCACCAGAGCACAGTTCGACTGCACGGGCCTCGGTTGCCAGGCGGGGTACGCGTTGGGGATCAACACTCGCGTGGGTGGCGGCGGCAATGACCTGACATCTCCGACGAACACGACGAGCCCGAGCACCCGCTACGTGCCTGACACCGTCTACGAAGACACCTTGACGTGGCTGAAGGGACGGCACACGGTGCAAGTCGGCGGGACCTACACAAAGATCAAGTTCGAGAACTGGGACGTTCCCGGCGGACTGGTCTCGACGATCAGCTTCGGCGTCAACTCGGCGGACCCGGCGTTCTCAATACTCAGCGAGAACTCCGGCAACTATCCGGGTGGCATCAGTGCGACGCAGGCGGGATGGGCGCGCAACTTGTACTCCATTCTGACCGGCCGCGTGACCCAGGTGTCCGGCACGTTCGTGCTCGACGACCAGGGGAACTATCAGTTCCTTGGCGAGCGCTGGCAGCGCGGCAGCATGGATGAAGTCGGCCTCTTCGTCAGCGACTCGTGGCGCGTGCGACCGAACTTCACCCTGACGGCAGGCCTACGCTACGAGCTTCAGTTGCCGTTCAAGCCGGACTTCAGCAGCTTCTCCAGGCTCGAGGACTGGACGATGGTGTACGGCGTGACCGGCCAAGGAAATCTCTTCAAGCCGGGAACGATGACGGGAAGCGCTCCGGTGTTTGCCCAGTATCTGCAAGGCAACAAGGCGTACAACACCGACTACAACAACGTTGGGCCAACCGTCGGCTTTACGTGGCAGCCGAATATCGGCACCGGGTTCCTGAAGACAATCCTCAGCGCGGAACCTGTGTTCCGTGGCGGGTATTCGGTTTCGTACGATCGGTACGCGACCGGCGATTTCACCGGCGTATTCGGATCAAATGCCGGCGCGACCCGGGCCGGCGCGCGTAGCTTGACGCTGTCAGGTGCGAGCAATCTGAATGCAGATGGCCGCGGCTTGCCTGTGCTGTTGAGGGATTCGTCGCGGCTCGCGCCTGTGGCAGCGCCGGTTCTGTCGTACCCGTTCAGTCCAGCGACCAACGAAAGCGTCAACACGTTCGATCCGGACATCTTCGTGCCGTACACGCATCAATACAGCTTCGGCTGGCAGCGTGAGCTGAACAAGAACACGGCGATCGAGGTTCGGTATATTGGCAACCAGAACCGCGGCGGTTGGACGACGGCGAATCTGAACGGCGCCTCGAACTGGAATGTCTACGAAAACGGCTTCCTCGACGAGTTCAAGCGAGCACAGGCCAACCTCCGAGCGAACATAGCCGCGGGCCGCGGCAATACGTTCGCCTACCCCGGCGCGCCGGGCACATCGCCGCTGCCGATCTTCCTGGCGTTCTTCAAGGGGATCCCGCTCAACGATGCGCGCAATCAGGATCCGGCGCACTATCTCAGCGGAGGCAGCACGGGGAACTTCTCGTCGTCCTCGTGGTACAACAGCCTCGCGGTCTACAATCCGCTGTTCTCCGGAACGAGCGGCGGAAATCCGGTCGGCATCATCAACACCGGTACGAGTGGCTTGCGGAACTCGGCGTTCATCGCCAACGCTGCGGCCGCCGGGCTGCCGGTGAACTTCTTCGTGGCGAATCCGAGCGTCTACCAGACCAGCGCGAACATTCTTCAGAACGGTGGACGGACTCGATACGACGCCGTGCAGCTGGAGCTGCGCCGCCGCCTGACGCAAGGGCTCCTCGTACAGGGCAGCTACAACTTCGGCCAGCGGAGAACCTGGACGCGGCCGTCGCTGCGCAGCGACTTCCTCGACATCCCCAGCGGTGTGGCGCCCGATCATGCCATCAAAGTGAACTGGGTCTACCAACTGCCGTTCGGCAGGGGCCGGAAGTTCGGCGGCAGCGCCGGCACGCTGCTCAACGCCGCGATCGGCGGATGGGAGTTCTCGGGCAACGGCCGGTACCAGAGCGGCGACAAGTTCAACATCGGTGGCGTTCGACTGGCCGGGATGACCGCAAAGGACGTCCAGGACATGTTCAAGTTCTACAAGCGTCAGGATGCGAACGGCAAGACGCGGGTCTATATGTTCCCCGAGGACGTCATCGATCAGTCGATCATCGCGTTCAACGGCTGGTCGGCGACGCATCCGAGCGGCTACACGAATGGCGTCGTGCCGACGGGCCGGTACTTCTCGCGGGCGAGCGGGCCGGATTGCCTCGAGTATCTCGATGGTGATTGCACGCCGATCCAGCTCCTCATCACGGCACCGTGGTACGGCAAGACCGACTTTGCGTTCGCCAAGCGGTTCTCCGTCGGCGGCAGCCGCACGATCGAGGCGCGCATGGACCTCTACAACGTGTTCGACAACATCAACTTCACGCCCCGCGGCGTGCAGACGGGTTCGTCACGCACCAGTTGGGAGGTCACGTCGGCGGCGCGCGACCTGAACGCGTCGCAGGATGCAGGAGGGCGTATTACCAGCTTCTCGCTTCGCTTCAGCTGGTAAGTCCCTCGTCCCTGGTCCCTGGTCCTTGGTCCCTGGTCCTTGGTCCCTGGTCCTTGGTCCCTGGTCCTTGGTCTCGGGACCCGGGACCCGAGACCAGGGACCCGAGACCAGGGACCAGGGACTCGGGCACATGCCTTGCTCACCTCCGGGATGGAGGTAGAAGTCATGTCAGTGTTCGTGCGCTCTGTGCTCGTGCTTGCGCTTTTTGCGCCCGTTGGTTGCGCAACAATGGACGACCGCGACACGCCGGTCTCCACACCGGCGCCGCCGCCCGATGTGCCGGCGCAGGTCGCTTCGGCTGAGCCGGGGATGCTGCCCGTCGGCCAGGAGCTCGACGTGCGGCTGCAGACGACCTTGAGCTCGGGGACGGCGCAGGTGGAGCAGCGGTTCGAAGCGACGACGGCTGTCGATCTGATGCAGGACGGCCGCGTGCTCGTGCCCGCAGGCTCGCGCATCCGCGGTGTCGTTCGCGACGTGAAGAAGGCCGGCAATATCGATCGCACGGGCAGCCTGACCCTCGCGTTCGATCAGATGGTCGTCAACGGACGCGAGATTCCGATTCGCGCGCTCGCCACGCAGGTGTATCAGAGCGAGGGCATTCGTGACGAGGCCGGCACGGTCGGTACGGCTGCTGGCGTCGGCGCGATCGTCGGCGGCATCATCGGCGGCCTGAAGGGTGCGCTGATCGGCGCGATCGTCGGCACCGGCGGAGTCATCGCCGCGACGGAAGGCAAGGACGTCGAGATTCCGGCCGGCTCCGTCATCCGGATCCGCATGGATTCAGCGGCTCGGGTCTCGAATCGGCGCTGACGTCAGCAGACGGGCGAGCTCGCCATCGTCGTCGTCCGGCACGGTCCGAAGATCGATGACGACCCGCTCGCTCTCGATCCTCGCGATCACCGGAGGATCCAGCGAACGGAGGCGGCCCTCGAGCGCAGACGCACCGAGCGTGGCGTGCGACAGCGCGACCAGCTTCGTGGGCAACGCGGAGCCTGGCGCGCTGCCGCCGCCGACCGTCGAGAACCCGTCGACGACCTGCGCCTCGAGCGAACCGCCGGCAACCCCTTCCGCGAGGGCACGGGCACGTCGCTCGATCGCGTCCGCCGTCAGCGACATCATCTTCAGCACGGGGATCGATTCGCCTGCGCGTCCTGCCGCATATTCCAGCAGCGTCGCTTCGAGCGCCGCGTAGGTCATCTTGTCGACACGGAGCGCGCGCATCAGCGGATGCCGCCGGATCAGCGCGAGCGGCGCCTCCGCGCCCGCGATGATGCCCGCCTGCGGTCCGCCGAGCAGCTTGTCGCCACTGAAGGTGACGACGTCGGCTCCCGCCGCGATGCTCTCCGAGACGATCGGCTCGTCGGGGAGCCAGGGAGCCGGGGTGCCGGGGAGCCCGGGACGGCTGCCCATCCAGCCGCTGCCCAGATCTTCAACCACCGGAATGTTGAACTTGCGTCCGATCTCGACGAGCTCAGAGAGCGCCGGGCGTTCGGTGAATCCTTAGATGCGGAAAGTCGACGGATGCACGCGCAGGATCAGGGCCGTGAGGTCGTTGATGGCGGCCGCGTAATCGGCGGCGCGCGTCCGATTCGTCGTCCCCACCTCGCGCAGCACCGCACCCGACTGCGCCATCACGTCGGGCACGCGGAAGCCGCCGCCGATCTCCACCAGCTCGCCGCGCGAGACGATCGCTTCGCGCCCCGACGCGAGCGCCGCCAGCGTGACGAGCGCCGCGGCGGCGTTGTTGTTGACGACGACGGCTGCAGTCGCGTCGGTCAGTCGGCAGATCAATCGCGACGCATGCTCGTCGCGGCGGCCGCCGCGGGCGGCGGCGGGGTGGGAAACGTGGTTCGGGGTGCCGCGCGCGAGCGGCGCGCGTCCGAGGTTCGTGTGGACGATGACGCCGGTGGCGTTGATGATGCGGCGGAGCGAGCCGCTGCTCATGGCCGACAGGCGTTGGGGGACCGCGCGCTCGATGACCTCCGCCGCGTCGCCGGCGAGATCCTCGCCGGCTCGAACCCGCTGCCGCCACCCGGCCGCGTCCTGCCGGAGCGCCACGACGAGCGCGGCGCGCCCGTACTGCGCTTCGAGCGGCCGCATCGCCGGCCGCTGGCGCAGTTGCTCGATGGACGGGATGCTTCGCATCGCGTGTAGGTTACACCGGGAGCAACCGCGTTGACGCCGTCGCGGCGTCAACGCAATTGCGCTTAGCACGGGGCACGTAGCACGTGGTACGATCGCGCTCCGTGACCGACGACAATACGCCGCCCGAAGTGCCGGTACCCGAGTACCGGCCGATCGAGCGCTTCTGGCCGTACGTCGATCTCCCGGAGCAGCCGACCGACGAGGAACTCGCGGCGCTCAATCCCGAGCTCGCGACGGCGCTTTTCGGGCGGCCGCCGCTGCCGTTTTCGGTGTCGCTGGAATTCTCGCCGTTCGAGGCGCCCGATTACGACGAGGCGCTGCGGCTGGCGAAAGCGTCGGCGGAATACCGCGAGATCGGCGCCGGCGCGGCGCTGCGCCATCGCGCCCGGTTTTATCCGGAGCACGCGGTCGCGTTGCGCGACCTGTTCGCGATTGTCGGCCGCTACGACGCGACGGAGGTGCTGATCGACGATCGCCCCGTCCCGTACGCGCGCGAGCTGTGGTTGCCGCTCATATGGTTTTTGATCAAATGAGGCTTGTGGCTGACGGTCAATGCTGAATGCCGAATGCCGAATGCTGAATGATTGTCGAATGCTCAATTGCTGAATGCTGAACGTTGCCGCATTCGTCATTGGTCGCCCATTCAGCATTCAGCATTCGGCATTCAGCATTGACAGAGCGCATCTCCATGCCGGAGTCTTCGATTCAGAAAGACCTGCAGACGCTGGCAGCGGACCTCAAGCGGCTCGAGGCGGAGTACAACATGTTCTTCTCCGGCCGGCTGCCGCGGCCGCCGTGGGAGACGCGCGGGCGCGTCGAGGCGCTGATCAAGCGATGGGACCGCGGCGTCATCGAGACGTCGGTCGATCGCTTCCGGTTCCAGACGCTGCAGGCGCGGTTCGCGGCCTTCGCCGATCTGTGGGACCGCGGGTTGCGCGCGCGCGAGGAGGGACGTCCGGGGCCGTTTGCGGCCGTCCATCGCCGCGAGGAGAAGCAGGCGCCGCTGGAACCGGACACGCGCGTCGTCTACGTCACGTCGTTCCGTGATCCGATGCGCGAGATGGACAAGGTGCACTCGCTCTACGAGTCGTTGATGGATGCGCGGCGCTCGGCGGGCGAGGATGTGGTGCCGTTCCACCGGTTCGCGGCGCTCGTGAAGGATCAGGTGACGAAGCTCCGCGCCACCGGCACGCAGGAAGTCGCGTTCCGCGTGGCAGTGACGGGGGGAAAAGTGAATCTGACGGTTCGGGCGCTGAAAGGTGTGCGGGAGGATTAACGGCGGCAGCCGGAGGCGCGGATGCGCCGCCGGCTGCCGGTCGGGGAACTAGCTGACATTGGTGACGTTGCCGGCCTGTGGGCCCATCGGTCCATCAACGATTTCGAACTCGACGGCCTGGCCTTCTTCGAGCGTCCGGAACCCGTTGCCCTGGACGGCGGAGAAGTGGACGAACACGTCGGAGCCACCGTCGCGCTCAATGAAACCGTAACCCTTGGCGTTGTTGAACCACTTGACCTTACCTGTGATACGCATCGTGCTATTCCTGCCTTGCATTTCCGCGGCGCGGGGCGCCGCATGAGACCCGCCCGGCCAGAAAAGGGGTCCGGTCTTGAATTATAAGCTTTTTCAAGACCTGACACCCTCGCCATGAAAAAACTGATAATTCAAGACCTGACCCCTTCCCGATCGGACATAAAAAAAGACCGCGAGTCCGCGGCCTCGGCTTACGACGCTGGTCGCCCCAGCGCCGCCGCCATAGTAGCCGTGCCGACTCTGCCATGTCAAGGAAATCACACCCCATGCGCGCAATTCTGAGTGTCTCGGACAAGACAGGTCTTGTTGAGCTCGCGAAGGGCCTTTCGGCCCGTGGCGTCGAGCTCATCTCGACAGGCGGCACTGCTAAAGCACTGGCAGCAGAGGGTTTGCCGGTCATCGGCATCTCGGAGGTCACCGGGTTTCCGGAGATGATGGACGGTCGCGTGAAGACGCTCCACCCGAACGTGCACGGCGGCATACTGGCCCGGCGCCGCCGGCCGGACGACCTCGCCGCGATCGCGGCACAGAGTATTCAACCGATCGATATCGTCGTCGTGAACCTCTATCCGTTCGCGAAGGCGGCGGCGAACCCCGACACGCCATTCGACGCGCTCGTCGAGGAGATCGACATCGGCGGTCCCAGCCTGGTGCGCGCCGCGGCCAAGAACTTCCGCGACGTGCTCGTCGTCGTCGATCCGGCGGATTACCCTCGCGTCCTGGAAGCGCTGGATCGCCCCGGAGGGCCATCGATCGAGTTCCGCTTCGATCTGATGAAGAAGGCGTTCTCACACACCGCGCAGTACGACGGCACGATTGCCATGACGCTGCTGGCCGTCGATGCCACTGGCGGAGCCATGACGCGGAAGCCGATGCCACAGACGCACGAAATGCGCGATCTCCGCTACGGCGAGAACCCGCACCAGAAAGCTGCGTGGGTGCCGACTCCCGAGGCATTCGGCGGCCGCTGGCAGGTGCACCAGGGCAAGGAGCTGTCGTTCACCAACCTGCTCGATCTCGACGCGGCACTGCGCATCGTCCTCGAATTCACCGAGCCGGCCGCCGTCGTCATCAAGCACACGAATCCGTGCGGCGTGGCGACGGGAACCTCGGCCGCCGATGCTTACGTCCGCGCGCGCGACGCCGATGCGCTCTCCGCATTCGGCGGCATCGCCGGCCTCAATCGCGAACTCGATGGTGAAGCGGCGCGCGCGCTCACCTCGACGTTCATCGAGGCGGTAATCGCGCCGTCGGTCACCGACGATGCGCGCGGCGTGCTCGCGGCGAAGCAGAACCTGCGCGTCGTCACGACGGACTTTTCGAACGCAGGACGCGCGTTCGCGGGCCAGCCGATGAGCGACGGGCGGTCTTTCCTGGGCGGCATGTTGATGCAGGAGCCGGACCGCGTCACGGAAGCGCGCGAGCCGTGGCCTCCGCCTTCGCTGCCTGAATCGTCCGCAGCTTCGGCGCGACAAGGCCGGCCGCCGGAGGGGATCCGCGTCGTCACGAAACGCCAGCCGACGGCGGAAGAGTGGACGGCGCTGCGCTTCGCGTGGCGGGTCTGCGCGCACGTGAAGTCGAACGCGGTGATCTTCACCGCCGCGGACCGCACGCTGGCCGTCGGCGCCGGCCAGATGAGTCGTGTCGACGCCGTCAACGTGGCGGTGATGAAGGCCACAAATCGGGATCCGGGGGCCGGGGACCGGGGTCCGGTACTGACAGGATCGGTCGCCGCGTCGGACGCCTTCTTCCCGTTCCGCGACGGCCTCGACGCGGTGGCGGATGCCGGCGCGACCGCGGTGGTGCAGCCGGGCGGCTCGGTGCGCGACGCCGAGGTGATCGCCGCAGCCGACGAGCGCGGCCTCGCGATGGTGTTCACGGGCCGCAGGCATTTCAGGCACTGACGCCGGCAACTCCCAAAGGACCAAGGGCCAACTGCCAAACAACGGAACTGCCAACGCGCCAACGCGTCCACCGTTAGAATTGCAGCAAGAGTGCGTCGCCTCGTTCTGATCGTTCTGCTCGCAGTCGCCATCTGCCCCTACTTCCTCGGGCTCGGCGTATCGTCGATCTGGGACGCGAACGAGGCGTTTTACGTCGAAACGCCGCGCGAGATGATCGAGCGTGGCGACTTCATCTTTCCCACCTTCAATTACGAGCCGCGGCTGAACAAGCCGGTCCTGAGCTACTGGATCGTCGCGTCGTTCTACAGCCTGTTCGGCATGTCCGTCGTGACGGAGCGCATGGCGATCGCGCTTGGCGCGATGGTGATGATTGCGACGGCGTTCGTGCTCGCCGCCGCCGCGTCCCCGTACACGGCCCCCGACCTTCCGGGCGTGCCGCGGCGGAAGGTTGCGGTGCTGGCGGGACTCTGGGCCGCGCTCGGCCTGGCGATCGATCCGCGGCTGCTGATGTTCGCGCGGCGCATCTTCATCGACATCTACATTTCGATGTTCATGGGGCTGACGCTGCTCTTCTTCGTGCTGGCGGAGCGCTTCCCCGAACGCCGCAGGCGATGGCTGCTGTGGATGTACGTTTCAGTCGGTCTCGGCATGCTGACGAAAGGGCCGATCGCCGCCGCGTTGCCCGGCCTCGTGTTCGCGGTCTACCTGGTCGTGCATCGCGAGCTTCGCCGCGTGCGCGAGATGATGATCCCGGCCGGCATCGTCGTCGTCCTGGCGATCGTCGTGCCGTGGTACGCGGCGCTGTACGCGCGCGACGGCTGGACCTACATCGCGTCGTTCTTCATCGGGGAGAACTTCGGCCGCTACACGGCGGGTGTCGGCGTCGATCAGAGCCGCGGCGCCGAGTTCTACCTGCCGGTCCTCTTCAGCGATTCCTTCCCCTGGTCGCTCTTCCTGTTTGCGGCGGCAGCCGTCTGGTTCGTCGAGCGCCGCAGCACGGCGTGGCGCGGCGATCCGAGCTTCAGGATTCGTACGCTGCTCTGGCTGTGGATCCTGACGATCGTCGTCTTTTTCACGTTTTCGCGCAGCAAGCAGGATCTCTATATCTTCCCGATCGTGCCGGCGGTCGCCGCGCTGGCGGGCACGTTCATCGTCCGCGCGGAGCACGGCGTCGAGCGCCGGTGGCGGACGGCGCTGCGCGCGACGGCTGCGGCGATCGGCATCGTGCTCGCGTCCGCAGGCGCCGGCGTGCTCTACGTGTTCTACTCGGCTGCGAGCATCTACGCGCTCGAGGGCGCGCCACTCGTTGGCATGATCGCCGTCGCCGGCGGTGTGGCCTGTGCGGCGATCGCGGCGGCGGGACGCTCGCGGCTCGCGCTGATGACGGTGGCGACGGCGCTGGTCGCGATGGAATGGACGTTCGTGCTGCGCGTGCTTCCGAGCTTCGAGCGCTACAAGCCCGTCCCGCCGCTCACCGACGTCCTTCAGCAGCGCCAGCTCGGTCCCGACGACATCGTCGCGCACTATCAGGTGGATTTGCCGAGCATGGTGTTCTACCTGCGCCGCCACGTCGACATGTACTTCGAGCCGGAGCCGTTCGTCGACGCGATGCGTTCGCAGCGGCGGGTCTTCGCGGTGCTGTCGGAGGCGAACTATGAGGCGCTGCGGCCGCACCTGGCGTCAACGTGCGTGATCCACCGGCAGCCGACGATCGACGTCAAGCTGAAGGCGATCGTCGCGCGCGAGCCGCTGCCCGAGCTGCTGTTGATCACGAACCAGTGTGAAGGAGTAAAGGGTAAAGGGTAAAGGGTATTTACCCTTTACTCTTTGCTCTCAACTCCTCCACCGTCACCACCGCTGGACCGAACTTCCCGACGACAATTCCTGCGGCGCGGTTGGCGAGGCGCGCGGCGTCCGCCAGCGGCGCCCCCGCGGCCAGGCCGAGCGCGAGCGTCGCGATCACCGTGTCCCCGGCCCCGGTCACATCGGAAACCTCCCGCGCTTCCGCAGGCAGATGTGCTTCGCCGTCGGGTCCGAGCAGCCACATGCCGTGCTCGCCACGCGTGATCAGCACGCTCTCACAACTCGCTCGCTCGCGGAACCGCGCCGCCGCGGCGCGCGCCTCGTCATCCGTGCGGATGCGCAGGTGCGTGACGGCCTCCGCTTCGTGGTGATTCGGGGTGATCACCGTTGCGCCGCCGTAGTAGTCGATGTGGGGGACCTTGGGGTCGACGAGCACCGGGATGCCGCGCCGATGGCCTGCCTGAATCGCCGCCATCGCGACAGCGGCTGACACGACGCCCTTGAGGTAATCGGAGACGAGGATCGCGTTCACCGTCGCCGCGCGCTCCTCGATCTGGCGGACGACTTCCGCTTCGATCGGTCCGGAGATCTCGCGGTCGCTCTCGTAGTCGACCCGCGCGACCTGCTGATTCCGCGTCGTGACCACGCGCAGCTTGCGCGTCGTGCAGCGCGAAGCGTCCGCGACGAGGCCACGCACGCCGACGGGCAGCCGTTCGAGCTCCGCTCGCAGCCGTTTCGCCTCGTCGTCCGCGCCGACCACGCTCACCAGCTCCGCGCGTCCGCCGAGCGCAACGATGTTGTGCGCGACGTTTGCCGCGCCGCCCAGCCGGAACTCCTGCTGCTGGTAGACGACGACCGGCACCGGCGCCTCCGGCGAGATGCGGTCCACGCACCCGACGACGAAGTGGTCGAGCATCGCGTCGCCGACGACGAGCACCGTCCGCCCGGCGATGCGGCCCACCAGTTCACTCTCCGCGTGTGTCATGTGCGTGGAGAACGTTACTACGGATCCACTGATTGCTGTCACGCTGCCACGCGCGCTGGCGCGCTGCCACGACGGCACGACGGCGCGACGGCACGACGTCGCTGCTGTTCGACGTCCGGCTGTGAGCTGGTGCGCGCCGGCCCTCAGGGCCGGCGTAGTGGATCGAGAGGAGGCACAATCAGAAGCACGTTTCTGACACATGCCGTGCTTCTGATTCGCGCGTCCTCTCGATCCACACCGCGCCGCGGGCGCGGCGCACCAGCGCGCAGGCGCTGCAACTCGTCGCAATCCCTCGGCGATCTCGGCGCCCTCGGCTGCCTCGGCGTTACGCCCGCCGCAGGCGCGCGGTCTTCGGCTGAGGACTCTCGCTCGTTCGGTCGGCGGCGTAGGGGAGTGTCACGAGCAGGAGGAAGAGCATCAGGAACTCCGAATCCCCGAAGTTGTATTCGAACATCCCCGCCGCAACCATCGCCGCCACGCACGCCAGGCCGGCTGTCGGAATCGACGGCATGCCGCTCGTCCTCCTCTTCCTGACGAAGTCGCGGATCAGCGTGAAGACGAACCAGAGCCAGAGCAGCAGCGCGGGCAAACCGCGCTCGGCGCCGATCTGGATCGGCACGTTGTGGAGGTGGGGATTGAGCTGGTTGACGGCGTCCGGGTCCCGGTAATGCGGATACACCTGCCGGATCATGTCGGGTCCGACGCCCGTCAGCGGATCGTCCTTGATGATCCGGATCCCCGACTTGATCATCGCGATGCGATCGCGGTTCGATTGCTCGCTCGCGTCGGTGCTGTCGCTCCGCAGACTGAACATCGAATACATCCGGTCGCTGAGCGCCGAGGGCGCCAGCGCGATGAACAGCGCCGCGACGACCGGCAGCAGCGCAATCAGGCGGAAGTCGCGAATCATCAGCAGCAACCCGATGCCGACGCAGGCGCCGACCCACGCGTTGCGGCTCAGCGTCGTCGCCAGCGCGACGAGCAGCGCCGGCATGATGAGCGCGGCCCAGACGCGATCCTGGTGCCGGAACAGGATGCGCGCCGCGGCCGTGCACGCGACCAGCATCAGCGCGCCCGAATAGGTCATGTAGTGCGAGAACGCGCCGCTCGGCCGGCGATCGAGCGTATCGAACTTCAGAATGCCGAACTGCACGATGCCGATGATCGCCGTCAGCGCCCCGATGGTGATGATGACGTCGGTCGCGATGAGGCTGCGCCGGCCGGGCAGCAGGCGATAGGCAATCGGGATGATGATGAACAGCGCGAGCTGCTTGTCGTCGATGAAGCTGGTCCGCGGGTCGACCGAGAACACGCTCGACACGACGGTAGCGGCGCCGTAGGCCGCAAGCGGCCAGAACATCGGCGGCACGGCGATGCGCTCGCGGCCGTGGACGACGACGGCGAGCCACAGCACCGCCGTGAGCGTCAGCAGAATGCCGGCGACCGCGATCGAGAGCTGCGCCGCCGCGGCAAATGCCAGCAGCGATACGAATGCGGCGCGCTCGAGGCCGCTCGGCGGAGCATCCACCGCGATCGCGCGGTTCATGCGCGCGCCCTCATGAGACGCTCGGCTGCCGCCAGCACGTCCTCTGGCTTCAACGTCGTCAAACATCGAAAGTCGCCGTGGATGCACGCGCGCTGGTCGCACGGACGGCACTCGAGGTCGGCGACGTGCAGCGACGCCGTGGGCAGCTGCGGATCGCGCCACGGCGCCGATCGCTCTTCGAGCGTCGGTCCGTAAATGCCGACAATCGGCGTGGCCGTCGTCGCCGCAATGTGGAGCGGGCCGGTGTCGCCGCCGATGAACACCCGGCTCCGTTCGAGGAGCGCGCGCAGCTCCACGAGGTTGAACTCGCCCAGATCGACGACTTGTCCACCGCGATCGCCCAGCCGCGCACGCGCCGCCGCCGCAATCCGGAATGCCGCTTCACGATCGGATGGCCCGGAGCTGAGGACGATGCGGCGATTCGGCGAGGCCGACGCGAGCGATTCGACGAGCCGTATGAAGCTGTCTTCCGGCCACCGCCGGAACGGATTGCCGGCGCTGACGTGCAGGACGACGATCTCGTCTCCATCGCGCACCCCAGCGTTCCGCAGCCGCTCCGCCATCCGCGCGGCAGCCGCGGCATCGAGCGGCATTTCGACGGGATCGCGCGCCGGATCGGGCGCGCCGCCCGGCCATCCCTCGATGGCCTGCAGCAGATCCCATTGATTGACGACGGAGTGACGCGGGCGGAGGTCGCGCGGACGTTCGACGGTGTGGGTATACATCCAGCTCCGTCCGCGAATGGTGTATCCGATTCGCTGCGGCGCCCCGGTCGCCCAGGTGAGCCAGGACGCCCGCGGTCCGCCGTGCAGGTCGATGACGACGTCATAGCGCGCGCGCCGGAGGCGCCGGGCCAGCGCGAGGTCCGCGAGCACGCGCCCCGCGCCGCGCTGCCGATCCACCACGATCAGGTCGTCGATATTCGGGTTTCCCGCCACCACTGCGGCTGCGCTCCGCTCGACCAGGTACGACAGGTGTGCGTCCGGAAAGGCTCGCTTCAGCGCCCGCGGTATCGGCGTCGTGAAGACCACGTCGCCGATGAGCCGCAGGCGGACCAGCAGGATGTTCACGCTACGGTTCGATCGTCGCCTCGTCGAGCAGCATCACGGGGATGTCGTCCTTGATCGGATACACGCGGTGGCACTGCGCGCATTTGAGCGCGGTGCCGTTCTTGACGAGATCCACCTTCGTCTTGCAGTTCGGGCAGGCGAGGATCTCGAGCAGCTCGGGATCGACAGGCATAGGCACTCCAACCCGGACTATATCACCCGCGTCGCGGTCTCCGGGTGGCGGCAGCGGGCTATTCGCGTCATTATAGTCAGTCAGATGCCGTTCACTCCGCTCGCGCTCGTCCTGCTGATGCAGCTGCCCGCCGCCGCACCGGCCGACGTGTCGCAGCCGCCCGCCGGCTATTACTTTCTGCTCGGCCGCCATCTCGAAGGCGCGGGAGAGATCGAGAAAGCCATCGCGGCGCATCGGCGCGCGATCGAGCTCGCGCCCGATTCGGCCGAGTTGCGCGCGGAGCTCGCCGCGGTTTACGCGCGCCAAGACCGCGCCGTCGAGGCCGTCGAAGCCGCTGAAGCCGCGCTGCAGCGCGATCGGAACAACCGCGAGGCCAACCGCATTCTCGGCTCCATCTACGCCGCCTTCTCCGAGCAGAAGCAGCCGATTCGGCCGGGTGAGGACCCGTCGCAGTACGCCGCGCGCGCGATCGAGCGGATCGAAGCGGCCCGCAGTGCCGGGGGCGTCGATTTGACGCTCGAGCTGATGCTCGGACGCCTCTATCTCCAGACCGGCGCCTACGACAAGGCCGTCGTGCCGCTGCGGCGCATCGTCGAGGACCAGCCGGCCTATGCGGAAGCGGGGATGCTGCTCGCGTCGGCGCTGCACGGCGCCGGCCGCGCCGATGAAGCGACGAGCACGCTCGAGGCGCTCGTCCAGGAAAACCCGCGCTTCTATCGCGCGCACCTGCGGCTCGCCGAGCTCTACGACGAGCAGCGCCGCTGGAAGGATGCGCTGGCAGCCTACGAGGCCGCCCAGGCGGTCAACCCGCGCGCCGACCTGACAGTTCGTCGCGCCGGCGCGATGATCAACACCGGCGATGCCGCCGGCGCGCTGGCGCTGCTGCGGAGCAGCCTCGAGAAGGCCGGCGATCGGCCCGATCCCGCGGCGCTCTACCTGCTCGCGCACGCGCAGCGCGAGCTGAAGGATCTCGAAGGGGCGACCGCAACGGCCGAGAAGCTCCGGTCGATGTTCCCGGACGATGTGCGCGGGCTGTATGTGACGGCGGCGCTGCTCGAGTCGAAGGGAAAGTACACGGAGGCGGCGGCGATCCTCCGCGACCTGATGAAGCGCGTGCCGGACGATGAGTCGCTCGTGTATCAATACGCGCACGTGGTCGACAAGGGGGGCAACCCGGTCGAGGCCGAGCGCGCGCTCCGCGAGCGCATCGCCCAGCAGCCGCGGGACGCGACCGCCCTGAATTCGCTCGGCTACATGTTCGCGGAGCGCGGCGAGCGGCTCGACGAAGCCGTGGAGCTGCTGCAGCGCGCGCTGAAAATCGATCCGGAGAACCCGTCGTTCCTCGACAGCCTGGGCTGGGCGTACTTCCGCCAGGGCAAGCTGGATCTGGCCGACGCGCCGCTCGCAAGGGCGGCAGAGAAGCTGCCGGACAACTCCGTCATCCAGGATCACCTCGGCGACCTTCGGTACCGGCAGAAGCGCTTTGCCGAAGCGGTGCAGGCGTGGGAGCGATCGCTGGCCGGTGACGGAGACTCGATCGATCGCGCGGCGATCGAGAAGAAGCTGAACGACGCCCGCTCGCGCGTCAAGAAGTGATGCGCGCTGCTGCAGCGCTCGCGTGCCTGGCGCTCGGAGCGGCCATGAGCGCGTGCGCGCCGGGTCCTCCGAAACTCCCAACAGGCGCCGGCGCTCCGTATCCCGGATACGAGTCTGCCTACGCACAAGCCACCGAGCATTGTCGGGTCAAGACGATCACGGCCGTCATGGCGCTCTCCGGCCGCGTCGGCGGACAACGGCTGCGAGGCCGTGTCGACGCGGGGCTTGCCGAACCCGATGGCATGGTGCTCGAAGCGGTCGCGCCGTTCGGCAAGCCGTTCTTCGTGCTCGGCGCGTCGGCCGGAGAGGCGACGCTCGTCCTGCCGCGCGACAACCGATTCCTGCGTGGCGAGAAACCCGAGGCGATCGTCGAAGCGCTGACCGGCGTCTCGCTGACGCCGGCCGACATGCGTGCCATGCTGGCTGGGTGTGGCGTCCCCTCGGACACGCCGTCAGGAGGCCGATCGTTCCCGGGCAGCGCCCGTTCGAATGATGACGACTGGCTCGCCGTAGACGCATCCGGAACGACAACCTGGCTGCGGCGGATGGACGGCCGCTGGCGCGTGGCGGCGGCGACGCGCGGATCGATCGCCGTCCATTACTCGGATTTCACGTCGAGCCGCCCATCGGCCGTTCGCGTGCGCATGACGGGCGCCGATCGCGATGCCGCCGACATGACGCTGCGGTTGTCGGATGTCGAGGTCAACACGCCGCTCGCCGCGACGGTATTCAATATTGACGTTCCGCGCGACGCCGCGCCTCTGACGCTGGAGGAATTGAGGCGCGCTGGGCCGCTCGGCCGCGCATCGCGGTAGCCCGTTCGTTCATTCGAACATTCGACATTGTCAGCATTTAGCATTTAGCATTCAGCATTCGGCATTGACCAAGCGTTCACTGCGGCTGACCGTTCGAGCCCACGCGAAGGTGAACCTGGATCTTCGCGTCCTGGGTACCCGGCCTGACGGGTACCACGAGCTGCGCACAGTTTTTCAGTCGATCGAGCTGCACGACACGCTGACGTGCGTCGAGCGTCACGGCCCGTTCACGCTCAAGTGCCGGATGCCCGGCGTGCCGACGGATGAGAGCAATCTCGTGTGGCGTGCCGCAGCGGCGCTGTGGCAGGTGCTCGGCCGCGCCGGCGAGCCGCACGACACGATCATCACGATTGACAAGAAGGTCCCGATGCAGGCGGGGCTCGGTGGCGGCAGCGCCGATGCGGCGGCGGCGCTCCTCGCGTTGGCCCGCTTGTGGGGCGGCGCGCCGGTGACGCTGCTGCGTGAGATCGCCGCGACCATTGGCGCCGATGTTCCATTCTTCCTCTCGGGCGGCACCGCGCTCGGCCTCGGCCGCGGGGAAGAGATCTACCCCCTCGTCGATCTGCCGCAGCATTGGATCGTCATCGTCCGGCCACCGTTCGGTGTGTCGACCGCCGAGGCCTACGGATGGCATGACGAGGACCGCGCGGCTGGGTTGAAGGAAACGCGCGAGCTGCAAGTGCTGCCGGTGCCTTGGCCGTCGCGCGCCGCGCAGATGATCAATGACCTCGAGCCGCCCGTGGCCCGGCGGCACCCCGAAATCGCGGCGCTGAAGACGGCGCTGCGGGAAGCGGGCGCCGCTGCGAGCGTCATGTCCGGCAGCGGCTCGGCCGTTTTCGGCCTGTTTCGCAGCCGCGTCGCCGCCGAACGCGCCGTGAAGCCGCTGTCGCGAGGGGGCGCGCGTGCCCTCGTCACGCGCACGATCACGCGCGCCGATTACGAGCGCCGGTCGCGTCCGATTGCCAAACGCCAGTAGGACCGTATAAACTTAACGTTTCCCGGACGCGCCCGCGGCCCGCTCTTGGGACCTCCGACCTCCGTGCCGTTGGGAGTTGGTCCTTGGCCCCTTGGGAGTTGACTGCGCCGCGTAGCGGCGGCGGCTTGATGGGGCGTGGCCAAGCGGTAAGGCGCGGGACTTTGGATCCCGTATTCGGAGGTTCGAATCCTCCCGCCCCAACCAGTGAGCATGGGTCGAGGACAGCTGAAACTGTTTTCCGGCAGCGCGCATCCGGCCCTTGCGGCCGAGATTGCCGAATTCCTCGGCGTGCCCATCGGGCACGCGAGGCTGCAGCGCTTTCCGGACACCGAAGTGTCCTTTCAGATCGACGAGAACATCCGCGGCACGGATGTCTTCGTCGTCCAGCCGACATGCGCCGACGTCGATCGGCACCTGATCGAGCTGTGCGTGAAGATCGAAGCGTTCCGCCGCTCGTCGGCGTCGCGCATCACGGCGGGGATTCCGAATTACGCTTACGCGCGGCATGACCGGAAGGACAATCCGCGCGTGCCGATTTCGGCGAAACAGGT
>JBMDXB010000176.1:0-13085 GCA_048594885.1 Vicinamibacterales bacterium
CGGCCGAACGGCCGGCGCGCGCCCGCTCGTGTCGCCGGTCGTGGCAAATCGTCGCGATCCCTTCGCGTCCTCTGTCCCTTGGCGGCCTCTGCGTTGTTCGTTCGTCGAGTGGGCGACGCGGTACGTCCAGCATGCCCGCCCGCCGAACACCGAGCCGCGCCAACCGGATCGCAGCACCCAGCGGCCAGCGCTCAGCGGACAGCGCTCCGCGGACAGCGCTCAGCGAACTTCAGAAGATCGTCGAGATCGAATCGAGCGCGAGGTCGAGCACCTGCGTCGGCAGGACACCGAGGTAGAACACCGCAACCGTCGCGAGCGCGAGGCCGGCCCTCGCGCTGGCCGACACGCGCGGGCGGACGGCGTCCGCCCCTTCCGTGAAGTACATCATCACGACGATCCGGAGGTAGAAGAAGACGGAGATGACGCTCGTCAGCACGCCGAGGACGGCGAGCCAGTAGTACCCCTCCTGGACGGCGGCGCTGAAGATGTACCACTTGCCGATGAACCCCGCCATCGGCGGGAATCCGCCGAGCGACAGCAGGAAGATCGTCATCAGCCCCGCCAGGCCCGGACGCGAGCGCCACAGGCCGGCGAAGTCACGCAGTTGATCGTGCTGGTTCGCCGGCGTGCCGAGCAGCGCGACGATGCCGAGCGCCCCGAGATTGCTGACCGCGTAGGCCAGCAGATAAAAGAGGATCGCCGCCTTGCCCGCACTGTTCGCGGCGATGATGCCGAGCATCATGTAGCCGGCATGCGCGATGCTCGAATACGCGAGCATGCGCTTGATGTTCGTCTGCACGACGCCCACCACCGTGCCGACGATCATCGTCGCCGCCGCGATCCAGCCGAGCATCGGAATCCACTGCGCCTGCAGCGGCTCGAGGGGTGACAGGAAGACGCGAACGAACGCGGCAAACGCCGCCGCCTTCACCCCGGTTGACATGAACGCCGTCACGATCGTCGGCGCGCCCTCGTAGGCGTCCGGCGTCCACATGTGGAACGGCACGGCGGAGATCTTGAAGGCGAAGCCGACCGCCAGCAGGCCGACGGCGAGCAGCGTCACGGTCGAGGGTGACGCCGACGCCTGCGACAGCAGCGCCACGCCGACCTCGTCCAGCCGCGTCGATCCCGACAGCGCGAAGGCGAACGCGATCCCGTAGAGGAAGAACGCGCTCGAGAAGGCGCCGAGCAGGAAGTACTTGAACGCCGCCTCGGCCCCAGCGGCGCTGGCGCGGCGTATCCCCGTCAGCACGTAGACCGACAGCGAGAGAATCTCGAGCGCGACGAAGATGACGAGCAGATCGGTCGCCGCCGCCATCATCATCATTCCGCAGATCGCAAAGAGCGTCAGCGCGTAGTACTCGCCCGGCGGCAGCAGCTCCCGCTCCACCACCTCCTCCGAAAACAGCATCGTCAGCACGCCGATCACGCAGAGGACGATGTTGACGAAGAGCGCGAAGTTGTCGGAGCGGATGACGCCGAAGCTCTGCGCGTCGCGGTCCCAGAGGAAAGCGGAGGCGAGCGCCGAGCCGGCCAGACCGATCAGCCCGAAGCCGCTGATGTACATCCGCTCGCCGGTCCGGCGGATCGCCTCCGCGAGCATCGCGGCAATCGCCGACAGCGCGACGATCAGGAGCGGAATGATGGCTGCGTAGTCGTTCATCTGGATGCTTCGCCTGCCGCGGTTCGCTGTTCGCGGTTCGCTGTTCGCGGCGAGGCGTCCGAAGCAGGAACGTTCGGCTGCAGACGCACCTGCGTGGGCTGGCCGCCAGTTACTCTTTCGATGACGCGGTTAACGGACGGTTCCATCGGCTTCAGGAACATGCCCGGAAACACGCCCATGACGATCGCCATCGCGACCGTCGGCACCATCAGCGCCCATTCGCGCGGCGTCAGGTCCTTCATGCCGTGGTTCTTCTCGTTGGTCAGTTCTCCGTAGTTGACGCGTTGGAACATCCACAGCATGTAGACGGCCGAGAGGATGACGCCCGTCGCGGCGAACGCCGTCAGCCGCGGATCCCAGCGGAACGCGCCGATGAGAATCAGGAACTCGCCGATGAAGCCGTTCATCCCCGGCAGCGCAATCGACGAGAGCGTCACCAGCAGGAACGCGGCGACGAGGCGCGGGACGACCGCCTTCAGGCCGCCGAACTCCGCAATCAGGCGCGTGTGTCGCCGGTCGGAGAGCATGCCGACGAGGATGAAGAGCCCGCCCGTGCTCACGCCGTGATTCAGCATCTGGTAGATCGATCCCTGGACGCCCTGCACGTTCATTGCGCAGAGCCCCAGCACGACGAATCCGAGATGGCTGACGCTCGAGTAGGCGACCAGCTTCTTCATGTCCGGCTGCACCATCGCCACGAGCGCGCCGTAGATGATGCCGATGACGGCGAGCAGCGCGAGGAACGGCGCGTAGTGCTGCGCCGCGGTCGGAAAGAGCGGAAACGCGAACCGCAGCAGCCCGTACGTGCCCATCTTCAGCAGGACGCCGGCGAGGATCACCGAGCCGGCGGTCGGCGCCTCGACGTGCGCGTCGGGCAGCCAGGTGTGGAACGGGAATATCGGGACCTTGATCGCGAACGCCACCGCGAAGGCGAGGAAGAACAGCGACTCCATCCGCCACGAGAGCGTCAGCCCGTACAGGTCCTGCAGGTTGAAGCTCGGCGATCCGTTGGCCGCCGAGTGCATCCAGGCGAGTCCGATGATGGCGATCAGCATCAGAACGCTGCCCGCCATCGTGTAGAGGATGAACTTCACGGCCGCGTAGATGCGCCGCTCGTAGCCCCACACCCCGATCAGGAAGTACATCGGGATGAGCATCGCGTCACAGAAGATGTAGAAGAGGAACAGGTCGATCGAGACGAACACGCCGAGCATCGCCGTCTCGAGCGCGAGCAGGAAGAACGAGAACAGCTTGACGTTCTTGTGGACCGACTCCCACGACGAGAGCAGCGCGAGCGGCGTGAGGAAACCCGTGAGCACGATCAGGAACAGGCTGATGCCGTCGACGCCGATCAGGTACTGAATCCCGAAGGCCGGTATCCACGCGTACTGCTCGACGAACTGGTAGTCGGCGCTCGATGGGTCGAACCACCACCAGAGGACCAGCGTCAGCGCGAATGTGACGAGCGACGTCGCCAGCGCCAACAGGCGCACGATCGGCTCGCGATCCGGCCGGTCGCCGCGGCCGCCCGCCAGCAGCACCAGCAGCGCGCCAATGAGAGGAACGAAGACGATAAGAGAGAGCATCAAATCAATCGCCATGTGAGGCGGAACTGAAGTTCCGCCCTACACCAGCGTCTGTAGGGCGCAACTTCAGTTGCGCCGTTCACCGCGTCAAATACCACCCCAATATCAACACGACTCCCAGGAACAGCGACGCCGCATACGCGCGCACCGATCCGGTCTGCAGCCGCCGCAGGCCGCTGCTGCCGCCGCGCACCGACAGGCCGACGCCGTTGACGAGGCCGTCGACCACCCCGGCATCCACACCCTTCCACAGGCCGTCGGTCGAGATGTACTTGATCGGTTGCACGACTACGGCGTCATACACCTCGTCGACGTAGTACTTGTTCAGGAGCAGGCGGTGCAGCCCTG
Organism: Vicinamibacterales bacterium; assembly: GCA_048594885.1. GTDB lineage: Bacteria > Acidobacteriota > Vicinamibacteria > Vicinamibacterales > 2-12-FULL-66-21 > JBMDXB01. The sequence goes on from JBMDXB010000176.1 coordinate 3,598, forward strand.
GGAACCGCCGCGCCATCGCCGCCGCCGTCTCGGGCCGTCGCAGCCAGAAGAACACCGCGATCGCAATACCGAGCAAAGCGACGACGGTGGATATTCCCATCAGCGTCAGCTCGGTGCCACTGTCCGCGTGCGTCGCCTCTTCCGCATACGTGGCCTCGACGTGCTCCTCGGCCGTCGCGACCTGGAAGCTCGGCTCGAGGAAGCTCTCGATGTGATTGCTCCCGCCAAGCGCGTGCGGCACACCAACGTAGCCTGCGAGCACCGACCCGACGGCCAGAATGATGAGCGGGACCGCCATCGACCAGGGCGCTTCGTGGGGCGCATGGTGAGCGTGCGCGCCGTGTCCGTGCGCCGCGGGCTCCTCTTCCTCGGGATGCTCGGCTGGCGCCGCATGGCGGCGCTCGCCATGGAAGGCCAAGAAGACCAGCCGGAACATGTAGATCGCCGTCAGCAGCGACGTGATCGCGCCAATTAGCCACAGGAGCGGCCGCCCGTGGCCGCCGATCGTCTCGGTGCCGACGAACGTCTTGAAGAGGATCTCGTCCTTGCTGAAGAAACCTGACAGTAGCGGAACACCGGCGATGGCGAGCGCGCCGATGAGAAAGGTCCAGTAGGTGATCGGCAGGTACTTCTTCAGCCCGCCCATGTTGCGCAGGTCCTGCTCGCCCGCCAGCGCGTGGATGACGGCGCCGGAGCCGAGGAAGAGCAGCGCCTTGAAGAACGCGTGCGTGTAGAGATGGAAGATGCCGGCCGCGTAGGCGCCGACGCCCATCGCCAGGAACATGTAACCGAGCTGCGACACCGTCGAGTACGCGAGCACACGCTTGATGTCGTTTTGTACCAAGCCGATCGTTCCCGCCAGCAGCGCGGTCAGCACGCCGATCGTCGCGACGACGCCGAGCGTAATCGGTGCGTGCGTGAACAGCACGGCACAGCGGCCGATCATGTAGACGCCGGCCGTCACCATCGTCGCCGCGTGGATCAGCGCCGAGACCGGCGTCGGGCCTTCCATCGCGTCCGGCAGCCAGACATACAGCGGAATCTGCGCCGACTTGCCGGTCGCGCCGAGGAAGAGGAGCAGCGTCGCGATCGTCAGCACGCCCATCGCCGCTTCCGGCGCCCGCGTGGCCGCGCCGCGCGCGACCTCCTGGATGTCGAGCGTGCCGAACGTCGCGAACAGCAGCAGCATGCCGAGGATGAACCCGAAGTCGCCGATGCGGTTGACGACGAACGCCTTCTTGCCTGCGTCGGCCGCGGACTTCTTGCGGAACCAGAAGCCGATGAGGAGGTAGGAGCAGAGTCCGACGCCCTCCCACCCGATGAACATCACCGGGAAGCTCGCGCCGAGCACGAGGAGGAGCATGAACGACGCGAACAGGTTCAGATACGAGAAGTAGCGCGCGTACTCGCCGTCGGTCTCCTCGTGCATGTAACCGACCGAGTAGATGTGAATCAGCGAGCCGATCCCCGTGACGACGAGGATCATCACCGCGCTCAGCCGATCGAGATACAGCTCGAACGGCACGCGCAGCTCGCCCGACGCCATCCAGGTGAAGACCGTCTGCCGCACCGCGGACTCGTGATGGACGATGTCGTTGCCGCCCGTGCCGATGCCGTGAATCGCCAGGAACGAGACAACAAAGGAGCCGATGATCGCGAGGCACGCGAGCCCGCCGGAGATCGCCTTGGGCAAACGCCGCCCGATGAACGCGTTGATGACGAACCCGAGCAACGGCAGTAATGGGATCAGTAATAGCATCGGCTACGCAAACTCACCATTCACCACTGACCATTCACCATTCACCACTTCAACGCCGTGAACGCATCGGGGACGAGCGTCTCCCGGTGCCTGAACAACGCAATGACGAGCGCCAGCCCCACCGCCGCTTCCGCCGCCGCGACCGTCATCACGAAGAACGTGATGATCTGTCCCTCGACGATGCCGTGGTAGCGCCCGGCGGCGACGAACGTCAGGTTCACCGCGTTGAGCATGATCTCGACCGACAGCAGCACGGTGATCAGGTTCCGGCGCAGGAACACGCCCGCCGTCCCGATGGCGAACAGGATGCCCGACAAGATCAGATAGTGATTCAGCGGCACCATTTCAGTGTTCTCTCCGCGCGATGACGACAGCACCAACCATCGCGACGAGGATCAGGATCGAGGTCGCTTCGAACGCGAACGCGTGATCCGTGAACAGCGCGCGGCCGATCTCCGCAACCGAGCTGATCGCCTGCGCCGCCTCGTCCTCGGCGAACGTCGTCACGCCGATGCGTCCCAGCGCCCACACGATCTCGATGCCCAGCACGATCGAAAGCACCGCGCCGACCTTCAGCCCCGTCGGCCCGAGTGCCGCCGCCACACCCGGCGGCGCGGTCTCTTCACGCGGCACGTTCAGCAGCATGACGACGAAGAGGAAGAGAACCATGATCGCGCCGGCGTAGATGATGATCTGCGTGACGGCGGTGAACGGCGCGTCGAGCAGCACGTAGAGGCCCGCGAGCGCGCCGAACGACGTGATCAGCAGCATCACGCTGTGCATCGGGTTCTTCTGCCCGACGACGAGCAGCGACGCGACGACCGCGATGCCGGCGAAGATGTAAAAGGCCACCGTCTCCATACGTATTCACCATGGCGTAGGGGCGGAGCTTGCTCCGCCCTGGGGCCGACCAAGGTCGGCCCCTACATCACCGTATTGCAGCCCGGTTTATCCAATCCACAACACCAGCGCCGCGGTGGCGAGCAGGTTGAGCACCGCCGCCGGCAGCAGGTACTTCCATCCGAACTCCATCAACTGGTCGTAGCGGTAGCGCGGCAGCGTCCACCGCATCCACACGTAGAAGAACAGCAGCAGGAATACCTTCACCAGGAACCAGATCCACGACAGCCAGTCAGGCGTGATGCCGAACGGGTCGAGCCAGCCGCCGAGGTACAGGCTCACGGCGACCGCCGACACGGTCACCATGTTGATGTACTCGGCAAGGAAGAACATCGCGAAGCTCATCGAGCTGTACTCGGTGTGGTAGCCCGCGACGAGCTCCTGCTCCGCTTCCGGGAAATCGAACGGCGCGCGGTTGGTCTCGGCCACGCCCGCCGTCATGTAGATGAGGAATCCGAACGGCTGCAGGAAGATGAACCACTGCGGGATGACGCCCCACCACCGGCCGGACTGCTGCACGACGATCTCGCGCAGCGACAGCGAACCTGCCAGCATGATCACCGCGCCGAGCGCCAGGGCATACGACAGCTCGTAGCTGATCATCTGCGCCGACGACCGCAGTCCGCCGAGCAGCGAATACTTGCTGTTCGAGCTCCACCCGGCGAGGACGATGCCGTAGACGCCCATCGACGTGATCGCGAAGATCACGAGCACGGCGACGTTGACGTCGGTTACCTGCAGCGGAATCGGCGTATCGAGCAGCCCGAACAGCGTCGTCTCGGTGCCGAACGGTACGACGGCAAACGCGGCGAACGCGGCACCGGCGGAAATGATCGGCGCAATCGCGAACAGCAGACGATCGGCGGCCTTCGGCCGCAGTTCCTCCTTGAAGAGCAGCTTGATGACGTCGGCGAACGGCTGGAGCACGCCTTCGAAGCCGACGCGGTTCGGCCCCGGCCGGTCCTGAATGTAGCCCGCCACCTTGCGCTCCATCCAGACCATGAACGCCGCGGACAGCACGAGCAGGTTGAAGATGACGAAGATCAGCCCGAGATGAGCGATGACGGGCGTGGGCGGCAGCCAATCCATCAATGCGCTCCCACCACCGTCTTCGCGGCGCGCCAGTCGGCCGGCAGCGGGCAGCGGCCCTCGCGCACGTGCGCCTCGAACTCGGCGCGGAAGTTCTTGACCGTCGTCAGCGCCGGCGTCGCCGCCGCGTCGCCGAACGCGCACAGCGTCTTGCCGGCGATGTTGTTGCCGACGCTGGTGAGCAGGTCGATGTCGGCCATCTTCCCTTCACCGTTCTCGATGCGCGTCAGGATCTTGTAGAGCCAGTCGCCGCCCTCACGGCACGGCGTGCACTTCCCGCACGACTCGTGCTTGTAGAAGTAGAGAAGGTTGCGCGCCGCCCAGACCATGCAGGTGCTGTCGTCCATGACGATGATGCCCGCAGAGCCGAGCATCGATCCCGCCTTCTGCACGTCGTCGAAGCTCGCCGGGATGTCGAGCTGGTGCGGCAACAGGATGGGGACGGAGGAACCGCCCGGAATCACGGCCTTGAGCTGACGTCCGTCGCGGATGCCGCCGGCGTAGCGATCGTCGAAAACCAGCTCGCGCAGCGTCGTCCGCATCGTCGCTTCGTAGACGCCCGGGCGCTTCACGTGGCCACTGATGCAGAACAGCTTCGGTCCGCCGTTCTTCTCCGGTCCGAGCGATGTGAACCACTCGGCGCCGTTCAGCACGATCGGCGGAATGTTGCACAGCGTCTCGACGTTGTTGACCGCCGTCGGCTTCTGGTAGAGGCCGGCGAGCGCGGGGAACGGCGGCTTGATGCGCGGCTGGGCGCGCTTGCCTTCGAGCGATTCGATGAGCGCCGTCTCCTCACCCGCCTCGTACGCGCCTGCGCCGCGATGGATGACGATGTCGCAGTCGAAGCCGCTGCCGAGGATGTTCTTGCCGACGTAGCCGGCGGCGTAGGCCTTGGCGAGCTCTGACTCGAGCACCTTCTGCACGTGGAAGAACTCGCCGCGGATGTAGATGTAGGCGACCTTCGCACCGATGGCCCACGAGCTGATGAGACACCCTTCAAAGAGCAGGTGGGGGTTGCGCTCCATGAGGACGTGGTCCTTGAACGTCCCCGGCTCGCTCTCGTCCGCGTTGCACGCGATGTAGCGCGGGTCGATCTTCTTGTCGACGAACTGCCACTTCAGGCCGGTCGGGAAGCCGGCGCCGCCGCGACCGCGCAGGCCGGAGGCCTTCACCATCTCGATGATGTCGTTCGGCTGCATGCCAAGCGCCTTCTTCAAAGCCTGATATCCTCCGTGGGCTTCGGAGAAATCGAGGGTGAAGCTGTTGGGTTCCTTGACGTACCTGGTCAGAACTGGTTCCATCGTTTCAGCGCCGCGTCAACTACCAAAGACCAAAGGGCCAACTACCAACTCGGACAACTCCAAAAGACCAAAGGACCAACTCCCAAATTGTTCAACTTCCAATTGGCCTTGGCCTTTGGCCTTTGGCCCTTGGGAGTTTCCCAATTTGGCAGTTGGCAGTTGGCCTTTGGGAGTTGACATGACTCACCGCTAGCGCTCCACCTTCAAATGGCATCCCGACACCGCGGCGGAGCCGCGTTCCTTCAGATCGTCCACCAACCGCGAGCAGCTCTCGGGGGTCACCTTTTCGTGCCAGTGCTCGTTATTGACCATCACGACGGGCGCGCGGTCGCACGCGCCGAGGCACTCGAATTCGAGCAGCGTGAACATGCCCGACGGATCCGTCTCACCGGGCCGGATGCCGAGCTTTTCCGAGAGCGCCTCCGTTACGCGCTCCGCGCCGGCGAGCGCGCAGGACAGCGTGCGGCACACCTGCAGCACGTACTTGCCGACGCGCTCCTTGTAGAACATCACGTAGTAGCTCGCGACGTCGTCCACTTCGGCCGGTGTCATGTCGAGAATGCCGGCGATGTGGCGCATCGCGCTCGCGGTCAGGTATCCCTGCTGCTCCTGCACGAGATAGAGTGCGGCGAGGATCGCCGACCGCTTCCGCTCCGGTGGATACTTCGGCAGCAGCGCATCGAGCGTGGCGCGGCGCTCCGGCGTGAACGTGAACGGCTCCCCTTCGTCGACGAGCTTCCGCTCCGACTTCTGGAACGTCCCCGGCTCGTAGACCATCAACGGATGGAAGCTCATCGATCCACGTCTCCCATGACGACGTCCGTCGAGCCGATGACCGCGATGACGTCCGCAATCAGGCCGCCGACGATCAGCTTCGGCAGCGCCTGGCACGCATAGAACGACGGCGCCCGCAACTTGATGCGCCACGGACGGTTCGTGCCGTCGGAGATCACCGTAAAGCCGTGCTCGCCGCGCGGCCCTTCAATCGGCACGTACGACTCGCCCACCGGCACGGTGAAGCCCTGCGAGTAAATCAGGAAGTGCTGAATCAGCGCTTCCATCTCGGTGTAGACCTTGTCCTTCGGCGGCGGGACGATACGGTAGTCCTGGATGTCGTAGACGCCGCGCGGCGAGATGCGTGTCAGTGCCTGCTGCGCCAGCTTCGTGCTCTGGCGCATCTCCTCCATGCGGACGAGGTAACGATCGTAGACGTCGCCGCGCACACCGACCGGGACCTCGAAGTCGTAGGTCTCGTAGCCGAGATACGGAAACGCCTTGCGGACGTCGTAGGCGACTCCGGCGCCACGCGCCATCGGCCCGACGAGGCCGTAAGCGATCGCATCCTCCTTGCTCATGATGCCGACGCCCCGCGTGCGCTTCAGCCAGATCTGGTTCTTGGTGAGGAGGTTTTCGTACTCGTCCAGCTTGGAGGGGAAGCGATCGAGGAACGTCTTGACCGCCTCGTGGAAACCGGCCGGCAGATCTTCGCGCAGGCCGCCGATGCGGATGTAGCTCGGGAACATCCGGAAGCCGGCGAGCATCTCGTTGACGTTGAGGAGCTGCTCGCGCTCGCGGAAGCAGTACATCATCACCGAGACGGCGCCGATCTCGAGGCCGTGCGTGCCGAGCCACACGAGGTGGCTGGCGATGCGCTGCAGCTCCGCGATCAGCACGCGGATGTTCTGCACGCGCTCCGGCACCTCGATGCCGAGCAGCTTCTCGACCGACATCACGAAGGCCAGGCTGCTGGACTGCGCGGCGAGGTAGTCCATCCGCTCGACGAGCGGGATGACCTGCTGCCACTTCTTCTGCTCGGCCGTCTTCTCGATGCCGGTGTGGAGAAACCCGATGGTGGTGTCCGCGCTGACGACCGACTCGCCCGCGAGCTCCAGCACCAGTCGCAGCACGCCGTGCGTGCTGGGATGCTGCGGCCCCATGTTCACCGTCATCGTTTCCGTACGTAGCTCGGGCATCGCCTCTTTTGTCATTCGCTCGCTATATCGAGCGCTTCGTCAATGCTGAATGCCGAATGCTGAATGCTGAATGAACGTCGAATGTGTGAATGCTGAATGCGCAATTAGGCATTTTCAGCATTTGGCATTCAGCATTCAGCATTGACAGCTACACCGCCCTCTCGACCAGCTCGCAGATGATATGGATCAACGTCCGGTGCACTTCCTGCACGCGCGCGGTCGAGGCGTCCGGCACGTTGACGTGAATCTCCGCGGCCCTTCCAGCCTCGCCTCCGTCGCGTCCCGTCAACGCGATCGTCTGCAGCCCCTGCTCGCGCGCGGCGCGCAGCGCGGCGAGCACGTTTGCCGAGCCGCCACTGGTCGTGATGCCGAATGCGACGTCTCCCGGGCGCCCGATGGCTTCGATCTGCCTCGTGAACACGCGATCGAAGCTGTAGTCGTTGCCGATGCTCGTCAGCACGCTCGTATCCGTCGTCAACGCAATCGCCGCAAGTGCGCGCCGCTCGCGCGCGAACCGGCCGACCAGTTCGGCCGCGAAGTGTTGCGCGTCGGCGGCACTCCCACCGTTGCCAAAGGCCAGCAGCTTGCCGCCGCCCGCCAGCGCCTCTCGAATCGCCGCGACGGCCGCCAACAGCGGCTCCTGGCTCCCGTCGCGCAGCCGCGTGTGCAGCGCGATCGTCGCGTCGAAGATGCCCTGCGCCACGGCCCGTTCCGACACCCGGTCGTCCGCCATCGTCACGGCTGCCCGGACTTCTCCCTGGCCGCCTCGATGTTGGCGACGAACTCCTCGGCCGTCACCTGCAGCGGCTCGTACGTCTTGACGGGCTGCTTGATCTGGACCGGATAGTCCTTCCGCAGCGGGAATCCGTCCCAATCCTCGGGCATCAGGATCCGGCGCAGATCCGGATGGCCTTCGACGATGATCCCGAACAGGTCGTATGCCTCGCGCTCCGGCCAGTTCGCGGATGGCCACACCTCCGTCACCGTCGGCACTCGCGCGTCGTCGCCCGGCACGCGCACGCGGATGCGCAGCCGCTGCGCCCGCTCGCCGAATCCCGCGACGCCAAGGCTCGACACGAGGTAGGTGATCTCGAACCGCGGCTCCCGCGGGTGGTAATCGACCGGGATGATGTCGGCGAGGAACGCGAAGCGGAGTTCTGGCGTGTCGCGCAGCGCGCGACAGGTGTCGACGAGCTGATCGCGGGGAATGTAAATCGTCGGCATGCCGTCGGCGACGGCTGCCCACTCGAAGCTGCCCGGCGGCAGGTGGCTGTTCAGAAGATCCTGCATGGTGGATGACGTCGTGTCGTCACGTCGTCGCGTCGTCGTGTCCGCGAAGCCATCGTCGTCTTGCCGTTCCGGCTTCCAGTGGTGACGCGCGCTGCCTACTGCCATCTAGACAAACGACCTCTGCTTGTCGATCTTCTTCTGCAACTGCACGATGCCGTAAATCAGCGACTCCGGCCGCGGCGGGCAGCCGGGGACGAAGACGTCGACCGGTACCACTTGATCGACGCCCTGCACGATCGCGTAGTTGTCGAACACGCCACCCACCGACGCGCACGCGCCCATCGAGATCACGTACTTCGGCTCCGGCATCTGGTCGTAGATGCGGCGCAGCACCGGCGCCATCTTCCGCGACAGCCGGCCGGCGACGATCATCAGGTCGGACTGCCGGGGCGAGCCGCGAAACACCTCGGCGCCGAACCGCGCGATGTCGTAGCGCGACGCGCTCATCGCCATCATCTCGATGGCGCAGCACGCGAGCCCGAACGTCACCGGCCAGATGGACGACCGCCGCGCCCACTGCACCATCTTCTCGACGGTGGTTGTCAGAATTGGGAGCTGTTCGTGTTCAGGCATGTCGCTGTCGCTGATCGCTGATCGCTGATCGCGATTCACCACTGACCACTGACCATTCACCGCTGACCATTCACCACTGACCATTCAAGCTCGTTCGTGCCCCCAATCCAGCACGCCTTTGCGCCAGACGTACACGTATCCGGCCAGGAGGATCGCGAAGAACACGAGGATCTGGAAGAAGCCGAACCACCCGAGGGAGCGAAGGGCCATGGCGAACGGATAGAGGAACGCCACCTCGATGTCGAACAGCAGAAAGATCATCGCCACCAGGTAGAACTTGACGGGGTGGCGCTCGCGGGCGTCGCCGACCGGGGGCATGCCGCATTCGTAGGGGGCCTGTTTCTCAGGTGTCGGCTTCTTGGGACCGACCAGGTTCGAGAGCAGGACGTTGAAGGCTCCGAAGCCGGCCCCGAGACCGATCATGATCAGGATGGGAATCCAGCCGTGCATGCGATCCGGTGCGATCCTCTCGCGAATGGCGAGTGCTTGTGAATGTTTTCCCAAACACCGCCAAAAAAATGCGCCGGCCCGGGCCAGCCCGGCCCCGACGCCGGCCGATTGATCGTTCGACGCTCACCGGTGGGGGCCGGGCGTGCCCGGGCC